>JBHHZE010000040.1:0-31777 GCA_046757925.1 Gemmatimonadales bacterium
CTCACACCATATAGCATGAGGGAGATACGGTTCAATGAAAATGTATACCGACATGTGGCTCACGGCTGGTATAGCGTTGCTAGCTGTGGGGATATCTACTACAGACGTAACCCTACGTGAAGGAACAGCGGCTGCCGTCGCCCCCGATTCCACCGGGAAAGTTCTATTCGCCCAACTTTGCGCTACGTGCCACGGTGTAAAGGGCGATGCAGATTCTCCGATGGCCAAAATGCTCGATCCCAAACCCACCGATTTCACCAGTGCGGAATGGCAGACATCTCGAACCGATGAGGAAATCGAACGGGTCATCTCTGGCGGCAAAGGCACAATGCCGCCGCTCGGCTCTCAACTGAGCGGTGACAAGATGAAGGCTGTCATAGCCTTCATACGGGGGCTGGGGAGAGAACAGTAGGGTCTGAACACTGGCCCTCGTCTCTTCAGCTTCGCTAGGTGCTCGGTGAACTTCGTATGACGCGATCGCCGTCGTTGAACTGTCGTCCGCCGGGTATTCTCGCGGCAGCCCTGCGATCCGCTGCCGGTATTGACCAGGAGGACTTATGTTATTGCTTCCCGTTACGGCCCTGGTCGCCCTCACCACTGCCACTACGTATCACACCCGGCCAGCCGAGCTCACGACGTCGGCTATTAGGAGGTACATCGCAACATACAACGAAACTCGGGGGAAAATTCCGGCGTGGGCACGCAAGTACGGTGTGACGTGCAACTTCTGCCACTCACCAGCGGTACCACGACTCAATGGGACCGGCATCAAGTTCCGCTGGGCCGGTTACCGAATGCCGGCCGAGATCGGCCAGAAAATAGATGTCGGCAAGGTTTCCGAGTACATGTCGTTCCGCGGTCGCGTCCGATATGGATACGAGAAAACCCAGAGCCAACCGGTCTCCGAAAGCGGGTTTAGCTTTCACGATGCCACGCTTTTCTACTCCGGTGCCTTTGGGACGAGCTATTCTGCCTTCTTCGAAGTCGAGCGTGAGGCGGAGGACGACATTGGACTAACCGCTCATATGTCGACCGTGTGGGGCAACGCAAAGGCGTGGGGCGGTTTCCGTTTCGGACTCATGCACTGGCTGCTCCGCGACGGCGTTGCCGGTTTTGACCGTCCAACGGGCATCAGGACACCTACACCACTCGCCAGCCCCTTGACCGCGACGATGCCGTTCAAGTTCTCCAAGGACCAGCTGGGACTAGAGGCCTATTATGTAGTTGGGCAGAACCGTCTGTCGGCCGAGCTACTCAACGGTGTGAATCGCACCGGCAGCGGCGGTGGCAAAGATACCGACGTGGACAAGGATTTCGTGATCACGGACCAGCTCCTGTTCGACGATCGGGGGTCGGGCCTTACCTTAATGGGATACTACGGGTCCATCAACGGACTCGATACCTCCATGCCGAACCTGACGTCTCACTTCTGGCGAACTGCTATCAGCGCCAATAAGATTTTTCCCAATAGCTTCGAGCTGCTGGGCGGACTGGCTTACGGGAAAGATACTGATCTGCCGACATCCGCTGACACAAAGGGTTTTGGTTATTGGGGGCAGGCCCAGTACATGATCCCGCCGCATTCGGTGACGCTGTTCGGACGGTGGGAATTCGCCGACCCGGATACGGACGTGGATGATAACGCCAACCGGCGATTCGTTTTCGGGGGTGTGGTTCCGCTCAACCTGCCGGAGTATCTGCGGCTCGCGCTAGAGTATGCTCTCGACTTCCCTCAAGGACCGGGAAGCAAGAACACCAATGGTTTTATGGCCGAGATGATGCTCAACTTCTAGCCAGTGGCGTGATCGGGCGCGTACTGCGAGGCGGGGGCCCCACGGGGCCCCCGTCGTCGTTCGGGGGCCACGTCTCAGCCCACTTGTTCATGCATCGTCGTGCCCCCGACAACCGTTCTCACCACGGGAATCTCCTTGATGCGATCGGGATCTACGTCATGTGGATCCTCAGCGAGAACAACGAAGTCCGCCAACTTGCCGACGGTGATCGACCCCTTGAAGTTCTCCTCGAACGATGCGTGAGCGCCGTTTATCGTACAGACGCGTAGTGCCTCGTCTACCGTGATCTTCTGATTGGGACCCCACACACGGCCGGACATATCCTTGCGGGTGACCATGCTTTGGATCGCCATGAGCGGTTCGAAGGGGCCGGGTATGTAGTCCGATCCGCCAGCGACAGGAATTTGAAAGTCGATGAACGATCGGTGGGCAAACATCCACCGCATCTTTTCAGCGCCGTACTCGACCCACTTGTTGCCGTGATAGTGGATATAGGTGTAGAACGGCGTGGGAATCGCTCCCACGGCTTTTATCCGCTTCAAGAGATCGGGGTTGACCAGCGAGCAGTGTTCGATCCGGTGACGTGGATCCGAACGCGGCCAGAGCTTCTGCACGCGCTCGTAGGCGCTCAGCACCATGTCGATTGCTACGTCACCGTTGGCGTGAATGCCGATCTGGAACCGCTTGCGATGGGCCTCCTCGACGGCCTCGTGGATCTCCTGCTGTGTCATGTTCAGGATGCCAAAATCGTTGGGCCTGCCGACGTAAGGTGTGCTCATGCGCATCGTGCGCTCGGATGCGGACCCATCGGCGGTGAACTTGACGCCACCTATCCGCAGGTGCTCGTCACCCAGTCCGGTATAGAGTCCCGAAGCCTTCACATCCTCATACGCGGCCCCTCTCAGCATCATATAGACCCGAAAGCCGAGTTCGCCGGCTTTGTAGGCGTCTTCATATGCCGTCGCGTACTCTCGAGTAGTGAGCGCATCGTGTACAGATGTGAGGCCGGCGGCTGTCATGAGCTTTGAGATCAATGCAACACCGGCCTGGCGCTGTTCGCGGGTCGAGCCCGAGGGAATGATCTGCTCGAATGGAGCGTTTGCTTGTTCGGCGACGAGTCCGTTGAGCTCGTTGCCGTCGTGATAGTACTTGCCGTGTGGTGGATCAGGAGTGTCGGCTGTGATACCTGCTAGTTCGAAGGCCTTGCTGTTGTACCAGGATGTATGCCCACCGCGATGGGTTACCTGCACTGGATGGTCGGGTACAGCGTCGTCCAGGTCCTTGCGTGTCAGCTTACGACCATCGCGCACCTTTGTATCGTCGTACTTGAAACCGATCACCCATTGTCCCGATGGTGTGTGGCGCGCGCGCTCTTTGAGCGCCGCCTTGATTTCGGCTATGCTCCTGAGATCCACATTGACCTGGGTTAGTTCGAATATGCCGGCGTACGCCGGATGGGTATGCGCATCTATGAATCCAGGGACGATCGTCATGCCGCTGGCGTCCAGTACGGTTGTGTCGGACGTCGCGAGATTCCGCATGTCGGCAGAGGTTCCGACCGCCAGAAAACGCCCCTGCTTCACCGCGAACGCCTGAGCCCTGGGTTGGGTGTCGTCAATCGTATAGATCTTTGCATTCAGTACGACCATGTCCGGTCCCGGTCCGGAGACCGCTCTTGAATTTGGCGTACCGGTATGACTCGACGGCCAGCCGCCGATGCCTATGGCAGTGCCCATGGCCGTGCCAATCTCGATGAACTCGCGTCGCGTCTGCCGTGTCATTCGTGCCTCCTAGAGACCACTGTGGTTGTGGATCACCATGTCAATCGCGCGTCTCGAGCGCAGCTCTCACGGATAGGAACTCCTCCTCGGCACCTTCGGGCGGCGTGGTGAACAAGCTCACACCGATCGTGACCGCAAATCCAGCAAAAAATCCCGGCAACATTTCGTAGAGGTCGTAGAACCGTTCCTTGAAGAACAGGACCCATGTTACCGTTGTGAGAAATCCCGCGATCATCCCGGCTACGGCACCAGCACGTGTCGTGCGTTTCCAGAAGAGCGAACACAATACCGGCGGAGCAAACGCGGAGGCCAAACCGGACCAGGCAAACAGAACGAACCAGAAGATCATTCTCGCCTGCCCATATGCCAGCGCCAGGGCACTCAGGCCTATTACCACGGTCGTTACCTTGCCCCACAACGAGAACTGTCGCTCGGATATGTTGGGATGAAATATCTTTTGCAATACATCGCGCACGACTGCTGACGATGCCAAGATTAGCAGCGAGTCGACGGTGGACATTATCGCCGCCAAGACTACGACCATGAAGATCCCGGTGAAGATGCTCGGGAATAGGTTGGTGCTCATCGTGGGCAGGATCGTCTCCGAGTCGACTAAACCGGGAAATAACGCTCTTCCCGCCATGCCCGAGAAAACCGCCCCGACGTCGAACACGATGATGCACACCACGGCGATCCGGCTGGCGTCGACGATCTGTTTCCGATCTCTTGCGGAGATGAAGCGGACGAGCAGCTGGGGAGCGCCCAAGAACGCCAGCCCGATGCCAACGAATCCCACGGCGCTGGCAATGCCACGCATGCTCATCCCAAACGACCCCATTGGCAGAAGCAGATTGGGATCTTGGAAATGCAGTTGCCGCATGAGTTCGGTCCAACCACCGGCCGCTACTATGCCCACGATGGGCAGAATGAGGAGTCCTCCAAACATGAGAACCCCCTGCAATAGGTCGCTGTAGGCAACGGCCTTGAAGCCACCCACCGTGGTGTAGAATAGAATAATCGCTGCGCCGATCACTACGCCGAGTTGGTAGCTGGTACCCAAGAAAGATCCGAACGCCTTGCCCGAGGCGCTGAGTTGAGCTGCGGTATACGCGGTGACCATACTGAAAATGATGACCGTGCTTACGATACGCAGCACATGCCTGGTGTCACGGAATCTTGTTTCCAAATAGTCAGGTACCGTGATGGAGTCATATCGGTCGGTATACTCCTTGAAGGGAAGGGCGACCAGCACCCAGCCTAGGGTCACTCCCAGCACCTCTCCCAGCACGATCCACAGTGCGTGGATCCCGACAGCGTAGCCCATGCCAGTTAGCCCCAAGAGCAGCCAAGCGCTTTCTCCGGTGGAGTTGGAACTGAACGCTATGACCCACGACGGGAGGCGTTTGCCGGCGACATAGTATCCGGCTACGTTGTCGGAGCCTCGACCACCCCAAACTCCGATCGCCAGAAGCACCGCAGCGTAAACGACCAGCACCACTATGACAGTGGTGGATGTCATTCCGTGGTGGTCCCCGGCGCGTCCTTGGAATCATCGCGTTGGATGCGCGATTGTCGCAGTAGGAACGTGAGTTCTATGATTAGTCCCAGTCCAACCGCCACAACCAGCAACAGCCAAGAGGTCCACGGCACGAGGGCTGCTAGGCCTCGGCGACCTTGCGGCAGGCGCGGGCAAGTCGTGCGATCGCGTCGTCGACTTCGGACTCGGTAATCAACATGGATGGTCCCATCCGGATCACGTTCCCCTTGAGGCCTCCAAGCCCGACAAGCAATCCCTCTTCTTTTGTGGCCTCGAGCAGTGCACTACTAATCTTTGGGCTGGGTTCTTTGGTCTTCCTGTCTTCGACGATCTCCAACGCCTGCATGAGACCCATGCCGCGTACTTCCCCACTCCACTCGAACTCCTGGGCGAGATCGTTCAGGCCCTTGCGCAGTTGGTCGCCGCGTTCCTGTGAACGCCTGGGAGTATCATCCCGCTGCATTATGTCCATCGTCGCCACGGCGGCCGCCATGGAGATTGGATTGCCACCAAACGTGGAGATCGTCTTTGCGGTCCAGGCCTCTGCGATCTCTGGACGAGTGATAGTTGCACCGACAGGAAGTCCGTTGGCGATTCCCTTGGCCATTACCATGATATCGGGTACCACGTCCCAGTGCTCGATGCCGAACCACTTGCTGCCGGTGCGCCCAAACCCTGCCTGAACTTCGTCGCAGATGAACACACCACCATACTTGTGGATTATCTCGACGGCGCGCTGGAAGTAGCCAGGCGGCGGCACCACATACCCGCCAACACCTTGGATCGTTTCCGCCATGAAGGCGGCCGGCTTGCCACTGGTCGTGGTAACAATTGCTTCTTCGAGATCGTGTGCGAAGGCGTCGACGCAACTCTCGTCACAGGGGCTCTTGAAGGGACATCTATATGGATACGGCGAAAGCACGTGCTTGATTCCGGGAATGGAGGTGGCAAGCGGCCGCCAGGGAGCGTGTGCAGTGATGTTCGTCGCCAAGAAACTCCGCCCGGAGTAAGCGTGTCTCAAGGCGATGATCTCCGACCTGCCGGTGTACATGCATGCCAGCATCACGGCGGTCTCGACCGCCTCGGTACCGCTGTTGGTGAAGAACGATTGCCCGAGCTTCCCCGGTGCGATGCCTGCTAATCGCCGTGCTGCCTCGACCTGATTCTCGTTGATATAGAGTGTGGATACGTGGCCCAACGTGCCTAACTGCTCGCTCACGCGCTCTACGACCTCGGGGTTGCAGTGTCCCACAGATGTAGTGAGAATGCCGCTGAAAAAGTCGAGGAACTCACGGCCCTCCGAGTCGATGACGGTCACGCCGTGACCCTCTACGAGCACCAGTGGGTCGCTGTAGTAAGGTGGTGCGCAGGGGAAAAGAAATTGTCGATGTGCCGCCTTTACCTCGGTGGTATCGACTGTCGATGTTGCTGGTGCAGTTCCATTCATCTTGCTTACCTCGTCTGAGTCATCGAGTTTGTCCGATGAGAGGGCGTTTGCTAAGTCTGTCCGCGGTAATGGCGAGTATTTCAGCTAACGCCGTCTCGAGTTCTTCATCACGCGATCGTTGCAACCTATGTCGGAGAATTGGAATCAGGTCCGGCTTGGGCCGGCCGTTCACGAAGACCACGAAGCGAAAACCGAACCGTGCCTCATATTGCTTGTTGAGTGATTCCAGCAGCTCCAATACGCCTTCTTGAGAGATATCTTGGTCCGCGCCTTGCTCCGCGTACGAGGTTGGGTATTCGGACTTCAACCTCTTAGAAGTATCACCTATTCGAGGATGTAAATTGATGAGTTGAACTCGTTGCTCGTTTGAGAGATCCTCTACAATCTCACGCGCACGCACCATCAGCTGCGCGTCTGACCGATATGGCATGCCGTCCAATAGCTCGTGTAGGAGTGGATTGTCTCCCTCGAAGAGTCGTTCGATCGCCGATCGCTGATCTGGGTAGGCCGGCACCTCGTTCAGCTTCCCCTGTATGACGTGCAAGAGAACGGAGACACTAGGAGCGGCACATGGTAACTTCGGTCGACGGTCGAGATATCGAAGTTCAAAACCACGTTGGTAATGAATCGTGCTTGGTCGCCGTGTCGGTCAAAGTAGTCGTGTACATCGAAGGCGATGCGGTACGATCCTGTTGTGAGGTCACCACTCAGCAGATTGGCGATCCGGCCGTCGTCGTCAGTGGTTTGGCTCGACTCCAACACCTTGTCCTTCCCATCCATCCTCCAGAGAGTAACGTTAACTCCGGCTGCGGGTTCGCCCCGTTTCGTGTCGAGGACATGAGTCGAGATAACTGAAAGGTCGTTTGGCATGCTGAGAATTCGCGTTGGATCGTTGATGTTCACCGCGCAGCTGGAATCGGAGGCGGCACCGCGTACCTGTGCTGCGTTTGGCAAGCTGCTGCCTATCACAAGTAAGATAGTGCAAGCGCGGTGGAGCGGCGAGTCGGCCTGGGTCCCGCTGGGCGATCTAGCGGTGGGAGTGGGACATGAAAACCACACCAGCTACCCGGCGCCGGGCCAGATACTGCTCTATCCGGGTGGCTACAGCGAGACCGAGATTCTCTTTCCGTACGGCGCGACCGCATTCGCCAGCAAGATGGGCCAGCTGGCGGGCAACCATTTCGCGACTGTCGTGGACGGAGCGGAGCAGCTCCGGGAGCTGGGCCGACAGGTGCTGTGGGAGGGTGCCCAGGAGATCGTGATCCAACCGTTGGAGGCTGGTGGTTGAGGGTTGCCATGGGAGGGCTGCGATAAGTTGAACGCCAAGGGGATGGTGGAACTGCTGGTCCGGAGCGGTCATGTGGTGACTGAAGCCGGGGTCTTGCTCCAAGACGTTGCGGTCGAAGATGGCGTGATAGCGGCTATCGGGCACGACGTTGCAGAAGGAGGGGCCGCACAGGTCGTGGACGCCACGGGCTTGATGGTCTTGCCGGGCTTGGTCGACGCTCACGTGCACTTCAACGAACCGGGCCGGGCACACTGGGAAGGTTGGGAGGCGGGAAGCCGCGGAGCTGCCGCGGGCGGTGTCACGACGGTGCTGGAGATGCCGCTCAACTCTTCGCCGCCCACCACGACCCGGACCCACTTCGAGGCGAAGGCAGATGCAGCACGGCGGAGTGCCGTCGTGGACTATGGCCTGTGGGGCGGGTTCGTGGAGGACAACCGCGAGCACTTCGACGAGCTGCGACGGCGGGGTGCAGTGGGCTTGAAGGCGTTTATGTGTGACTCCGGGATAGACGATTTCCCGCGCGTGCCCGACGATCTCTTGGCTGCGGGTATCATACAGGCATCCCGACTGGGGCTGCTTGTTGGGGTGCACGCCGAGGACCAGAGCTTGATGGAAGCTCTAACTCGGGCGGTCCGCGAAAGTGGGCGCACTGATCGGCGTGCGTGGGGAGAGTCGCGGCCGCGCTCTGCGGAAACCCAAGGCGTTGCCAAGGTGCTCGATTGCTTGGAGAATGCAGGTCAGGCCGCGCGACTGCATGTCGTGCACGTCAGTTGCAACGAAGCGCTCCGCGAAATCGACAGTGGCAAGGCTCGCGGCCTGGCGGTGACTGCAGAGACGTGTCCGCATTACTTGATGTTCAGCGACGATGATTTTGAACGGATGGGTCCGGTGCTGAAGTGTGCACCGCCGCTGCGGGACACGGCCGGCCGGGACGCAATGTGGAGCGCGGTGCTGGATGGCCGGATAGACTCGATTGGATCGGATCACTCGCCATGTCCCGCGGAAGCCAAGCGGAAGGGCGAGTATGATGTCTGGCAAGCCTGGGGGGGTATTTCCGGTATTCAGGCTACCCTGCCGGTGATGATGACCGAAGGGGTTCACCGTAGGGGGCTCGGATGGGAACGGTTGGCGGAGCTTACCAGCACCAATCCCGCCAAGATATTCAACCTCTACCCCACCAAGGGCGCGATTCGGGTGGGCGGCGACGCTGACCTTACGCTCGTCGACCCCGATGCCGAGTGGACCTTCTCGAACGCGCACTTGGAGACGAAAAGCGGGCTCAGTCCATATCTCGGCGTGCGGTTTCGCGGTGCAATCGTACAGACGTTTGTGAGAGGTCGTGTGGTATATGAACGCGGAGCGATAGTCGCTGATCCCGGTTACGGACAAATGGTCCGTCCGCGATGACGCGCGCCTGTGGTTGATGTTGAACAACTAGCGAGGACTAGGCAATGGAAATCGACCGAGATGTGCTGGTCAAATACCTGGACGAGATTGCCGCTTGCGGGGCCCTCCCCGATGGTGGGTGTTGGCGCCCGCTCTACAGCAAAGCTTGGGCGGAGGTTCGCCACAAGATCTCGGGTTGGATGGAGGACGCGGGGCTGCAGGTTCGGGACGACGCGGTAGGTAACTTATGGGGCCGGGTGTCCGGCCACCACAGCGGCAAGGCCGTGGTAACGGGGTCGCACATGGATACCGTGCGGCGCGGCGGCCGCTTGGACGGAGCACTCGGAGTGGTGGCCGGCCTAGTGGCGGTGCGAGCGTTGATCGAGTGCTACGGTAAGCCTAAGCGGCCGATCGAGGTCCTGGCCACGTGCGAGGAGGAGGGCTCACGGTTCGCCACCAATTTTTGGGGCGCCCGCGCGGTAGTCGGAACGATCGCGGCCGATGAAGCTCAAACCGTTGCGGATGCTGATGGCGTAACGCTCGCCCAGGCGATGGCCGAGCACGATCTCGATCCTGCCGCGATTCCGTCTGCGGCACGAGATGACCTGGCGGCGTTTGTGGAGCTGCACATCGAGCAGGGAGGTGTATTGGAGACCTCGGGCCGGCGGATCGGAGTGGTGACCACCATCGTCGGGGGCAAGTACTTGAGGATTACGGTCAAGGGCCGACCCGATCATGCAGGTACTACGCCCATGGGGATGCGTGAGGATGCTCTGGTGGCGGCCGCGATGATGGTACAGGATGTCGAGGCTGTTGCTTCCGATATGGGAGCGCCCGCGGTGGCCACTGTCGGACAGCTAACGATAGAACCGTTTCAGGCCAATGTCGTGCCTGGCAAGGTGTCGTTCACGATAGATCTCCGGCATGCAGACGCCACGTTCTTGGATCGCCTGGCGCAGCGCCTCGCCGAATCCGCCCGCCGTATTGCCGCGTCGAGGGGCCTGATTGTGGAGGTCGAAGAAACGCACACTCGGCCCCCGGTCGACATGGACGACGAGGTGATATCGGCTCTCGAGAGTGCGGCACAGGATAACGGTTCAGAGGCCTCGCTGATGGTGAGCGGTGCAGGTCACGATGCGCAGATACTCGCGAGCGCGTGTCCGGCCGGAATGTTGTTCGTTCCGAGTATCGGTGGACGGTCGCACTGCCCGGAGGAGGACACCGATACTGAAGATCTCGTGCTGGGGGCAAATGTGTTGGCCAGTGGGCTAAAGAAATTGGCATATTGAAGGAAAACGGGAGGCGGAACAAGATCGTCTCGCATTAACCGGTACCATGTTGCGCTATTGCGGTACTCGGCTGCAAGGGACTAGCTTGTATAGTGTTGCAGATTCCAAAGGAGATCTGCACAAATGCCCGTTGCATTCAAGTTTTCCAGGGAGCTCCTCGAGCGTCTGGGAGAGGGTGTCGCCAACGAAATGGTGGACTGGTTCAATCAGGTGGACGCGACGTACCGCGCCGATCTAAGGCAGTTCAACGAGCTCAACTTCGAGCGGTTCGACGCCAAGTTGGAGCAACGTCTGGCCGAGTTTGCAGCAACGATCGACCGGCGATTGAGCCAACTGGACTCGAGGTGGGCGGCTAGGTTAGCGCAACACGACGCGAAGTGGGATCGTCAGCTGGCGGAACTCGACTCGAAGTGGGAAAGTCGGTTTACAGAACACGACGGTCGATTCGACACGCTGGAACAGCGCATTGGGCAACTCGAAGTGAAGGTGGCCGAAACCAAGTCGGATTTGACGAAAACGGTGCTGCTCGCGTGGGCGGGTACTGTCATCCCGCTTACCGGGCTGATGATAGGTATGTTCAACGCACTGCGCTGAGGCCGAGCGTAGTGGCCACGTTAACCATCGCTCGACCTTAACAGCAGTCGCAGGACGTTCTTGGTCACCCGCGCTCGATAATCTGCGGTCGATCTCACATCATCTATTGGCCGGATATCCTCTTCCAGAGCTGCCAGGGTCTGATCGACGTCCCCCCGTTCGAGTGCGGACTCGGCGTTTGCTGCTCGAATGGGAATCTCCGCCACCGAGCCGATTGCGATGCGGACCGGATCTAGGCTCACCGCTATCACGACTTTCGAAATCGCCTGGGCCCGTCGAGTGCCTATCTTGCGGAATTTGATTCTGCGTCCGTTGTTCGGGAACCGCACGGCTGTGATGAGTTCCCCGGTTTCCAGAGCGGTCGTGCGATACCCTGTGAAGAATTGGGAGATTGAAATCTCGCGGCGGTTCGTTACGACAGTGGCGTCAGCTGCAAGCATTACCGGCAGCGTATCGCCCGCCGGAGACGCGTTGGCGAGGTTGCCACCCAGGGTACCGCGATTCTGTATTTGCGCTGCGCCTATGGTCCTGGATGCCGCGACCAGCGCTGGTACCCACCGCTGTACTATACCAGATCGAATGATGTTCGTATAAGACTCCGCCGCGCCGATCTCCAGCACACCGTTCGATATCCTTATCCCGCTAAGTTCGGGCAGCTCGCGGATGTCGAGTAGCGCGGCGGGCTTGATTGCACCCGTATGCAACATCACCATCAGGTCCGTTCCGCCAGCGAGCGGAAGGCAGTCCGGGGTATCCTCTAGCATGCGGACCGCTGTCGTAAGGTCGCGAGGTTTCAGGAATGCCGGGCTTGGCACGCGAGTATGGCCTCGATGATCTTAGTGTAGCCGGTGCAGCGACATAGATTGCCGGCGATGTCCACACGAACCTCTTCGTACGACAATTCTCGACCATCCCTAAGTAGACTGTGCGCGGTCATTAGCATGCCCGGCGTGCAGATACCGCACTGCGCAGCACCGTATTCTACGAACGCTCGCTGCAGTGGAGAGAGTATCTCCCCATCAGACAGTCCCTCGACGGTCAGTACCTCACAGCCTTCGACCTGCCCCACCGCGACAAGGCAACTGTCCACGACATCCCCATCCACCAGCACCGAGCAGGCCCCGCATTCGCCCTCACCACAACCTTCCTTGGTACCGGTCAAGTGCAGTTCTTCCCGCAGCACATCGAGCAGTCGGCGTGATCCCGGCGTGTCGATCGACACGTCTGTGCCGTTGAGCTGGAAGGAGATCATCTGCTGAGGGCCTCCAGTACTTTCTCAGGAGTGGCGGGTATCTCATCGAGCCACACTCCGGTGGCATCGTGGATGGCGGAGATTATCGCAGGAGCCGGGGCGTCCATGGGCAACTCGCCGACACCCTTGGCTCCAAAGGGACCGTCGGAATAGGGGTTCTCTATCAGGATCACCTTGGTACGCGGTGCGTCGAGCGACGTCGGGATGATATAGGTGGCGAGACGATCGTTCATGTATCCGCCATTTCGCGTTTTCACCTCCTCGATGGTGGCATAGCCCACGGCCTGGAGTGTGCCTCCTTCGATCTGTCCCTCGACCATGACGGGATGGATCGCTTTCCCCACGTCCACCGCGCTAACGATGTCGGTGATGCGCACTTCGCCCGTGTCGGTGTCGACATCCACGTCCACCAGCACACATCCCCAGCCGTAAGTCGGGTATGCATCGCCCCGGTAGGTGTCCTCGTTCCAACGGACCGATTGTGGCGATACGTATGTCTTGTACACTCGCAGGGGTGGCGGCTCCAACTCGAGCCACGCTCTCAGTTCGTCCGCCGCATCGCGTACAATTCCTCCAACAATCATAGCCGTTCTGGATGCCACAGTGGGTCCGCTGTCGGGCACGAGCGAGGTATCTTGCGGTGGGAGGGTGACATGTTCGACGGGCACACCGAGTGCCTGAGCGGCGATCTGGCAAAGAATAGTTCGTGTGCCTTGTCCGATCTCGGTAGAGGCGGTGAGAACGCGATAGGTACCGTCGACGGCCGCTTCAATCGCCACTCTTCCCGATAGCTGTGTTTCTCCGCTGCCCGTAAAGCCCGAGCCATGATATACGAGTGCAAGTCCGCGCCCATGGAGCGTCGCACTGTCTGCGGAGTTCGGCATTGATCGAGCGGCCTTCAACGCTGTGTCCAGAACCTGATGGCTGCTAACGCTCTCTGTCAGAACCTGTCCGGTTGCGGTGCTATCCCCCACCCGCAGCATCCACTTGCGCCGCAATTCGGTGCTACCTAGGTGCAGGCGCTCGGCCACATGCTCCACCATTAGCTCCGATGCGAATTGAGACTGGGGTGCGCCAAAGCCGCGGAAGGCACCGTTGGGTGGAGTGTTGGTTCCAACAGCTATGGCGTGGATGTGCACGTTGGGACACGCGTAGGGACCGGATGCGTGTATCGCCGAGCGAGAGAGAACCACTGGGGTGAGCGTGCTGTAGGCTCCTCCATCCAAGACAATGTCAATGTCCTGCGCCACCAAGGTGCCGTCTTGCAAAACGCCGGTGCGATGACGAATAGTGCCCGGATGTCGCTTAGTGGTAGCCGCCAGATCTTCCTGACGGTCGTAGATCAGCCTTACCGGTCGATTTGCCTTGAGGGCCAACAGGGCCGCGTGGAGTGCTATGATCGATGGGTATTCTTCTTTGCCGCCAAACCCACCACCGGTTTCGGCCTGAATCACCACGGCCTGACTGTCGTCCAACTTTAGGGCGCGTTTGAGCGCGCGCTGAACGTAGAAAGGGCATTGCAAGGATCCATGCACCGTAACGCCGCCATCCTCACGTGGAATCGCTATGGCAGCTTGCGGTTCGATATAGAGCTGTTCCTGGAGTCCAACGCTAAAACTTCGTTCCACCACTACGTCAGCATCCGCAAGCGCCGCCTCTACGTCGCCCTTGGTGATGTCGATCGTCTTGTAGATTTTGTCGGACTTTGATGCATCGAACAGCGGTTCCAGCTCCTCGTATTCGATGTGTACGTGTGCCGCCGCCGCATTGGCCATTTCACCGGTCGGTGCTGCAACGAGAACGATGGGCTCCTCGCGGTGATTGACGTGGTAGTGCGCCAGAACCGGCTGATCGTCATCGATTAGCTGCACGACGTTAGCTCCGGGGATGTCGGCGGCGGTCACTACAGCGGTATCGGACCAGTCGAACGCGGGATCCAGGCTCACGTCGGTGATTATTCCCCGCGGCACCGATGATCTGACGGTGGTGCCATACCAGGCACCGGGAACCTGCAAGTCATCGGTATAGACGGCCCGCCCGGTTACCTTATCTACACCTTCCTGCCGCGGAACCGAGCGACCGACCACTGCTGCAACGGGTGGAGGAATCGCCATCAATCAATTAGAACAGGACGATGTTGGTTGACAAGTCCTTACCGTACAATAGGTTTTGTTAAAACCGGTCCAGCTTGAAGCTCGGAGCCGGTTTCTCTCTTTAGGAAGGTCGTTATGGAAACTGTACTCCGCAATTACGTGGGCGGGGAATGGATCCAAGCGAGCGGCACGGATTCCCTCCAAATTACGGACCCGGGCACGGGTGAAGTTCTCGGCCGTGTACCCCTGTCGACAGCCGACGATGTAGCGCTGGCCGTCGATGCGGCCAAGGATGCGTTCAGCACATGGCGGGAGGTTCCGCCCGTCGAGCGGGCGCGTTGTCTGTTCCGACTGCGCGATCTTCTGGAAGCCAATTTTGACGCGATAGCCGAAGATGTGACCCGTGAGAATGGCAAGACGTTGGCGGAGTCGCGCGGCTCGGTGCGTCGCGGCATTGAGAATGTGGAGCACGCATGCGGCGTTCCTACACTGATGATGGGAAAGACGCTGGAAGACATAGCTGCCGGCATCGATTGTGAATACGTGCGACAGCCACTCGGTGTATTCGCTGCGGTAACCCCGTTCAACTTTCCTGCCATGGTGCCGCTGTGGTTCTGGCCCTACGCAATTGCTACGGGAAACACGTTTGTGCTCAAGCCGAGCGAACAGGTGCCGTTTACCCAAACCCACATCTTCGAGCTGGCTCATGATGCCGGTATTCCGCGCGGTGTACTCAACATGGTGCACGGCGATCGTGTTGCGGTCGATGCGCTGCTGACGCACCCGGACGTCGCCGGCGTTTCGTTTGTCGGATCGTCTCCGGTAGCTAGGCACATCTATCAGGAAGCTGCAGCGCACGGCAAGAGAGTACAGGCACTGGGCGGGGCAAAGAATCATGTCGTGGTTATGCCCGACGCCGACATGGATCATGCGATTCCAAACGTTGCCGAGTCGGTTTTCGGCTGTACTGGTCAGCGTTGCCTGGCGGGCAGCGTAGTCGTCGCGCCCGGTAAGGCGTACGCGCCCGTACGAGACATGCTCCTCGCTGAGGCCAAGGCCAGAACCTTGGGATATGGTCTCGATCCTGGCGTTACGATGGGCCCAGTAGTCTCACGGCGTCACAGAGAGCGAGTCGAGTCATTCGTAGATGCCGGCGAGAGAGATGGCGCAAAGCTGTTGCTGGACGGGCGCGGCGTTACCGTGAGTGACTATCCACGGGGTCAGTTTGTCGGACCGACGGTGTTCGACGATGTCGATTCAACTATGACGATAGGTAAAGAAGAGATCTTTGGCCCCGTCGCATCGATCACACATGTAAGCAATTTAGATGAGGCGATCTCTGTGGTCCAGCAGTCCGGGTACGCGAACGCCACGGCCATCTTTACCTCCAGTGGCAAGGCGGCGAGGGAGTTTCGTTACCGTGTCGGCGTAAGCATGATCGGCGTGAACATCGGTGTTGCGGCCCCGATGGCATTTTTTCCGTTTGGCGGTACCAAGGGATCGTTTTTCGGCGATCTCAAGGCCAATGGGAGCGACACGATCGAGTTCTATACGGATAAGAAGGTCGTGATTTCTCGCTGGTGACGGCGAGGAAGCCGTTGTGGAGCGGCAGTAGAGTGTAATCCAGGTCAACCGGTACAGGAACGAGGTAGTAATGCGCAAGGTTACCGCTGGACTCATTCAGATGTCGAACCCCGTCAACGATGAAGGTGCGGCGGTGTCGGACATCCGGGAAGCGATGCTGCAGAAGCATCTCCCGTTCATCGAAGATGCTGGCAAGAGGAAAGTACAGATTCTCTGTCTCCAGGAGATCTTCAACGGTCCCTATTTCTGTCCCAGTCAGGACAGCAAGTGGTGTGACATTGCGGAGGAGATTCCGGGTCCCACGGTGGAGCTAATGCAAGGTCTCGCCAAGAAATACAACATGGTGATCGTCGTACCGATCTACGAGCGCGAGATGGCTGGAGTTTACTACAACACCGCGGCCGTAATCGACGGCGACGGCAGTCTCCTCGGCAAGTACCGCAAGAATCACATTCCCCATACGGCCGGCTTCTGGGAAAAGTTTTTCTTCAAGCCTGGTAACTTGGGGTATCCTACGTTCGAGACTCGCTATGCTAGGATCGGCGTCTACATCTGTTACGATCGTCACTTCCCCGAAGGTGCCCGGCTGCTGGGTCTCCACGGTGCGGAGATCGTGTTCAATCCGTCTGCGACGGTAAAGGGTCTGTCGCAGTATCTGTGGAAGCTCGAGCAGCCCGCTCACGCCGTCGCCAACGGCTACTTCATGGGATGTATCAATCGAGTGGGGACGGAGGCTCCGTGGAACATCGGCGAGTTTTACGGCTCGAGTTATTTTGTGGATCCGCGCGGGAATTTCCTTGCTGAGGGAAGTGAAGGTGAGGACGAGCTGGTGGTTGCCGAGTTGGATCTAGACATGATAGAGGAAGTGCGGCGTACCTGGCAGTTCTTTAGAGATCGACGGCCTGAGACCTACGAGGACATGGTAGCACAGTTGCCATAGTCCCGTGCCACGGCCGATTACAAGGGAATGAGGCAATGTCACGTATACTCATCAAAAACGGTACTATCGTCACCGCCAGCGACACCTATCGGGGTGACATATTGGTCGAGGGCGAGATAATAACGTTAATCGGCACCAAGCTCGACTTGACGGTCGACATGGTCATCGATGCCAGCGACAAGTATGTGATACCCGGTGGTATCGACGTCCACACGCACCTGGATATGCCGTTTGGCGGCACCACGTCGGCGGATGATTTCGAAACAGGTACTTTGGCTGCGGCGTTTGGTGGGACCACATCCATAGTAGACTTCGCGATCCAATATAGGGGTGAAACGCTGCACGACGCTTGGGAAACATGGATGAAAAAGGCTGAGGGCAAGGCAGCGATCGACTATGGATTTCACTTGATCATCACGGATCTCAACGATGAAACTGAGAAGGAAATGGACGCCATGGTCAAGGAGGGTGTCACGTCCTTCAAGCTTTTTATGGCGTATCCGGGTGTGTTCATGTTGGACGATGCATCGATCTTCCGTGCGTTGCTCCGCACCGGCGAGAACGGTGGAACGATCTGTATGCATGCCGAGAACGGCGGTGTCATCGACGTTCTGGTGAAGCGAGCATTGGCCGCAGGAAATACTGCGCCCAGGTATCATGCCCTGACCCGACCGGCACGCGCCGAGGCGGAGGCCACGCATCGTGCAATTGCTCTCGCGGAAATGGCTGACGTACCGATCTACATCGTTCACCTTTCGGCAGCAGAAGCACTGGAGATGGTTACGGAGGCACGGGACCGAGGGCTGCCGGCGTTTGCAGAAACGTGCCCGCAGTATCTCTTCCTGTCTTACGACAACTACGAAGAGCCCGGATTCAACGGTGCCAAGTATGTGATGAGCCCGCCGCTCAGGGATGCTGCCAAGAGAGATCATCTATGGCGTGGGTTGTCGGGTTACGATCTACAGGTCGTCTCCACCGACCACTGCCCGTTCTGCATGAAGGAACAGAAGGAACTGGGCGTGGGTGACTTTTCCAAGATCCCCAATGGTGCGCCTGGCATCGAGACGAGGATGAGCTTGGTGTTTGATGGTGGTGTGCATAGGAACCGCATCACTATGAACAGGTACGTTGAGATTACGGCCACGGCGCCTGCAAAGATTTTTGGGCTCTGGCCCAAGCGTGGTACGATCGCCCCCGGATCATTGGCGGATATCGTAGTGTTCGATCCGCACAAGGAGATAACTCTCGGCGTTGACTCATTACATATGAGGGTCGATTACAACCCGTATGAGGGCCGCAAAGTCACGGGCGCTGCCATACTGGTGATGTCACGCGGTCGCGTGATAATCGACGATGGGAAATATCTCGGGAAGCCGGGCGACGGTGCGTTCATTCGGCGTGCGGAACGGTCGATGTGACCGAGTTGACCTGCGCTCACCGGATTTTCGAAGCAATATAGATGGTGTCCGATCCAACTCTCACCAATCGGGATCTCGAACCCGTCAGGGCCGAACATCGCACTTGGTCGCTGTGGAACATAGCGGCTCTGTGGGTCGGGATGGCCATCACGATACCGACATACACACTTGCCTCGAGCCTGGTGGACCGGGGGTGGACCTGGCAAGCCGCCGTGGGGTCCGTCGTTCTCGGCAACATCATAGTGCTGATACCCATCGCTCTGAACTCGCATGCCGGCACGCGCTACGGCATACCGTTCCCGGTCATGACACGATCTGCGTTCGGCGTATTGGGTGCCAACATTCCGTCGATACTTCGGGCCATTGTGGCGTGCGGTTGGTTTGGGATCCAGACGTGGATCGGCGGATGGGCGATATTCAAATTGCTGGAAGTCGTGTGGCCGGGCATTGCAACGTTGCCGGGCATACTGCCATCGTGGGTCGGACTGGGCACGGGCGAGTTCCTTTGCTTCATGTTTTTCTGGGGTCTCAACGTCTGGATCGCGGTGCGTGGAATGGAATCCATAAGATTTCTGGAGACGTGGGGGTCTCCGTTCCTGCTGCTAACCGGAGCGGTACTGTTCGTTTGGGCACTGATCAACGCGGGCGGACTAGCTCCAATGCTGGAGAACCCTCCTCGGTCCACAGAAGGTAGCGGTGGTGCGGTAGGCCAGTTGTTCGGAGCTGGACTCACTTCGGCCGTCGCCTTTTGGGGGACGATGGCGTTATCGATCCCCGATTTTTCACGCTACGCTAAGACACAAAAGGATCAGGTGATCGGTCAGGCCTTGGGTCTGCCGGTAACCATGGCCCTGTTCGCGTTTATCGGTGCAGTCGTAACCAATGCAACATTAGCAATCTTCGGTACGCGGATTTCGGATCCCATAGAGTTGCTATCCCGCGTAGGGGGGCCGTTCACGGTGGCCATTGCCATGCTGGGCCTCACGATCGCGACCCTGACGACGAACATAGCCGCAAATGTGGTTGCTCCTGCGAACGGATTCAGCAACCTGGCGCCGGGCAAGGTCTCTTTCAAAATGGGGGCGGTCATTACAGCCGTCATTGGCATCGTCGTGTTTCCTTGGAAGTTATTCAATGATGCCCAGGCATACATATTCACCTGGCTCATAGGATATGGTGCACTGTTGGGGCCTGTGGCAGGGATAATGATCGTCGATTACTTCATATTGCGAAGAGGAGTACTGCATGTCGATGATCTATACACCAGGAACGGCACATACGAATATCTGCACGGTGTCAATTGGATCGCGGTGGTGGCCTTGGTTCTGGGAATAGTGCCAAACCTGCCGGGGTTCTTGGATGCGCTGGGCGTAATGGAGGCATCCTCCTTGGCGGTCACTGTGTACAATTGGGCCTGGTTTGTGGGATTCGGTATCTCGTCGATTGCGTATGTGGCGGGAATGCGTGCCTTAGCCGGCCGGCACTTAGGCGTATCTCAACTCCAAATGGAGTCTCATGAGTAGCTGGTTCCCTCTCTTGAGCGCAGAGGAACTCGAAGCCCGGTTTGCGGATATTGCACCGCCGCTCTCTCAGGATGCCGCGATCCTTGAGTCCCACAAGTGTCTCTATTGTTATGATGCCCCGTGCACAATTGCGTGTCCGACGCACATCGATGTGCCGTCATTCATCAAGAAGATTTCTACGGGGAATCTTCTTGGTTCCGCGCGCGTCATATTGGATGCGAATCCCATGGGGCATTCATGTGCGCGTGCGTGCCCGGTCGAAGTGCTGTGCGAAGGCGCTTGCGTGCTCAATCAGCGTGATGAGAGTCCCATAAAGATCGCTCTGCTGCAAAGGCACGCGACCGATTATGCGTTGGCGAACGACTGCCAGCTGTTTGAAGCCGGAGAACGGAATGGCAAGCGTGTGGCGATCGTAGGAGCGGGGCCGGCTGGGCTGTCGTGTTCGCAGGACCTTGCCCGCCTCGGCTATACCGTGACCATTTTCGAGGCCAAAGACAGACCTGGCGGACTCAATAGCTTCGGGATCGCCGAGTACAAGATGCGTCCTGATGTCGCACTTGCCGAGGCGCAAATGATTTTGGAGCTGGGGGTAGAACTCCGAACCGGAGTGATGGTGGGTGAGAACGTACGACTGGAGCAGCTAAAGAGGGATTTCGATGCCGTGTTCATCGCCGTGGGATTGGGTGCCTCCAGAAAGCTCGGGATCCCGGGAGAAGATCTGCCCGGTGTGCTCGACGCACTGGATTTTATCGAACATCTCAAAACCCATCCTTACAGCAACACGCCGGTCGGCAAGAACGTCGTCGTGATCGGAGCGGGCAATACCGCAATCGATGCGGTCACGCAGGCCAAACGGCTGGGCGCCACACGGGCGACTATAGTGTACCGTCGGAGCGAGGCGGACATGCCGGCATATGGCTATGAGTACGATCTCGCCAAGAACGACGGCTGTGAATTCCGATTCTCTACGGTACCGAAGCGGATTCTGGGTGATGGCAGGGTGACGGGTATCGAATGCGTGCGCACAGAGCCGGCATTATTGGATGATAGCGGTGGACACCCGGTTGAGGTGACAGGGTCATCGCATGTGATCGAGTGTGATATGGTATTGAAAGCGTTGGGGCAGACCCCCCTTGCGCAGTTCGCGGAGGGAGCTGGACTGGGAGTGGAAGATAGTAGGATCGTTAGTAAGAAGCCGAACGTGTTCGTGGGAGGCGATTGCGGAAGTGGTGGCGCAGAGATCGTGAATGCGGCGGCAGACGGTAAGAAGGCGGCGGCGGCAATCCACGAGTTTTTGGGTGGAACCCAGCGGTAGGAACGGGGCGGTCATGGGTGGCAATATGTTGGTGGTGTCGGAGGAGCGATGGCAGATCTGAGCGTCGATTTTGCGGGTATCCGGAGTCCCAATCCCTTTTGGCTGGCGTCTGGACCGCCCACGAATACCTATGGCCAGGTGGCAAAGGCGTTCGATTCGGGGTGGGGTGGTGCGGTGTGGAAGACTGTAGGTGAGCCGATTATTAACGTTTTCTCGCGCTACGGGTCGGTCGATCTCGGCACCAACCGAATGATGGGGTTCAACAACATAGAGTTGATAACCGATCGTCCGGTCGCAGACAATCTCAGGGAGATAGCAAGGGTCAAGAAACACTACCCTGACAATGCCGTAATCGTCTCCCTCATGGTCGAGAGTAAGCGGGAATCGTGGCACGACATGGTGAAGCGGACGGAGGACACCGGGGCCGATGGACTCGAACTCAACTTCGGGTGTCCGCATGGCATGAGCGAACGGGGGATGGGGAGTGCTGTGGGCCAGGTCCCGGAGTACACGACCCAGATCGTGGAATGGGTAAAGGAAGTGGCCACGACCCCTGTGATTGTAAAGCTGACTCCCAACGTCACCGACATAACATTCGTGGCACGAGCGGCGGTTCGGGGTGGGGCGGATGCCTTGTCTCTCATCAACACCATCAATTCGGTGGTGGGAGTGGATCTGGACACCTTTTGTCCGTATCCAGCGGTAAACGGCAAGTCGAGCCATGGTGGATATTGTGGACCGGCCGTAAAGCCAATTGCCCTACATATGTTGTCTGCCGTGGCAGCTGATCCTGCCGTGAAAACTCCGATTTCCGGAATAGGTGGGATAGCTACGTGGCGCGATGCCGCTGAGTTCATCCTCCTCGGCGCCGGGACGGTACAGGTATGCGCGGCGGTCATGCACTATGGTTTCAGAATCGTAGAGGACATGATTGACGGACTCAGAAACTGGATGGACGAACGCAAAGTCGCGACGCTGGGTGAGATTCGTGGTCGTGCGGTGTCCAAGGTAGTGAAATGGGAGGATCTCGATCTCAACTACCATCTCGTCGCCGAGATCGATCAGAGTACATGCATAGGTTGTGAACTCTGTTGGACGGCGTGTGAGGATGGAGCCCACCAAGCCATACGCCGAATGCCCCGGGGCAAGGGCCAGCCGGTCGTGCAAGTAATAGAAGAGGCTTGTGTGGGGTGCAACCTTTGTGAGGAGGTCTGTCCTGTAGGTGGGTGCATAACCATGCGAGAGGTCCCGAACGACTTCACTTCCGTTAATTGGAAGCAGTACGTCGCGGGAGAAGGCGATCTAGCGCCCCGCTCTACTCGGCTCCACACCGCCGAGTGGTGACAATAGCAACGCCGTCCACATAGGGGAGGTCAATGGACAATACGGCCCTCATGAGGCGTGCGATATCGTTGGCTGAAGAGATGATGCGTGCCGGGAAGGGTGGACCCTTCGGAGCGGTCGTGGCCAAGGACGGGGAGATCGTGGGGGAAGGATACAACCAGGTAACTTCTCTCAACGATCCGACCGCGCATGCGGAGATCGTGGCGATTCGGCAGGCTTGCGATACCCTGGGCGACTTTAGGCTCGACGGGTGCGAGATCTTTGCCAACTGCGAGCCGTGCCCAATGTGTTTGAGCGCCATCTACTGGGCCAGAATGGACCGGATATACTATGCCAATACGAGGGCGGACGCTGCGCGGATCGGGTTCGATGACGCAACGATCTATGAGCAGCTCCAGCTCCCGGTTGGCCGGCGGAGTATAGCGGCCACGCGGTTGCTTGCAGACGAGGCAGAGCCGGCGTTCCGCGAGTGGGACGAGATGGAAGATAAGATCGTCTACTGAACCGTGGCTAGTCCCACGGACCGTCGTTTGGTCCTGGAATGACGCTAGTCCAAACCGAGCAGCCGAGCTGCGTTGCCGCCCAAGATTCTCGTGCGGTCGACCTTATCTAGGTCCAGGGCATGAATGCTCTGGAGCATACTCTTGATGCTTCCAATACGGTGGGGGTAGTCGCTGCCCGCCACAATGTGATCGGCTCCGGCGAAATCGATGGCAAGCTGTAGTGCCCGGACGTCGAAGTTCACCGTATCGTAGTAGAACTGTTTGAGGTACTCGCTGGGTGGACGGCTGATGTTACGTCTACATTCCTCGAACGCTTCATAGCCGCGGTCCAATCTTTCGGCGAGGTATGGTATCGCACCTCCCAGGTGAGCTAATACCCAACGGATGCCCGGGAAGCGCTCGACAACGCCGCTGAAAACCAGCTTTGCCGCAGCCAGCGTGGTGTCGAATGTGAAGCCGATCAAAGGCATCAACCAGTATTCCGTCATAGCCTCGACACCGACGGGATGTATGGGATGGATGTGGAAGACCACGCCCAGCCGATCGGCAAGCTGGTACAGCGGGAAGAATTGCTCGTCGCTCAATGAGGTACCGTTGACATTGCTGAAGACCATCGCGCCTTTGAATCCAAGTTGGTTGACCGCCCGGTCCAGTTCAGCGACAGAAGCGTCGGGATCGTTCAATGGGAGGGTGGCAAGGGCAGCAAAGCGGTCGCCCCTACTGGCAACGACTTTGGCCAGACAGTCGTTGATCGTTTTGGCCAAGGGTACCGCAACTTCGCGAGACTCGATATGAGTGCCCGGTGATGTGAAGGTGAGTACTTGTTTGTCCACACTTTCGGTGTCCAGAACGGTCTGTCGGAATGCGATGTCCCTATGCCCGGGGACAATGATGTTGTAGTCACCCGGATAGTGTAGGACTGGATTGTTGTCACGATCCACGGTCACCTTGATAGTGGATCCTGCATTCAGAGCTTCGAGATATTCTGGGGGATAATAATGATTGTGAAAGTCGATCACGGTCATGAGCTGACAGATTCCTTTCGAGCCTTGTTGGCCCAGAAGAGGTAAACAGGTAGCCCAACCAGGACGAAGGACAGGCCAAGGATACTCTCGGTAGGGTCGGAGACGATCTGGTTGGTGACCACGAGGAGAGATGCTGCTACAAAGATGACGGGAACAACGGGGTAGCCCCAAATGAAATAGCCGCGTGGAGGGGTGTTCCTGCGACGGAGCAGGATCAAGCCGAGCGCCATGAGCCCGAAGAATATCCACTCGGTGTATACTACGCGCGTGAAGAGTGTACGGTATGTCCCGGTAAGAACGAGGATCGAGGACCACATTGCCTGAATGACGATCGCACGATGCGGCGTCCTGTAGCTGCGATGCACGGTGGCGAGCCAGTTGAATAGCAGACCATCTCGGGCCATTGAGAAGTATACGCGTGGCCCGCTCAGAATGATGCCGCTCAGGGCTCCAAACGTTGAGAAGATTACCAACGCGGACATGACTGCGCCCCCACCGGATCCAATGACAGCGTTGGCGGCATCGGCAGCCACACGAGTGGATGACGCCAGTGTGTCGAGCGGCAGCACGTACATGTAGACCGCGTTCATCGCGACGTAACAAGCCGTGACGATGAGAGATCCATACAGCAGAGCGCGAGGGATGGTCGCCTGGGGATGGACGGTCTCTTCGGAGTTGTAGGTCACCATGTGCCAGCCGCCGAATGCAAACAGCCCTGCGGATACGGCGAGGCCAAACCCGCGCAGGGACAGCTGAGATGGCCCACTCGTTTGGAAGTGTTGTGGTACTCGCGACCCCAGAAGAACTCCCAAGAAAATGATGAGCGCGATGGCTGCCAGCTTGCCGATGGTAAAGGTGGTTTGCAATGTGCTTCCGTGGCGCACGCCCCGGTAGTTAACGAGTGAGAGTAGCACTATCAAAGCGACGGCTACGATCTTCAATCCGGCCGGTTCTAAGGGAACGAAGAACCCAACGTACCTCGCAAAAACCACCGATATGGCGGCGATAATGCCGGAATGCATGCTCCAGAACATCGCCCAACCCCAGAGAAAGCCCACCGACGGAGAGTAGGCTTCTGTGAGATAGATGTACACTCCGCCGCTTTTGGTATAAATGCTCGACAACTCCGCACATACCAGGGAGCCGAAGAGGGTCAGGGTGCCGGCGACGAGCCAGACCAGAAAGACCCCCGTGACCGAGTTGACCTGTCCCGTGATCTCGGAGGGTTGAACGAATATCGAGGCTCCGATTATCGTGCCCACCACCATGGCGGTGGCATGCGGAAGATGAATGGCGCGCTCGAGTTGCTGATCGGGTTCACTAGGCATGGCTGGACAATGCTCCCCAGGACCGGTTCCTTTGTCAAGGCGGTCGCTCCGTTGTATCCGACGCAGCCAGGCTCCAGTACAGACACGAGCGGCCGACCGCTGGATCCGGTTAACATATGTAAACGACCGACCGCGAAATATCCGCGTCTTCGTCAAGGCGAGACATCGCTGAAAGGTGGCAGACTACATGCTCGCTACTCTCTGCGCGCTGCTGATACTGGGCGTACAATCCAGTGACAGCAGTATCATCTTGAAAACGGGGGTTCGCACCCCGGCCTATTCCCCCACTGGGCGATTGGCCTTGGAAATAAACGGAGATCTCTGGCTTCGCGAACCAGGTGATGGCGGGCCGATGGTGCAACTTACTTCGGGGCCGGCCTGGGACGTCGAGCCGGCATGGACGCCCGATGGCAAGGCGCTCGTCTTTTCATCGAACCGAGCCGG
Organism: Gemmatimonadales bacterium; assembly: GCA_046757925.1. Classification (GTDB taxonomy): domain Bacteria; phylum Gemmatimonadota; class Gemmatimonadetes; order Gemmatimonadales; family GWC2-71-9; genus JAZDCZ01. The sequence goes on from JBHHZE010000040.1 coordinate 25,885, forward strand.
CAACTTCGATCTGTGGAAAATCGAGGTCGTAGACAATGAAGTTGGAGACAACAGCGAACTGGCAACGCCTACGACAATCACCAGTTCGCCCGACGCCGAGGGCGAACCGAGTGTTGCGGCCAACGGCGACATCGTGTTTACGCGCGGGCGTGGCCCACTGTCAGATCTGTGGATCCTATCGAGCGGAGAGTTTCGCAGACTGACGAAACGGAAGGGCGCCGAACGATCTCCGGCTGTTTCACCCGATGGGCGGCAGGTGGCGTACGTGTCCGAGCTGGCGGGCCGTAGACAGCTCAGGATTCGTTCTGTAGATGGCGACGACGACAGGCTCGTGATCGGCAATATGCAGCCTGAGTATCCCACTTGGTCGCCGCAAGGCAACCTGATTGCCTTTGCGACCCGCAGGGGGCACATCGGTGTGTGGATCACTCCTGTAGATGGTCACTATACGAATCTCATGAGCACAAAGAGAGCTTACCCCGCCTGGTTACCGGACGGTAAACAGATTGCCCTGGCCGAACTGCCGAGGGCGGAGCCCACATATAACGGTGACCCCAACCGACTGGACGACCGCAAGGTCGGGGACTTGGATGCCTGGGAAGGACGCCTGTGGCTGGTGCCAGCCCCCGCAGTTCCGGACGCAGGCGTTAGAGAGCTGCAGTTTGCAGCAAGCACGGGACGTGCGGAGCACAACGGACAATTGTTCGACCGTGTGTGGAACCGGATGAAGCGTCTGTATTATCGAACGAGCAACGCCGGCCAGTGGGATGCACTGAAGGCGAAGCTTAGACCGCGGGCGGTGGCTGCTCACACTCGCGAGGAAGCTGAAGCGGCGACATATGAAATCATTCGTCAGCATCCGCATATGCGCACGGAGGTGAGTGGTAAGGCCGCCGTGTCGAGTGCTAACTCTATGGCGACGGCGGCTGGCATAGCGATACTCCAAAGAGGCGGCAACGTAATTGACGCTGCTGTGGCGGTGTCTTTTGTTCTAGGTGTCGTGGAGCCAGACGCTAGTGGCCCGGGCGGTTATGGGGAGATGGTGTTGTATCTTAGCGGAATGACCGAGCCGGCGGTCATCGAGTTTCTGACACGCGTCCCAGAGCACGGCGGGTTGGACAATGCTGCGCTGCTCGAGAACGGCAGTCTCCCATCCGACGGTCCGGTACTCGCCAATGTTCCTGGCACCGTGGCCGGTATGTGGAAAGCCTGGAAGGAGTATGGTAGTGGCGAACTCAAGTGGGCTGAACTCGTGGAGCCGGCCATACAGTTGGCCGAGAACGGTTTCGTTTTGGACGATGCGTTTACAACTACACTGGCTCGGGAACGCGATCGTTTCCTCAAGTACGAGAGTAGTACAGCCCTTTTCTTTCCGAATGGAGAGCCGCTTGCGCCGGGAGACACGTTGCGGAATGCCGATCTGGCGTGGACGCTGCGGCAGATTGCTGAAGGTGGAGCCGACGCGTTCTATCGTGGTCCGGTAGCGAAGCGACTGGTGTCCGATCTGAGGGGGAAAGGCAATGCCATCTCACTGAGCGATATGGCCCGTTACTTTGCCGCCACACGTGAGCCTGTTAGAGGTACGTATCACGGCCACACGATCTATTCTTCGGCACCGGCTGCAAGTGGCGGTGCTTCTCTGATAGCGAAGCTCAATCTATTGGATCAGTTTGCAAAACCTGCTTTGTATACCACCGACGCAGCTACACTCCATGCGATGATCGAAGCCTGGAAGCTGGCCCCGTCTCTGTTCGGCCGGTTGGCTGATCCGGATCTTTGGCCGGTGGATATTGGTCCCGCTTTGGATAAGGCGAGCGCCAAGCGACGCTGGGGGCGCTGTTTCAAGGCGGACAAGAGTTCCGGGCCGGCGGAACTAGGAACCAATGGCGATGAGCTGGAGTGCGCCAAAGATGGCAAGGTAACGACATCGTGGGGGGAGGAACTGCCGGGTTGTGATTGGAGTGACGACCGTGGGTGCCGCTCGTCGGGGACGACGGCCTTCGCCTTGGCGGATGCGGATGGGAATCTCGTGGCGGTGACCCAGACGCTGGGTACGTGGGGCGGCAATTTCTACGTCTCGCCGGGTCTGGGCTTTCTGTATAACGACAAAATGCGCTCCTATCGGACTGATCCCGCTGCCTTTGGAGCTCGGATACCATTCTCCAGGCACAGTACCAGCATAGCCCCGACCTTGGTGTTCAAGGGTACGGGCGAGCAAAAGACTCCGTTCTTGGCCGTAGGGGCGGCAGGCAACGCTTGGATCACGTCTGCCGTGTACCAGATGGTTGCGGCGACAATCGATCGTGATCTCGGACCTCAGGACGCCCTGGAGCTTCCCAGGTTCCTGGTGGGTGTTCGCAGACAGAAGTCCGAAGTGAAAGATATAGTTGTCCAAATAGAAGATGGATTTGCGCCCGAAGTGATACGGCGGTTGAAAGCTATGGGACACGAGTTCCAGCGGATCTCGCTCCGGGGTGAACTACGAATGGGGTATGGTGCAGCCGTACGGATAGACGGCGCGACTGTCACGGGTGGGGCAGACCCTCGGCGCTCGGGTGCCGCAGCGGCAATCCGGTAGCTAGAACGTGACGTTCAGGCCGCCCGACCAGGTTCGTCCTGCGGCGGGCAAGCCAAGCTGAGGAAGCACGAGGTCGTCCGTCACGTTATCGCCGCGGACGAACACCTCCCACACTTGGTAGGAAGGCAGCGTGAGTTGCTGCCCGACTCTGAGATTCAGCACGACAGATGTGTTGAGGGGTACGAATTCGTTGAAGTCGTTCAGCGAGTACGCACGTCCCGTGTATTCCGTTTCCACTACGACGGACGTGCCCTGGTGCCCTGTATACTCTGCGGTGAAACGGCCCAGCGCGTTGGGTTTCTCGGCGATCCTCGTGGGATCGGCATCGGTCTCTCTTCGGCGGCGGACGTTCAGGAGCGTGAGGTGACCTTCGAACTTGAGGTAGCTCACAGGTGTCGTGGCAGCGACGATCTCCAGCCCGATAACCTTACTACCTCTCAAGTTGATGCGCCGACGCCTAGGTCTGGTCTCACCTTCAACCAGGACAACCTCTTGATCTATCGTGTTGGATGTGAATGTTGCGAACGGAATGATCTCTCCCGAGTACGCAGGGGTGCGCGCCCCGAGCCCGAGTTCTGCCTGCGTCGATGACTCGGGTCTCAAGTCGGGATTTATGAGAAATCGGTTGAGGGCCTGGCCAAAGAGCTCCCGCATGGTCGGGAAGCGTGTCTTGCGGCCTACCGAAGTACGAACGAACCAGCCCGAGTTACCGTGATATATCGTGCCCAGCGTCACCGTGTAATCGGTAAACGCATCTATATCCGGTTTGTCGCCTGTCTTGGGCGCAAACATGGCGTCGAAACTCGCTCCAACGTTGACCTCCAGTCCCGGACTCGCCGTGAATTCGTACTCCCCACCGACACTCAGCAGGTGTTGCTGGAACTCGAGGCGAGGCGGCGTGGATCCGGGCAGAGCACGGCCGTCTGGCTCGAGATCTTGATCCCGCTGCCAGTGCGTAGACGTGAGCCAGTTGGCCGCAACTTTCATTGAGCCAATAAGTAGGGGCCGAGTGAGCGTAAACCTTGCACCCACAGTTAGATCGTCATCGTCTTCCCTATCTTTGAGGCTATCGAATGACGCTGACGTGTAAGAGTCGATGGTCTGTGAGAAGGACGAGACCCAGGCGGATCCTTTCCACACGGTGCTTCCGGAGATTGCGTCGCTGCTAAGGATGGCCACGGTGTTGCGCCAATCGGGATAGCGCCAGAACCTGACTCGGGATACGGCCGGGTCGAGATGACCCTCGGGTGCGACTCCCTTGCGGGCATCGGCGTGCATAAGGGTCAGGCCGATTCTTGCGTCACGTGCCACGTCGTAAGATCCATGGGCAAACAGATTGAATATTCTCGAGCCGGTGTTGGTGCGTATATCGTCATCGGGCTGTGAGAACGGGAGATCGGCTTCAGAGGATAAGGCCAGCCCGTCGGATCTAGAGTATGACACTGATCCCACATAGCTAAAGTGATCCCTGGTGCCACGACGTGTAAGTGAAGCGAAAGATCTATCTTGGCTGCCGTATCGCGCGGTCATTTGCGTTTCGGATCCGGCAAAGTCGGCGGTCCTGGCCGTCAAGTTCACCGCACCACCCAGAACGTTAGTCCCATATTCAATGGGAGGTACTCCCTTTGCCACCGTCATTCCGCCAATAACGCTTGCCGGCACGAGGCTCAAGTCGATGCGATTGTCCCAAGGGATGTTTAGCAGAGCGCCTTCAAAGAAGAGTCCCACCTGACGCTCGCCGGCATCGCGCAGGTAGACCAACGTCTCACCGCGCGAGTTGGTTTGAACGTGCGCCGATGGTATGAGACGGGCGAAGTCCGACACCATCGTTGCGTCGTGTCTCTTGATCTGTTGGAGCGAGATGCGGTTGTAGGTGTAGGTGAACATGGTTGGATCGTTCGGGCTGGCAACTATTACAACCTCGCTGAGGTTGATCCTACGCAGGGAGTCGAGGCTGCCACGAAGGGAATCTTGTTGCGCTGCCGCCGGTTGCGACAGGACGCACAAGAACAGAAATGCGAACCAGAATCGACGTCTGCTGGTTGGCCTAGCTATCGGTGAAGCCAGAATCAGATCCCAGGTTAAGATTGATTCCTGCATGACTTGTGCTATCGTGAAATCCGGCGCCGTAAAACTAACCATATGAAAGCGGGTTGTCATCAGCGCGCGGACGGTGTCGTCTAAACGTACGCGCGCATCGTCCAATATGTTGAAAGACAGCTCGACCTTCTGCACTCCGACCCAGAGGGGGTGATGTGGCCTGCGGCGAAGATGGCAGTGGGTAGCACCAGGCCTATCGCAAGGTGCTTCTCGGAGTAAATTGCGGCTATCGAGAACTATGACATGGAGGACCTGATGCGTTGCGGATCGCTGTTTTACTTCCTCGGGGCCGCTTCGTTTGCAGTGGTCTTGACCGCCGGAACTGCTCTTGCCCAAGCCAACGATCAGACGTACGGGGAAAAAATCAGGGAGTACACCACGGATCCACGGTTCGTCAGTGAGCTAGTGGATCATTTGCCACTCTCGAACGACGTTCCATCCCCTCTAGAGTATTTCGGAACGATCATAGGGGCACCGAATATTCTTCACAATACGGCGCAAATCTACGGTTATATGCGCGCTGTCGCTGACATGTCACCGCGCGTGACCGTGCGAATGATCGGCAAGACTGAAGAGAATAGAGATATGATTGAGGTGATCGTAGCAAATGAGGCTACAATCGCCGACCTGGACCGGTACCGCGGCTACCTCAATCGGTTGTCTGACCCGCGCGGGCTGTCGGATTCAGACGTGGCCGCCGTGCTCGCAGAGGCCAAGCCCATCTATTATTTCACCGGAGGCCTGCACTCGCCGGAGACCGGTCCACCCGAAATGTTGATGGAACTGGCATATCGGTTGGCCGTTGAAGACACTCCTTTCATTCAAGGTATCAGAGAGAACGTCATCACGATCATCGTACCCGTTGCCGAGCCAGACGGACGGGATCGTATGGTGGACAGCTACAACTATGGTAAGGCTCACCGTAACGTCGGACCGGGATTGCCATACTGGGGTAAGTACGTGGCTCACGACAACAACCGTGACGGCTATGGCTTGGGTCTGGCACTAACGCGGAATATCCTAGCGTCCTACCTCTACTGGAAACCGACCGTGATGCACGATCTCCACGAGTCGGGCAATTTCTTGTACATATCGACCGGGTCGGGACCCTATAACGAGCATATCGATGCGCTCGCCATAGACGAATGGCACAACATGGCGCACGAGGAGGTTACGCAGCTCACCAAGTTTGGCATGCCCGGAGTGTGGACGCAT
>JBHHZE010000041.1:0-31648 GCA_046757925.1 Gemmatimonadales bacterium
TTCTTTCATGTGACTTCGGCCAACATCGGAGACATTCCCGTCACGATCTCCCGTACCGGATATACCGGGGACCTGGGATACGAACTCTGGGTGCCGGCAGAATGCGCCGCGCGGCTGTGGGATACATTGATCGCAGGCGGAACGCCATACGGCATTACACCTGCCGGGATGCTTGCACTCGATGTGGCGCGCATCGAGGCGGGCCTCTTGCTGATCGATGTAGACTACGTGTCGGCGCAGAAGGCCTCGATCGAGAGCCAAAAGTCGTCACCCTACGAATTAGGTCTGGGATGGACGGTGAAACTGAACAGCGATGGTTTCGTAGGACGCAGCGCGCTCGCCGCGGAGAAAGATCGCGGACCGGACTGGCAATTCTGCGGACTCGACATACAGTGGGACTCACTCGAGCGACTGTATGGCGAAGTTGGGCTTCCACCCCGGCTCCCAACGGCCGCATGGCGAACCAGCACGCCGGTTTACACTGGTGGTGAACAGATCGGGTATGCCACCAGTGGATGCTGGTCGCCGACACTGAAGAAATACATTGCTCTAGCACATATCGAGGCACAGCACGCCTGCATGGGTGGCGAGGTGTGGCTCGAGGTCACCGTTGAGCATCGGCGCAAACAAGCGGCCGCGAAGATAGTAGAGACGCCGTTCTTCGATCCGGAGCGGAAACGTGGCTAGCGCTGTCAACGGACCCCGTTACGATGTCCTGGTGATCGGAGGCGGACACAACGGGCTCGTGAACGCCGCCTACCTTGCCAGAGCCGGTAAGCGCGTACTCGTGTTGGAACGCCGCGAGTTGGTGGGCGGGGCCGCGGTGACCGAAGAAATCTATCCCGGCTTCAAGTACTCGGTGTGCTCCTACGTAGTGAGCTTGCTCAGGCCGGAAATTATCCGGGAACTCGAGCTGGCACGTCACGGATTGGAGATCCTCCCGCTCGAGAGCACGTTCACTCCTCTGCCAAGCGGCGACCATCTGGTCCGCTGGGCAGACCACGATCACACACGACAAGAACTCTACCGTCATTCACCTCGGGACGCCGACGCATATGATCGATTCGGCCAACTCATGTACCACCTGGCATTGGCGGTCAAGCCCATCCTTTCAATGGTGCCGCCCGACCTCACCTCGCTGAGCCCGCGAGAACTACGCAAGCTCTTGAAACTCGGCAAGCACTTCCATGACCTTGGCCCCGAAAAGTTCTACGCGCTCCACAAGTTGATGACCATGAGTTCGGCCGATTTCCTGGACGAGTGGTTCGAGACCGAGGCGCTCAAGGCGACGATGTCGGCAAGCGGCATAATCGGTACGTTCATGGGGCCGCGCTCCCCCGGGACGGCTTATGTTCTGTTGCACCACTACATGGGCGAGATCGACGGCGCACTGCGCGCGTGGGGCTTCGCCAGGGGCGGTACTGGGGCAGTTAGTGAGGCCATCGCCGGCGCCGCGGGCGAGTTGGGCGCCGAAATCCGCACCGCCGCCGCTGTCGCTGGAGTCATCGTCAAGAACGGCAGAGCCGTGGGTGTGCACCTGGCAGACGGCGAAGAAATACGCGCCAAGGTGGTGGTCTCCGCACTGGATCCCAAACGTACCTTCCTCAAGCTCGTCGCGAGCGAACACCTACCCGGCGAGTTCGTGAACGCTATTCGACGCTTCAACATCCGCGGCTCTTCCGGCAAGGTGAACCTGGCATTGAGCGAGCTGCCTGACTTCAGTTGCCTGCCCGGAGTTGGACCCCATCTCCGTGGCGCTACCTCCATTAGCCCAAGCATCGACTATCTGGAGCACGCCTACGACGACGCCAAGTATGGAAACTTTTCCCGTAGGCCGTTCATGGACATCATCATACCGTCGATGATCGACCCCACCATGGCACCGCCGGGCAAACACGTAATGTCGATCTTCGTTCAGTACGCGCCCTATGCCCTCAATGGTGGATGGAACGACGAACGGCGCGACGCATTCGGTGATGTGGTCATCGATACACTGTCACAGTACGCGCCGAACATCAAGCGAGCTATTCTACACCGTCAGGTTCTCACGCCCTCGGATCTCGAGGACATGATCGGACTCACCGAAGGCAACATCTTCCATGGCGAACTCGGATTGAATCAGCTGTTCTTCTTGCGACCCGTGGCACCGTGGGCCCAATACAAGACTCCGCTGCGCAACTTTTACCAGTGCGGGTCGGGCACGCACCCGGGCGGCGGGATCCTGGGCGCGCCCGGACGGCTAGCCGCCATGCGGATCCTGCGGGAGATGAAGTGAGCGGTCGCTACGACGCAATCGTGATCGGTGCCGGCCACAACGGACTGGTGACCGCAGCATACCTGGCACGAGCCGGGATGGGAGTGCTGGTGCTCGAACAACGGGACAACGTGGGTGGAGCTGCAGTCACTCAGGAATTCCATCCCGGATTCAAGGTCGATTCCGGCGCGCATTGTCTGAGCGGGCTGCACCCAAACGTGGTCGAGGACCTCCGCCTCCGCGACAACGGGTTGCGGTTCTCGTCACCCGAGCCAGCGGTTCTCGCTCCACTCCTCGACGGACGTCACCTCACCCTCTCGCGTGATTCAGTTCGAACTACTGCGGCGATCCGCGATTTCTCCGCGCGCGACGCCAACCGCTGGACCGAATTCACCTCGCTGGTCGGATCTATCACCAGTTTTTTGCGCACCGTGTATCGAACCACGCCGACCGGCTTTCCAGAGATCTCTCCACGAGATCTCTGGGGCTTGCTCCGGCTGGTACGAGGCCTCAGGGGGCTCGGCAAACGCCAAATGATGGAAGCGCTGCGCATATTGCCCATGCCGGTGGCCGAGTTCCTGGACGAGTGGTTTGAGACCGATGTGCTGAAGGGTGTACTGGGTGCGTCGGGCGTCACGGGTATCTTCCAGGGTCCGATGGCTGCAGGTACCAGCTACGTGCTAATGCATCAGCACGTCTGGAGCCCACGAGGCGTGATCCGGGGGCCGCAGTTCGTGCACGGCGGCATAGGACACTTGACCGCTGCATTGGCTGAAGCCGCTCGCAAGAACGGTGCGGAGATTTCAACGGGGAGGGCCGTAGCGCGCATCGTAGTTGAGAACGAAAGCGCACTTGGCGTGATCGTCGAGGGCGGCGATATCATCAAGGCCGATCGCGTGATCTCCAGTGCAGACCCCAAGCGCACGTTCCTCAACCTCGTGGACGCAGGTCATTTCGACCCGGTGTTCTTAGACAAAGTGCACAACATCAAGTACCGAGGCGCATGCGCCAAGGTGCACTTGGCACTCGGAGAGCTACCCCAGTTTTCCTGTTTGGGGGGCAAAGGCCCGCACCTCGAAGGCATCATTTCGGTGAGCCCAAGCCTCGAGTATCTGGAGCGGGCCTACGACGATGCGAAGTACGGCGCGATGTCGCAGAAGCCGTATCTGGATATCGTGATTCCATCGTTGATGGATCCCACGCTAGCCCCCGCGGGTAGGCACGTGATGTCGATCTTCATGCAATACGCTCCTTACAAGTTGAGGAACGAGGAATGGAACGATGCTAAACGACAGGAATTGGGCAACCTGGTCGTGAATACACTTACCGAGTACGTACCGAACCTCCCGTCCTGTATCCTGCACCGTCAGGTTTACAGTCCGGCCGACTTGGAGACGGTCTTTGGGCTTACCGAGGGCAATATCAACCACGGCGACCTCACACTCGATCAACTCTTCTTCATGAGACCGGTTGCCGGCTGGGCTCGTTATCGCACGCCCATTGATGGCCTCTATTTGTGCGGCGCCGGTACTCATCCCGGGGGTGGCGTTACCGGTGCACCGGGATACAATGCAGCTCGTGAGGTGCTGCGGGACTCTAGGCGGAAGAAGTGAGCACGAAAAGCATGAAAGAGAGTTGATGATGGTTCTCCAGACGGTACACTTCGCGATGTTACTATCAGTCTGCGCGGCAGGCGTGGGCTCCGCATTCGCTCAATCGAATGACGTGCGACGGAGACCGATACCCTATCCGCTAGTACCTCCCAGGAGCTTCCAGCAGGCCGTGGTGCAGGGTACTAGAACCACAACCGGCAAGCCCGGGCCAGGCTATTGGCAGCAGTGGACCACCTACACTCTCCGCGCTCGCCTAATCCCGGACCAACAACAGCTGTCGGGACGCGGCCGTCTGGTTTATCACAACCGTTCGCCCGCCCAGCTTCCATTCGTAGCACTCCAGTTGCTCCAGAACCTGCACGCTGCAGGAGCGCAGCGCGGCGAACAACAGGAGGTGACGGGTGGAATGCAGATCGGTCGGGTCAATGTCGCGGGGCAGGACCTCCACCAGATCTCCAATCCACGTGAAGGAGCCGGTTATGTGATCGACGGGACCAACATGATCGTGCTGCTATCACAGCCGTTGCCGAGTGGTGACTCGGTGGCGATCGAGATGGAATGGGCGTTCAGGATTCCCCAACAGGGAGCAAGCGCCCGTATGGGATTCAGCGGTGGCAACCTGTTTCATATCGCCTACTGGTATCCCCAACCCGCCGTCTACGGAGACATACAGAACTTTTCATCCGTAGCAGGCTTCTCCGGATGGGAGCTCGATCCCTTTATCGGCAATTCAGAGTTCTACTCTGATTTCGGTACTTACGATCTCACGGTCGAAGCACCCGAGGGCTGGGTCATAGCCGCCACCGGAACGTTACAGAACCCCGAAGAGGTGTTGCCCCAAACCATCATCGAACGGATGAACCGGGCCGCTGCAAGTGATGACGTGGTACACGTCCTCACTCGAGCCGACTTCGGTTCCGGTAACGCCACGCTCACATCCGACGACGGGTACTTGAAATGGCGATTCCGTAGTGACAGCGTGCGGGACGTCGTGTTCAGCGCCACCTCGGAGTCGCTGTGGGATGCAGCCCGGACGCCGGTGGGAGACCGGGACGGTGACGGGACTACCGATTACGCCACCGTCAATACGTTCTGGCGGGCTTCGGCCCCCAAGTGGAGCAAAGCCTGGCGGTTCGCCCAGCACAGCATCGACTTTCTGTCCCGCTGGACAACGCTGCCCTACCCTTGGCCTCACATGACGGTAGTCGAGGGCAACGGCATAATCGGCGGCGGTATGGAGTTTCCGATGATGACGCTGGTAGGTGGATATCTGCAGCGTGGTGAGGAAGAGCTATACAGCGTAATCGCTCACGAGCTCGGTCACATGTGGTTCCCGATGATCATCAACAGTGACGAGCGCAGGTATGCGTGGATCGACGAAGGTACGACCGAGTTCAACACGACCCAGGCCGAGAACGAGTTCTATCCCAACGCAGAGCACGAGGAGAACGAGCGCACCCAGTATCTCCAGGTTGCCAAGCTGGGGCTCGAAGGGGAACTGATGCGGCGCAGTGACTACCACTACTCACAGGCGGCTTACGGTACGGCATCATATGCAAAACCCGCATCCGTTTTGATCGCGCTCCGCGGTTTACTGGGCAAGGAAACCTTCGAGCGGGGCTTCCACACATTTGTTCACGACTGGGCCTTCAAGCACCCCACCCCTTGGGATCTATTCAACACGTTCAACAGGGTGGCCGGCAAGAATCTCGATTGGTTCTGGCGGACGTGGTACTACGAGACATGGACGCTCGACCAAGCGGTGGCAACCGTCCGACCTGGTTCCCGCGAGACGCTGATCGTGATCGAGGATATGGGTGCCGCCCCCATGCCTGCACGCATCACCATCACCCATGCGAACGGTGAGACCACTGTGGCGGAGGTGCCGGTAGAGACGTGGCTCGAGGGTAAGACTACTGCGGAATTGATGGTCCCGTCCGAGTCACCGGTGGTGCGCGTGGAGATAGATGCGGCGCACGAGTTTCCGGACACCGACAGAACGAACAACGTGTGGGACAGGGATCGCTGATGACGGATGCCCTTTTCCCTACTTCCCGCTACCCGTTTAGCATCCCGAACACATCGGCCACCTGCTCGTAGCCCGTCCGCAGCAGAAACGCCGAGTTCTTGCCGTAGCTCTTCATGCCGAGTATGAAGTAGTTGGGCTCGGGGTTGATCAGCACCTCTGGCCCGAACCCACCAAGTGACAGGCAATCCGCAGGTCCGTCTCCGCTCGCCGCCATGAGCGCGGCCGATACCTTTATTGGTCCACGTGACGCATAGCACTCGTGGATCTGCAATTGGCGGTAGAGGCTGTCGTCGGGCTCGAAACCGACGTTGGCGATGATGCGATCGAACGATCGAGTGTGGACCCTGGTTCCGTTTCTCAGTCCCACCGTGAACGGGCCATCCGGTTGCGGGCGCTCTATCGATACGACCTCTACATCACATTCCCAGAGACACCCCGGCGGCGGATCTACTGCAAGAGCGTTCGCCCGCCGCGTGATGTCGTCGCGGGCTGGGAGTGGATCATCGGACAGCGGGGCCACCGGATAGGGCATCTTACCCCGGGTCGCCCAGTGAAACGTGGAGTCTGGATGTTGCTCAGCCAAACGAGCCAATGATAGCACCGATGTCGCCGCCGAATAGCCGTCGCCGACAACGAGTGTATGTTTGCCGGCATATGAATGTCGGTCCGCGCCCAATATGTCTGGCAATCCGTATGCTATCTCACTTCTGAAGCGCCGCTCACCCAGCGCTGCGCCGCCGCCGGGTCCAAGCCAGCTTGGATTGCCATATGTGCCGCTGCAATCGAAGACGATCTCGGCCTCGTATACGTGCTCTACACCTTCAGTCTCGCACAGAATTCGGAAGCAGTCGCGAGCCCGCTCGGATTCACCAATCGCCTCGCCTTTCAACAGGTGATTCCTACTGACGCTTATCACGGTAGTCGCGGTCTCGACAGTTACCAGCCGGCCCACAGCTTCTCCGAGCGGCACGAGGAAACGCGCATGGAACTCGGCACCGGTCAGGAAATCTTCGTCGTCAGGAAGCACCACACCATGTTCGCCCAACACCCGCAGTCCTTCCGTACCGGCATTCATTCCGAAAGGTGTGAAAAGTTGGACGTGGCCCCAATCCAAGACGTGTTGCCCCAGATCGCCACGTTCCAGCACGACGGTGGAATAACCTCGGCTCGAGGCCGCAGCTGCCACCTCCAACCCAACCGGACCGGCACCTATTATGGCCAAACGGAACATTGAATCACTGGTCATTCGCGCAGACACCTACGTTTCAACAAGATCCCGCAGTTCAACGTTCCACTGGGTCCTACTGCTCCACCTCAGTCGGACGTGGATCCCCTCGCAATATCCTTGTCGCGAACCAGTGACCGGGGTCGAACTTCGCTGGCCTGAAGGTGCTACTGGCCGGCCGGTAGTGGTGGTAGTTGTGTCCCAACGACTCGCCGCCCACGTAATATCCAAACAGGGTCTGCCAAAAACCCCGAGCATCCGTACCGAGATTCTCATGCGGCCGTTCGCCGTGCGTGTGACCTACGGAGTTCACATAACCTGATCCAAGCATGTACGGAACGATCCGGGCCAACCAGAAGGCCAGCGTAACGGGCCCGAACAAGACGCTCAGAATCAATTGCAGGTAGAAGTTGCCGTTGGCGATTGCCGGACGGTCGAGGAAATGCAACACTCTTTCCTTCTGGAATCTCCGCAGATACCGCGTCTCTGCCATCTTCATATTGCCGCGGTACCACTCTGGCACGTAGTACCAGGTGAAGAGAAACACGTGCCAGAACCCTTTGAAGATCGGCGCGTGTGGATCTTCCGCGGTATCGGAGGTCGCATGGTGATGCAGGTGAGCCGCAACCCACGAAAGCGGCGGGACGCACTCTGTGAGCCATAACCAGGCAGCGACTGTTCTCGTGAGCCATGCAGGATACGAGATCGCCTTGTGACAAATTCCGCGGTGCAACACCGAACTGGTCAAGTAAAGATTGAAAACCGTCAAGGCCAAACCTGCGCCGAGTGCAGCGGCTACAAGCGGCCAGCTAGGGCCAGTCCAGATGCTAAGATACTGTTCCACGTATTACCTCAAGTATGAAGATGCTCTGCAGAAACAGGCGGGCGATCTGCCGGATTCATATAACCTTTGAAGTTAACACTGTTTGACCCAATAGAACAGGTATCACCTCCCCAGTGGTTCTACTTCGTTCCGAGCAACTCCACATCAAAAACGAGTGTTGCGTTGGGCGGAATATCCGGCGGAGCCCCTCGTCCACCGTATCCCAAGTCTCCCGGAATAACCAGTTTGCGCTTTCCGCCCACCTTCATACCGGCAACACCCTCATCCCAACCAGCGATCACCATACCCACCCCCAACCTGAACTCGAACGGCTGACCGCGGTCCACACTACTGTCGAACTTCGTACCATCCGTGAGCCAGCCCGTGTAATGTACCGAGACCGTGTTGCCAGCCAAGGCCTCCGCACCGTCGCCCACGGTCAGTTCTTGATACCGCAATCCGGACGGTGTCTCAATTAAGGCATCTAGGTCCACTCCCAGTTCCTCCGCAAATGAGTCTGTCTTGGATCCTCCGCCATCATTGGCGCATGCACCGACCACGAGCGCAAGCACCATCACAAACAATTGTCGCATTCAACCTCCACGTGTTCACAGTTCCGATTGACATGACTATCCGCGCCACACATCTTGCTCTATCCCGCTCACCACGTACTAAGTCGCTCTAAGGATAACCGCAATGGCCACTCCGCGCGTCCGCCTCATCGTGCTACTGATCTTCGGTGCCATCACGAACGTCACGTTCGGTGTGTCACAAGGACCGCCGGGCACGGATATCTACCTTGTGAAAACCAACCACAACGGCAAACTCATCAGCTTTGGCACTCCGTTCAACATCACCGACCGGGACGGATATGATAATCAGCCTTCTTTCACCCCGGACGGCGCCGCCGTGCTTTATACATCGAACCGTGGCGGCCAGACAGACATCTACCGCTACGACATCGCCGCGAGATCGTCCAGTCAGGTGACACGGACTGACCCCGAAAGTGAATACTCGCCAACGGTTACCCCGGGCGGAGACGCGTTCTCGGTCATTGAAGTAGAAGCTGATTCTACACAGAGGCTGTGGCGATTCGCCTTGGACGGCACGCGAATGAATGTCGTCCTCGCCGATGTCAAACCGGTGGGCTATCACGCCTGGGGGGACAACCACACGCTGGCACTTTTCGTTCTCGGCCGCCCATCGACGCTCCAGCTGGCTGACACACAAACCGGACAAACGAGAATCGTAGCCTACAACATCGGGCGCTCGCTCCACAATATTCCCGGGCGACACGCCATCAGCTTCACACACCGCATACCGGAGTTTTGGATCAAGGAACTCGACCTCGACACTCAGGCTGTGCGTCCGCTCGTCCCGCTACTTGAGGGTAACGAGTTCTATGCCTGGACCCCATCGGGTATCGCGATCATGGGCCACGGGTCGAAGCTGTTCAGTTGGGATCCAGCAAGCGGCAACGGCTGGAAAGAAGTAGCCGATTTCGGTCCTGCAGGGCTGCGGGGAATCTCCCGCTTGGCAATGAGCGCAACCGGTGACTGGTTGGCGGTCGTGGCAACGAGGTGATCGAGCAACTGGACTAGTGTACTGTGTCGCGGGTCTATTTGTTTAGGAAGCGCCCTGACTGTGGCCGACCCATCCTCTCAAGAACAACCGATTTCCGGATCGGACGGACAGACGATTGGAAAGAGACTTTCCGACACACTACACTAGTCCAGTACCTCGCCCAGTGCTCCGAGCAGACGGTCTACCTGCTCATCGTTGGCATTGACTCCCATGAGCCCCACACGCCACGTCTTGCCGGCCAGCGGTCCGAAACCGCCTGCGATCTCGACTCCGCGGTTGAGCAGAGCGCTCCGCACCTTCTGATCGTCAATGCCGTCGGGGATGTTGATGACGTTGAGCATCGGGAGGCGGTGTTGCTCCGGAGTGAACAGCGTCAATCCCAACTCCTCGAGGCCCGTCACAAACCGCTGGTGCGCTGTACGATGGCGATCCCACCTCTGCTCCAACCCTTCTGCGAGAACGAGACGCAGGGCCTCGTGGAACCCGTAGATGCTCGACACCGGCGCCGTGTGATGGAACGCGCGCTGCTTGGCTCCATTGCCATCCCCCCAGTACTGAAACAGTAGGCTCAGATCCATGTACCAGGTGGCCGGCCCGTGTTTCCGAGCCTTTACCGCCTCCATCGCACGGGGACTGAAGGTGACCGGACCCAATCCCGGTGGGGCGCCCAAACACTTCTGCGAACATGAGCCCGCTGCGTCGATACCCCACTCATCTATTCTGACCTCCATTCCTCCCAACGACGTCACGCAATCGATGGCGATCAATGCATCGAATTCGTGAGCTATGTCGGCCACCTCCCGCACCGGCTGCAATGCGCCGGTAGAGGTTTCAGCATGTACCAGCGCAACGAGCTTGGCAGCTTTCTCTTGGAGTTGTTTCTCGAACAGAGTGGGATCTATCACCTCTCCCAACGGAACCTCGATCACCCGAAGGTTCGCCCCCACTCGCAGCGCCATCTCTTGCAGACGTTGTCCGAAATATCCGATTACCCCGACCACAACCTCGTCACCCGGCTCGATCAGGTTCGCCATGATCGTTTCCAGGCCCGATGTACCGGTACCGGACATGGGGATCGTATGATGGTTTTTCGTCTGGAAGACTTGGCGCAGCATTGCCATAGTCCGATCCATTACTTCCAGGAAGTACGGATCGAGATGACCCACTACAGGTCGCGACATGGCTTCGAGCACCGAGGGCTCCGGATTGGATGGACCCGGTCCGGTCAGAAGTCGACCCGGGGGATCTATGGCAGCACTCTGCAAAACTAAATCACTCACGCTAGGAATTCCTCACGTTCAACTGATGTCGTGTTCGTCGACATGTCTATGGACTCGGCGCCCGAATCGTAACATCGTCCGTGCCGGACGGCACCTCCGTAACAGACTCTTCTCCACCCGGCCACCTGACCCACACCGCCGTGGCTTCACCGTCCGCACCGAGAATCTGCACCGCACCATCATTAGACCAATAGCCGGAACCTGCGTGGATCTCACGGGCCGGGCCCCGCCGGTCGCTGTACAATAGGCGCAGCACTGCCCCCACGGCTCGCGGATTGGATCGATCACCTATTAGCCTCACGCGGATGCCCTTCCTGGCACCCTGATTGTGATAGAGCCTCGTGGCGTTCGCGTTTTGACTCACCACGAGATCCACCCTGCCATCCCCGTCGTAGTCGGCGAGCGCCGCCCCACGTTGGTCCCCATACACCTTGATTCCCGACACTGTACCTGACATAGCGTCGAACTCACCTCCGCCGTTCCCGCGCAGCCAGAGACCACGTCCCTCGGCGTAGCGGCCAACCTCGACCTCGTTGGGATAAAAATTCTGGGCGAGGAAGATATCCTCGTTCCCGTCACCATCGGCGTCTGCCACTCCCGCGTAAGACGCGGGCGCGAGTTGCGCTTCGATGGGGAGTGGCTGCGCGTCGAACGAACCACCCTGATTCATGAACACCATATTGTCCAGAGTCTCGATTTGCAGTACGGAAGCGCCGGCGAGCGCCGGACCTACAACGTCCTCCAGAGTAGCATCGGCGAATTCGTCGGCGGTGGCAAATCGCCGTCCCACAAACGGCATCGCTCGTCGTACCTGAAGTAGCCCACGGGTTGAGGTAAGCCCACCCAGCCGGGAGTCGTACTGGGCTTCCAGCATATCCATTGTGCCGTTCTCATCGAAGTCGGCGTAGTAGAGTTTGAGTGGACGGTCCTTGCTTGTCTCTATCCCCGTGTTCCGTCCCCAGCTGGTAGCCACGATGTCGGGCAGGCCGTCACCGTTGAAATCACCCGTCGTCACTCCGTTCCACTTGCTCTCATACTCCGACAAACCCCACTCCCGAGTCACATCCCTGAACACTCCTCCATCATTCTCCAACAACCGCAAGCTGCCCCAGTCCAACGACAACAATAAATCCGCATCTCCATCCACATCCACATCCGTATACAACCCACCCGACACCATCCCCAAGCCCGACAACACTCCCGCATTCAACGTGTCCAATACATAACCACCACTACCATCATTCAAATACAAACGCGACAACGCACCCTCAGGATAACGCGCCGGCACCACACGACCACCTACAAATAAATCCAAATCACCATCACCATCGTAATCCGCCACCGCCAACGGTCCCGTGCTGCTCATAACCCCAGGCACTACCTCCACCACTCGACCACCCACCACACTACCACCCCAATCACCATCCACGCCCAACACCGATGACGCCGCCCGAGCCACCGCCGGACTCGATGCCTCATAGTTCATCTGACCCACCAACAAACGTGTACCACCCAAGCCGTTCGGGACCGCCAGTAACGTCGTCTCGTCCAAACTCAACTCTCCCAATACCGCCACACTCCGAAAACGACCTCCCTCGTTACGGTAATATCCCAAACGACCACCCCTACCTCCGCCAATCAACAAATCCTCGTCACCATCACCGTCCATATCGTACCACGTCACTCCAGGACCCAACTGGCTCAAACTATGACGCAACAACGGCTGCCTCACCCAATCGTCATATTCCGTCTCTACATGCACATGACCCAAATCCACCGTCGCATCTCTAAATAACGACATCACCTCAACCGCCGAACTATCCACATCACCCACGTCCATAGAACCAGACTCAAATACCTCGTACACCCGATTAGCTCTAACTCCCCCTATCACACTCTCCTTACCACTGCGCCACTCCACCCTAATACCCATCTCGCTACCATCACCTACCGCAAACATGTACACAGGGTCAGAACCCGATACATATTCACCGCCAGACGTAACCTCACTCACCTGATCCGGCACAGCACCACCCAACAAGTGAATCTTCGTACCAATACCCTGAGTGTTCGGGGACAATCCCTGCAAACGAACCGCCACGCGTGCACGACTGCTCTCATTACGATACACCCCCGCTACCTTACCCAATCGGTTCACTACTACGTCCAAATCACCATCACCATCCAAATCACCCGTCGCCGCTCCATGCGACACATCAGCCTCATCCCCAAATCCCCACGCAACTCCACGATCCGTAAACGTAAGATCTCCGTTGTTCCGAAACGCTACGTTGCGAAGATAGAGCGTGGGATAGAGCAGTCGGAGCCTGCGCCAATCGCGGCCCGGCTTTGTGCGGCCGATCAGAGCCTGGGTATCGGAATCCATGAAGTTCCGTTCGTGTCCGTTTCCAATGAGCACATCCTGGTACCCGTCGAGATCCACGTCCAAGAATATGACCGACCACGACCAACCAGACGCTTCCACTCCCGCAAGTCGCGCGATTTCAGCGAACGTCCCGTCTCCCCGATTTACGAACATGGTATTCCGACCAACCTGAGGACGATTGTCGATCTTCCCGATCTCAGTTGGTTCGGGCTGCATGGCAGACACCTGAGTCTTCCTCAATCGATTGTCACGATCGAACATGTCCAGCAGCAGGAAGTCCATATCTCCGTCTCGGTCGATGTCGGAAAAATCGATGGCCATGGTGGCGTTGCTCGTGCCCCGCAGAGCTACCCGCGGAGCGGCGCGGAATGTGCCCGACCCGTCGTTGATCCAAAATCGATCTGGAGTTTCGAAGTCGTTGCACACATATAGATCCGGGTCACCATCGTTATCCACATCGGTAAAGCGCGCCGTCAGACCCCAATCCATTGGCACCACGTCGAGCTTCCTACCGTCCTCGTCCAGGAATCTGCCCGAGGTAAAGGGAATCTTCCGAAACCGACCGCCACCGTCATTGAGATAGAACGCGTCAGGCTCGGCGTACTCCAGACGCATCAGCCGATTCTTTTGCTGGATCAACCTGTAGTGATTCCGGAATTTGCGTGCGATCGAGTACTTGCCGTCGACTTCCTGCACGACTTTGTCGAACTCGAGAACGTCGGGCGGAAAGATGTCGCGGACCGATTTTACTTTGTTGTTGGCGACGTATAGATCGAGATCGCCGTCGCCGTCCACATCCGCCAAGGCCATTGTCGTGCCATAGCGATTCGATTGCAGACCGGCCTGTTCTGTACGGTCCACGAACACTCCCGTTCCATCATTCACAAACAGTGAGTTTGGGCCGCCGAGTGCGGTCACAAGCAGGTCGAGATCCCCGTCACCATCTACGTCGGCAAAAGTGGCCCCAGTGGAAAACCGATCCGGCGCACCAACACCTGCATGCTCGGTAACGTCTTCGAACTTCCAACCTCCCAGATTGCGATAGAGCACGTTCGAACCGTCCAGGCTAGCGAAGTAAAGGTCCGCAAGACCGTCACCATCCACATCTCCAACGGCGACTCCGGAGCCATTCAGGATGTGTTCGTTCTGGAGCACTTCCTCTTCGGTAACGGTGTTGGAAAACGTGATGTTGGTTGTGGAAGGTGACAGCCGCAGAAACCCGTCCTTGCCCCGGCGAGGCACGCGCAGATCGGCCCATCTAAATCCGTCCTCCTGGTGCCACACGAGCGGACGCGACGAACTACAGGCCCATTGCCCCAATGAAATCACGAGCACGTAGCAAAGACGAGTTCGGGTCATGTTAGTTACGTTTGGCGGAGTCATGCAGATATATCAGTCAATCCGCAAGAGACAATTCATGGGTGCTTGCCGAAGCGAATAGTGACCTCTCCGCTCCCCTTCGTTATCGGCACTTCGATCTCGGATCCGTCGGGCCAGCGCACCCAAACCGCGGTCGCTGCCTGCACGCCGCCCAGAATCTGAACGGCGCCGTCCTGCGACCATCGGCCCGAACCGCCGTGAATCTCTCGCTCGGGTCCCATCCGCCCCGAGTATACCAAGCGCATCATGGCCCCTATGCCGCTGGGGTTTGCCGGAGTACCTATCAGCCGCACCCTGAGTCCCGCCACGGCGCCGCGGTTATGAAAATACCTGGAGGCGGCGCCGTTTTGCGAAATGACCAGATCGACCCGTCCGTCAGCATCCACGTCCGAGACAGCCGCGCCACGTTGGTCTCCATAAACCTCGATACCGGACACCCAACCCGGCATAGGACGGAACGCACCGGATCCATCGCCCAGGAGGAGCAATCCGCGGCCCGCATCATAGCGCGACGTTTCGGTCTCGGTTGGGAAGAAATTCTGCGTGAGAAGCAGATCTTCATTGCCATCCCCGTCGAAGTCCGCAACCGATGCGTGGTGCGCGGGCGCAAGTTGCGCCTCGCTCGGGAGTGGCTGCGCGTCGAACGAACCACCCTGGTTCATGAACACCATGTTGTCCAATGTCTCGATTTGCAGTATGGAAGCGCCGGCGAGTGCCGGACCTACAACGTCCTCCAGAGTGGCGTCAGCGAATTCGTGGTAGCTCGGTACGCGACGCCCGACATAGGGAATCCCCAACATCAGTGGGACTCTTCCCCGCACCGGTGCCAATCCATCCACACCAGAGTCATGGCGGGCTTCTACAATGTCCATCATGCCATTTTCGTCGAAGTCGGCGAAATACATGCTGAGTGGATACTTACTGCTCGCGGCAAGCCGAGTGTTCCGTCCCCAGCTGGTAGCCACGATGTCGGGCAGGCCGTCACCGTTGAAATCACCCGTCGTCACTCCGTTCCACTTGCTCTCATACTCCGACAAACCCCACTCCCGAGTCACATCCCTGAACACTCCTCCATCATTCTCCAACAACCGCAAGCTGCCCCAGTCCAACGACAACAATAAATCCGCATCTCCATCCACATCCACATCCGTATACAACCCACCCGACACCATCCCCAAGCCCGACAACACTCCCGCATTCAACGTGTCCAATACATAACCACCACTACCATCATTCAAATACAAACGCGACAACGCACCCTCAGGATAACGCGCCGGCACCACACGACCACCTACAAATAAATCCAAATCACCATCACCATCGTAATCCGCCACCGCCAACGGTCCCGTGCTGCTCATAACCCCAGGCACTACCTCCACCACTCGACCACCCACCACACTACCACCCCAATCACCATCCACGCCCAACACCGATGACGCCGCCCGAGCCACCGCCGGACTCGATGCCTCATAGTTCATCTGACCCACCAACAAACGTGTACCACCCAAGCCGTTCGGGACCGCCAGTAACGTCGTCTCGTCCAAACTCAACTCTCCCAATACCGCCACACTCCGAAAACGACCTCCCTCGTTACGGTAATATCCCAAACGACCACCCCTACCTCCGCCAATCAACAAATCCTCGTCACCATCACCGTCCATATCGTACCACGTCACTCCAGGACCCAACTGGCTCAAACTATGACGCAACAACGGCTGCCTCACCCAATCGTCATATTCCGTCTCTACATGCACATGACCCAAATCCACCGTCGCATCTCTAAATAACGACATCACCTCAACCGCCGAACTATCCACATCACCCACGTCCATAGAACCAGACTCAAATACCTCGTACACCCGATTAGCTCTAACTCCCCCTATCACACTCTCCTTACCACTGCGCCACTCCACCCTAATACCCATCTCGCTACCATCACCTACCGCAAACATGTACACAGGGTCAGAACCCGATACATATTCACCGCCAGACGTAACCTCACTCACCTGATCCGGCACAGCACCACCCAACAAGTGAATCTTCGTACCAATACCCTGAGTGTTCGGGGACAATCCCTGCAAACGAACCGCCACGCGTGCACGACTGCTCTCATTACGATACACCCCCGCTACCTTACCCAATCGGTTCACTACTACGTCCAAATCACCATCACCATCCAAATCACCCGTCGCCGCTCCATGCGACACATCAGCCTCATCCCCAAATCCCCACGCAACTCCACGATCCGTAAACGTAAGATCTCCGTTGTTCCGAAACGCTACGTTGCTCAATGGCAAAGGAGGAAATCGCAAGAGGAACCTGCGGTCGCGGATGGCCAGTGAGCTGCGCGCACCGCGCACCGACCGGGAGATCCGGTCCGACGTGTCCAGGTCGAGGAAGTCATACGAATAACCATTGGTTATGAGTACATCCTCATAGCCGTCGAGGTCCACATCCAGGAATATCGCCGACCACGACCAGCCGGACGCCTGTATGCCGGCGTAATACGCGGCCTCTGCATAAGTCCCGTCGCCGCGACCAACCAGTAGTGTGTTGCGCGGCACCTGTGGCCTGCCCGCGATATCCGCAATGGCCGCCTGTTCCGGCAGGTTGAGTACCGTCTGCGTCTTGCGCCTCTTGGAATCCAGGTCCAGCATGTCCACCAGCAAGAAGTCAAGGTCCCCGTCCCGTTCGATATCCGCCACCCCTATCGCCATGGTGGCACCACTTGTCACTCGAACCGCCAACGGATCTACCAGACGAAACCGTCCCGTACCGTCATTCAGCCAGAACCTGTCCGGACTCTCGAAATCGTTGGTGACATAGAGATCGGGATCGCCATCACGATCCATATCGTAGAACTTGGCAGTGAGACCCCAATCGGCAGGGACACTGTCAAGGGGTTTCCCATCGTGTCCCACGAATCGCCCCGACATAAACCCCACTTCGCTGAACCGTCCCGTGCCGTCGTTCAAGTAGAGGTTGTCCGGTTCGCCGAATTCGACAGGTACTACGGTGCGGTTCTTAGTCGTCAGTCGGAAGTGAGATCTGAACTCCTGCCTTATGTTGGGCTTTCCTTGCGAGTCCGCAACCACACGGTCGAACGCAAGCTGTTCGGGCGGGTACATATCCCGCACCGACTTCGCCTTGTAATTCGCAATGTAGAGATCCAGATCTCCATCCCCATCTACATCTGCCATCGTCACCGAGGTACTACCACGATCGGACTGCTTACCCAGCTGGCTACTTCGATCCTCGAACCTTCCCGTTCCGTCATTCAGGAACAACCGGTTGGGACCACCGAACACCGTTACCAACAGGTCGAGATCCCCATCAGCATCTACATCCGCGAAAACTGCACCTGTGCAAAACCTGTCGGTCACCGCAACGCCGGCCCAGTCTGTGACCTCCTCGAACCTCCAGCCTCCGAGATTGCGGTACAGCACGTTGGAGCCACCCAGGGCGGCAAAGTAGATGTCGGCCAGACCATCTCCGTCTACATCGCCTACCGCAACGCCCGAGCCGTTCAACAGGAACTGATTATCTAGCACCTGCTGATTGGTCAGCTCATTCTCGAACGCTATGCCAGTGCGAGACTGGGGCAGCAGCTTGAAGCCATCTTTTCCTCGGCGAGGCACCACGAGCGTCGCCCATCTGTAGCCACTACCATCGTTCCACTCTCCCCTGGGAACCCCACTACATCCGAGCGATACGACCCCTATGCAAGCGCCGAGGCCGATCAATCCGAGCAATCCCTGCCAAGCGTGATGTCGCACCGTTAGCCGCAATTCGCGCCGGAGGGCCATTCGTCTACGATCGCGCAGATAGCAATTCATTCAATGCAAAATAGCGGGATCACTCCAGACCGCGACCCGGCAACGCCGAGTGACCTAGACCAACATTGGCACGCCGTCGACCGTTATCCGTACTGCCAACTCTCGCCCGGTTCCATGAGCTTCACTTCAACGCCCTTTGGGACGAACCCGGAGGCGTCCGGAACCAGGAGCGGCCAGGTCTTGTAGTGCATGGGAATCGCCACCTTGGGATGGATCCACTCGGCCGCACGGCTCGCAAGTTCGGGACCCATCGTGAACCGGTCACCGATCGGTATCAAGGCGATGTCGGGCTCATAGATCTCGCCTATGAGCTTCATGTCGCCGAACAGGGCCGTGTCGCCGCAGTGATAGACGGTGGCTCCTCCGAGATGTACTATCACGCCGCATGGCATTCCCATGTAGCGCCCCTCGTACGACGACGAGTGAAACGCCTGCGTGAACGCAACCCAACCGAAATCGGTGTCGATTTTCCCCCCGGGGTTTCCCGGATCGCAGCGACATCCCTGCTCTCCCAGAAACTCCGTTATTTCGAACGCGGCAATGACAGCGGCGTCGTTCCGCGTGGCTATGGCCACGGCATCGCCGAGGTGATCTGCATGACCGTGCGTCAGGACTATGTGGCTGCAGTCAACACCCTCCGGCTTCATCGTCGCCACGGGGTTGCCAGTTAGAAATGGATCCAGCGCAACTGTATAGTTGCCGTCTCCCACCAGGAAACCCGCGTGTCCAAGAAAAGTGAGTGTAATCGCCATGAATATCCTCCCACGTACTGATGGCCGTTCAATGCAAGGTCCGACTCCACCCTTGCCCTCTTTCAAATTCTCAGTCATGCTTACAACATGACAACCCCTTTGCGCAACTCGGCGCTCCTGTCCCGCTTGACCGCGTTCGACTCGACCAGCCGCAACAGCAATCTGCCGATCGCCGACTTCATCTGCGAATATGTTGATCGACCCGGCGTCCGCATCGCACGAAATCCGAGCCCGGACGGATCGAAAGTGAACCTGGTGATCTCGATCGGCCCGCAAGACACCGGGGACCGGACGGGTCTCATCTTATCCGGACACATGGACGTTGTCCCCGCCGATGAACCCGAGTGGGAGAGCGATCCCTTTGTCATGAGCACAACGTCGCACGCATACGTAGGTCGCGGCACGTGCGATATGAAGGGATTCCTCGCCATCGCGATCAACCAGCTCGCGGCCGCTGACCCACTGAAACTTCGGCACCCTCTCGTGCTGCTCCTGACCTACGACGAGGAATTGGGCACCATCGGTGCCAGACACCTCGCCGAGACGTGGACCGAGCCGAATCAGCTACCGCGGAACGCCATCGTGGGCGAGCCAACCGTACTACGTGTGATTCGCATGCACAAGGGTCACCTGGAGTTCCGGGTCAGCATCGCCGGCAAGAGTGCCCACAGCGGCTATCCTCATCTCGGTGAGAACGCCATTGAACCCGCCGGACCACTCATTACGGCACTGTCGGAGCTGAAACGCCAGCTCGAGAACGAGAGCGCTCCCAACCGGGAATACTTCCCAGAAGTACCCTACACGGCGCTCAACCTGTCCCAGATAGACGGAGGTACGGCGATCAACATCGTGCCCGACAAGTGCGTGCTGGACTGCGGCATCAGGATGTTGCCCGACATGGACAGCGCCGAGATAATCCAGCGCGTGCGATCGGTGGTATGTGACGCGGTGACGTCGGACCGCTGCACGTTCGAGGTCAGAGGTGAGGCACCACCCATGTTGCTTCCCGAGGACTCCGAGATCTATCGAACGCTCTGCGACAAGACGACCCAGTCGGAAACACTCAGCGCATCGTATGCAACGGATGCTGGATGGTTCCAGATGATGGGAATTCAGTCCGCTATCTTCGGCCCGGGATCCATAGAGGTGGCACACAAGCCCAACGAGTCCCTCCCCATAGATCAGTTCGACAGCGCCGCCGCCATAGTAGCCGACGTCGTTCACGACCTATGTGAAGCCGACATTCCATGATAGACCGGAGTACGCTGCTGAAAACGGGGCGCACGGCTGCGTTGCTCGCTGTCGGAGGCTGGTACTTTTGCGCGGTGCCACAAGCGCTCGATGGCCAGGTGAAGCCAGCAGGCTCGACCGAGCAGAGGTTCTTCGACTGGACTGACATGCAGTTTCCGGCCACCGAATATCTGCGACGACGCTCAACCACAATGGAGATGCTCCACAACTTGGGTGGTGGTGTTCTACTGATTCCCAGCGCACACGGGGTCAGCAACGGGGAGACTTTTCGGCAGCTCGACGATTTTCTCTACTTCACAGGCCTCGAACTCCCCCGCTCGATGCTCGCAATCGATGGAGACAGCGGGCGCATGCTGCTGTTCACGCCGGAGTGGGACGCACGGTTCGAGAATAGCGCACGCCGCAATGATTTCCCGGGCCGCCCCCTCGCCACCGACCCCGCCATCTCCGCTCGCTCTGGCATACGCACGGTCCTGCCGTTCGAACAGCTCGACACCTATCTGGACCGGCTGGTGAATCGCCATGTCCCGATCTGGGTCGATCGAGGAACGCCCGGTCGGCTAGAGCGGATCCAAACTCAGGCAATGCCGTCGTGGACGGCCGCCGACAGGCTGGTGCTTCATTTGCAGCGCATCTACCCTGACATCAACTTGAGCAATGCATATACGTTGGTTGCACGCAACCGCATGATAAAATCTCCAGCCGAGATCACAGTCATGCGACGCAGTGCCGAAATTACGGCCCGGGCCGTGCTCACCGCTGCGCAAAGCGTGGTCGATGGCATTGACGAGCGCGGACTCGAGGCTGTATTTGAAGCACAATGCAAGAGTGACGGCTCGGAGCGCGTTGCGTTTGCGTCGATTATCAAGTCGGGCCCCAATTCCCTGTGGCCCTGGCGAATTCTGGCATCTCATTACAACAGACGCAATCGTGCGATGCACAACGGGGAGCTCGTCATATTCGACGTCGGATGCGAACTCCACCACTACGCGAGCGATATGGGGCGGACCTTCCCCGTATCGGGATGGTTCTCGGATATCCAACGCCAAATTCTCCGGATGATTACCACCGCATCTGATTCGGTGCTCGCAGCCGTGCGGCCGGGCCTCACTCTGTCAGATCTCTCGGCGGTAGGCATCGCCCAGATCCCAAGCGATCAGCGAAAGTACATGCCGACCGAAATCTATTTTGGTCATCACATAGGATTGTCAACGGGGGACCCCGCCCTGCGCGACGTCCCGCTGGCACCCGGCATGGTGTTTACGGTAGAGCCCTGGTACTACAATCACGACCTCGACATTTCCGTGTTCATCGAGGACGAGGTGCTCGTCACCGAAGAAGGCGCGGAAGTACTCACACGCTCGCTCCCCAGATCACCGGAAGAACTCGAAATGATCGTGCGTCGGAGCCACAAGTAGGCCAATTTCACAGCGTCGATAATTCAGGAAATTGCAGACATGACCACTCGATTAATTGAATGCGTTCCAAACTTCAGCGAGGGGAACGACCTATCGATCATCAGGCAGATTACCCACCAAATCGAAATCTCCGATGGCGTCAAGTTGCTGGATGTAGATCCCGGCAAGGCCACGAATCGGACGGTCGTAACCTTCGTTGGATCGCCGGAGGAAGTAGTCGATGCCGCCGTACGAGCTGTGGGCAAGGCGGCGGAATTGATCGACATGAGCAAACACACCGGAGCACATCCGCGCTTTGGCGCAACCGATGTGTGTCCACTGGTACCGGTATCCGGCGTGTCGATGGAGGAGACCGTGGAGTATGCGCGACGGCTCGCCGAACGCATTGGAACCGAACTGGGAATAACCGTCTTCTGTTACGAGCATGCCGCATTCAGCGAACGGCGAAGAAATCTCGCTGACGTACGTGCCGGTGAGTACGAGGGATTGAAGGACAGGCTGAGCCAGCCGGCATGGAAACCCGATTTCGGACCCGCACAATTCAATCCAAAATCCGGTGCCACCGCCGTGGGCGCCAGAGATTTCCTCGTCGCATATAACGTCAACTTGAATACGACTTCCACGAGACGTGCCAACGCCATCGCCTTCGATGTGCGGGAAAAGGGCCGCATCCAGCGTAAGGGCAATCCGCTTACCGGCGAAGTGGTGAGAGACGAGAACGGCAACCCCCGGTGGATTCCGGGCTCGCTAAAGTATGTGAAGGCAATTGGATGGTTCATAGAGGAGTACGGCATCGCCCAGATATCCATGAACCTCACCAATATCAGGACAACTCCGGTACATGTCGCCTTCGATGAAGTCTGCCGGAAAGCCGATGCCCGAGGGTTGCGTGTAACGGGATCGGAGCTGGTAGGCCTGATACCTCTCGAAGCGATGCTCGACGCCGGGAAGTACTTCTTGCAGAAGCAGCGACTCTCCATCGGGATACCCGATGAAGAGATAATCAAGATAGCCGTCAAGTCACTCGGACTGGACGACCTCTATCCGTTCAAGCCGGAAGAGAAGATCATCGAGTACGCGATTGCCGATCGCAAAAGGTCCCGGCTCGTAGATAGGCCGGTCAGGGATTTCGTGCAGCAGACCGCGGCGGATTCCGCTACGCCCGGTGGTGGCTCCGTAGCGGCCGCGGTTGGCGCCATGGGAGCGGCACTCGGTACCATGGTAGCCAACTTGTCTTCTCACAAGCGCGGCTGGGACGACCGCTGGGAAGAGTTCTCAGATTGGGCGGTCAGGGGGAAGGAGTACTACAACCGGTTGCTCGAGCTCGTCGATGAAGACACGGGCGCCTTCAACCGTGTCATGGATGCGTTCGCCCTGCCCCAGGGAACCGATGCTGAGAAAGCTGAGCGCACGGACGCAATCGAACTCGCCACGAAGACGGCCATCGAGATTCCGCTCCGGGTGATGACCGTCGCCGCCGACTCGATGGCGGTGATCAAGGCAATGGCCGAGAGCGGCAATCCCAATTCGGTATCCGACGCCGGAGTCGGCGCCCTATGCGCGCGGTCGGCGGTCAGAGGAGCGTTCCTCAACGTGAAGACCAACGCGTCTACCCTAAAAGACCATCAATTCGCCGCCGAAGTGATTGAAAAGGGACAACAGATCGAACAACGAGCTGCCGAACTGGAGAACGAGATCCTGGCAATTGTTGCCGCCAAGATCTAGCCATCCGTATCAACCAGCACGAGTGCCGCGGAGTTGATGCAATAGCGCAAGCCGGTCGGGGCAGGACCGTCCTCAAAAACATGACCCAGGTGAGCATCGCACTTACTGCACAGAACTTCTGTTCTTGGCAACGGGAGACTGTAGTCCGTGGCCGTCGCGATGTTTTCGGCATCGACCGGACGATGGAAGCTCGGCCATCCGCTACCCGAATCGTACTTGGACGCCGAGTCGAACAACGCGTTGCCACAACACACACATTGGTAAACACCATCGGCCTTGCAATCATGGTAACGACCGGTAAATGGTGGCTCGGTGCCCTTTTCTCTCGTTACGTAGTACTGCTCATCGGTCAGTTGCCCGCGCCACTCCGCGTTTGACCTCGAGACTTTCCTGGTCATGGGACAGCACCCTCAGTTTCCGTTGATCCACTCGTCCATTATGTCGTATGCAGCCGGTGTCAGAGACTCGCCCGGCCCTATCAGATCTTCCAAGCGGCCACACTCGGCCAGTTGCTCGATGGCTTCTCCGGTAGCTCGTTTGCCATGATTCCATCTGCGCAGGCTGGGGCGCCACTGAGCGAGCAACTCCTCCGCTACGTGTTGCATCACAGAGATGCCACCCGGTGGGCGGACCTCGATCTCGACCTCACGGTGCCAGACGGTTCGGCCCTGAATCTCGTAGGCTACCGAGTCGATGACCAACTCGGCCAAGTTGACATCCGGCTCCGCTTTGCGGAAGACCTCGCGGGGGCAACGATCGGTACTGCGCACGTGCACCGGTGTTAGGCCCAGCGCCACCATGACATCGAGCGCCAATCCGTGAACCATCAACTCGGATGGCTCCCCCGGTGCGCGGACCCCGGCGTCTTCGAGCCGCCGGAGCAGGACCGCTAGGCTCTCCATCGACCATGGCGCCTCGAATTCCCGCCGGCAGGTAGCTCCACCCACCACAGATTCCTTGGGACCTTTCAGAGTGATGAGCGTTCGGTCACCTACTGTCCTTATCCTCAAGCCCAACCCCACCTCCCGTAGAGCTCCTCCTTCCGCATCAAGGTAGACGTCACGGATCGCAAGAGGACCGGAAGGTCGCAGACCGTACTCACCGATCGACGGCAATTCCTCCAATCGATGTATCACGTCCTCCGGATCGTGTGCCGTCACGGCCAACGTGACTTCGATCTCTCGGTAAGTCATGCAAAGCCCTCGAAAGTAGAACGCCGCTGGTCCGAACTACCAGCGGCGCCCCATACGTACCTCTGCAACCCGGCACGACGCCTCACCAGCGTCGACCGGCGCAGTCAAAATGCAGCGATTCGGTCCGGATCAACCACCCGTGCGGCGATCGCTTGCCCATGCCAGGTTGCATACGGTTTCTAAGCTAGACAATGGATCACCTCCTTGTTGAAAGTTTAGAGTTAGGGCACGAACAAAACTGCGGCACGAGCCATCATCCCCAAGATGCCTCGGCCATGCTTCTCCTCTCACCGGTGGACCGGCGCTCCCTGCCTCTACGCCAATCTATTCCACGGCGTTCGTTGCCCGCCCGCTGCCCGACCTCCCGGACTATGAGCAAACCCCTGCGTTCGCCCATCCGCCGGTCCGCCCCCACCCTGCGCTCACGCCTGCGTCGACTGCGTTCGGTGCGGCGTTCTCTAAGCGGTGCCTCATTCATTCGGTGGACTCCTCAGCCAATCGCTCGACTTGGCCACGACTGTCCCTGGCGTAGGGACTCTCCAAAAGGGCATCTAAAGATGAACATCGATTCGACCGTTCGCCAGGGGCCTGGCCTCGGCGGTGGCACCCCTACCTCGCGGCGGCAACACGCCTTCTCTCGGGCAGTACCCGGCGCTGCCCCGGTGCTCGTCTCTCACTCGAACGCCGATCCGTTCCATGGCGCCGCTCCATTGTCACACTCGCAACCTCATGCCTTCTGTCCCGCCCGGGACTCCGGCGGTCCCGGCCGCTACGTCGCATGAGATCACCCCGGCGATCCCGCACTCTATGCTGTTCATCTTCGGGGTCCCGGCCCCTCATCCACCGCTCGAAGGACCGCTGTTGCAGCCAAGTAGCTATGCGCAACTCCGTATCCGACATGGCATTGCCTGCCGAGTCCCTTCCAGCAGCGACACCCGGTGCGAGATCCAACCTGAGCTTCGCCTGCGCCAGACAGGCGCGAATATCGTCCTTCGACAGGTCCGGATCCTCTGCCGCCACCCAGTCAACGATCTCCTCCCGCTTGGGCGACCAGCGCCGTAGCACCGCTCGTACCTTGGTCTCGACGGTGCGTGAGTGCCAGAGATAGTCTATTCTGCCTTCGCTCACGCGTGTCTTATCCAGCAGATCCAAGCACCCTTCGGCTCCCGCCGGGTCCGTGGCAATCGACGCCGATATCAGCAACCGATCCGACGGTAGAGACCCCGACCCGGATTTGTAGATTCGATACTCGTTTCCGTCCGTGAGAACGACCCAGTCAACATCCGAAACGCTCGCAGCCGCAAGAAATGTTTCCAGCCACCCCGCGTCGCCCATGGTCTCGATGCTTTCCGTTTGCACGACGAATCGCACCGCACCATCGAGCAACAGCGCATACTGCACGGGTTCGGTCCGCCCTGGCAACAGCATCGTGCGGCTCACCGAGGTGGCATCCTCCGCGTTCCATCCGAGGGCACCTAGAACCGGCTCCACTAGAGCCGCAGGCGAGAGAGTTTCCCCGGACGCCACCTCGAGACATGAAGTTCGCAACTGCGTCAGAACCTTTGCCAGTTCAGTCATCTTGTTCTCGGCGACCTCCGGCTGCGAGCAACCTGCTCTGGACGTATGGGAGCCCGTACGCTCTAATCTATGCCGTGACAGGCAATCTGGAAAAGGGTTTGGCACAAAGCTCGACCGACCGACCTTCACGAGCCTGCGCCTGGAACATATTGCACGCGTGCAACACCTGGTGTAGTGTGAGGAGTATTCTTTGCCTCGGTCCGCCCGCCGGCCGATCCTCGAGACGGCCGTTCAAGAAGAGGCGATAGCGTAGGGCTGGCGCGCCACGTTGGCAGACGGGCTTGTGACACACTACACTAGTGAAAGAGCCGTACGATGAGCGAATACCGAAGATCCGACTTCATAAAACGCGTCTCCAGTATCGGCTGGGGGACGCGCGAGTCCATACAGATGCTGTTGGGTGGTATCGTGTCGGACCTGCGAGAAGAAATAATTCGGGACCAGTTCAGCGACGACGAACTGGGAACGGTTGTTGCCTTCCACGACCGTGCGGAGGAGTTGTGGAGGGACGCCATGGGTACCAACCCACCGTTGGATGCCGGCGATATGGTAGCGAGGCTTCGACAGCTACTCGATGCTTGTGACGCCCCCGCCCTGGCCGGGTTCGAGTCGAGGCTGCGCCGAGGTCTCCGCGATGCGGAAGCTTTTCTTCAGTCCCGGGAGGGCTAGGCTCGACGCGCGCCCCACGTACCGACGATGTCCTGGCAGGAACGGCGGTGGCTCTCCGTTACCGGCGCGCCGGGCCCGACCAGATCTTCCAGGATCGGGATCAAGGCCTGCGCGAGTTCCACCCGTTCCCACTCTTCCTTGGCCGTCCAGTAGACGTTCACTAATGTCATGATGCGGTCCGCGGTGCTCCCGCGGGCCCGCTTGAAGTCGTCCGGCAGGCGCAGTGCAACATCCTGATCCGATCCCAAGCGCCTGTCGCGCCCGCGCCGGTCACCTCCACGCCTGCGATCCCCCGCTATCCGCCGCCGGTCGTTAGAACGCCGGTCCGGTGTGTGTCCCCCAGACATGAGTTCCATAGCAGCCTCCATAGCAACACCTGGCCTGGCAAGAGACCCAGCAGATTACTCCTATGGTCCCGGCCAGCAGTCCCGCCTCACATATGGCATCACAATCATGCTCACGTCAAGTGTTGTTAGTTGCGCAACATACGGGCCAACAGCAAGTTACCCCTCCTCAACCGGTGAGGGGGGACAATTCTCCCCCCGCGGGAGACCTCGGTGGAGCGGGTGAAACCGCGGCTCGGAGGCGGTCGTAGGGGATCGGTAGACAATGCTGGCAAGTCCGCCAGCTCCGCATTCGGAGGAGTCTAGCATGACGACAAACGTTACACGACGCGGCAACATTCCCAGTGCCATGGCATGGATGATCGGCTTATCCGTGGTGCTTTTCTGGATGCCGGTCATGGGTGGCTTGATCGCCGGATTCGTTGGCGGAAGGAAGGCGGGAGGTGTTGCGCCGGCTATCGCAGCAGTTCTGTTGCCCGGCTTCGTACTCTGGTTACTCACGGTCTTGCTTGGAGGGCTCCTGGGTGGCATACCCATTATCGGAGGCCTCTTCGCGGCGATCGCGGGAATGGGCACCCTCGTTCTCTCGGTCTTGAACGTGGTACCCCTGCTCATCGGCGCGGTCATTGGCGGCATGACCGTCAAGAACTGAGAATTGCAGAGTGCAGAGTGCAAATTGTAGATCGTAGATTCTTCGGACCCGGAGCATCTCATATCGATTCGCCGGGCTGCGGCTCCCTCTCGGGCAAGAGAATTGTCGCAGGTTCAGCAGCCGTTTGAACTGATTCCTCCTTCGAGGACTCGCACTGTTCGTTGGCAACTCAACCAACATGCTGTGCAATCCACGGGACCGCGCTACAAGTAGAGTTTGCCTGTGGCGTGGGGATCGGCAGCAGGATATCGGCTGTCTTCCGAGATTTTCACAACATCACAACTTCGAGAAAAGTCATTCGGATCACTAGGATGGACGTACGCAGGATAGATTCGTTGTAAGGTCGTTCGCACGTTCATCCCCGGAATCGGAGACCGCCCACCGATTGCGTCTGTCTAGACATTGATCCCGCCATCTGCGCCATCAGGCTTGCTGGATCCCAAGGAACTCGAAGCAGCGAACGACGCCAGGGTGCTGGAGTGAGAGTGGCTCCGGCTGTCCGAACGTCAGGGCGCGCGTGTGCACCCGGTCGGAATCGAGGAACAGGATGGTCGCGTGCCAGTCGCCAGTGAGCGCGGACCACCAGTGAAGGCCGCTGTATCCCTCCTCGTACAGCCGCCGGGCCACGGCCTGGGTGCGCCGCCGGTCACGGCTTGCGACGATATCCGGCCGGAGCTTGAGGCGATGCAACACTTCGGGATCGGTGAGGTCGGCGACCGCCTTGATCACCCGGGCAGCGGGCGTTACCGACACGATGGCTAAGGTCCGGCCATATTCTCGCAGGTGCATCGGGGTGAGGCGCCGACCGCGGAAGCGCTGTAGTTTCTCACCAACGGCGTGTTCCGGCGACTCTGCAAGATAGAGCACAGCCGGCCGGATCCCCAAATCGAACCGGCCGCTGGTCTGTTGCGGCTGAACGTGGGTGAGGCTGAACGGTGCCCCGAGCGGGGCCGCCGGGTCCCACGGGAAGACCCGCCAGAGCGGCCCCTGCCGGGGCTTCACGCAAAGGCGCCGCTGCGCTCGGCCTCAATGGCCGCGATAACCTCGGAGAGCCGGCCCTCGCGCAGCACGTCGAGCGGCCGCCGATGATCGAGGTGCGCGTTCGTGCCGTGGAGCCAGTCCGCCACAACGCTCGGTTCGAGGAATCCCGCCAGGAGGGACACCACGGCGTCCAGGCGCAGCAACTGCTCCGCATGGTAGGAGCTGGGTGATTCGCCGCGCTTCCACCGCGCCACCCGACTGCGATCGACCCGCAACGCCTCGGCCAGCGCGGCATCGGACGGAAAGGCCCGCCGCGCAGAGCGATACCGGGCAACCGCCAGGCCGGCGGGAGACGAGGCCGCTCGCGTTGCGACACCGGGGAGGCGGGGGTTCTTCACGCAACAAATATGCTGCGTAACTAAGTTGCCGTCAAGGGGCCGGAAACAGGCCAAGATGTCGGCAGCCTTGCCGATTTCGCGGCCACCGTGGTGCGATCGGAGCCGGTCGGCGCATAACCGTTGTTGTTCACTTCAGCATTCAGATTCCTTGCTCGATATTCGATATTCGATTATCCGCGATACTACAATCATCAATGGAGATCACATAACCGATCGAACGCACGGGATACCCTAAAACCGCGCGCCCTGCCGGTTCACCACGTCTCCACCGGCAAATGTCGTAGCTGTGGGCTGCAGGTTGGAGTTAAACGTCTGGGTCGTGCTCTTACCGCCCACCCTGATCTGGTCCAGCGTGCCCCGGCTCGTGTTATAGATGTACTTCCTGCCGAGGAAGGTCTCGTGTGAGACGCTGGTCCACACACTGTCCAACAGGCCCGCCGTGGTGTAGCCGTAGTGCCGGGTGTAGGTCTTGCCACCCATCTGGGTCCAGGTCTTCTCCGGCGCGCCCAAGACGTTCAGAAAGATAGAATCGGTCGCCATCGGGCTCGTTGCCTTCACACGCCTACCGTCGTCCGAATACACAAGCGTAGTATTGTCCGTGTTGGACCCCGACTTGGACGTCTGGCGGTGCACGACGTCATATGCATAGTCCGTGCTCTGGAGCCTGCGGTTGGTCCAGCGCCTGAGTTCGCCATCCTTGGAATATTGGTAGCTGTCGGACTTGTTCAAGGGGTCCGTCCGCTGAGTGAGCCAGCCCAGGGCATTGTACACAAAGCTATACACCTGATCCTTGGGATCGGTCACGCTCGTCCGGTACAGCGCGTCGTAGGTGATGAGAAAGAACGGTGTCGAAAAACCGAGCAACTAGCGTTCGGGGGGTAGCCAGATTTCGCGCTGCAGTTGGATCGTGTTTAGTCACTGCCCACAGTTATCACCAATTCGCGACGTAGGAAATCGCCGAACGATGACCGAAAATATAGGTGTGTCTGGAGGAATGGCCGCCACATCGAAATCCATTCCGTAGCTCAAGCGAAGATTGGGATCAGTGTCCAGTATCACTTCCAACCACGGCATTCGACAAAACGATACTATCACCATCACGTCGTCTGTGTTATAGGCTTCGCCATATTGTGTCTGCAGTTCACGCCACGTCGAGGAAAGTTTTACGCCATTGGGAAGCTCACCTGATCGCCCACTGAGAATCCAATAATCAGCTGGTAGAGCCGGTTGCAACTTTTTCTCAAACTGTGCCGCCCATGTACGATACTGCACCGCCCACGCAGTCAGTCCATCAAAACGAAATTCGAGAGCAGGAGACGGATGGCTGTCAGGAGAGAGAACGAACGTCGCGAGCGCCTCGGAACAGAGAGTGAGCAACG
Organism: Gemmatimonadales bacterium; assembly: GCA_046757925.1. Lineage (GTDB taxonomy): Bacteria > Gemmatimonadota > Gemmatimonadetes > Gemmatimonadales > GWC2-71-9 > JAZDCZ01. Next base: position 30,751 of record JBHHZE010000041.1, read on the forward strand.
AGTCTAAGGCCAATCCGGTTCCCAGATAGCCTATCGAGTCGCGCGATACCCTTATGCTTGACCCGCTCGGTTGCTTACACTGCTGGACTTGGTGCTTAGGGAACTGGGACGCAACATCGGCTGCATTGGGTGCTGCGGTCAGAGGTAGCCGCAGCACTACCAATGCAGCGGCGCATACCAGACTTAGCTGAGACATGGTCTGCAACCTCCCTCTTGGGTATGAGCTTGCAGACTAAGAACCACCTCATACACCCTAGCACTGCGGGCCCCTATCGAATCGTGCACGCTGATACTCCTTGTGCTGCTGCTGCTTGATTGTGCGCGATGGCCGCCGTCCGCGAAGCAAACGGCCCAAGAGTATCGGCTTCAAAATGCACCTTATCCCCGATCACCGGGCTGAATCCGTGTCCCGCTGCGACCCTAAGCAGGATTTGCTCATCGGCCAAGGTAGGGAACGAAAAATCAATAGCGAAGCCGGCCTCGTGTCTGCTATATCTTGGCCTTGCTACGGGGTATCGATTCGTCGCCCTCCGTAAGTAAAGCGTCATTTGGAACGCGGTACTCCGGAACGACGAGGTGACGGCACCCTGAAATCCGGATCGTGCGAGGTCGTTTAGAAAGTCCGACGTACGAGACGCAATCGATTCATCTACAATAGCTATCCCAAGAGGGCTGTTTATTGAACACGGATCACGTACGAAATTGAAGCCCCCACCCCCACCCCGGATATCGATGGTCGCAACCGGATCGTCGAACGCGCCCAACTTGTTTAGGATCGTCGTGGGGCTAGGCCCGGCAGCGTCCGGAATCTGCACAGTCCAATACGGAGTCGTCAGCCCCCTCGGATCCCGCCCCGACACCGGATTCGCCCCCGCAAACGCGTATACATTGATCCCGC
>JBHHZE010000042.1:0-31631 GCA_046757925.1 Gemmatimonadales bacterium
CCAGGGAAGGTTTCTCTATGATAAGAAGAACCGACGATTGACACCACCACGAAAAATCGACTTTTTCAGCAACCTGGTAAGTGTATACCCCGCCAGGGACTCGAACCCCGAACCTACTGATTAAGAGTCAGTTGCTCTAGCCAGTTGAGCTAGCGGGGCTAGAAGGCGAAAAAAGATCGCCACTCGCCTGCCCCCACGCAACCCATACACACCGATTACATTCGTAATACCGAGGGTGTTCGAAGACCGCCCCCGGGTGGGTCCTACCATTGTCTGACAAAGTTTGAAAGATCCCATGACTACCATCATTGCATCAATCGAAGCCGAGTACCGCCGTTACAAGACCTTGGGAGAGGGTGCAATCCGTCAGCTCACCGAGCGGGAGTTGGCGGCAGAGATCTCGGGCGAAAACAACTCGGTCGCCACGATCGCGTGGCACATAGCGGGAAACCTGAAATCGCGGTTCACCGACTTTCTCACCTCCGATGGGGAAAAGCCCTGGAGGAACAGGGAGACCGAGTTCGAGGCGCGGCAGGTGACACAGGCCGAACTCGCGGAGAAGTGGGACGACGGCTGGAGCACTTTGTTCAAGACGCTCGACGAGTTGTCCGAGCCTGATATCAGCCGAACGGTCACGATACGCGGGCGAGAACTCACGGTTCTCGAAGCTCTCCACCGTTCCCTGGCACACGTGAGCTACCACGTGGGGCAGATTGTATACATCGCAAAATCGATGCGCGGTGATGACTGGGAGTACCTGAGCATCCCGCCCGGCAAGTCCACAGAATACAACCGCAATCCAACGCTGGAGAGGGGGCCGAGCGTTCCGAAGGGGACATGAACGGAGTACTGATCCCAAAAATGGCTATTCGTCCTAGCAGCCCTCTAGCAGGAAGGCGATCGGTAACCTCACGAAGGCGCGCACCGGCGTGCGACCTCGCCACCGGGCCAGCGTAAACTCGCTTCCCGCCAGCAGGTCCTCGGCCGGTCGGATGAAGGCCGTGCGCGAACTCCGGATAACGGTGATCGTCCCAGGCTCGACTCTGCCTGTCACATCTACCACTGACTGGAGAATGTGAAACATGGCCAGGTCATTTTGGTGGGCCAGACACTAGAGACTTTGTAGTGAGCCTATTGGCACCATCGAAAGAGAAAATCGAACGGCGAATTCAAGTGTATTTCTTGGCCAATGGGCAGATGTTTTCGTATCTGGATACGTCGGTGCCTCACAATTATACGGTGTATTTTAACAGCTCGGGAAGGGGAATAGTCGTTCATGGAAAACGGATGGCCGCAGCAGACAGGGAGGCCATTCGCACCTCTGAGGTCTTTGGCAAGCCTGACGATATCATTCAAGCAGTTCAAGAAATCTGCGGTGTGTAGCTGACGATTGAGCGGGCGCCACACGTGCCACTGGAGAGGTGATTCGGCAGCAACGGAGCTGACCGATTACCCCGCATGTCTTCTAGCGGCTCGACCTCCCAACGGTTACCACGCCCACGTTACGGTCACTCACATACCGTATAGCGGTGCCGAACGGATCGGATAGCTCCGCCAGGCGCCGCACGATCCGTTCTCCATCTTCACGCGTCGCGAGCAGTGGCCGGCCGCGCTGTGGCCGCGGCTTGCCGAATCCCAACGTGATCGGATGGAACTCGACCTCCGTCAATTCCCCGTTCTCGAAGGCCGGCACCGCCACCACACTCTCCCAGAACATGCGCTGTCCCGGGAAACCGCCGGTCCGACTGCTGGCCGTGCGACGATCGAACAGGTCAGCCGGGTTGGCCTTTTCCGACAAACCGTACTGCCGGTATATGTCGTCGGGTAAAAACCTGATCGTCTCGTTCTCAAAGATGAAATTGGCGAGGCTGTAGAAGATCGGCTTGCCCTTGTAGATCTCGACCCCTCGCAAGACGTGTGGGCCGTGACCCACGAACATGTCGGCGCCGGCGTCCACCACGGCGTGCGCAAACGTGACGAGAAACTCCGCCGGCGTATCGCGCTTCCCTCCTGCGCTTTCGTGCGTGTGGCTCGTTACAATCACCCAATCGGCCTGTCGCCGGGCCTCTCCCACGGCCGCCACTATCTCGGCCATGTCGGCGGCGTTAGGCGCGGTGTGCGCCCCGGGTGGATCGCCGGACTCGAATCGCCGTCCGAGAAATCGTATTCGATTCTCCCCACCCGAGCGTAAGCCCAACTCGGCCGCCACCTCACCCAACTTGGCGAGAGATGCCGGACTCACAACGTAGGTCACGTCGTAGCGCAGGGGGCTCAGGCCGGGTCTCCCCCTCACATCGGAGCGCTGCGGCCCTGCCCGATGTTCATCTGAGAACGTCGAAGCCACCGAGATCAGGGCCACACGGCCACCGGCTGTCTCCAAATAGGCCGGAGCCCGTGCTCGCGCCAAGTTCTCACCCGCCCCGGCGTGGACCAGGCCAACTGCATCGAGCGCGTGCGTCGTCGAGCGCAGGCCGCCGGCACCGTAATCCATGGTGTGGTTGTTGGCGCGGCTGACCAGATCGAAGCCTGCCCACACCAACTCCCCGGCCAGCGCCGGTTCAGCGGCCATCCAAGTGCCGCCACTGTGGGTCGCCGGGTAGCCGTCTTCATAGTTGTGAAACAGCACTTCGAGGTTGGCGAAGGCGGCATCGGCACCACGGATGATCTCGATCAGACCCAGATACCGCGGTTCCTTGTAGGGCGAAAGCCGCCGGCTCAAGATGGCGTCTCCTACCAGAGCAAAGCTCATTCGACCGGGTGGCGGGCCCGACTGGGCCTCCGCCAACACCGGGAACACCACAACCAGCGCGATGAACGCAGCCCAACGCTTCATTGGAACCTCCACACTCAGAAAGAGTGGCCAATACTTCGAAACATCTGAGCTTGCGCCCTTGTTCAGAAGGATGCAAGTCCGCAGACTTTCTACAGATATGCCGGGGAGTCGATTATTTTTGTCGGGGCCCCAGGCGGAGTGCTGCCGCCTGCCATTTTGAAAGCAACCACGGAGTGAGGTTGTCACAACGCTCTAGATACCTGCAAGCTTCTTTCACGCTTCTCGTATGTCTGATGGCGGGCACCGCAGGCGTTGCCACGGCCCAAGCGAGTAAAGAGGAAAATGTCATTCCACTTACCCGGCTGTCAGGGCCGATCGATTTCGACGGCATGAGTGACGAACCCGCCTGGCAGGATGTCGAGCCGTTTCCCATGACTGTCTACGCACCCACGTTCAACGGCCCTGCCACCGAGAAAACGGAAATCCGAGTCGGATATGACGACACTTACCTGTATGTCGCGGGCCGTATGTACGACTCCGACCCTGACGGCGTACGAGCGAATACCCTCTATCGTGACCGCTATAGCGGGGGAGACATTCTCTCTCTCGTGCTAGATTCGTACAACGACCACGAGACCGCTCTGTGGTTCTCCACGAGCCCCGCGGGAGTGCTCTCAGACCGAACCGTGTCAAACGACGCAGAGTTCAGCGGCCGCAATTTCGCGAACAGCGATTGGAACACGTTCTGGGACGTAAAGACCGCTCGGACCAAAGAAGGCTGGTTTGCCGAGATGCGGATCCCGTTTTCGAGCATCGGCTTTGAAGACGTGAACGGCCACGTTGAGATGGGCTTGATAGTGTACCGCCTGATCGCACGCAAGTCGGAGCGCCATGTCTTTCCAGCGATCCCACCCAACTGGCGACTTGCATTTGCCAAACCGTCACAGGCACAGAGGGTATCGCTGGAAGGAATGCACGGCAAGAATCCGACATACATCACCCCCTATGTATTGGGCGGCCTCAGTAGGGCGGCAAAGCTCAACACTCCTGCAACAGCATACGACTTCGACCACGACCGGACGAACGAGGCAGGCTTCGACATCAAGTACAATCCCACGTCCAACTTGACACTCGACGTGACCGCCAACACGGACTTCGCACAGGTCGAGGCAGACGACCAACAAGTCAATCTGACGCGCTTTTCGCTCTTCTTTCCGGAAAAGCGACAGTTCTTCCAAGAGCGATCGAGCACCTTCGATTTCAGCACCGGCGGCCAGGATAGGTTGTTCCATAGCCGCAGGATCGGCTTGATTGGAGGCCAGCCCATTCGGATCTTCGGAGGCGCTCGTCTAGTCGGACGTGTAGGCGGTACAGACATCGGCGTACTCAACATGCAGACAGATGCCGCCAGCGGACTGACTCCTTCTGACAGCGGGACTCCCTCGGAGAATTTCGGAGTCTTTCGCATACGGCAGCAGGTGCTGAATCCGTTTTCCACGGTGGGGGCGATTGCCACCACTCGGGCCGGCGACGATGGGAGTTACAACGTAGCCGTCGGTCTGGACGGGATAGTGCGTCCGTTCGGCGACGAATACATCACACTGAAATTCGTTCAGACGTTCGATGACTCCGACCCCTCCGGTGTAGGGTTGGTCGACCGCAGCCTCTTTCTGGCGCGTTGGGAGCGGCGTAACGACAACGGGTTCAGCTACTCCGGTGATTACATTCGTTCGGGCAACAACTACAAGCCCGAGTTGGGCTTCATCAGAAGGTATGATTTCACCTTCTTGCGCAACAACCTCCAATACAAGCGATTTCAGGGTAATCGTTCTCCCTTTAGAAGCGTATCCTTTCGGAGCGATGTACAGACCTACCTGAGAAACGGTGACAGGACGGTAGAATCGGGCTCTATTCAGCCCAACCTGCAGTTCGAGTTCAAGTCGGGCGCAATGATAAACCTGTCGACGAAGAGTAGCTACGAGAGCGTTCTGAAACCTTTTCGCTTGGCGGGAGGAGCCAATGTACCAGCAGGCGATTACTGGTTTCATGAAGGGCAGTTGAGAGTTTCCAGTTCGCGTCAGAGGGTTTTCCGGCCCAATATGACGGTTGCCGCGGGAAGCTTCTATGACGGCTATCGTGTGAGGTTGCAGTCCGGCCCGGCCTGGAGTTTATCTCGTCACTTTGAACTGAGCGCGAACTACGCGCTCAATGTAATCCGTTTCAACGACCGCGATGTATCACTCGATACACATCTCTTGATATTCCGCATACAGACGGCGCTCGACGTGCACCTCTCACTCAATACGCTAATGCAATACACGAGTACGGGAGACCTCGCGAGCATAAACTCTCGGCTGCGTTACCACTTCAGCGAGGGCAACGATCTCTGGATCGTATACGATGAAGGCTTCAATACCGACCGTGACATAGTCGGGCAACCCCGACTGCCTTTCTCCCAGAATCGGGCGGTCATGCTCAAGTTTACACGCACCCTCATTCAGTGATCGCGCAGTCGCGATCCAGGCCAGCGAGCTAAAACCGAACCGCACCTTTGGGCCCAGCAATCTCGTGAACGTAATCGGTGGCATCCAGACCCCACAGATCCCCGACCTTCTCGAGGAACAGCACGTAGGTTGTATTGTCCAAGTACCATGTCAACATCGTTCAGACTCCAATCTCCTAGTTCAACAGCGAGGCACCATCCCCGCCTGCATACGGGTAAGGGCAACCCCGGTGCCGCTGCAGCCTAACGCGGTACTGTGCCATATACTGTTGGGTCACAAGGACTTAGAACTCCACGTGAGCGCTGTCACGCACTTCTTGTGTGCAACGAAATGGATCAATTCTGTCCAGAACGTCCGGTGCCGGCTAGTCGCGTCCCGGAACGCGGTTGCCGGCGATCCACACAGATTCGATGCTGCGTGAGTTCGTGATATCGGAAAGCGGATCTTGCGATAGGACGCTGAAATCGGCCCGTTTCCCAGCCTCGATCGTACCCAGTTCTGACAGTCCAAGACACCTCGCCGCGTCACCGGTGGCAGACACGATGATTTGCATTGGCGAAAGTCCCGCATCGGCCATCAGCTTCATCTCCATGTGTTCGAAGTAGCCCTGGAACCGGCCAAACGGCCCAGTGTCAGTCCCGAAAGCGATGGTGGCACCGCCGTCGGCTACCCGCTTGAGGTTCACCAAGGCAACCTCGAGCGCCTTCTCATAGCGCCGCGCGCTTTCGCTGTCGCGAATCCTCTTCTGCCGCGCGGGGTCACTAAGTGACCTTATCACACTCGAGTCCGCTTCCTTCAGGAAGAACGGGTCGTCGAAGTACTCTGGAGTGCTCTGGTAGACGAAGGTCGACACCTCGCGCGTCAACGTCGGCACATAACACACATCGTGTTCCTCGAGCAAGTCGATGAACTCTTCGTCCACCGGTCGGTCTCGCACGCTGTGGGCCACCAGATCGGTGCCGGCGCGGAGGAGTTCCTTCGCATCTTCCAGGTAGAAGATGTGCGACGCCACCGCTAGTCCCCGCTCGTGCGCCCGATCTATCACCGGTTCATAGACGTCGGGCGTCATCTTCCTCGCTGTACCCAGGTTGTCGTCCACCCGGATCTTGATGAAGTCGACATGGAGTCGGACGTTCTCGTCCACAACCTGCAGAGCGGCTTCGGGCGTGTCGCCGGTCACGACTGTCCCGGCTACATATAGACGCGCGCGATCGAGCGCAGGAAAACTCTGTTCGTCGCGCAGCGCTATCGCTTCGGGACCCTCACCACCCAAACTGTTCACCGTGGTGATCCCATATCTGGCATACACCTGAAGTTCGTTCAGCAGATCACTTCTCAGGCCGGGGCCGGAATCTGCTTGGCTGGTGGCGCCAACGTGCCCGTGCGTGTTAATGAAACCCGGCACAACCGTTCGTCCGGAAAGATCTACCACGTCGGAGGATCTAGGCTCGGCAACAGACCCTGTAGGTCCGACCGCTTCGATCCGGCCGTCTCGCACCACTATCGTTGCGTCATCAACGGGTGGACCACCGAGACCGTCTATCAACCGGGCACCGGTAAACACCTTCACGGAACCGGACCGCTCCGACGCGCATCCCACTACGACAAGAGCTGCCAGAACGACAACGCACGATACGCTCTTGAAACTCACTCTTCCCCCCTAATGAAAGACAGCGCGTTCTCCTCTCCCGTTTCCCGTTTCCCATCCTTTCACATTTTACTTTTCACCTTTCACCTGCCCTTCCGGCCTTCTGCTCCCCCGGCCTCCTACCTCCCGCTCCCCTTGCATTCCACTTGCGACCTGACGAAACTTGTCGGGGGACCAGCCCGTGCGCTGGGCGCTACTGGCGCGCCTGCCACGGCAATCCAGTCCGTATTGCCAGGGTGCTGGGATTTCATATGGCCAAACAATACGCTTCCAACCAGGATGTTTCAGTCCGGATGTTCCGGAGCGACTTGCTAGAGAGGTTGACGCGAGTACATCCGGCGGTCCCGCACATCATATATCTACCGCTTGTCGGGTACCTGCTGTACACAGGATATCAGACCGAGGGCTCGCTGGGCAATGTGACCGGATTATTCCTCGCCGGTTTTGCACTCTGGACCATAGCCGAGTATACGATACACCGATTCGTATTCCACGTAACCGCCGAGACTGAACAAGGCACCCATGAGGTCGTCAGGGGGCTCGACAGCGATGAGGCGGCGATTCCGGCTCTGGCAAACTGGCGCCAGGTGTTGTACTTCATCGCTCACGGAGTGCACCACGATTTCCCCAACGATTCCCGCCGCCTTGTGATGCCGCCGGGCGCCAGCATTCCTTTGGCATTCGCATTCTATGTGGTATTCAGAGTGCTGTTCGGAGTCCACACGGGTCCGCTGTTCGCGGGGTTCGTGGTCGGCTATCTGGTGTACGACTCCGTGCACTACGCCGTCCACCATTTCCGACCTCACACACCGCTCGGACGATACCTGAAGAAGCATCATTTTCGGCACCACTATCAGAACTCCGATCTGAATTTCGGCGTGAGTTCACCGGTATGGGACGTGGTGCTGCGAACCCTGGATCGGCATGAGTCGTCGGCGCTGGAGATGGCCCAAGGCAAGTGACGCCTGCTGGGCCGCGGGATCCCGTGCCTGCACAACCTCCGTCTTCCGCCGCCCGACCCAGAGATCGGATGCCGCCTTTGTTGCTTCCTGTAGAGCACTTTGCGGCTGCATTGACGTTCTTAGGCCTCGGGGCCATCGGTCTGCTCCTCGTAGCACGCGATTTGTCACGAGGTGCTTATCTCACGCCCCACGTGATCGCCGTAACCCATTGCTTCACACTCGGCTGGATCACGATGTCCATCTTCGGAGCATTGTACCAGCTCTTCCCTGTAGTACTCGGCGTGCCGGCCAGGAGTATCCGGCTCGGCCACGTATCATTTTGGTCTCTCGCGGGCGGAGTAGCCGTGGTCATCGCCGGCGCATGGACCTGGCGACCGGCGCTACTTGCGTTGGGGTGGTCCTTGGTATCGATCGCAATACTCGCTGCCTCGTGGAATCTCCTCCCCCGGGCGCGTTACGCCTTGCGTAACCGAGCGATCGCCCGCTACGTCACGATAGGCGTCTTGGCTCTGTGGTTGGCAATCGGAATCGCCGCAACCCGGATCGGAGCGGCGCTGGGATGGTGGAGAATCGAGCGGCTCGGCATCCTGGCAGCCCATGCGCATCTTGCGGCCCTCGGCTTCGCTACCACCCTGGCCGTTGGCATGGGCAGTAGATTGTTACCTATGTTTCTGTTGTCACGGGGTCACGCAGAGTGGCCTCTCAGATTCATCGGACCTGTCATCTGGATGGGGGTGCTACTGCTTGCTGGCGGTCAACTCGCACACCTTAGCGCGCCTGCCTTCGCCGGTGGGCTCTTGGTGGTAGCAGGTTTGATCCTGTACTTCTGCCAGGTAGCCGAGTATTTCCGCTGCCGTACGCGCGAGTCCCTCGATCCCGCAATGGGCCACGTGGTTGCAGCGGTCGGCTTTCTGGCAATCGCGACTACTCTGGGAGCGTTCCTGCTGTTCGACTCGAGCAGTCATCCGCATGCGGTGACGACTTACGGTGTCGTTGGTATAATGGGATGGCTGACGCTTGTGGGCCTGGGAATGTACTCCAAGATCCTGCCATTCCTGGTGTGGCTCCATCGATTCAGCCCTCGGGTGGGCGAAAAAGGCCTGCCCAAGATCGTAGACTTGACATCGCCGCGCCTCGGGTGGGTGTCGTTGGGCTCATTCGTGACGGGCATCGTGACACTGGCGATTGCGATAACCGCAGGCATCGAAACCGCCACGGTGGTTGGCGCCGGCGGAGTGGCGGCAGGTATCGCGTTGGCACTTGCCCAATACGGGCGAATGGCCATCATCAGGTCTCCGCGGCGAGGCTGACATGGATCTGGAGAGCGGCGACGGACTCACGGCGCGCGTCTACCGCCAACTTGCGCGGGTGATTGACCCCGAGCTGGGCATGGACATCGTGAAACTGGGGCTCATTTACGGTGTCGACATCCAGACAGATAGAGTCCTTGTCACGATGACGATGACAACCCGCGGCTGTCCTCTCGAGGGTGCACTGGTGGAGGGTGTGCGGCGCGCCGTTAACGAATTGCCGGACATTCGATCGGTACAGGTGAAGGTCACATGGGAACCGCCATGGGATCCCGGGATGATTCGAGGCGATACGATTAGGACCTCGACCGACAACATCGGGGAGGAAGACAGGTGACCGGAAGTCCCGATATCAACGTTACTACTCTCGACGTACGGCCCATCCTAGCGGAAGGTGAAGAGCCTTTCGACGCCATCATGGCGGCACTTGCATCACTAACCCGTGACACGAGCCTGGAATTGATCGCTCCCTTCGAGCCGACGCCTTTGTATGAGGTGCTCGAGGAGCGGGGCTTTGCTCATGAGACCGCACGGGGGAAAGAGGGAGAATGGGTGGTAACAATCAGAATGGCATAGGACTCAGTAGCGTTCAACACTGTCGAACTAATACTTCAGCGAGGTAATGACGATGGTTTCGCAGGCTCCCGTGAGGTCAGTGGTCGATCTCACCGACCCAAGGAAGAACATGATCTTCAACATGTCCGTGGATGAGGCGCGGGCGCGGATCGCGGCGGGCGACTCGAGCGGTGTTCGCGAAATCGACGGCACCTTCGCGCTCGTCACGCAGCACGGACAGATCGTTCACATGGCTCGTTCGCTCAATCGGCCAATGCGTTATTTCATAGCCAAGCAGGCGGACGGTCCCGTATTGGTTGTGGCCGATCGCATCGACGCGATAAGGCAATGGCTGGTGCAGCATGGGATGGTAGACCAGTTCCATCCTTCTTACACGAGGATGGTTCCGGCCCATTACGTCACGGAGATTGCCCTGATCGGATGTCCGGACCCCAATCCCATTTACATCAGATTCTTCCAACCGCAACGGGAAGCTCTTCCACCCGATGTAAATGAGATTGGGCGTCGGTACATAGAGGCGGTTCGAGCCGAGGTGGCACAGTGGCTCGAGTACATACCTCGCGAGGAACCCGTCGGTGTCCTCTTCTCCGGGGGTGTCGACAGCGGCGCAGTTCTCCTCGTTACCTACCACGCGATGTTGCAGCTGGGGATGAATCCCGCGAGGCTCAAGGCCTTCACACTGGTCTTGGACCGGGGAGGTGATGATCTTGCACAGGCGCGCCGCTTTCTGGAAGCCCTCGATCTTCAGCTCTTGCTGGAGCCGATAGAAGTTCCCTCTACCGATATCGATTACCGCGATGCCGTTCGCATCATTGAGGATTACAAACCCCTGGACATCGAGGCGGGCGCTATGACGCTGGCCCTATGCCGCGGTATTCGCCAGCGCTATCCCGACTGGAGATATCTCATCGACGGCGATGGAGGCGACGAGAATCTCAAAGATTATCCGATTGAGGAGAATCCGGAACTCACAATCAGCAGTGTGCTGAACAACCTCATGCTCTATCACGAGGGCTGGGGAGTGGACTCGCTCAAACACTCTCTTACCTACACAGGTGGGTTGAGCCGCGGATGTGCCAGAACCTATGCACCGACGTCCTCTTTGGGGTTCACTGGATTGAGTCCCTATACCATGCCCAACGTGATCGATGTCGCCGAAGGTATTCCCTTTATCGAACTCACAAATTGGCAGCACGAACGGTTGTACGATCTCAAAGGCACCATAGTGTCGCGCGGTATCGCAGCGGTGACCGGAATGCAGATGCCCGTTTTCCGGAAACGGCGGTTTCAACACGGTGCCGCACCCCACGATGCGCTCGCGGAGATATTCCCCGGCTCCGAAACTGCCTACCGGCGGACGTTCAATGAGGTCTTCCAAGTCTAGGTCGTTCACGCTGGATGACCGCTGGGTACTCGCCCACAGAGGCAGTCGCAACGAGGTGGACCCTGCTAGACCATACGCCTATTTCGTAGAGCGGGAGCGCACGAGTACGGGCGAGGTAGTCGATGTGGCGTCTATCTTCATCACAAACAAGGAATGCCCGTTCCGTTGCGTAATGTGCGATTTGTGGAAGAACACCACTATCCAACCGAGTGTTGTTGGTGCGGTTCCCGATCAGATAGAGTGGGCGCTCGAAAGACTGCCGCCTGTTAAACATGTCAAGCTCTACAATTCCGGTAATTTCTTCGACGCTCGCGCAATACCTCGAGACGACTGGCCCCGGATCATCGCACTGGTTAGCGAACTGGAATCGGTAATCATCGAGTGCCATCCCCGCCTGGTAGATGAACGCGCCGAGGAATTTGCGCACATGCTCGAGCCCGAATTACAGGTCGCAATGGGCTTAGAGACTGTAGATCCAGCAGTTCTCCCCCGGCTCAATAAGCGAATGACACTACAGGATTACGAGACGGCGGCCGAGCTTCTGCTAGCCGCCGGCATCTCCGTGCGTGCGTTCATTCTTCTCAAGACTCCGTTCCAAAACGAGCAACAGGGAGTCGATTGGGCCAAACGCTCCCTCGACTACGCTTTTTCCATAGGTGTGGACTGTTGCGTAGTGATTCCGACACGGCCCGGGAACGGTGCGATGGAGCGCTTGGCGTCTCAGGGACTATTCACGCCCCCTGCAATGAGGTCGGTGGAGAGGGTGCTGGAATACGGCGTCGGTCTTGGGCCGGGCCGAACGTTCGCAGACCTTTGGGATATCGAGAAGTTGCTGCAGTGCCCTACGTGTGCCGTTGCCCGTCGAGAGAGGCTGGCGAAGATGAACCTCACGCAGGTACCTAGCCCGCCGATCGATTGCGACTGCGGGACATAAGATGAACGCCGATACCTGCCCCGCCAGGGGCGGAGGAATGGAACGATGGAAGTTCGAACCGATGTTGCCATAGTAGGGGCAGGCTTTGGCGGTAGTATCACAGCACTCCTGGCACGACAGATCGGTCTCGAACCGGTGTTGATCGAACGTGGCACCCACCCACGCTTCGCGATTGGTGAGTCCTCCACGCCATTGGCCGACCTTGCCCTCAAGCAACTCTGTGAACGTTATGACCTACCGCGGCTCCTACCGCTCACCCAGTACGGATCGTGGCGGCGAGAGCACCCCGAGATTATGCGCGGCCTAAAGCGCGGATTTAGCTACTTTCACCACCGCAACGGTGAGCCGTTCGTACCGAGTCCCGAGCACCACAACGAGATGCTGGTGGAGGCGAATCCGGATGACGAGCACTCCGATACACAGTGGTTCCGCGCCGACGTCGACCACTTCTTTGCACGTGAAGCAGTAGCGGCCGGTATTCCGTACTTTGACCGGGCCGACTTGACAGTCGAGGACAGGAATCCGTGGAGATTACGTGGCCAACGCGGCGGTCGAGATCTCTCCATCGAGGCATCCTTTCTGATAGACGCGTCGGGGGCCGGTCAGTTCCTCTCTAGTGCGCTCGGACTAGGCAGCGGCGCAACGGGGTTTCGGACCAACTCCCGCACCATCTACTCACATTTCACCGGGGTGCGCAGGTGGCGCGAGATGATCGCCGAACGCGGAGGTCGGCTCGACGATCACCCGTTCGACTGCGACGCCGCGGCACTGCATCACGTTTTCGACGGCGGCTGGATGTGGGTGCTTCGGTTCGACAACGACGTTGTGAGCGCCGGTTTCGTTGTGGACATGGATCGGCACCCACTCGACGAGTCCGTAGATCCCGCACTAGAATGGACGACACTTCTCACTCAGTTTCCGTCAATCAGCGAACAGTTCTGCGATGCCCGAATGCTCCGCCCCGTTGTCAGGACCCGGCGGCTGCAACGTGGGGTCTCCCGGCTCGTGGGCGATGACTGGGCGATGCTGCCCCACAGTGCGGCTTTCTTGGATCCCCTGCACAGCTCTGGCATCGCAATCACGCTGAGCGGAGTCGAGCGGATCATCGCAGCCCTCGAGTCCTCCGAACGCGACCGGAGACTCGGCGAGTATGAGGCTGGGTTACGTCGAGAAGTAGACATGATGGACAAGATCATACACGGATGCTACTCCGCTTTTGCCGACTTCGATCTGATGACCACGTTCTCCATGTACTACTTCGCCGGGGCCATCGCCAGCGAGCATCGCCGGCGCGATGGAACGCATCGTATGGAAGATGGATTTCTGATGGCGCACGACGACGACTTTCGTGCCGCAGTAGATGACGGATACAATACCGCTCGCAACATTCTTGCGAGTAAACCTGTGAAGCCAGCAGATGTTCGGAAGCTGGAACAGAAGATCACCTTAGCCATCGACCCATTCAACCATGCGGGGCTGTGCGATCAGGAGAAGCACAAAATGTATCCCTGGGCCTAGATACGCTTGATCTCCATTACGGGGGCGTTACCACCCACCTTACACCCTCGCCGTTTCGCAGTCGATCTAAACCGTCATTGATGTCACTCAAGGGTATGCAGCCACTCACGATCAGGTCGAGCTTTATTCGCCCGGATTCCACTAGTGACATGATTTCAGGATACTCTCCTGCACCACATCCCAAGCTACCCACCACTTCCAACTCGTAAAACATTATTTTCGCTGTCGACAGCGCGACATTCTCTTGCGTGAATCCGATCACGCACAACCTACCACCCTTCCGCAAAAGCCCGAACGCCAATTGAACGGTTTCCGGCCGACCTATCGCCTCGAAGGCAACGTCCACCCCGCCCGCCGTCATCTTACGGACGTGCTTGTCTACCCTGTCTATCGAACCCGGGTTGAGAGTGTCGGCGCCGAGTGTCTCGGCTATCGCCAACCGACGGTCATTGACATCGACCGCGATCACATTGGCGCCGGCTACGAGTGCACACTGGACCACGTTCAGCCCTACGCCCCCGCATCCAACCACTGCCACTGTATCGCCCGGCGCGACCCGACCGCGATGCTTTACGGCATGATACGGCGTAGATACCGCATCAGCGATAATGCACGCCTTTTCGAGCGGTATGCTGTCGGGGACCCGCACCAGTTCGTGAGCCGGCACGGCGATGAACTCCGCATAGGCACCATTTACATGATTACCCAGCATCACCAAATTATCACACAGGTTCTCTCGTCCCTTGCGACAATAGTGGCACCTACCACACGATAGCACCGCCGGTATCACTACACGTTCATCGATCTCATGTCCGCTCACTCCCTTTCCAATTTCCACTACCGTACCGGCGGGCTCATGACCGAGCACCAACGGTGGCTCTTTGAAAGTGCTGACGCCGTGATCTATATAGTGCAAATCGGTGTGGCACAGCCCACATGCCGCTATCTTGACGAGCACTTCGCCGCTCTGCGGCGTTGGTGCGGGTAGGTCAGTCACTTCCAGCGGTTTGCCTGGTCCGTGATAGACAGCGGCTCTCATTGATTTCTAGCTCCTCTTGCGCGTGTAGATCGTTTTGAATCGAAGCAACATTACCAATCGGCAGTCTTCACAGTCCGAGTCCACTTGGTCCGCCGTGACGGGATCGGCACATACTTCATAGCCCAACTCGGCGTAAAGTTGCATCGCCTCTTCAGCCCTCTTCGCGTCGGCAATGAATCTGCGCTCCCAGCCCGCAGCAATGCGGGCAGGATCCGCACCCAGCTGCTCCTCTGACAGCACTCGCTGCGCCTCCTGCGAAACCATGGAAGCCAACGAATGGTACCGCTCGTCAGCTATCCCAGAGTTCTCTTCCGAATGCGTTGGGTGTTCCCCCGACAAGCTGGCTATGATGACGCGTTCTCTGCCATGGACCCGGCTCGCTCACGACCGAGTTTTGCCAGTCTCCGGTGTCCAAGGATGGCAGCACCGAGTGCCGACGTATACTGCACGAGGTCTCCCTCGGGAACGTTGACGGTTGCGTCGAGCTGTTCCCGTACAACTCTTGCCATTGTCTCGAACCGCAGGATGCCACCTATCAGGGTGTACTCGGGCTCCATTCGAACCCGCTTCATCAGTTGCAGCGATCGGCCCACTAGAGACTCGATGGCGCCGTGCATGATGTCCGCTGGCGCGGCTCCTTCAGACAGCTGGTTGATCACCTCCGATTCTGCAAACACGGCGCAGACGCCCGAAATTGGGATTGCCTGCTTCGACGTCGATACCAGCGGCCCGATTTCTTCCGTCGTGTAACCCATGTAGCGTGCGGTCTTCTCCAAGAATGCGCCCGTCCCCGCAGCACACTTGTCATTCAGTCGGAACGATTTGACCTTGGCGGCGCCATCGAGTCTGCTCGCTTTCATCGTCTGACCACCGACGTCCAGGACCGTCCTGGTGTGGGGAAAGAAAAAGGTCGCTCCGCGAGCACCAGCAGTCAGGTCAGTGACCTGAACATCTCCAATCAAGGCCTGGTGTCTGCCGAACCCCGTGGCTACGACATAGGAAATCTGATCGGGTAGGAGGCCCGCCCCACTGATAGCATTGTGATATGTTCGCTCCGCAACGTCGGTGAGCTTGAATCCCGTCGGTTCCATCGCCCGCCCAACGATTTCGTGGTCCTCACTCAGGACAACTGCTTTCGTGTAGGTAGATCCTACGTCGACGCCGGCCGTGTAGATCATGACATGCTCTGCACCGCAGGTGATCTCGCAGTGACTATGTGATCGAGGGCGAACAGGGCAGCCCCCAATGCACCCATGAAGTGGGACTCCTCACTCACGTTCATTTTTACTCCCAACTTGTCATTCAACGCCTCTATCATTGCGAGATTGCGGGCAACTCCGCCGGTGAACGTCACTTCTTCTTCCACGCCAACCCGTCGTAATAGACCGGCGGATCGAGCGGCAATGGACTGGTGAACTCCAAGGAGGATATCTTCGATCTTCTTACCCTTGCCGAGCCACGACAGGACTTCCGATTCGGCGAAGACGGTGCAGGTGGTGCTTATCTTGACGGGCCGCTCTCCTCTCAAGGCGGTTGGACCAAGATCCGGAAGCGGAATGTCCAGCGCGCTGGATGCCGCCCCCAAAAAGCGCCCGGTACCGGCTGCACATTTGTCATTCATGCAAAAATCAACGATCTCGCCGACAGGAGAAACCTTGATAGCTTTGGTGTCCTGACCGCCCATATCAACGACGGTGCGTGTGTTTGGAAACATGTGCACGGCTCCGCGCCCATGGCAGCTGATCTCCGTAACTTGAGTATTCCCGAAGGTGACTTTGTAGCGTCCGTAGCCTGTTCCAACAACGTACTCGACCTCCTCCTCTCTGATGTCACCGACGGACAATGCTTCGGCAAAGGCGTTCTCCGCAGCCCGAATGACGTTCGCACCAGTCTCGGTAAGTGCACGGCACACTATTTCCCTCTGCTCATTGATTATCACCGCCTTGGTCTGCGTGGATCCGACGTCCACACCAGCCGCGTACGCCATGGTTACCCTCTTCCTATGCCTTGGCTGCAGTGGGTTGACGTTTGCGCGATGCCAACCCCTCGAAGAACGCATCTACCCGGTTCTTTAGCTGCGCCTCGGATACAACTCGGCGGTCCATCATGTCGGACTCTATGAACAGGCTCGACACGTCGCGCATCTCCATGAGGGCGCGACGATTGTCCGCCAATCCGGTCGACACGGTTCGACAGCTCTTTATCGGGTGATACACGACGCCATCAGCCGCAAACGAATCGATCATATCCACCAATAGGTCGGTCTGGAAAAACATGCTGTCCATCGCGTCACGCACGCCCACCAAAACTCCCTCGGCCAGACTCTCTACCGGTTTGGTCAAATCATATTGGAATCCAACGTTGGAACCGCCCGATGCAAACCACAGGTACGTGGAGTTGACGAAAGTGCCACCCCAGTCTGTGAACAATTCGGTAAAGCGGCGAAAGATCGGGTAGCATGGCACCCCGACGAACAGCAACCGGTACAGCTCTTCGGTCAGTGTACCTATGCCTCGAGCTGCTTTGAACTCCAGCTCTTCCACGAGGTCCTGGAAGTATTCGGCCCCGGCTCTGGTACCACGAAAGCCGTTGGCAACCCCGAGGAATATGGTTCCATCTGACAGCGCATTGAACAGAGACGGGCGGGTCCGATTCAGCTCCAGAACACGTTTCCAGCACTTACTCATGACGTTCGCGCATCTCAATGTCTCTCTAAGGCGGTCGATATCGAAAGCGATGCCCGTAACCCGCTCGCATAGCTCGATGAGCTCTTTGATCTGGGCCACCACGTACCGCTTGTCAGCTTCGAAATCGTCGTCACCTGGCCAAGTCTGCCCACCGGCAGCCCGGGTTCCGGGAACATCCAGGGTGAAAATGGGGATGCCGTACATCCGCTCCCATATCTCAGCCCATTTGACATAGGTGTTGCAGGCGTTGGTATAAACCGCCAGCGTGGGTTTGGGAATGCGTCCCATGGGCAGCGCACCGCCGCGCAGTTGCGTGGCCACGTCGGCCTTAACATAGCCGCAGATATCGGGCGAGTAACCATAGTCCTCAGCCTCATCCAAGTATTCATGGGCCACATGCCGGACCGCCGTCTGGAGTGAGTTGATCTCGGGGAACACGATCGGCAGATCGAATACTCTGAGAAGCTCCGATAAGCTGCCCATGACAAAGACATACGCGGCTTTCTTGTTCTGCTCCGCCGCCGTAGTGAGTTCTTGATACCACTGGCGAAACAGAGTCGCTCCGTCGCGATTCCCCCTGCCTACGATTGTCTCGGTAAACTCGGTACTAGGCATAGCCACACCCATCTCATTCGAATAGTATGTTCTCTACGAATGTCTCGAGTTGGATTTCCAAGTGGTCGAAGCTCGTCATGTTCTCCTCGAACTCGGACACGAAATACGGAATCCCTTGGGCATCCAGACACCTCGTATATGCAACCTGCTCCTCCAAGCCCGGCTCGCACATCTTGGCCGCAGTCACGATTGCGGCTTCTGCGTTACACCTGCGAATTCTGTCGAGCAGCATTTTCTCTTTCGGCTTGCGAAGATCGTGCTGCACGGGGCTGTATGCGGATCGCTCCAAGTATGACTCCGACAGGTTGAAGAGTGGGTCGCCCTCGAGTGGAATGTCTTCGACGATCCAGCGTAGCCCTATCAACAGATCATCATCAACCACATAGCACGAGCGCCCAATCGCGCGGATCAAATCCAGCGGCGGTTGCTCACAAAACCCTCCTTCGAAGACAATCCTGATTTTGTCCTGGCGCTTGGCATCCCGTTCTCTAATCATCGGCAGCACCCATCTCAGGAGATCGTTGTGCTCCTCACGCGGTATGAGGCCACCAACCGCCAGCAAGGCATACGCTTCGTCTGCGGAGATCCGCCAAGGTTCGACCTTCTTGATGTCGTACAACGCCCGAAGCAGTGCCCGATTGTCGTTGAAGATCGCTATGGAGGATCGAAGTTGATCATCTCTGATTTCACAACCAGCCACATTCTCTATGGACCGCTTCAACCTGTCGTACTCGTGACGCAGGTAAGTGGCCGAGTGCGCCGAATTGGCGTTCTGTGGCAGATATAGGATTTGACACGGATATGAGAAGTTGCGACCCCACACACCGGCAAGGTTTCTCGCGGCATCGCAGATCGGGTGGGTCACGAACATCTCGAACTCTATCCGCCCACTGAGTGCCAGTTCCAGCGACGTCTTCAAGATCGAGCAGAGATACGATCCGAATCGTGAATCAGATTGAGTGGCCTCCAGCGCTGCCCCCCGGACCTTGAACGGCAGCATGCCGGCAGCATGTACTATCTCTTCGGGACAATACACCTGAAAGTGCCCCACCACTTTTCCGCCCTGCTCGCGCCAGCGGGACACCGTAGGGAACGACGTATCCTCGAGCAATTCTCGACAGTGCCAAAGCACCTCGTCCAGTGGCAGATCCCGCCACTCGGGAAATACGGTCACCGGTGGCTCCATACAGGTTGCCTCTTTTCGAGGAATGCTTGCAGACCTTCAACCGCGTCGCCGGTCTGCATGAGATCGTCGACGTAACGCCTGGTGGCACACCGGAAGGAGGCTTCACGAGCGGCAGTACGGGAGCTCTTCATCGCCTCAGTCGCGAGACGGACAGCCGCCGCACTATGCACGGCGATCGCCCGCGCAATTTCCATAGCGCGTGCCTCCACTTCATCATCCGCTGTGACATACCTAACGAGGCCGGCTGCCAGCGCTTCGTCAGCTCCGATAGACTCGCCCGTGAGAACCAACTCCATCGCGCGCGCGCTCCCACACACACTCGGCAGGACCGCACAGGCAGCTGGGGGGAATACTCCCAACTTGATCTCGGGTTGCCCGAATGTTGCACCTTCTCCAGCCACAACTATGTCGGCCACTTGGATTAGCTCGAAGCCGCCACCAAGACACCGACCACGTACGGCAGCTACAACGGGCACCGGAAACGTGTCGATTGCTCGCACCGTATCCATGAACCGACTTATCATCCCTGCGTAGTGCGGAGGGAGGTGCTCACCCACGTCAGCCCCAGCTGAAAAGTGCCGCCCCTTCGCCGACAGCACGAGCGCGCGCAGATCCGACAGACCCCTAAGATCGTTGAGCTCTCTACACATGTTCTCCAACATCTCGGAAGTCAGAATGTTCAGCGGTGGGTGGTCCAGCACCAACCTGCCTACTCCGTTCTCAACCGACCGTGACACGCTCACGGAACCGGTGCTCCCACCGTTTCTGCCCGCTCCGACAGCGAGTGGCCACAGGCGCCGCAAAATTCATGATCCACCGGCAGATTCTTGGCACCACACGCTGAACATTCTCTTACGGGCGCACCCCACGGTGTTTCGGACGAACGCCCCTCTTCTGCCAGCGTACGCAGCATGGCATAACGGGCGGGACGCTTCTCGACGAACGCCTGCATCCCTTCTACGGGTTCCCAACAAGCATAGTGAAGGGACAGCCAGTCCTGGGCATGACGTACCGTCGAATGCCAAACCTGGTCCTTCCAAAAGTTCACCTGCTGCTTTGTGTAACGAGTGCACTCGGGAAAGGACTCGAGCAGACGGCTCGCAAGATCATCCACGAACGCATCGAGTCGTGACAGATCAACGCCGTAGCCATCTTCTCCGCGCTGAGCCTTTTTGATTTCCTCGGCCGAAGCATCCTCGCGCCACTCATCGGCTTTCCGAATAGTCGGTACCACCCAGTTCACCAGTCCCCATTCCCTTGCTTTCAATGCGGGAATAGGCTCATTCAGAAATAAGATCTCACGTGCCCGTTTATCCCCCACCACCAAGGGCAACCACTGAGTGGATCCGCCGCACGCCACAGATCCGACATGCGTTCCCACTTGCTTGATGGTTGCGTGCTGCGCCATGACCGTGAGGTCGCATGCAAGCTGGCTCTCGTTCCCTCCCCCCACAGCCATTCCATTGAGACGCGCCACCACAGGCTTCCCGGTGTTGAGGATGCTCTCTATATACGACCGGAATAGGGCCATGTACTTCCAATAGTCGCGTGGATTGGATACGTAGCTTGCGGCATACTCTTTGACATCTCCACCGGTACAGAAGGCCTTGTCGCCCGCACCTGTGAAAACGATCACGCCTACGGCATCGTCAAAACTTGCATCCCGAAACGCCGCGGCCAATTCCTCGAGAGTATGAGTGGAATAGGCATTGTAGTTATGGGGGCGATTGATAGTAATGCGGGCAACCTGCCCGCCCTTACTGTACTCTATCTCGTCAAACGAGTAAGACTCTGCGCTTCGCGAGTCGAAGTATCTACTCATCGTTCTCTGTGACATGTGAGACCTCCCACTAGGTAGTCGGCGAACTCCTTCCCCAGTTCGGCGGCATGCAACGAACCCTCCGGACGGAACCATCGGGCGATCCAGTTGATCGATCCCATTATGGCGAAAACGGCGATCTTGGAATCCACAGGCCGAAATTCCCCCGCACGAACGCCCTCGTCGATGATCCTCCTGAGGCCCCGCTCGTAGCGATCACGTGCGGTAATGATCTCAGCCTGCCTTTCGGGTGAGAGGGCCGAAACCTCGAAAGCCAGCGGCGAGCCCTCCAGCGTGTCGATCATGACTCGGACATGCTCTCGGACCAGGTATGCCAGCTGAGCTTCGGCCGTATCGAAACTGCGGCGCGCCTTTTTCATCAATCGGCCGACTTCTTCGAGAGACTCGCGATGGCACTCGTAGAGGATGGCTTCCTTATCGGGGAAGTAGTGATAGAGCGCGGTCTTGCGAACGCCGAGGTGCTCGGCGATGTCTTCCAGGGTGGTGGCGTAGTACCCCTTCTCGCGGAACGCTTTGAGCGCCGCATGGAGGATCTGCTCCTTGCGTCGGCGTCGTTTCTCTCTCACGTGGGCGGATAGCTTCACCGCGGTCGCGCTACCTGCCATAGGATACCGCCAATCCGAGAATTTGAACTCCTGTTAAAAATTTGACTATATGGTCGAATTTTGTCAAGCGGTGAAGATTCCGGTGGGCGGCCGCGGAAGATCGGTGTTCAGAAAAGGCAGCGGGAAGGCAAGACCGGGCCAGATGAACCGCTACTTCAGGCGTGCAATGCGATCCTTCACCCTCTGGTTGTCCGGAAAATCCGCCAGCAGTTGCTGGAGCGTAGCCCGTGCCGAATCGGGCTCTTCCTTAGCGACGAATGCATCGGTCATCAACAACCCCACCCTGTACTTCAAGCGCCGGTTGTCCTGAGGGATGGGGAACGCTGACAAGGCTGCAAGCGCTTCTTCCGCATCATGGCGGTCCACGATCATCGACTCGATGGACATCAATCTCACCGCTGGATCATCCGGAGATCTCCGCACCATCTCGTCGATCAATCGTGCGGCCGCCTCATGATGTCCCGCCTCTCGATCTGCCATCGACTGGTGGTACAGACCGGCCATGAGCAAGTGCTCTATGTCTGCCTCGTCGCCTGTGCGAGTACCCACGCCCCCTGCATACGAGTAGACTAGATCGCCTCCATGCTCGCCGGTCTCATAGATCGCTCCCAGTCCCAACGCTCCCAGTGCTGCGGACGCGATCACGGCATGTCTGCCAAATCGCCTCTTCGCCAAAGCCAACGCTCCGATCTCGAGCACTACCACGGCCAGGAACAGATTGCGGGTGCGTTCGCCCCATTCCTCATGCTCCTCCACCGCTTGCCGTACACCAGGCACCCGTTCGGCGGGGCCGTGCGCATCGTGGCCCGACTCGGCCGCAAACACCGTGCTGATCCCACCGATCAATAGCAATGTTGTTGCGGCCGGCCCGGTGAAGGAGGCCTTTCCAGTGAGCGAGATGATTCGAAAGATCACTCCCATGACCAGCAACGCGATTACGAAGTGAACGATTATTGGGTGGATAGGACCCATCTCAGGCATTTCGACTTCTCCTGTCAAACACGTGCAATGTGAACCTGGCTCACACAATGTACGCGCAAGGGTTCAGTTGCGCTAAAGCCAAGAGTTTGTTCGTGATTCCCACCCGACAATTAGAACATCCAGCAAGACAGCCGTCCGCTGCCGCGCTACCTAACCAGACCCCGGTAGACAGTGATTCCAGGTTCCACCGCAACGATGGCGAACCACAGCGACGTCCTGGACGGTAGCTGTCTGAGGCGTTGGCCGCGAAGCTCTCCCTCCACCGCCACACCCGACGAGTCCCACCGGCTATCTGTCTGACGGTCGCGAAACTCGCCCCGGCGGACCCGGAACGTCAGCTTGCGACCCGCCAGAATCGGGGTGTATGCCGCGCCCCCACCGCGTCCGTCAACCAGCACCAATATTGGGCTGTCTCCAAGGGTATCGTTGACGGCCACTCTTCGCTCGCCACCCAGGGGGTAGGCCCGCACCGCGTCGCCGAGCTTCACGGTCAAGACCGTTTGCCCTGCATCGAGCCGCGTATCCCGCCCCACTTTGCTAACGGGAAACGAGAATCCTCCGCGGTTCACTCGCTCGCGATAGTCCGAAAACGGATTCCGGTCGTAGTTCCTCGAATAGCCGGTCTCGCGTGAGAGAACCCTGGTATCAGGATGCGATTCCACCCACTCCGCCCATTGCATGGTCACCCCGGGAAGAACCGTTAATCGTGTATCCGTGAGCGTTCCAACGATCGCTTTACCAGCGACCTGCCACCAGTAACTTCCCGTTTCGTAGTCCAGCATCACCATGTCCGACTCGTAGAGCGCGCTCGTGTTACCGAAAGTAAGTGTACGGTCGCCAACTCTCCTGCTGAACACCACGCCGCTCATACAGAGAGGACAGTATGATATCAGAACCGGCTCACCGGCCAACGTGTCGTTCACGATTTCGTGGAAGTTGAGAATGCGTATCGGGAATGCCCATGCGCTGTCCGACGATGCGTATCCGATCACTACATCCTCATCCTTGAGCCACCTTGCCCGGCGAGCCGACTCGTAGCGGGGCGAATGGAGCGGAGGAATCGCGTCCCGCAACCTCAAAATCAACTCGGTATCAGCCTCGGTGAGCGGTACGGCCCGGTTTGCAGTCCGTCTAAACGTATCGAAATACACTTCGTCGAGTGGAACACTGTGCTTACTGAGATCCACCGAGGGAATACTGGAGGGTGTCTGGGCGTAGACATGCGCAAGCGGCGCCAGCGCCATAGTCGACGCCATCGCGCAAGCCGCTAGGCGGAGTTTGAGGAACATATGAATGCGTCTCCTCATGCGTTCTAGAGCCATCACCCAAGACGAGTACACCGAATCAATTCTAAGTTCGGGGCTCAACGGCCGGCAAGGACGGACAACGTACCATCTATCCCATCCGATCCCTCCACTCTATATTCGCCGCATCTCAGTCGTTCTAGCGAACTAGCTCGATGCCTGAAGAACCTGTTCTGACACTCGTCGTGGCCACGGTTGGCCTCTTGCTCGTCGCCGCAATGGCGGCGATCGGCTTAAGGCGCCTGAACTTGCCGTTTACGGTGGGGCTGGTGGTGATCGGCATGGCCCTTGGGTGCCTCACAGGGCGAGTTGAGGCACTCGAGCCGCTGGGTGGCATCACCCTATCACCCGAACTCATTCTATTCGTCTTTCTCCCGACATTGATATTCGAGTCGGCTTACAATCTAGACGGTCGGTTGCTCGCCAAGAATATGACTCCGGTGCTGGTACTCGCAGTACCCGGCCTGCTGATTACCACAGCCATAGTCGGAGTTCTCACATTCTTTCTGACGCCGCTTTCGTGGGGCCCGGCGCTCTTGTTCGGTGCCCTGATCGCAGCAACCGACCCGGTAGCCGTCGTGGCGCTGTTCAAGGAGGTCGGCGCACCCAAACGTCTGGCGATCCTGGTCGAAGGCGAGAGCTTGCTAAATGACGCCACCGCAATTGTAGTCTTCAGAATCCTCATGGGAGTCGTCGTTGCAGGGACATTCGGCGTAGCGACCATAGGCAGCGGCATTGCGGATTTCGTCATCGTGTTCGCGGGCGGAATTCTGGTGGGCGGGACCATCGGCTACTTGATGGTAGCCTCTCTGCGACTGGCCGACAACGATCCGTTGGTAGAGGTGACTCTTTCAACCGTGGTAGCATATGCCGCGTTCTTGTTGGCGGATCACTATCTCCACGTCTCGGGTGTCATGGCTACCTTGGGTGCGGGGCTCGTGATCAGTACATATGGATCTACGCGGTTCACCGAGGAGACGAAATCGTACCTTCATCGGTTTTGGGAATACGCGGCGTTTGTTGCCAATAGCCTGATCTTCCTCCTCGTGGGGATGAGTGTGAGTCTCGACCTCATTAGTAGATATCTGGTTCCCATAGGATCGATCATCCTGGTCGTTCTCTTCGCTCGAGCTGTGACGGTTTACGGCACTGCGCCGGCCATAGCCCGCATCCCAGGCAGCGAGCCGATCAGCTGGGAGTACCGGACAGTCCTGTTCTGGGGCGGTCTGAAGGGTGCGGTTGGGCTGGCTCTGGCCATGAGTTTGCCTGCCGGCTTTCCTGGCCGCGACTTGATCGTGACACTCACCCTCGGGGTGGTACTCTTCACTTTGGTGGCCGGTGGCCTCAGCACGGGGCCTCTCATCCGTGCCCTCGGTCTCGCCCGACCCAGTCTTGTGGCCCGAGTGGCACGAGCACAGGCGTGGCTGGCCGCCAAGACACAGGCCTTGGACCGGCTCGAGAACCTTGCCTCTGCCGGACACTACTCGGCTCACATCTTGAACCAACTCAGAACGGAGTACGACAACCAGATCGATGAGGCCCGCGGCGAGCTGACTCATCTGCACCGCGAATGTGAAGCCTCTCCCAACGTCATGCTCCACGTCCTCTGGGCGGAGGCTCTTACGGTCGAAAGATCGACCTACCGAGATCTCTTCGACCGAGGCGTGATTTCCGAGCCCGTCCTACGTGAGCTCGAGCTATCGGTCGATCTTCAGCGAGACAACCTCGAGCGGGGGAACCTACCCGCATCGATACCTTCAGTGCCCCCCATCGAGGTTCGGATTGAGAGCACGATTGTCGGCATGGTGGGATGGTTAGCCCCTCGATCCCGCTTCGTCGAGCGCAATAGGCGACGGGCGCTCGCGGCGAAGTACGAACATCAGGCAGCGATCCTCGCGGCCAGCGAACGCGTCGTCACTCAGCTCGAGCAGCTGGCAGGATTGAGCGGTGCCGATCCCGCCGTGGAAGCCCAGTGTCGCAGCGCTTTTGAGGAACGCACTAGCACCACCATGGGGCGACTCGACACAATCGCGGAGCACTTCCCCGAATACGTGCAAGCCGTCCAGACACAGACCGTGCGCCGCATCGTGCTAGACGCCGAGGCCGATGCAATTGAAAGCCTGGCCGCAGTGGGCGGTATTCCCGGGGCCGTGGCTGAAGCTGCCAGATCGGGAGTCGAGCTGGCCCAGCGCGAACTCGCCCGGCAGCCGTTGTCTGCGCTGGAATCGTCCCCCGAAGAACTCTTGCGACGAGTTCCGATGTTTCAGGAACTCGGCGAGGCGGACCTGCGCAAGGTGGCAGCTCAGCTCGTGCCGCGTACCGCCTTGGCCGGCGAATCTGTCATCCGCCAAGGCGAGCGAGGGACATCGTTGTTTCTCATCGCACGCGGAGTGGTTGCGGTGCTGATTTGTAGGAATGGTGAGCCGCCGGTGCGCGTTGCATCGCTCCACGCCGGTGAGTTCTTCGGGGAGATGGCGTTGTTGACCGATGAGCCGAGAAGCGCGACCGTGACTGCCGCAACCGATTGTCGCCTGTTCGAACTGTCGAAACGTGACGTCGAAGCACTGTGCCATTCTAGCACAGGAGTGACTGAGGCCCTCGAGCGTGCGGCCACGGCCCGGGCCGCCCCGGCAGACATGGCGTAGCGGAGTGCCCCCAAGGGGAGTCGAACCCCTGTCACCACCTTGAAAGAGTGGTGTCCTGACCGCTAGACGATGGGGGCCAAATGACCGAGAGCCGCTGGGCGGCCTGAGAGCAGTAGCGGTAACGGGATTCGAACCCGTGTTTCAGCCTTGAGAGGGCTGCGTCCTTGTCCCCTAGACGATACCGCCGTGCCTGCCGCACAAGAGGTGGCGGGGAAGAATATCACTTGCTACCTGCGGTCGGCGCAAGGCACAGTGGAATCCGACCTGTACAGGGGTGCCCTCGCCGTCCGATCTCCTACCTAAGTTAATGTTTCACTGGCGCTTAGCACTCTACGCCGCCAATCCAAGCTGATGCGTCGGCTCACCACGCGGTGAGACATTCATGCAAAGTTCATATCCGCTTAACAGTCGGAGGGTGAACCTCTTTGAGTTATGTCCGGCCGCAGGGGAGGTTTTGCCCGATCACACCGGCCGTCTTCAGAACCAAGCCAGAGTTTGACGAGCAAGCAGCGACATACTGGGGAACACTATGACAGGAGTACCACAAAGCCTTCACTCAAAAGCAGCCGAGTGGCAGCACAAACTGCTCGCTTGCGTCGCCGGATTGCTGACATTCGAGGTTCTGACCGGACTCTCGATATACCTGCTACCCTTCAGCGTACCGAACCAGATCATGGTTCTGCTGCATACCGTTGCCGGCCTAATCTTTGTAGCCCCCTTCCTCTATTACCAGATCAGACACTGGCTGATATACAGAGCGACCAGACTCAATCATTACAAACTCACCGGATACTTTGCGATGTTGTCCACTACGGTCGCCGTAGTGTCTGGAATCGTGGTGACCGTCCAAGCGGTGTTCGGATTGAAGATCAGTTATGCCTGGGACCTTGCGCACATTGTTGCTACTTTCGCCGTTATTGCATCAGCGCTACCGCACGTCTTGTTGTTGATACTACGGAACGTCAAGGGGCGGCAAGCTGAGGCCATTAAGGTTCGGGCGGCGGAAGTGCGATTTGTCATGGGGACTCTTGCGTTGGTCGTACCAACGTTTGCAGTTCTGGCGCTAGCAATCTACGCGTACGAGCCGGTCAAGCTCACGAACGAATTCCCCGATGACTACAGTTATTCTCTGGGGCCGGATCGACCGTTCGCTCCCAGTCTCGCTCGCACAAACACCGGTGGGGCGTTCGACGCGCGTTCTCTCGGAAGGTCACAAACCTGTGGCAAGTCACGCTGCCACGACCAGGTCGCGCGCGAGTGGGAGGTCAGTGCCCATCGGTACTCGGCCATGGATCCCGCATTCCAAGCGGTCCAGAAAGTCATGGCAAAGCAGAACGGTCCCGAATCTACCCGCTACTGCGGCGGCTGCCACGATCCGATATCCCTGTTCTCTGGTGCCAAGAACATCTTCGCCAAGGATCTGACCAACCAGACGGGGTATCAGGAGGGAGTATCCTGCATCGTCTGCCATTCCATCAAGGAAACTGATATCAAGGGGAATGCCGCCTACGTTCTCACGCAACCACGGCAGTACATGTTCGAGATGCGCGACGGCAGAGCAGCTCAGTTCGTTAGCGACTTTCTGATCCGATCCTATCCTAAGCATCATGTAAAGAGCCTGGAACATCGGTTGTTCAAGAGCCCGGAGTTCTGTGCCGCCTGTCACAAGCAATTCATCGATGAAGAAGTGAACCAGGTCGGTTGGGTACAGCTACAGAACCAGTACGACAACTGGCGCAAGAGCCGTTGGAACCACCCCGGCGATCCGAGAAAGACTATTGAGTGTCGCGAGTGCCATATGCCGCTGACAGATTCACACGATCCTGCAAGTGGCGATGATGCCGATTACAACCGTTCCGCGAAAGACGGAAAGCACAGAAATCATAGGTTCCTGGCCGCCAATCAATTCGTGCCAACCGCTCTAGACCTACCAGGTGCCAAAGAACATGTCGAACTCACAAACAAGTGGTTGCGAGGCGACATAGACATCCCCGAGATTGAAGACAAGTGGCGTAGCGGGCCCGCCATTCCAGTGGAGCTGGTGGTACCACAGCAGGTTTCGCCGGGGCAGGAGATAGATTTGCACGCGGTTATCTCGAGCAACAAACCGGGACACGACTTTCCCACAGGCCCGCTGGACATCATCCAAGCCTGGGTGGAACTCACGGTCAAAGATCAGGACGGTCGCATGGTATTCCATTCCGGTCTGTTGGACGACCAGAATTTTGTCGAGCCTGGTACGTTCATGTTCAAGGTCGAGGCCGTGGATCAATACGGCAAACTCATCGATCGCCACAATCTCTGGGAGATGGTAGGTGTCCGCTACCGCAGATCGCTATTCCCCGGTTTCTCGGACAAAGCCGAATACAGCTTCAGGGCACCCGATAACGGCGCTACCGAACTACACGTGAGCGCCAAGGTGCAATACCGCAAGGCAGACCAGTTCTTCCTGAACTTCCTATTCGGGAAGGATGCCGGAGTAACCGCTCCCGTTACAACAATATCTCAGGCGACGACGGATATCAGCTTGTCGTCTGCTAGCACGCGCTGATGCCACAGCTCAACTTCTTCACGAATCGAAGACGACGGCTTGCCATCACCGCAGTCTTGGCCGGGGTCTTTCTCATGGCTACGGCTGCAGTAGTGTCGTTGGCGCTAGCGCCGGAAAACGAATACAAACCCGGCGAGGCGTTGGAGGGTCTGACATCGAATCTGAACCGCGCGCTGCCGGACGATTATCCGCGTATCACTTTCACTGACGCCACGCGAAAGTCCGGGATCGAATTTCGGCACTTTTGGGGGAAGCGTTCGACTCAGTTACCCGAAGATATGGGTTCCGGCGCTGCATGGGGAGACTACGACAATGACGGGTGGGTGGATCTGTTTGTGGCCAACGAAGTCGGTCCGCTCACAATGTCAGACGATGCTAAGGTGAGATCACCTGCACGATCCATCTTATACCGTAACAATGGTGATGGAACTTTCACTGATGTCACGGACTCGGCTAGAATCGATCACCGAACAATGGGTATGGCGCCGGCCTGGGCCGATTACGATAACGACGGATTGTTGGATCTCTTCGTCTCCTCGTTCGGCACGAACTCACTGTTCCACAACAACGGTGACGGGACGTTTACCGATCAAACAGCGGCAGCCGGCATGGGTGACGCTGAAGGATTCTGGACCGGTGCGTCCTGGGGCGATTTCAATCGCGATGGGTTCGTGGACCTGTACGTCACCGGTTACGTCAAATACGCGCATCGCGATAGCACGGCTACAGCACTCCAATACGACGTTGAGGTACCTACCAGCATCAACCCATCCTCTTTCGCGCCCGAGCGCAACCTGCTTTACCGCAATAACGGAGACGGTACCTTCCGTGAAATAGCAGCCGAGGCCGGCGTGACGGGCCGCAGTGGCAGGAGCCTTTCTGCGAGCTGGACCGATTTCGACGGCGATGGATGGCCCGACCTCTACGTGGCCAACGATGTGTCTGACAATGTCCTATTCAGAAACCGCGGCGACGGGACGTTCGACGAGATCAGCAATGAAGCTTGGGTGGCCGACTATCGCGGCGCCATGGGGATAGCGATCGGCGACTGGGATGGTGATGGCGACCAGGACATGTTCGTCACCCACTGGATCGCTCAGGAGAACGCACTGTACAACAACCTGCTCAGTCAATTCACAGCAGTGGACAGACCGCCGGATAACCTGGTTCACTTCAGCGACCAGGCGGACCGTTTCGGCCTCGGACAGATCGCCCTCGACTTTGTGGGTTGGGGCACGTCGTTCTTTGATTACGATAACGACGGGAGGCTCGATCTCTTTGTCGCAAACGGGAGCACCTTCCAGCAGCTCGACGATCCGAGCATTCTAATCCCAATGCGCGATCAACTGTTCTGGAACCGTAGTAATGAGGACGGCTTTTTCGATGTGTCCGCTGTGAGCGGCGGCTACTTCCTCGGTCGGTCGGTCGGTCGAGGTGCCGCCTTCGCGGACTACGACAACGATGGCGACATGGACGTTTTTGTCGTGAACAACGGAGGTCGGGCCACCTTATTGCGCAATGAATCGAGTTCCTCGAATCACTGGATCGAGGTCAAGCTGGAAGGCCGCGCCAGCAATCGCAGCGCTATCGGGGCGCTTGTTCGTATCGTAGCGGCGGGCGATGTGCAGATCCGGGAAATCGGCGTGCAGAGTTCGTACCTGTCGCAGAATAGCAGTATTGTTCATTTCGGACTCGGCGGACGCGATACGATCGACTCTCTGATAATCCGTTGGCCGAGCGGAATCCAGCGGATCACTACGGGAGTGCCGGCCGATCGACTACTGAGAGTAATCGAAGATGGCCAACCGCACTGAGTCCGGATCTCGACGGTCGATCGGGCGAACATTACTGATCTTTTTGGGCATCCTGGCTCTTTTGTTCGCACTAATAGGATTGCTCAAGAACCGACAAGCCGATGTCGCAATCAGCGACATAAACAACGGCCAGAACCGCAAGCAGGTTCAACAGTTCTGGGAATATTACAAACTGGCGACTAGAGATCGTATTGCGGGACGGATGGACCTGGCGGCGCGTAACTACGAGCTGGCACTGGAAATCGATGCGCACCACGCGAACAGTCTTTACTACTTAGGCAATATCTATCTCCACCAGGGGCAGTTCACTCTAGCTCGGACCGTATGGGAAAAGCTCCTGACAATAAACCCCAATAGCGCTCGTGCGCACTCACGCCTCGGTGACATGTTCCTGTGCCTGAGCCCCGACAGTCTCTTCAATCTCGAGCGCGCCGAGCGGGAGTTCTTGCAAGCTCACGAAGTCAACCGGGTGGAAACAGGCCCGCTCATCAAGCTAGGGCAAGTAGCGTTGTTACGAGGCGATTTCGATAGCGCTCTATCACTGTTTGACGCTGTGACTCGTACAAATGCAGCCAGCATTGAAGCACATTTTTTCGAGGGCTTCATAGCCTGGAAGCGGGACAGTCTACCGCTAGCCACCGCACTGTTCGCCCGTGCCGTCGGACCGGCAACCGCTCCCAACCAGCTCCCCGGAGGCTCACGCGAAGGGGACACCAAGTCGGGAAATGCACCAACGCTGGGCGAGAACGAATGGT
>JBHHZE010000043.1:0-30486 GCA_046757925.1 Gemmatimonadales bacterium
AAGACCGTTTAGGTCGATCTTTCGTCGCACTCGACCTACCAATACATCCACGGCGTTGGCTACCGGATCGAAGTTGTCGTCCCATACGTGGTCGAGAATCTGGGCGCGGGTTACCACGTAGCCTTCCTTGCGCATGAGATACTCCAGCAGAGCGAATTCCCGGGCGGTGAGTCGGATCTCCCGACCCGCCCGGCGGACCGACCGAGTGGCAGGCTTAAGTTCCAGATCGCCCAATGTGAGAATGACGTCGAGAGCGGGGGTCGGGCGCCGCGCCAACGCCCGCAGTCGAGCCAGTAATTCTTCTATAGCGAAGGGCTTGGGAAGGTAGTCGTCAGCGCCGGCATCGAGGCCGGTGACTCGATCTGTCAGCCCACTCAGGGCGGTCAGCATCAGCACCGGTGTAGTGCCGCCGCGTTCTCTCCAGCGGCGGCAGACCTCGATGCCGGTCATGTCCGGCAGGCCGATGTCCAGTACCATGAGGTCATATTCGTTGACCGCGAGTGCCTCTAGAGCCGCAGCGCCTGTAGGCGTGACATCCGGTGCCCACGCCGCTTCTCGCAGCGTGCGCACAAGGAGGTCCGCGACCTCCAAGTCGTCTTCGACGATCAACACACGCACAGTTGAAATGTAGCACTTAACATGACGAGAGGATGACGGGGCTGGCTATCCGCGCCGGCCCAGTACTGACAAACCATTGGGGTTGGACAACCCATGTATTCGGTTGGATATTACGTTCACCGAGGGTCTGAGTCGCCCTGGTTGATGTGAGTTATGGTGCAGATCGTCCTCGAATGTGAAAAGTGAACTGTGAACTGTGAAACGTTACGACAACTGGAAGATTCGGATGCTGCATGAACGATTGGGGACGTTGCTCAAAGATGGTCTCGTAGTAGCGTTTTCGGGCGGTGTTGACAGTGCGTTCTTGCTCTGGGCGGCCGAGCGAGCGCGGCGCGATTCGGGCGGCACTCTAGTAGCGTTCACTACGGTGAGCCCGAGCGTGCCCGCCGCGGATCTAGATGATGGTTCGCGGTTTGCCAAGCGTCTGGGTGTCGAACACGTAATGGTCGACAGCGATGAGATGTCGGCGCCAGCGTACGTCAAGAACGATCTTGACCGGTGCTATCATTGCAAGACGGAACTATTCACGCTTGTCGAGCGGTTTGCCGAGCAGCGTGATCTCAACTGGATGGCTTACGGATACACCTACTCCGATCGAGATGACGTCCGCCCGGGTCATGTTGCCGCGGTGGAGCATGGCGTATTGAGTCCTTTAGCAGATGTCCAGATTACGAAAGAGGAGATCAGATCAGCTCTGCGAGCGTTCGATGTTGAAATGGCCGAGAAACCATCCAGTCCTTGTCTCAGTTCTCGCGTCATGACCGGACTGGAGATTACGCCCAAGAGGTTGCGGGACGTAGAGGCGGTTGAGTCGATCCTGCGAGAAGGAGGTATAAAGGTTCTGCGTGTTCGGGTGTGCGGCGAAGGTGAGTCAACATTCTTGCGAATTGAAGTTGCGGATGCAGAGATTGCGCGCACTATTGAGTTGCGGGAGGCCGTTGTGGCGGAGGGTAAGCGTAGGGGATACCGGTGGGTAATGCTAGACCTTGAAGGTTATAGGACGGGCGGAGGCCGGGTGTGAACGGGGAAGCCGTACGCGGAGTGCTCGAATCGGTGGCATCTGGGGCGGTAAGTGTGGATGATGCCCTGACTTCTCTGCAGGCGGGTCCGTTTCGGAGTGAGGTGATGCCGTTCGCCACGCCAGATTTTCATCGTGAGCTACGTGTTGGCCTTTGCGAAGTGATCTACGCACCCGGGAAGTCAGCGGACCAGTTGAAGCAGATCGCACGCTCGCTTGCGCAGGACGGGAGACCGGTGCTCGTAACACGTCTTCTACCAGAGCAATCGGATGAACTGCGACGTGCGTTTCCCGAAGCTCGACTGAATGTGACGGCACGAACTGCAATCATAAATGCGGCACAGCCCAGCAATTCGGAAGCTCGCGACTCGTACGTGGGAATCGTTGCCGCCGGAACGAGCGATGCGCCAGTTGCCGAGGAGGCGGCTGAAACATGTAGCGCCATGGGCATACCGTTCGAGTCGGTGAACGATGTCGGTGTCGCCGGACTGCACAGGTTGGTGGACCGACTCCCCCGACTGCGGGAGGCCAGCGTGCTGATCGTAGTTGCCGGAATGGACGGTGCTTTGCCCAGCGTAGTTGGTGGACTGGTGGCAACACCGGTCATTGGAGTTCCCACGAGCACGGGTTATGGTGCGAGTTTCGAGGGCCTTTCGGCGCTGCTCACGATGCTCTGTTCTTGTGCGCCGGGCGTGACCGTCACGAATATCGATAGTGGCTTTTCCGCGGCGATGGCGGCGGCCAAGATCGTGAACCGCATGAACCGACAGAGAGACGCTCGCCCGTGAAGTTGTTGTTCCTCGACAGCGTAGCTGGCGTTGCAGGTGACATGTTCGCTGCTGCGTTTGTGGATGCGGGATTGATTTCGGAGCGGGCCCTGCGGGCGGTTCCCCACATGTTGGGACTTGACGGTATAGCCGTACGTACTTGTCACAAAATCACGGCTGCAATCCGGGCAACGCATTTGGATGTCGTTGTCCCGGACAAGGGAATAGGTGATCAAGATGACGCCCATCTCGCGCCGGCGTCACAGTTACACGATCACGCTGGTGTGCAGGAGCACGCGCACAGTCATGGTTCTCGACCGAAGGCAGTAGCTCACACACATTTCCACTCGTCGTACGGTGCGATAGACAAACTGTTGGGAACGTCTGCACTGCCGGATCACGCCAAGGAGTTTGCGCAGCGGGTGTTTCGACTGATGGGTGAGGCCGAGGCGGATGCGCACGGCATCGATCTAGAGAAGGTGCATTTCCACGAAGTGGGAGCGATTGACTCCATCGTCGATGTGGCTATGGCAGGCGTGTGTATCGCGACCGTAGATCCGGATGGTGTCGTAGCGACTCCCGTTAAGTTGGGGCGTGGTGTCGTCGACATAACGCACGGCACACACGTGGTTCCACCTCCGGCCTCAGAGCGACTTGCAAAGGGATTCCCAGTTGCTTCGATCCCTACACCGATAACGCAAGCCAACGTAGAACTATCTACTCCCACGGGGCTCGCGATTCTCAAGGCGCTCGATCCCACATTCGTAGCAGAGTGGCCGGCCGGGACGGTGATCGCTGCCGGATCTGGTTGCGGTACGATGGACTTGGGAACCTATCCCAACACCTTCCGCATCGCGTTGATCGAAGCACTGCAGGGGTACAGCGCCAACGTGCCATCTCTTCCGTACCAGCGCGACCAGGTCGTGGAAATCTGCTGCAACATAGACGACGACTCGGCGGAACATCTGGCCTGGGCCATGGAGCACATGTTGGAAATGGGAGCGCTGGATGTGTGGTCGACGCCAATTGTGGGTAAGAAGGGTCGGGCGGCGCTGTGCGTGTCGGTGTTAGCGGAGTCCGGAAAGTGGACAGAGTTTGCCGATTGGATGCTGCGCAACACCACGACGTTCGGGATACGTTACAGGGCGTGGGATCGCTTGAAGTTGGAACGATTCTACGAGGAGCGGGAGGTCAACGGCAGCACGGTGAGGTACAAGATCGGCCGCACGTCAGACGGAGAAGTCCTGAAGGAAAAGCCGGAGTTCGAGGACCTATCTCGGACATGGAACGGCAGTAGTGGGCAATAGCTACGTCGTTGGCTAAATCGCCGCCAGGGGCACCATTCTGGATCGCCGCAGTCGGCGGTCACGCGTCACCAGAGGTACGTCGTGTACCACGCTGGTTGCTGCAATCAGCTCGTCTGCGGGATCGGCGGCCACATCGAGGTCACAACTCATTCTGCAAACCTCCCAGTCGAGCGGCCAGGTGTGAATCCGGCCAATGATCCGTTTCACATCGGGTAGATCGAGGTCGAGTCGAATGCGCCCAAGCTGACACAACTTGCAGATCTCCCAGCGCACTATAGCGGAAATACCCCAGGTTTCCCGGCTGAGAATCCGCCGTTCCTTGGGCTTCAAGCTACCCGCCAGCGCGTGAAGCAAGATGTGGGTGTCAAGGTTGAGCATCCCAAGGGATTCCCGTTGAGAGTATGTCTCCGACGATGTCGAGCTTGCCCTTGAGTGTGCCTATCAGTTCCTCAGACTCAGAATACAGCGGCACCAGCTTTGCTACGGGCTTACCGTGCTTTGTGATAACGATGCCCTGCGGCCCGACGCTGTCGAGCAGCGCCAGACATTTTTCCTTGAACTGTGCCGCCCCGATCTCGTTAATTGCCATCTCAGTCCCATCATGGGTGGTCATATAATATGTCTAGATGTAATATATGACCACTAGCAATAACGCGCCAGAGGGCTGGCTATATGTGTCCTTCCTGAGGGGTGGGCGACTTCCTCGGGCGTGCTAAATCTCTCCCCGTCGTGCAAACCGGATGATATGATCGGCGGCTCGGAACGCCAGCGCTTGAATCGTCATGGTCGGTTGGCCGCGGCCCGACGAGACGAAACTGCTCCCGTCGCAAAGAAAGAGATTCGGCACGTCGTGCGTCCGGTGGTACTTGTCGATCACCGATTCGGTGGGATCGTTACCCATACGACATGTGCCCAACAAGTGCGCGCCGGCACCACGCTTCTCGCGCACCGGCCGAGTCCAGGTGCGCAGGGCACCTGATGCTTCTACCAGTTCCTTGCACCGCTCCAGGAAGAACCGTTTTACCGCCATGTCGTCCGGGTGCTGCTTTACGGTCACCCGAATCGCCGGACGACCGAACTTGTCCTTCAAGTTTGGATCCAAGGTGATATTGTTCGTTCCGAGCGGCAGCTCGGTAGTGTGGCCGTTCACATCGATCGTGTAATTGAAGTATCTCCCCAACATGTGCTTGTATTCCGTGCCCCACCTTGGCGCGTCCGGCGGGAGTCCGTTCAGACCGAACCCGATCGGGTTGAACTGGAAACGGGCATCGAATCCGCCGCCACCGTAAAACCCGCGGGATGGGTCCGAGTTGTACAGATCGTGGATCACGCGCGTAACCTGCACGCTCTTATGTTCGTTCAGTGGATGCTCGTACAGTGCGTATGCATGTACCTGGCCGTTTCCCATCAGGTACTTGCCCACCTTGCCGCTCGAGTTCGCGAGTCCGTGGGGGAAGCGATTCGATTCCGACATCAGCAAGAGACGCGGTGTCTCGGCTCCGTTGCAACAGACTACGACGGCCCTGGCCCGTTGCGCGTGCTGATTTCCATTGCGGTCAAAGTAGACGACCTCCCTCGCTCGGCCCTTGGTATCGGTCTCCACGCGAAATGCTGTACTCTCGGTCCGAACCTCGCAGCGGCCCGTGGCAAGTATCAGCGGTATCATCGCGGCCAGGCTGGAGGACTTGGCGGCGTATTCGCAGCCGAAGCTCATGCAGAAGCCACAATGCTGGCACGGCACGCGGTTGTTGAACGGGCTAGATAGGATGGCCATTGGGGCGGGGAACGCGTGCAGGCCGAGTTTTTTTGCAGCTCGCTCCAGGATGACACCCGATGATTTTACCGGCAGTGGTGGCATTGGGTAGGGTCGAGATCGAGGAGGGTCGTGCGGCCCCGGTGCGCCCGAGACGCCCACTTCCCAGTCCACCTTGGTGTAGTATGGCTCCAGCTCTCCGTACGTGATCGGCCAATCGCTGAATCCGGTGCCCGAGATCGGGCCGAGCAGGCTGCGCTCCATGAAGTCCACTTCGTGAAACCGCCAGTAGTTGGCGGTGAAGTGAACGCTGGTACCACCCACTACCGCGAGATAGAACAGTGAGGATCGCTCTTCTGCTTCTTCGTCGTCGCTATGGCGCACCGTATGTGGATCGCCGGATCGCCGCGGCAGGCCGCGGGCCAGCTCGTCGTGCTTGAACTGTCGTTCGTGCACCCAGGGGCCTTGCTCCAGCATCACTACGTCGAACCCAGCGGTGGATAACTCCTTGGCGATCACGCCGCCCGCAGCACCCGAGCCGATAACGACGAAGTCGACTTCCTTACGGGTCGGGAAGCTCGGGGTCCGCTGTTGCACCCTCTACTCCCGTCCTTCTGCCTGAGTGTATTCGCCATCGTAGTACCCGAACGGCGGCTGGAACGTGGGGCTGCTATCGAATCCGAGAATCTTCCAACCGAGTTCGTCGCGATTGCCACCTTCGTCGGGATGGGCGAACATACCGGTAACCGTGAGATTTCGTACCGCAGAAAAGAAGCTTGTCTTCTCGATCTCCATGAGCAAAGCGATTTGCTCGTCCGTTTGTAATTCGGAGAAAGCCGTGACCCCGGGGAACTTTGCTTCGACCATGAGCGTAAGACCCTGCAATCCGATGCGGATTTCCTTCAGAGAGCTGCTCGAGAACGATCCCAGTGCCCGGTCGATGAAGTAGATTACTCCAGCTTCGTGTGCGCCGGGTGTATCGTCGGTTGGGATGATCTGGGCGGCAATCGCCGCCAGTTCCGTGGCTTCCCGATCGGTGAGAGTCTCGAATGGTAGCTCCTCTTGTGCCGCTCTGCGGGCGTACAAAGCGGTAGCCTGGATGAGGGGCATGTTGAGCGCGATCCAGGTGCTCTCGAGGGCGTGTCCCGAGGAGACGAGGAAGTCACGGCGTGAAGTGGTCGAATCGCTCATGGCTGGCTGCCCCAAGACTCGAGGTGGTATGCCTCCGTTGTGTGTAGCCGAAACTTTAATTTTGCATCGTATGATTCAGGAGCGCAACCGTCGAGAAGATTGTTCCATCACATGCGCTTCTCTCTATGGTGACGAACTGTATCATCTTACGTGTACCCGGGACGCAATGTTGCGGTAGCATTCAAGAAAGGGAACATGACAAATGCGGTCTCTCCTGCCATCGCGACCAGTTCACACCTTCTCCATCGTGGCGGTGGACTCGGTCACGGGCGAGATAGGCGTGGCCGTCCAGTAGCATTGGTTCGGTGTCGGTAGTGTGGTGCCGTGGGCTGAGCCCGGTGTGGGGGCTGTTGCTACTCAATCCTTCGTGG
Source organism: Gemmatimonadales bacterium (assembly GCA_046757925.1). Lineage (GTDB taxonomy): Bacteria > Gemmatimonadota > Gemmatimonadetes > Gemmatimonadales > GWC2-71-9 > JAZDCZ01. The sequence goes on from JBHHZE010000043.1 coordinate 7,026, forward strand.
CACAGAGTTACGGACCGCGCGGGCTCTACCTGATGCGAACGGGCACGCAAGCGCCGGAGGTGTTGGCGGCACTGCTCCGGGCCGACCCGGACAGTCAGGTCCGTCAGGTCGCAATGATAGACGCTTCCGGCCGGGTAGCAGCGCACACGGGCTCGCGCAACATTCCCGCGGCGGGTCACCATGTGGGGCTCAGGTACTCGGTCCAGGCGAACCTGATGCGGAATGACCGGATCTGGCCCGCCATGGCACGCGCGTTCGAAGGCAGTAGCGAGGATTTGGCCGGACGTTTGCTGGCTGCGCTTCAAAGTGCACAGGAAGCGGGCGGGGATATCCGGGGACGACAGTCTGCGGCACTCATCGTAGTGAGCGGTGATCGCAGCGTTCCGGCATGGGAGAGAATCTACGATCTGAGAGTAGATGACTCGCCCAACCCACTCGTGGAGTTGGCACGACTGCTGCGCATGGCACGGGCATATCGGGCGGCGACCGCGGGCGACGATTTCGTTACTGCCGGGCGCATTGACTCGGCCCTTGCCGCCTACGGCCGTGCGGCGAGGGTTCTGCCGGACAGTGCCACCAACGGCGAGTTTATATTCTGGCAGGCGGTTACCATGGCCGATATAGGACGAATAGAGGAGGCAATTCCGTTGTTCCGTCGGTCGTTTCAGCAGGATGACAGTTGGATAGAACTCTTGTGGCGGCTGCCAGGCGTCGGTTTGTTACACGCAGATTCGTCGGCGATTGCCCGTCTGGTGCGAACGGCGCGACGGTAGCCCACACGTTATCATGTAACTATGGAATATCGACAAAGGGTCGGCATAGCCCTAGCGCTGCTGTTTGTGGCCTCCGGGCTGACTGGCGTGTCCCTCACCGCGCAAAGTGCGATGCCGGATTCGACTCCTGTCCGGATCGCACGCGGCGCACGTACTGACATAGCTCCCACGATCGACGGGCACCTGGATGAGGCTGTGTGGAACGCCGCCCCGGTAATCGCGGACTTCGTGCAGCATGAACCCTTCGAGGGCAGGGCCCCAACCGAACTGACTGAGATCCGTATCCTCTACGACAACGATGCGGTATACATTGCCGGCCGGATGCTGGATGGCGATACCGCCGGCATCGTGGTGGGTGAGACCCGACGTGATGCCAATATCCGTGATACCGATGCGTTATTGCTGGTATTAGACACGTACTACGATCGTCAGAACGGGTTCGTTTTCGGTACCACGCCAGCCGGCATCGAGTACGACGGTCAGGTTACGAAGGAGGGACGAGGAGGCCTCCCGACCAGCAGTAGACGAACTCAGGCTGGATCGGGCGGCGGGTTCAATCTCAACTGGGACGGCAGCTTCGATGTAGCTACGTCAGTCGACGCAAACGGTTGGTATGCGGAATTCCGCATACCGTTCTCGACCTTGAGCTATGGGCACGGGGGAAAGCAGGTTTGGGGCCTGAATATTTCACGCACCATTCGCCGTAGAAACGAGGAAGATTTCTGGGCGCCTATTGCGCGTCAGTATCCGTTGTACCGGGTTTCCGAAGCCGGGATTCTCGAAGGCCTGGAGGCACCCAGCCAGAGGACAGTCAGGGTAACACCGTTCGCCTTGAGTTCGGTGCAGCGGGATTTTGCCGCGCAACGCTCGACGGACGTTGGTACCGAGATAGGTGGCGATGCGAAAATAGGACTATCACCTAGCTTGTTGCTCGACCTTACATACAACACCGACTTTGCCCAGGTCGAAGTCGACGAGCAGCAGATCAATCTCACGCGGTTCAGCTTGTTCTTTCCGGAGAAGCGTCCGTTCTTCTTAGAGAATGCCGGCACGTTTTCGGTGGGAAATCCGCGGGCCGGGGGGGACTTGGGGCTGGATCTCTTTTTCAGTCGGAAGATAGGCATTGCTGATAGGGGTACTCCGGTTCCGATTCTGGGCGGCGGGAGGCTCACGGGGAAGGCCGGTGGGATGACGTTGGGCTTCATGAACATCGAGACGGAGAGCGTAGGCGGAGATAGCATCCCGGCGAATAACTATTCGGTGGGACGCGTGATACGAGAACTTCCCAACCGCTCGCGCGTCGGTGCTCTGGTGGTAAGCCGGTTGAACACCGATAGCACCGACGATTACAATCTGACCTATGCCGTTGACGGGAGATGGGGTATCGGTGAAGCGATCGATATAGATGCCTACACTGCCCGCACTGAGACCCCCGGTGTCGGCGGGAGAGAGCACGCGACTGCCGTGTCCGCCACCTACTCGACCCGTGATTGGACGGTAGCGACACAGTTCCGCGAGGTGGGCAACGAGTTCAATCCCGAGGTAGGCTTCCTACCGAGAAAGGACTATCGGCTTTTCATAGTCCGTCTGCAGCGCCAGCTGCGTCCCCGGGCGATCCCCTGGGTCAGGGAATTCCGGCCGCATGTGCTGGTGCGGGACTTTTTCGGTTTCGACGGCTTCAACCAGACGAGATTCCTCCACTTCGACAATGCGATGGAGTTCTCGAACGGTGCCGCTCTTTCCACCGCGGTCAACTTCACACGCGAGGGGCTGACGGAGCCATTCGCTATCACAAACAGCATAGCGGTGCCTGTCGGTACTTACGACAATATCGAAACTCTCTGGCGGTTCAACTCGAACCTGAGTGCCCCTGTATCGTTCAACGGTACGGCCACCGTGGGTGGGTTCTTTTCGGGCCATAGGAAGAGTATCTCGGGCTCGATCAATGCCCGAACCGGCACTACTTGGGCTGCATCGCTGCGCCTGGCTTTCGACGACATCGATCTTTCGGAAGGTGAATTCCAGACGGCGCTTCTAGGTCTCCGAGTGGCGTATTCATTCACGCCACGGATCTTCGTACAGTCCCTTCTGCAGTACAATAATCAAAGCGACGACTTCTCTGTGAACGTCCGGTTCGGTTGGCTGAACACTGCGGGCACCGGACTGTTCGTGGTCTATAACGAAGTGCAGCAGACCGTATCGCCAACCGGCCCGCTGGACAGAACGTTCATCGTCAAGTTCACTAGGCAGCTCGACCTCATACAATAGGACTATCTGTCACGGATGATTCGCTAGAGCGCAGTTAGGATTGGGCTCCGGTGATCCGCGGCAGTTTGCCAACGCTACTGCGCGATGGAACTCACCGTTCTGACCGGCGTGCACGGGGCGCCTTGTCATAGAGGGTTGTGAAGCGCGCGGGCAATCTCGCGGGTGAGGATTGTTTTGTTTAGACGCTTGACCTACGCACCCAGAGCATCGCGAGGCCCTTCAGCGTGGCTATGGATCGGCAAGGATGGGACAGAGGCCGCCCCTCGCGATCCGGCTGCATGTGCCACATCTTATGAGCCTTCGGGGATATGACCTCTCGCCATCGACCGAAGTCTGGGTCATCTTGGTGGTGCCAGAGTTGGAAGCTCACTTAGAGGAGATTCGGTGCAATGCAAGATCTGAGATTCGCTGTCGGCTGCACGCTGCTGTCCGCTGCAATGCTGTTCGGCACTGTAAGTAGTGCTCCAGGTCAGGTCCAGATTCCTCAACCCGTACATTCGGTTGATGCCAAATTTTTGGGGAACCTATCGTGGCGTAATATCGGGCCAGTTCGCGGTGGGCGCTCGTTGACCGTTACCGGAAGTCCGGGTCGTCCCAACGAGTACTACTTCGGCGCGACCGGCGGGGGGCTCTGGAAGACGGTGGACGGCGGGACAACCTGGTTCCCGGTGACCGACGGCCAGGTTACGAGTTCGTCGGTGGGTGCCGTGGCGGTGGCGGAGACCAACCCTGACATCGTGTACATCGGCATGGGAGAAACCGAGCTGCGCGGCAGCATCACGCAGGGCGACGGTGTTTACAAGTCGGTTGACGGGGGCAAAACATGGCATCACATCGGCCTCGAGGATACTCAGGCGATTGCGCACATTCGGGTGCATCCCACGGACCCCGACATCGTTTACGTGGCGGCATTGGGTCACCCCTACGGGTCCAACGACCAGCGTGGAGTGTTCAGATCAAGGGACGGCGGTGTGACTTGGACGAAAGTGCTGTTCGTGAGTGACAGCGCCGGTGCGGCTGACCTGGTGATCGACCGTCGCAATCCGAACGTGATATATGCCTCGATCTGGCAGGTGTATCGCAAAGCCTGGAAGATGTGGGGTGGTGGGCAGTACTCCGGTCTTTACAAGTCCACCGATGGTGGTGACACGTGGATCAACCTCAGCAAGAACCCCGGCATGCCCGACGGTCCGTTGGGCAAGATCGGTGTGACCGTTTCCCCCGCGGATCCCAATAGGGTATGGGCTATGGTCGAGGCACACGACGGCGGTGTCTTCCGTTCCGACGATGGTGGTGCCACCTGGACGATGACCAACAACGAGCGCAAGCTCAGGCAACGCAACTTCTATTACACGCACATTTTTGCTGACCCATTCGATCGCGATATTGTCTATGGCCTGAATACGGGGCTATACAAATCTACCGATGGCGGTAAGACGTTCGACGTTAGGATCAGTGTGCCGCACGGTGACAATCACGATCTCTGGATAGATCCCAACAATCCTCTCAGGATGGCGAACGCCAATGATGGCGGCGGCAACGTTTCCATCAATGGCGGTAAGACCTGGACCGAGCAGGATTTCATTACGACGCAGTTGTACCACGTCATGACAACCGACGATTATCCCTACCATGTATGCGGCGCGCAACAAGATAATAGCACCGTATGTGTACCGAGCGACGATTGGAACAACATGCAGGCACGTGGTCCAAATCATGGTTGGTACTATGCCGTGGGTGGGGGTGAGAGTGGATGGATCTCGCAGCATCCCACAAACCGGGACATCTTCTATGCGGGTAGCCAGGGTGCTCTACTCACCCGTTATGACCGGAGCAACGGGCAGAGTCGCGATATACAAGTGTACCCGCGGTTCTTTTCCGGCGAGCCGGCGAGCGCGTTACCCGAGCGCTGGCAGTGGACGTTCCCCATCATGTTCTCACCGCTCGATCCCAATGTGATGTTTACGACATCTCAGCATCTCTGGAAGACCACTAACGACGGCCAGAGTTGGGAGAAGATCAGTCCGGATCTCACTCTTGCCGATCCAGCGACGTTGGGTCCGACCGGTGGAATCATCACGATGGATATGAATGGCCCCGAGATCTACGCAACGATCTTTGCGTTGGCTCCTTCCAATCACGACGTCAACACCATTTGGGCCGGTTCGGATGACGGGCTCCTACATATCACGAGAGATGGCGGTCAGAACTGGAAGAATATCACGCCACCCGATATGCCCAAGTATGCGCGAGTGAGCATCATCGATGAGTCGAAGCATGCACCTGGGACGGCATATGTGGCTGCCAACAGGTATCAAGTAGATGACCGTGCCCCGTACGTATGGCGAACGCGTGACTACGGCGAAACCTGGACCAAGATAGTGGACGGTATCAAGCCCGGACATTTTGCCCGTGCCGTCAGGGAAGATCCGGTGCGACCCGGATTGTTATTCTTGGGCAGCGAGCACGGGGTCTACGTCTCGCTCGACGCGGGTGACAATTGGCAGCCGCTTCAATTGAACCTGCCCGACACGCCGATTCGTGATCTCGTCGTGAAAGACTACGATGTTGTGGTTGGCAGCCATGGTCGCGGGTTCTGGATTCTGGATGATATCGATCCGTTGCGCCAGCTCACTGCAGACGTGATGAACTCCAAGGTTACGCTGTTCACCCCCCATCGTGCTGTGAGGGGCGTTGAGAATGCCGTATTCCAATACTATCTGGCACGGGACGCGGATTCGGTCACGGTCGAGATCCTGGACGCCACGGATCGGGTGGTTCGTTCATTCACGGGTGTGAAGGGTGATTCGGCGAGCGGCTCGAAACCCGGAACTTCAGCAGGTATGCACCGGTTTGCTTGGGATTTGCGTTATCGGGGGGCCACGGTGTTTGACGGCATGATCATCTGGAGCGCCAGGCCGGCGATTGGGCCGAAGGCCCCCATCGGACATTACAAGGTTCGTTTACGGGCTTCTGGCGTGACCGCAACCAAAGAATTCGACGTCCAGATAGATCCGCGGCTCAAGGGTGTTACGGAAGCCGATCTCAAGGAGCAGTTCGAGTTGGCGAGCCAGATTCGTGACCGCACCAGCGCCGCCAATGAGGCGGTTATCAAGATCCGCGATGTTAGAACTCAACTGAACGAGCAACTGAAGCGAACCACCGATCGCGGGCTCAAGCGCGAGGCCGAGAGATTTCTCGTCAAGCTTGCGGCGATCGAGATGGAGCTGTACCAGGTGAAGAACCGCAGTGGCCAAGATCCACTCAACTTTCCGATCAAGCTCAACAACAGGCTGGCCTCTTTGAGGCGCAGTGTGGAGCGCGGCGATGCACGCCCCACCGATGCAGCGTACGTTGTGTTCAAGGAGCTGTCGGGAGAACTCGACGTGCAGTTGACCAAGTTGGCGGCCGTCTTTGAGGAGGATCTGCCGCGCCTCAACCGTCGATTGACGCAGAAGAAACTGAAAGCCATCTCAACGCCATGACAGCGCCGAGACCGAATATCGAGGTAGGACAAAGTGCTACGCGCACTGTGAGGTTCACGGCTGAGCATGTCGCCCGGTTTGCAGAATTGTCAGGCGACTACAACCCGCTTCATTTCGATGAGGAGTTTGCGGCCGCGACGAAATTCGGCCGTCTGGTGGTTCAAGGTGGTGTCACGACCGGCCTTCTCCATGCTCTCGTGGCGATGGACATGCCTGGACCCGGTACTGTATTCTTGAGCCAGGACTGGAAATTCACGGCGCCGGTGTTCGTAGGTGACACCGTAACCGCCGAGGTGAGAGTGCTGAGTACGCATGAAACGAAGCCCGTTACACAACTTGGCGTGAGGGTCTCTCGCCAAGATGGCGTGACGGTCTTGGAGGGAGAGGCTTGGTGTTACACCATGTCACCAGATACCAGCGCTGGACAAACATGAAAGGTGCGTGAAACAATGAGCATGCTCGATCCACTGATCGCGGAGTTGGAGCAGGAATCGGCAACCACGAGGCGAGTGCTCGAGAGAGTGCCGGAGGGCAGGTTCGATTGGAAGCCCCATGAAAAGTCGATGCATCTTGGCCGGTTGGCGATGCACGTGGCGACCACGCCGTTGGAGATCGCCAAGATAGCAACCAGGGACGAAATGCAGGTGTCGGAGTTCGAGCCGAGTCCGGAAGTGAAGACCACCGCGGAAGTGCTTGCCGCCCACGACAAGGGTCTGGCTGAAGCCAAGGCGACTTTGAGTGGAATGGACGACACGACGGCGACAGGGATGTGGCGGGTCCTGGATGGGGATAAGGAGTTGATGGCAATGCCACGCATAGCGCTCATCCGGGCAATCATGTTGAATCATGTGTATCATCACCGGGGGCAACTGACGGTTTATCTGCGGCTGTTGGACGTTCCGGTGCCATCGGTCTACGGACCCAGCGCAGATGAGAATACCTTTGAATAGAGGTGCACTGGCATCTTGCGTTGCGCTCGCGGCCTTCTCTGCCTCGGGTTATCAAGAAGTGACGCGAAGTTCGGAAGAGAGCGTGAAGATCGAGTACATAGCGCACGCGTCCTTTCGACTACAGTCGAGTAGCGGCAGTAGCGTCCTCATCGATCCGTACGCCAGCCGGATATGGCTCGGCTACGACTGGCCTGAAGGGATCGAGGCCGATGCGATTCTCATAACGCATCCTCATTACGATCACGACGCCGGAGTATTCCGGGGACGTACCTTTCCATGGCCCGACGATATTCCGGTGCATCGCGAGCCCGGTGTCTATCGCGTTGGGGATATCGTCGTCCATGGTATAGAGGGGAAACATGCCGATCCTTACGGCAAGGAGTTCGGACAGATCAATACGATATTCGTGTTAGACGTCGCCGGTATCCGCATCGCGCATCTCGGGGACAACGGTCCCTTGACGGCGGCAAATTATGCGGCCATCGGTGATGTCGATTTGCTTATGGTGCAAGTGGACAGCAAGTACCACATCGTTAAGCCCGACGAACTGGAACGCTTGCGCCGCCGACTACATCCGCGGTGGCTGGTACCGATGCACTATCGACTACCGGATTTGGAATCGGACCCGGATAGCCCCAAAGATCTTGGCGGCATAGAGCCGTGGCTGGCCCACCAACAGAACGTCGTACGGCTCGAGGGCAATACCGTTCGTTTGACTGCAAGTGACAGGCGGGGACCTGCCGAGGTTTTGGTATTCCGACACTCACCGCTCGTGAAGCGACCGAAACGCTGAAAGTGAAGGTGTTCCAATGATTCACCTGCGATCGCTCTGTTTGGTGGGAGTGCTTCTACTCGCGAGAATGGGAGTAGCTCCAGCCCAGGAAATCCAAACGGCCATTGTCGGTGCTGTGTTGATCGACGGCAACGGAGGAGCCCAGCTGTCGGATGCGGTCGTGTTGGTCGAGGGCAAACGCATCACTGCCGTGGGTCGTCGCGGATCGGTCTCTATCCCCGAGGGAACGCGCGTCATCGATGCTACGGGTAAGTATGTGACGCCTGGATTCATAGATACGAACGTGCATCTCTCACTCTATGGTGGCAACACGAATGAGCGCTATGAGACGCTCGTGCGTTACGAGCATCGCCAGCCGGAGATAGTGCTGGAGGCGGCACAACTCGAACTCAAGTACGGTGTCACTACGGTGCGAGACAGCTACGGTGTCTTGCCGCCACTCATGCAGGTTAGGGACGAGATCGAACGTGGAGAGGTGCTTGGTGCACGGATGTTGGTCGCGGGCAACATTGTGGGTTGGGGTGGCCCGTTCTCGCTGACTTTCAGTCTCATACCCGAGCGCAACCTCACACGCTTTCAGGAGCGCATGAACGATCTCATTAGCCAGGGAGCCGGTGAGGAACTCGTCGACCTGACTCCCAATGAGTTACGTGTCGCTATCAATGCATACCTGGATAAGGGTCCCGATTTCATCAAGTACGGCGGCACAGCACACTTTGGCCGACCGGTGTTGATCGGATTCTCACCAGACCAGCAAGGTGTGATCGTTGAAGAGACTCATAAGCGAGGGCTGTTTGCGGAAACGCACGCCACGAGCATTGAGGGTCTGAAGCTGGCGATTGAGGCGGGCATAGATGCGATACAGCATCCGGAGATATTGAGCCCACGCGAAATACCCGATGATCTGGTTCAGATGATCGTAGATCGGGGGATCGTGTGCTCGATGCTCACAAATACGATAACGGGACAGGTGTGGCAGCAGCACCTGAAGCAGCAGGCTGAAGCCGAGGGGAAAGTCGGCGCGGTTGCGCTCACGGGGCATCAGGGAATAGCCGGAGAGCGTGCCAAGACGTCTGCTGAGTTACGTAGGGAGAGCGCAGCCTTGGGTACCAACCTCGAGACGCGAAGGCACAACGCGCAGAAGTTGATCGAGGCAGGATGTATCACGACGGTCGGAACTGATAGTTATCGTAATGCGGCTCCGGAGTTCGCCCGCGGGCCCAAGCCTGAAAACCAAGATCCCGGGATCGGTACCATAATTGCCATCGAAGGTCTGGTCGAGTTGGGGATGACTCCGGCCCAGGCGATCGTTGCAGCTACCAAGAACGGGGCGATCGCATGTAATCGAATTGCCGACTTTGGTACGATAGAGCCGGGCAAGTTCGCCGATCTGCTGATTCTGTCGGCCGATCCGTTGGCCGACATCCAGAACATCCGCAAACTGGAAACCGTGATGAAAGAAGGCGAGATCATCGATATCGCCAAGCTGCCGGAACACTCCATCTATTACCATAGCGAAAGCGAGTCCCCAAATACAGGTAGTAGCCATTGAAGTTACCGCCAGCTGCCGGATTTCAAATCACGAGTAACCCCAACGTCGATCGTAGCAACGCCATTCTCGATACCGCCGAGTGTATTGCTCCTGCCACATCGAGACAGCGCGCTCTCCAGGAGATTCGTTCTTGGCCGGGATATGTTCCTACACCACTTATCGAACTGAATGGGCCGGCTCGCGCCGTCGGCATCGGCAAGATCTGGTACAAACACGAAGGTGCGAGATTCGGGCTGGACAGTTTCAAGCCCATGGGCGGTGGATATGCTGTTTCCAGAATCATCGCTCGGCACGTTATGCGAACTGTCGGTGTAGACGAGGTCACGTCGTCCGATCTGTTGAGTGGCAAGTACCGCGACATCACCTCCGGTGTGACGGTAACCTGCGCAACAGACGGCAATCACGGCAGAGCGGTCGCATGGGCCGCGCAGAAATTCGGCTGCCGAGCCGTTGTGTATATGGCGTCGCTGGTGAGCGAGCTGCGGGAGCAAGCAATCGTCTCCTATGGTGCCGAGGTCGTGCGCAGCACAGGCAATCACGAACAGGCTTCCGAAGAGTGCTGGCGAGCTGCCGAGCGCTACGGTTGGTATGTCGTGTCCGAGACGGAGCGCGCTACCGAACCGGCGATCGCGCACGATACGCTTTCGGGCTATGTGGCTCTGCTGCATGAATTGTTCGAGCAGTTGCCGAGTGACTTTGCTCCGAGCCACATGTTCGTACAGGCCGGAGTTGGTGGATTGGCTGCGGCGTCTGCGATTTTCATGGCCGAGCGTTGGGGGGCGCGACGTCCCGTTCTGGTGGTAGTGGAGGCTGCGGTGGCCGATTGCATTCGCCGTAGCGTTGCTGCCGGAAGTCCGACGGTGGTGACAGGGGAACTCGATACGATCATGGCGGGTCTGGCTGCCGGAGAGGTGTCTACCCATGCCTGGTCGATTCTAGAGCGAGGTGCCGACTTCGTAATGACGATTGGTGACGACGCGGCGATTGCCACTATGAAACTCCTCATAGAAGCTCCTCTCGGCGATAAGGCGGTAGTTGCTGGTGAGTCGGGTGTGGCCGGATTGGCAGCAGCGTTGGCTGTGGCGCAGGATCGGTCGGCGCGGGAGCGGCTGGGACTCAACGGCGAGTCGCGTGTCGTCACGATCGGTACTGAGGGGGCAACCGATCCTGCAGTCTATGAACAGCTGGTAGGACGGCCCCCCACTATGTGAGCTGAGCCTACACCCAAACTGCCCGCAGTAACCTCATCGCGTTGCCACCCATAGCCTTGATGATGTCCTCATCGGAATATCCGTGCTTGACCAGCCAGCGGACTATGTTCTGGGATGCTTCGGTAGGATTCTCGATGCCCTCTACGTATTCCACTTTCTCGTAGGGTGGATTCTTGGGTCTGTTGGAGTCTCCGCCCCGTGAATGTGCTTGTTTGATGGAAAGATTGGCAGCGTATACGTCGTGCAACTGGACGTGATCGCCGTAGGCAGTGTCGGGGCCGAAGCCCACGTGATCGATTCCCACCAGGCCCCTGATGTACTCGAAGTGTTCCATCACGGCGTCGAGGTTATGTGTAGTATTGTTGCGCGTCAGCGTTGTGTGCGGTGCCGCCTCCACCCCAATGACACCCCCCCTCTTGGCGCAGGCTTCCAGCACATCGTCGGGTGCCATGCGGTTGGATTCCCACAGTGCACGTGCGCCGATATGGCTCAGTACTATCGGTTGCTCGCTCGCCTCTATCACGTCCAATGTCGTCCGATCGCCGCAGTGCGAGCAATCGATGAGCATCCCAATCTTGTTCATGCGCTCGACAGCCCGTCTACCAAATATGGTTAGTCCTCCGTCGCGGGGTTCGCGCAAGCCCGATCCCAGCGAGTTCGCTTCACTGTAAGCGATGCCGAGCGCTCTGAGCCCGAAGCCGTAGAGTATATCGATACGATCGAGTTCGTTCTCGATCATCGCCGCGCCCTCTTGCGCGGCGATCCATGCGATTCGACCCTCGTCATGTGCCTTCTGAATGTCGCCGACCTCGGTACAGTGCACCACGAAATCCTGGTGGGCGAGATCGCAGAGCCTCATTCCAAGATCGTGCAGCACCTCGGTCCACTTCCAGCCGCTGCGGGAGTATATGTTGAGCAGTCCGTCCATCATGTTGTCGAATACCGCGTCCCAATGGGATTGCGCCAGTCCCTTAAACGCGGTCGCCATGCGTCCCTCGCGGGTGTAGTGGGGCGAGTTGCGCATGTCAGCCGGAAAGATGCCCAGGTGATCGTGCAGCGAAATCATGATGTTGTCCGTCACGAGCCTTGTTGCACGAGCCTCCTCTTCGTCTGTCAGCTCAACCAAATGTGATTCCACCCGTCCCACCTGGGCCGCCAGTTCGAACTCGCGGTAATCGGTCCCCTTCGCGAGATATGAAAACGATTCGTATTCCGTTCCACGCTTGGTAATGCTCATGATGCGCTCCCGTGCGGATGTGCCATGTCCCGAGGCTTGACGGCGGCATCGAATTCACTTTCTGACAGATATCCCAGTGCCAAAGCGGCCTCCTTGAGAGTCGTGCCCTCCTTATCGGCCTTCTTGGCGATCTCACTGGCCTTGTCGTAACCGATCGTGGGCGCAAGGGCGGTGACCAGCATCAGGGAATTGTTGACCAGTTCCGCGATCCTCTCCTCGTTGGCGGTAAGACCTTCAACCAGGTACTTGCGGAACGATTCGCACGCGTCGCCCAACAGCGTCGCCGAGTTGATGAGGTTGAAGACCATCATCGGCTTGAAGACGTTGAGCTCGAAGTTGCCCTGTGAACCGCCGATCGCTATCGCCGTATCGTTCCCCAACACTTGAGCGGCAACCATCGTCATGGCCTCGCATTGAGTGGGATTGACCTTGCCGGGCATGATGGATGACCCGGGTTCGTTTGCCGGAAGCTTGAGTTCACCCAATCCCGACCTGGGTCCCGATCCAGCCCAACGAATGTCGTTGGCGATCTTCATGAGCGAGCATGCCAGCACCTTGAGTGCGCCGTGTGCCATCACCATCGCGTCATGCGCCCCCAGTTCGGCAAATTTGTTCGGGGCAGCCACGAAGGGAAGTCCGGTTAGCCGAGCGGTGTGTGCGGCGCACTTGTCGCCAAAACCCGCCGGCGTGTTGAGCCCCGTACCCACCGCGGTACCACCGATAGCCAATTGATAGAGATCTTCTAGAGTGCCTTCTACTCGGTTCAGGTCGGCATCCAGTTGCGCTACGTAGCCGGAGAATTCCTGGCCGAGCGTAAGAGGCACCGCGTCCTGGAGATGGGTCCGGCCGATCTTCACTATGTCGACAAACTCGGCCCGCTTCGCATCGAGCGCGTCACACAACTCTCGAACCGCGGGGATGAGTCGTTCCTTAAGGAGCCTGGCCGACGCAACGTGCATCGCCGTGGGGAACGTGTCGTTCGATGACTGCGACATGTTGACGTGGTCGTTGGGGTGTATTGGATCCTTGCTCCCCTTCTCACCACCGGCGATCTCGATGGCGCGGTTCGCGATCACCTCGTTGGCGTTCATGTTGGACTGGGTGCCGCTCCCGGTCTGCCAGACGTAGAGCGGAAAATGGTCGTCCAGCTTTCCCTCGATCACTTCTTGGGCGGCCTCGATAATGAGGCCGGCGAGCTTGTCGTCCAGCTTCCCCAGCTCGCGATTGGTGAGCGCCGCGGCCTTCTTGAGTACACCGAAAGCCCTGACCACCTCCTTCGGCATGCGGTCGTGCCCGATCGAGAAGTGAATCAACGAACGTGCAGTCTGTGCACCCCAATATCTGTCGGCCGGAACCTCGATGGGTCCCATGCTGTCTGTTTCGGTTCGCGTATCTGGCCCGTTAGTCGTCATCTCGTGCCTCGGCTGGATTTTGTCCAGTTCAATGCTACCGATTGTGAGGCGATCAATCTAGGGGCAGGGGAGGTCTAGGGAGCAACGATAGGTGGGCTATGGCCTTGCTCCGGCTCAAGTGCTAACATAGTTCGCCCTGCTGCGGCCGGGTCGTCACTAATCGTCCGCCGGCCGTCAGGTCAGTGATCTCGAGCATGTGAGGGATAGTATGTTAGCCGTCCGTAATGTTACCAGTTGTCTTGGTTCGTGCGCTCTGTTGTCGATAGTGTCGCCGTCGCTGACGAGCGCTCAGCAGTCCGCTCCACTATTCGAGTCGCTCGATCCCCTGGCCATCACCGTAAGGGCGCCGTTGAATCGCCTTTTCAAGGATCGGGGCTCGGAGAGTGAGGAGCGGCCCGGTACCGTGGAGTACGTTGGCTCGGAGGGAGATACGGTTTCGCTGGACGTAAAGATCAAGACGCGTGGCAACAGTAGGCTGCGCCGAACCATCTGCGGTTTTCCGCCGCTCAGGCTCAATTTCCAAAAAAAGCAGACCAAAGGAACCGTATTTGACGGTCAGGACAGGCTCAAGCTCGTTACCCACTGCCAGGATAGTAAGAAAGAGTACGAACAGTATCTGCTCAAAGAGTATTTGATCTATCGGGCATTCAATCTCTTCAGCGATCTGAGCTTCCGGGTCCGGCTGCTCAGAGTGACCTACGTCGATAGCGAAAAGAAAAAGGATCCTCTGACGAAATACGGGTTTCTGATAGAGCGAGACGCAATGATGGCGGCCCGCAACGGCGTGGACGCTGTGAAGGTTAGGGTCCTGTCACCGGATTATGTAGATCCGGAATACTTGAGTTTGGTGGAAGTGTTCGAATACATGATAGGAAACCCTGATTGGTCTGCGTTCGCACCCGAAAAAGGCAAGGACGAATGCTGTCACAACACCGACCCCGTAGGCTCCATGCAGGGGCCCGTGTTCCCCGTGCCATACGATTTCGACATTACGGGCGTGGTTGAGCCCCGTTACTACGGCAAGCTGTACGGATACTCGGCCGGGTCACGTAGAGGTAAAGTCACCGACCGTGTGTATTACGGACTGTGTCGCTCCCAAGTGTATCTGAACGAAGTGCTGCAGCGGTTCCGCGACAAGCGAGATGATATCTATGCGTTATTCAGAGAACAAGAAGGTTTGGAAACCAAAGTCGCGGAGCGGGTCGTCTCATATCTGGACGATTTCTACAAGGTGGTAAACGACCCCAAGAAGCTCAAACGTGAGATAACGGACAACTGTAGAGGAGGTCGGTGAGAGGACCTCGTTTCCCGCACTGCCATCGGTAGCCACAGCTCGGCAAACCTGCTACAATCCTCTCCCGAGTTTACGGCAGCTCCACAACCAAACTACGTGCAGAACAACCATGAGTGACTTCCTAGAACAACTGGGCATAGCAGGAAACAACGTCGGCGGGTTCGCGGGTGAGTGGATCGGTTCCGGCGATGATGTTGAGGTGATCTCGCCGATCGACGGCACAACGATCGCGAGCGTCAAGCAGGTGACGGAAACAGAATATGACTCGATCGTCGACCGAGCTCACGAGGCGTTTCTCAACTGGCGCACCGTTCCCGCTCCCAAACGAGGAGAGGTGGTACGACAGCTCGGCAACGAACTGCGCAAGGTGAAGCACGAGCTAGGCGCGCTGGTCACGCTCGAGATGGGCAAGATCATCGCCGAAGGCGAGGGCGAAGTGCAGGAGATGATCGA
This sequence comes from Gemmatimonadales bacterium, assembly GCA_046757925.1. Lineage (GTDB taxonomy): Bacteria > Gemmatimonadota > Gemmatimonadetes > Gemmatimonadales > GWC2-71-9 > JAZDCZ01. Next base: position 22,454 of record JBHHZE010000043.1, read on the forward strand.
CATCTGCGACTTCGCGTGTGGCCTTTCGCGGCAGCTCTACGGCGTCACTATGGCGTCAGAGCGTCCCGACCACCGGATGTTCGAGCAGTGGCATCCGTTGGGCGTAGTTGGCGTGATCAGCGCGTTCAATTTTCCGGTCGCCGTGTGGAGTTGGAATGCGGCCATCGCGGCGGCATGCGGCGACACTGTGGTGTGGAAGCCGGCCAGCAAGACACCGCTCACGGCGATCGCGTGCACCAAGATCGCCGCGCGTGTTCTCGAGGCCAACGATGTGGATCCAGCGGTGCTGTCCCTCGCGGTGGGGCGCGGCTCCACCGTGGGCGACCGGCTACTGCACGACCGTCGCATACCGCTCGTCTCGGCGACCGGCAGTTGCCAGATGGGATACAGGGTGGCCGAGGTAGTGAACAAGAGGCTGGGCCGCACGATCCTGGAATTGGGTGGCAACAACGCGATCGTCGTGACCCCAAGCGCCAACATGGATCTCGTGCTTCCGGCGATTCTGTTTGGCGCGGTCGGTACCGCCGGCCAGCGTTGCACGTCGACGCGCCGAATCATTGTACACGAATCGATTCGCGAATACTTGCAGCAGCGCCTGTGTACCGCGTACGGCGGCATTCGGATCGGGGATCCGCGGAAGTCCGATATGCTGATGGGGCCGTTGGTCACGCACGACGCCGTATCTGATTTGCAGACCGCCATCGTTCGGGTGCAGGAAGAAGGCGGAAAGGTGCTGTACGGTGGGGAAGTCTTGGACGGTGACGGGTATCCGGGCGGCCACTATGTGAAGCCGTGCATTGCATCGGCGCAGAACGAGTTCGCGATCGTGCAGGAAGAAACCTTTGCGCCAATTCTGTACATAATCGGATACGGCAGCGCCGGAGCCTCGCCCCAACAGGCCGTGAGCGAGATAGAGGAGGCCGTGGCGCTTCACAACGGCGTACCCCAGGGGTTGTCGTCCGCCATATTCACGGAGCACGTGAGGGAGGCGGAGTATTTCCTGTCGCATCGCGGCAGCGACTGTGGGATCGCCAACGTCAACATCGGAACCAGTGGTGCCGAAATCGGTGGCGCGTTTGGCGGCGAAAAGGAAACCGGTGGCGGTCGCGAGTCGGGTTCCGACGCATGGAAGGCTTACATGCGTCGTCAAACCAACACGGTCAACTGGGGCACAGACCTCCCGCTGGCGCAGGGGATAGAATTTGGCGGCTGATCGCGCCGTGACGAACCAGCCAACAGCGGCGGCGCGCGAAATATTTCGGCCAGTGCCCTACATGGGCGTGATCTATGTCGTCGCCGAGGCCATGAAGCTGGGGTTTTGGAACGGCCACCCCGACTGGAGCAACTTGGGTCAGGGGCAACCCGAGGTCGGGCCGATCGATGGTGCACCGCCGCGTTTTTCCAGAATAGAACTCGCGCCACATGAGCACGCGTATGGCCCGGTCGGAGGAACCGACGAACTCAGGCAGGTGGTGGCGGAGCACTACAACCGGCTCTACCGCAACGGTAAGCGGTCAAAGTACACGAAGGACAACGTTACCATCGCCGCGGGCGGGCGTCTCGTGATCACCAGGGTGTTCGCGACACTCGGAACGATCAACCTGGGTTATCAGTTGCCCGACTACACCGCGTACGAGGACATGATCGACTACCATCGGTATCGGGTTACGCCGTTCGGCGTGGTCACAACGGTAGACGGTGGGTTCGTGATGTCACCGTCGGATTTGGAATCGGCCGTCAAGCGCCACGATCTGAGCGCGTTTCTCTTGAGCAACCCCTGCAACCCCACCGGCCAGTTCGTGCAGGGTGATGCGCTCGCCGAGTACGTCGACATTGCGCGGCGCAACGAATGCGCGTTGATATTGGATGAATTCTATTCGCACTATGTTTACACGTTGGACGGCAAGCCCGGCAGCGGCCCGGTGTCTGCCGCTGAATATGTCGAGGATGTCGAAGCCGACCGGGTAGTGGTGATCGACGGCCTCACCAAGAGCTATAGGTATCCCGGCTTGCGCATAGGGTGGGCGGTCGGGCCCGCGGATATCATCGAGCGTATGAACCGTGCGGCCAGTGCGATCGACGGCGGCCCGAGCATTGCGTGCCAGAAGGCCGCGCTCCAGATCTTGGAACCGGACGTTGCCGATCGCGAGACCAACGCAGTGCGGGCTGTGTTCACGCGCAAACGCAACATCATGTTGCAGCGGTTACGGGCGATGGGCATCCCTTGCGATGTGCCGCCGGCGGGCACGTTCTACGTCTGGGCCAGCATTGCGTCGCTACCGGCGCCGCTCAACGATGCCGATGCTTTCTTTCGGAAGGCGTTAGATCGCAAGGTGTTGACCGTGCCGGGGCGGTTCTTCGATGTGAATCCGGGCAAGGAACGATCCGGTCCTTCCCCGTACAAGTCATGGGTGCGGTTCTCGTTCGGTCCGCCGGAGGAGAATATGGTGATGGGGCTCACGCGGTTGGGGGAGATGGTACGGTGATTGGAGAATGCAGAGTGCAGATCGGTGAATGCAGAGGTTGTGGCACCAGCGCCCTGGGAGAATCAGTGGGTCAAGCGCACCTACGAGCCCGTACCCTCGAGAAGAGTGCGATCGAGTGCCAACACCACGACGGTGACTGTACCGTCGTCGCCCACTTCCACACCGTAGGGAACCCCGGCAATTAGATGCAAGATGTTGAGAGGCACCGGTTTTGTGATGGCTATCGTCTTGCCCGAGACATCAGTCAGTAGATAGTGAAATACCCGATTGTCGTCGGGATCATAAGCCTGGAATTGGGCTAGATAGTGTGTCCGGTCGACTGGGTACGACAGTACTGGGGTCCCACGGCCGCGGCTGAGGCGGCAGGTCGATCGTGACAGCCGGGACATCCTGTACCTGACCTGCCGAGGTGGCGTAACCTAGTGCCGTCGCGTCGCCATTCATGGTAGGCGGACTCGGCAGATCGGAACATGCCGTCACTACACTGAGCGCCACGAGCGTGGCACATGCGTGTTTCCTGACCATAGTGCACCTCCTTGTGGTAAAAGGCACCCGAATCGACAAGATGCCCGGTCACATGGGCAACGACGGCTCTCGATGGGCTGCCTTCGGACAGGTCAGGCAAATACCGCGAGGAACTTTTTTGTTGTCTGCTTGGTCAACGACCTCCATGAAATCGAACCGTCGTACACTGTGCTGCGTCGCCTTTGCCGCTTTTAGATCCGATTGTATCCGTGTCATGGCTCTGGCAATGATTTGAGTAATTCAGTCGTCAACCCTTTTGGAAGTGAATAGCGGACTGGAGTTGGCTCCACAGTATCGTGCCTGCACATGTGTGCTCAATGAATTCAGCATTAAAATCTCTTGGGGAAAGCGACAGAAGTATTGCAGTTCTGCAATGAATTGACCGCAGCGGTCAGGACGTTGCACTTTTGCAATATTCTGGCCGCCTGTGTCTCGTAGTTCCAGTCGGATCGGAGGTGTGGATTGGCTTCCAGCACGCTACTTGACGCAACCCACTGTCGGGCCGTAAATCTCAACGTGACTTGCGAGTCACGGACCCCAAGCTACATCAACCGGTGGGCCACATGCCGTCCTGCTTGCCCCTATGAACCGCCCCGGCTTTTCCGGAGAGCTCGTTACGTGAGTGCCGCCGGGGTGTCCGTCGGGCCGGGTACGAAGATCCGCTCGGCATCGATGTGCCGGGGTGTCACGGCCCAGGGGGAATCGGCGCGGTCCGGGCGTTTGCGGCGGACATAGTCGGAGGCCGAGTTGGTGGCGATGGTGCGGATCCAGGGTAGGAAGTGGCGCTCGGAATGGTAGCGGTCGAGCGCCTTGACGAAGGTTTCTTGTGCGAGGTCGTTCGTGCGCTCCTCGTGGCGGACGATGCGATGGATGGACTCGAACACGCGGCGGCGGTAGCGGTGCACGAGCTCGGCGTACGCGTCTTCGCGGCCGGCGCGTGCGGAGCGCACGATGTCGCGGTCGGAGCCGGTGGAGAGATCGGTATCGCGGCTCATGTGTTCGCATACGGGATTCCGAGCGTCCGGTTTCAGCCGGTGTGGTTGCCGGTTGCTGACCAAGGCGCGGGACCACTTGCGAAGCTAAAGAGAAAGAGCCGCACGCAAATCGTCATGCTCGAATGCTGATGCCATACGGTGGATCTGGCCGGACCCCAAGCCGATACGGGTGGCTTCTTCGCGCCAGCCTGCAACTGCTCGACCTACTGATTCAGGCACACGATGAGCTGCTCGATCTGGCAGATCTCGCCTGGAAGTCTCAACCCGTCCCAAGCGGAGTAGTCCTGAAAACAGGGAGCAGTCCACGAAATCGTGTGAAATGTCCCAAGAGCGACTCTTAAAGTCCCAAGAACGCTCTAACGCAATCGCGGGGAATCACCGAGATTCGTAGTAGTACTTATGGCCAATCTCCGATTCGATGAAATTGCTGACCGCTCGACGGCCTCGGCCCAGCCGGCGGGCGGCCGTTCGACCGGTCGTGAGATCCGAGTAACCTCCCGATGTGACCTTTTGCTCCTTCGTGGCCACTGTACTATAGGGCCTCCGGAGGTGCCATGGCGATGTCGCTGGCCGTGATGGACAGACAAGACCGGTTCGAATCGCCGGCTTTGCTGACCCGTGCGCGGTCGGGCGAGCCGGAGGCGCTAGCGCAACTGTATGAGAGATTTGGCCGCGTCGTCTACGGCATCGCGCTCAAACAGACGAAATCTCGCGACGAAATCTCGCGATGAGGCAAAGGATGTCGTTCAAGATGTGTTCATGGGCTTGGCGGAGGCTTTGCGGGCCTACGAAGCCAGGGGCAGTCTCGAGGGGTGGATCAAGACGGTCGCATTCAGGGCCGCATATAGAAGGAATCGTTCGTCGAAGAGGCGGGCCGAGGTTTCCCTTGACGACGCTCCGCGCTCCGCGACGGCTCAGGAAGCGCCACCGGCACAGTTCCCGGGTGCGCCACCAGTCCTCGTTTGTGGCTGCCAGATCTGCGGTTTGTTAATGGCACGAGCGATTACAACGATTGGAGGAGTTACAGATGACTCACCTTGACCGCGCTGCACTCGCACTTCTCCTCCCGGCTGCAATAGGTGCAACCGACGTCCACTGCCAGGTGCGACGAGTGCAAGTGTCATCTATTCCCGCATGCAAGACCTGTTCTGTTGAGTTGAGCCATGTTGTTGCGCTGGGAGATAGGGAGGGGCCAGGTTTCGTGAGCCTAACCCAAGTTGTGACCCGAGATTCTAGGGGCCAATACTTTGTCGCACACCCACGTGACAGGGGAAGGGTGACTGTCTTTGATTCAACTGGTCGTTTCGTTAGCAAGTTTGGACACGGGGGAGAGGGGCCCGGAGAATACCGCTCTATTACAAGGATTGTTGTAACCCCGGACGATATCATTCACCTGTTCGATGGCCAATTGCGCAGACATACGGTTCTTAGCCCGTCCCGACAAGTCGTCCGAACGAGCCGTCTCGAATTGCCCCCCTCTCTTGTTGGAACATTGTTCCTCACGAATGGTTGGATGGTGGTAAACGCAAACATTAGGTCTCGCGAGCGAATTGGACTTCCCCTCCACCTCGTTGACCCTGACGGAAAAATTCGGCTCTCGTTTGGTGCAGAGGATCCGATCTACTTGCCGGGTATCTCGTATCAGATGGATCGTGCACTGGCGTATGCCGGCGCTGGGAGAATTTGGTCGGCGCAAAAGACGCGATACGTGGTGGAGTTGTGGGATACGGCGGGGACCAAGCAAGCGGAGTTCATTCGACACCCAGATTGGTTCGAGCCGTGGGATAAAGACGGGCCACTGTCGCCCACGAGCCCTCCACTGCCACGTCGTGAGGCCATCCAACAGGATGCGCAGGGGCGGTTGTGGGTTCTCCTGACCGTGCCGGCGCGTGATTGGACGCGGGGCCTGCAGGAGAAGAAAGGGCCCAGCGGGATTACCTATTATCCCGATCAGTTACATCTCTTGTTCGATAGTATCCTAGAGGTGATCGATCCGGAGAGCGGTACGCTTATCGCATCGGGCCGGTTTCCACAGTACCTACAGAACTTTGTCGATGAAAAGACGGTGCTTGGTTACCGAGAGGATAGTGAGGGATTTCCATACATCGATATTTGGCGCGTCGAACTAATAGAATCGCCCTGACCTCAACAGGAGGACATGTAGAATGTCTATCAAAGGACGCTCCATCCCAAGTGTTGCTCTGGTCTTATTCTTGGTCGGTGTCATGGGGAATGCCGGCGGATTGCAGGATGCCTCGGTTGCAGCCGCTGCCTGTTACAATTGCGATGCCAACCTCTGCCTCAATGGGAACTGGCACGATACCTTCAGTAGTGGCGGTTCATGGACCGGACCCTCCCACTCCTGCTACTTTGGCAGCTGCGAAGGGGACGGACACACCGAGGATTGTATTCTTGCATCGCTACCAGCCGACGAGTTGAAGGACCTTTGGGTTGCAATGGGGGAGCAGGACGAAAGGCTGCTTGCCAGGTTTGCAGAATCTCACGAACATCCCCTCGAAATCAACTTCGCTCGGCATGCGATCCAGGTTGTCGGTTGCAACGACAGAGTGATTGCGAACCTGCCCTTTGCGAGTACCGGGACATCTGTGCTCGGTGATTGAGGATCCAATACTGAGGTTGACAGACCCTGTATGCCGTCAGCGAGAGAATGGTGCACGAACCGCGCTGACCGCATACAGGTCTGCGGTCGGACTTGTACGATTGCGACGAGCATCCCTGAGGCCGCGCTCCCTCCGGACTGTGGTCAAACCGCTACAACACAACTGCGGTGCCGGTGGCTCGCTCATCACTGCTTCTTCTGGGTCGCACGGGCACCGTAAGCGTGCGTTGGCTCAAGGCATCTGAGTGTTGATGACTGTGCCACGTGATGTAAAGCATAGAGCCTCATTAGATAGTGCCGAACGGCCACGCCACGCTTGGCTTTGTCCTCATGCGCGGAGTCGCCTGTTTGGCCATCCACGGTTGCAAGCTTGCGTCCTAGCCTTGCTCATGACCGGAAGGTTCGGCCCAGCCATCTTTATCGGCACAGGTCATTCGTGGAAAGGTCGCGGTCCTTGACATAGCTGACCCTATCCCCAGCGCCGTCGTTTTCCTGCTTGGGGTAAATGATGAAGTGTTCGGGGCTACAGTAACCGACTCGGCGGGACGGTTCGAGTTACGAGTCTCTGAACCCGGTACGTTCGTGCTTCGCGTCCACCGTGTTGGCTATGTCCCGGCAAGTTCCGAGGCCCTGAGCTTGCCGGAAGGACGTATCCTTGACGTTCGTGTGAACATGAGACCTGACGCTACTATGCTGGAGGGTGTAACGGTGTACGGGATACGACTGACGCCCGGCCAAGCCGAGTTCGAGCGCAGGAAGGAGGAGAACCTGAGTGTCACGACCTATATGATAGGAAGGAAATCGGGCAACTGCATCTGGGGACGATCTACGACATCGTTCAATACGGTGTTCCCTTCAGAGGACGCTGTATGCAGATCTTTCTCGACGGTTGGCCGACCGACGCCTTCGCGATGGAGTACCCCCTGGACTGGGTATACGGGATAGAAGTCTATCCGTTTGCCTTTCGCGTGCCGCACCAGTATCGAAAGTATCGAAAGTCGGCTTCTTGCGGTGCCATCCTGATTTGGTCAACAAGGCTGCGGGGACAGTAGGGCACGCGCCGAGGGTGTGGTCCCTGACTAGTGCTTCGTGGCGGAAGAACTCGAATCTCGCGGAAAGTGGGACAACCATCGGAATGGACCTTGTTCTGACACGGCCAGTGGGGAGTCAACAACCGGGTTGACCCTATCCGCATGTTGGAACGGTTGCGCGATGCCGAACCTGGACCCGTCGGGGAACACGGCACTTTTCGGTTTCGTCACAGCCGCTCGGAGTGAGTGAGCACGGCTGCTGTCCTACTCTGGGGCACTTGAGTCTGCGGCCGTGACAGGCAACTGGTTGCAATCCATCAACGGTGTACGAGTGAAAGGCTTGGGAGGAGGCTTTAAGGGTTGTGTACCACTGTTG
>JBHHZE010000044.1:0-29334 GCA_046757925.1 Gemmatimonadales bacterium
CCTCCGCGATGGCCATACGGGAGCTTCTCGGTCATAGCGCCGTAGGCCAGGGCAAGCAGCTGGTGGCCGAGACAGATTCCAAACGTCGGCAGCCCGCGATCGACCAACTCCCGGATGACAGGCAGAACGTACCCCACTGCGGCGGGATCGCCCGGGCCGTTGGACAGGAAGAGACCGTTGGGCTCCAGCTCGATCACCCGGGCCGCCGGTGTCTGTGCCGGCACGACAGTCACGCGACACTGGAGCCCGGACAACATCCTCAGGATGTTGGCTTTCATACCGAAATCGAACGCCACCACATGATAGCTCGCACAATCGCAATCAACCTGGTACTCGCCGGCGCACGTCGCCGCCGAAGCTAGGTCTTGACCTTCCATCAGCGGGCTGTCGGCGAGTAACTCCCTTATGCGCTCGCTAGGTGCATCACCGGTCGCCACTATCCCTCTCATGGCACCGGCAGCACGAATATGCCGCGTGAGAGCGCGTGTATCGATCTCCTCCAGCGCCGGGATTCCCCGCTCGGCCAACCAGCTCTCCAACGAGCCCGTGGCTCTCCAACTCGAATAAGACCTCGAGAGCTCGCGGACCACAACGCCCTCCACCTGAGGTTTCGCAGACTCCAGATCCTCTTCGTTGATCCCGTAGTTCCCGATCATCGGTGCCGTCATCACGACGATTTGGCCACTGTACGAGGGATCGGTGAACACCTCCTGATAGCCACTCAGATTAGTGGTGAAGACCACCTCACCAGGCGTGGGATCAAACGAACGGCGCGTGGTACCAGAAAACCACGCGCCGTCTTCCAGCAGAACGTACGCCGATTGGGAGGCGGCCCGAGCCACCTACTTCTGACCGCCCGAATCAGCCGGCTGCGTGCCACCCGACTGGAGATCCAACGGCAGTGCCGCCGGGGTCGGTGCCACCGGTACCGGCTCGCCGAGATCGTCCAAAGCCGACCTCGGTGCCCCGGCGCGCGTACCCATACCGGCGAGAATGAGCGAAAGGAACAGAAAGATGCCGCCGCACCACCACGACATCTTGGTAAGTATCGTTACAGCTTGTCGGCCGCCAAAAAACGATTCAGTGGAAGCACTTCCACCCATCGCCGCCAGCCCTCCCCCCTTCCCGGACTGAAGCAGAATGACAGTAGCCAGAACGACGGAGTCGATTATCAATAACGTCAAGAAAAATGCGAACATTGGTCTCTGTTAAATCCTCAGTGGGCCGCAAGATACCCTGGCTCAGGCTCGGAAGTCAATCTAGGGTAGCGCCTCGGAAATGCGGTTACAACGGCGTGCACGGGCTGTGGCCAAGTGGGGAACGGGAACCCACGCTGCCACCTCCTCCTAAAGAGCCCATTTCGACGCTTGGAAGGCAGGCAGACAATGCGACACAGGCTTCCGGCACCTATACTAGCTCGATTTGGGTCAGAGCCGCCCACGTGGCGGGCTCCAGCGAGGCACCACCCACCAACACCCCGTCTATTTCTTCTTGAGCCAGCAACTCGCGCACGTTGTCGAGCTTCACACTGCCCCCATACAGGATCCGCACGGAGCGTCCCGGAACGCCCTTACTCACCAACCACCCCCTGATAGCGGCGTGCACCTCCGCAGCGTCCTCCGCCCCGGCTGTTCTTCCCGTACCGATGGCCCACACCGGCTCGTAGGCAATTATGATTCGTCCCAGGGTATCCGAGTCGAGTCCATCCAGCACACCCATCTGGCGTTCAACTACCGTTGCGGTCCGGCCGTTTTCCCGCTCTTCCAGCTTCTCCCCCACGCAGAGGAAGGGGGTGAGACCGAACGCGAGCAGTGCTCTCACCTTCTTGCCTGTTTCCTCATCGGACTCCCCAAACACGTGCCGTCTCTCGGAGTGGCCCACCAGTGCCCCGCAGACTCCAGCCTCGAGGGTCATTCCGATCCCCGTTTCCCCCGTAAACGCCCCTCGTTCCTCCCAATAGACGTTCTGGGCTCCCACGTTGAACTCCGAGCGGGCAGACAGCATCTCGCGCGCGGCAGTGATGGAAATCGCCGGGGGGAAAAACCAAATCTCGCGATTAGCCCGCTGTTTGTGTCGTTGCAGAAAGACCCGCAGGAACTCACGTGCGCTCTCGGGGCCCATGTGCATCTTCCAGTTTGCCGCAAAGAGAAGTCGTTTCATAGATCGTCCAATGCCGCGACACCCGGCAGCTCTTTACCCTCCAACAGTTGCAACGACGCACCACCGCCCGTGGAGATATGGGTCATTTGTCCCGCCAACCCCGCTTGGGCGACCGCCGCGGCCGAATCGCCGCCCCCGACTATGGTCGTGGCACCGCGCTCGGTTGCCCCCGCAAGAGCACGCGCCACAGCCATCGTTCCGGTATCGAACGGAGGTGTCTCGAACACCCCCAGCGGTCCGTTCCATAACACCGTTGCCGCCTTCCCTATGTGCCGACTGAATAACGCCACGGTCGCTTCACCGATGTCGTAGACGCTCCATCCCTCGGGTATCGCGTCGCGCGCAACCTCGCGCGTGGGGGTGTCGGCGGCAATACGCTGCGCTACCACGAGAGTAGAGGGAAGCACGATCCTATCCCCCGCCCTCTCGAGTACGGCGGTCGCAAGATCCACTTTCTCCGGTTCCACCAGAGAGCCGCCAACCTCCAGGCCCAGCGCGAGAAAAAACGTGCAAGCCATCGCGCCACCTATCAGAATCTCATCGGTGGTTGCAAGGAGCCTCTCGATGACCTCTATCTTGCCCGATACCTTGGCCCCGCCCAACACAGCGACGAACGGACGCTCGGGCTCCTCCATGACCTGCTCCAGATAGGTCAGCTCGCGTTCCATGAGGAAACCGGCCACGGCTGGTTTGAGCAGGTGAGCCACCGCCTCGGTGGAGGCGTGAGCGCGATGCGCCGTCCCGAACGCGTCGTTCACGTAGAAATCCCCTAGCCGCGCGAACGATGCCGCCAACTCAGCTTCGTTCCGCTCCTCACCCGCAAAGAAACGGGTGTTCTCCACCAGGATCACGTCGCCGCGTTTCATTCTCTTAGTTACCCTCAAGGCATCATCCGCCAGGGGATCCGTCAGGAACCCCACGGGGTGCCCCAATAACCGTTCCAGTTCGATCACCACCGGCCTGAGAGAGTATTCCTCCACTCGTCTCCCGTGGGGACGTCCCAGGTGCGACAGCAGCACGACCCTGCAGCCCTTACCGCACAGCCAACGAACGGTGGGCAGCGCCGCTTCGACCCGCTGCGCGTCGGCTACCCGACCATCCTTGAGTGGAGCGTTGAAGTCGACTCGCACCAGGGCTCGTAGACCCTCCAGTGGCTGTCCTTCGAGCGATTCCAGCGTGCGCTTCACACCAACCGCTCTGCCACGTACTGCATCAGGTCGACGCAACGTGCCGAGTAGCCCATCTCGTTGTCATACCACGACGACACATGGACCAACGTCCCGTCGATCACATTGGTACCGGCCGAGTCCACCGTACTCGAATGCAGATCGCCGATGAAATCGCTCGAAACCAGCGGCTCGTCACTCACCGCCAGCACATCCTTCAGTGCTCCGTTGGCCGCATCCCGGAAGGCCTCGTTGACTCGGTCTATGTCGGTCGCGTTCGTGACGACACACGTGAGATCGACCACCGAGACATCCGCCGTGGGTACTCGAAGAGCGACTCCGTCGAGCTTGCCCTTCACCTCCGGAATGACGAGCGACGTGGCCCGCGCTGCACCGGTAGTGGTTGGAATGATATTCTGCGCTGCGGCGCGCGCACGCCTGAGATCGGAGTGAGGTAGATCCAGGATCCGTTGATCATTCGTGTAACTGTGAATGGTAGTCATGAATCCACGTTCGAATCCGAAGGTATCGAAGATCACCTTCACGACCGGTACCAAACAGTTGGTGGTGCAAGACGCGTTTGAAATCACGTCGTGCTTGCCGGTGTCATAAGACTCATGGTTGACACCAATGACTATCGTTATGTCTTCCCCTTTGGCGGGAGCACTGATTACTACTTTCCTGGCGCCGGCGGCGAGATGTTTGGCAGCCTTCTCCCTATCCCTGAACAGTCCGGTAGACTCCAAGACGATATCGACACCGATGTCGCCCCACGGGAGATGCGCGGGGTCTCGCTCCGAAAAGACCTTGATCTCCTTCCCGTCTACCGTGATCGTGCCGTCGCCGGCCGCCACGACGCCCGGGAACCGGCCGTGCACGGAATCATACTTTAGAAGGTGCGCCAGCGTCTTCGCATCCGTGATATCGTTTACAGCTACCAGATCCAGCCCGGAACCCGTCTGGTAAAGAGCGCGCAATACGTTGCGACCGATACGACCAAATCCGTTGATTCCTATCTTCACACTCATATTCGTCCTCTAGACAATGATTCAGTGATACTGAGATCCCACGCGGACCTCGAATGGAAGTGCGCGACCGAACGTCACCGCGCCGATCGCCGTCCAGCCTACATCAGCAAGAGCCCTCGCGGCCGCAACCAGAGTCGCGCCCGTGGTGAGAACATCGTCCACCAAGACCAACGTCGTTCCAGCGTCTCCTGCAGGGGGCTGCGCGCCAAACGCGCCGGAGACGTTCGCCATGCGCTGTTCTGGAGTCAATGACGTCTGCGACCTGGTCTCGCGGGCCCGCCAGAGGATGGTTTCCGACAGCTCGACGTCCCACAAGTCGCTCAGCGGTCGCGCGATCGCGGCGGCCTGATTGTAACCCCGTTCGCGCAATCGCGCGCTGGAGAGCGGGATGGGCAACAAACATGCCTTGCCTGGAGCAGGTATTACCCGAGCCACCGCCGCGGCGACAGCTCGTCCCAGCAGGAAGAATCCCTCGTACTTGAGGTGATGTACGATCTCGCGCGCCTCGCGCCCCAACCAGTATCCGCTGCTCGCCCACGCAAGTTCCCTCGGCCAGTCGGCGCAGAACCGACACGGTCCTACCGGTGGCATCGGCTGCCTGCAGCGGGGGCACCCTACCGGGATCCGGCGAAGACGCGAACGGCACGGTGCACAGACCAGTGCGTCGGGGCTACTTGGCTCCACTGGCCGTTCGCACGATACGCACACGTTCGGAAGGAAAAGCCGCTCCAGGGATCTGAGAGCAGCGCCGATCATGGTCGCAACATCTCTTCCACCTTGGCCCGCATTACTTCGACGGCAGCTTTGTGATCGGGGAAGAACCTCTCGAACGCGTGCGCCCCCTGCGCCACCAGCACACCGCGACCGTCCGTCGCACGAAGCCCTCGCTCCCGAGCGCGCCGCACCCAGCCCGTTTCCCCTCTCGCGTACACGAGGTCGAGCGCAACCTCGCACCCGTTCAACCTCTCCACTTCAACCGGGTCTGGATCGTCAGCCCTGAGTCCCAGCGGAGTTGCATTGACGGCCATGCCTACAGGCGACCCGTCGTCGGCACGCGCTTCTACCTCCAACTTGCTCGCCCACTCGGCGAAGTCTCGGGCCCGGCGCTCGTCCCGTGAACGAACTAATAACTCGGCGCCACTTTCGCGTGCCGCCACGGCAGCACCGCGAGCGGCTCCGCCGGTACCCAACACCAGCCATGGACCTCGCGGCTCGAGCGGCTGCACGGCATCCAGGATTCCTTGGACATCCGTATTGTCTCCCACCAAGCGCCCCCCCTCCGGCCAAAACGTGTTGACCGCTCCAAGTTCCTTCGCACGTGATGTTACTCGGATCAGTAAATCGGAGACAGCGACTTTATGCGGAATCGTAACGTTACCCGCAATGCTCACCGCCTCAAACGCGCGAAGAACGTGCGGCAACGCCGAAGCATCTGTGCGAATAGGTACATACACACCGTCTATGCCGAGCGATGTCATCGCGGCATTGTGCATCGCCGGAGACAGCGAATGCTCGATTGGATCACCGATTATCGCCAGGATGCGGCTATGCCCGCTTATCCTCGTCACCTCTCTCCTCCACCAGGCGTTTGGCGGCTTCAGCGATCAAGCCGCGCAATTCTTCAAATGTATTGCGGTAGGTTTGCAGGTCCGCGCCGAACGGGTCGCCCACTTCGGCATCCGGACCCGTCTTGCCGGCGAACTCCCCCAAGACATGGACGCGACCGGTGCCACCCAATTCCTCCACCCGCGCCCTCTGGTGCCTGGCCATGGTGAAGATCACGTCGGCACCTTCTACGACTTCACGGGTCAGCAGTCGGGCTCGATGCCCCGACAGATCCACGCCGTGCTCCAGCGCAACCAAGTATGCTCCCTCCGATGCAGGCGCGCCGTCCCACGCCCCCGTCCCCGCCGACGACACCGATGTCTCCTTCATGTCGCGGCTGTCCAACTCCATACGGAGCAACGCTGCGGCTATGGGACTGCGGCAGATGTTGCCGGTGCACACGACGAGCACATGTGTCACGGCGCGTACCGACCCACTCCCGCCCGCAATTCCACCCGCGGAATAGCACCGTCACGAACCAGCTTGGGCTCGGGACCAGTGCAGTCGACGAGTGTCGAAGGCGGTACGTTCCCCAACACGCCGCCGTCCAGTACCAACAGTCGGCCCGCGTCGATCGCATCGGCGAAGCTATCTGCCAGCGCGCCCACGCCGGGCGCGGTCACTTCCCCGGGTCGGTTAGCTGACGTCGATGTTATCGGCTCACCGATCTCTGCGATGAGCCGAGCTGTCTGGACCTGAGACGTCCAGCGGACTGCGATGCCGCCTTCCGGCCCTCTGAGGCCGTCCGGCAGCGCCCCCTCACCCCCGGGGAGCACCAAGGTCAGAGGCCCCGGCCAGAAACGCTCAGCGAGCGCTCGGGCCGCAGGCGTGAACTCGAGCCCCCGATCCAGCGCCATCATCTGGCTCGAGACCAGGAGCAGAAACGGTTTCCCCAACGGGCGGCCCTTGAGTCGAGCCAGAGCCGCAAGATCCTCCGCCCGGGCTCGTGATCCCAGACCGTACACGGTCTCGGTGGGATACGCCAACAACCCTCTGTCGGACAAATGCTCAGACACAAGAGGAGCCACGGCCGCTACATCATCGGCCGTGTGGAACGGCAGCACAGTCATTCGCGGGCCAGCAGCTCAGCAATGGCAATGTCAGTTGCCGTCGTAACCTTGATGTTACGCGCGGCACCGGGCACGAGACGAACCTCGAACCCGGCTGCCTCGAGCAACGCCGCTTCGTCCGTGGAATCACGTAGTCTGGACGGCCCGGCCCGTTCATACGCCTGCTGCAACACCTCGCGAGGGAACCCTTGCGGAGTTTGAGCCCGCCAAAGCTTAGCTCTGTCTACCGTCTCGACAATCTGCCCCGTACAGCTGTCAGATCGCTTCAGCGTATCGGTAACCGGCATCACCGGTACCACACCGCACTCCGATGCAAGGTTCAGCACCGCATCGATAGTATCGCGTGCAACAAAGGGTCGTGCTGCATCGTGCACCAGAACGATCGCAACTGCGGTACCCAGCGCGGTAAACGCGGCACGAACCGATTCGGCACGGGTCGGGCCGCCCTCGACCAGTTTCAGTCGGTCGCCGACCAGCGAAGTCAGCCAGGACGGCGGTTGACTTATTGCTGACTTCGGGAGCGCCACAACGATTTGGCCGACTCGCGGATGCTGTGCAAACGGTCTCACACACCTTAACAGCATCGGTACGCCGGCTATCGGATGGAACTGCTTGGGAGCAGCCGTACCCGAGCGGCTACCTACGCCGCCGGCAGCTATCAATACGCCAACGTCAGGCTGCAAGTTTGCTCGCGAGTTCACTGACATGCGCTATCGGGATGACCGTGAGTTCGGAACTGCACTTGCCCCTCGCGGAAACGAACGCCTTGCGAAATCCCAGGCGCCCCGCTTCGGCCAAGCGACGATCGACTGCAGCGACGGGTCGTATCTCGCCGCCCAACCCAACTTCTCCCAGGAACAGCGTGTCCGGCGACACCGGACGATCGCTTACCGAAGAGCTGAGTGCGGCGACGACCGCGAGATCGGATGCCGGTTCAATGAGTCTCACCCCTCCCGTCACGTTTACAAAGACGTCGAGATCATGAAACCCAAGTCCCGCTCGTCTCTCCAGCACGGCTAACAAAACGGACAGTCGACGGTGATCGAGACCAGTGGCGACGCGCTGAGGCGTGCCATACCCCGAACGAGATGCAAGGGCCTGGATCTCGATCAGCACCGGTCGAGTCCCCTCCATCAGGGCCGTAACAGCCGAGCCCGCCGTGCTCGAATCACGCCCTGCCAGGAATGCCGCCGACGGATTGCCGACCGCTACTAGTCCGCTAGCAGTCATCTCGAAGATTCCCACTTCATCGACCGAGCCAAACCGATTCTTTACCGCGCGGAGCACCCGGAAGTCACTACTGCTCTCGCCCTCGAAGTAGAGTACCGTATCCACTACGTGTTCCAGCATCTTGGGACCGGCTATTATCCCACCTCTTGTCACGTGTCCGATCAAGACCACCGCTGCACCGGTCTCCTTGGCAAACCGCATGAGTTTGGCGGCGCACTCCCTCACCTGACCCACGTTCCCCGGTGCCCCCTCTAAATCGTCGGTATAAGTGGTCTGAATGGAATCGACGATCACGACCTGGATGTGATGCGCAGTGGCTCTCGCGATCATCCCTTCCAGCCACGTCTCCGGAAGCATTCGCACTTGGCCTGCGTCCTCGCCCAGGCGATCCGCCCTGAGCCTGACTTGCTCCGCCGATTCCTCACCCGAGACGTATAGAGCCTTTACTCCGCGTTCCTCCAGTCGCACGGCACACTGCAGCAAGAGAGTAGACTTGCCTATGCCGGGCTCCCCACCGACGATCGTGAGCGAACCGGGAACTATGCCGCCGCCGAGCACGAAATCGAATTCGGCCAAACCGGTTCGTAACCGGGAAATCGAGCTTGTTGCGAGATCCGAGAGCCTGACGACTTCTCTGGCAGCATCCCCGGCAGCCGTTCTCGAGTGCGCTCCTCCACGTTTCCCACGTCCGCCCAGCGTTGCCGCCTCCTCCACCAGACAGTTCCAGGCATCGCACGACGAGCACCGACCGGCCCACTTGGCATGTTCCGCACCGCACTCGGTACAGCGGTACACGGACCGGCTCCTACGGGACATCGAACTCGTCGTGTTCCCTGGCGCTATAGTTGTCGAACCGGGTGTACTGCTTGTGAAACGTCAGCTTCATTGTACCCGTTGGTCCGTTTCTGTGCTTGGCCAGGATCAGTTCGGCGACGTTCTCCTCAACATCATCCCGCTTTTCGAGCAAGTTCTGGTACATCTCGGCCCGATAGATGAACAGCACGACATCGGCGTCCTGTTCGATCGCGCCCGAGTCGCGGAGGTCCGACAGCAGCGGCCTGCGGTCGCCACCGCGCTGTTCGGGAGCGCGTGACAGTTGCGACAGGGCAACGATGGGGGTCTGCAGCTCCCGCGCCAGGGCCTTGAGAGACCTGGAGATGAAGCTGATCTCCTCTTGGCGGCTCTCGTGACGCCCGGCACCGCGAATGAGTTGCATGTAGTCTATGACGATGAGCCCGATGTCGTGCTCTGCCTTCATGCGTCGCGCCTTGGAGCGGATCTCCAACAACGTGAGCGCAGGTGTATCGTCGATCCAGAGCGGAGCGGTTCCCAGCAGGCCGGCCGCCCGGGACATTTTGGGATAGTCGTCGTCACGCAGCTTGCCACTGCGCAGCCTGTGGAGGTCCACGAAGCTCTCCGCGGCAAGGAGCCTCTCGACGAGCTGGTCGCGCGACATCTCGAGCGAGAAGATCGCCACGGGGGTCTTCCCCTCGAGTGCCGCGTTTGCAGCGGTGTTGAGACAGAATGCGGTCTTACCCATTGATGGTCGTGCAGCAACGATTATGAGATCACTCTTCTGAAAGCCGTTGGTCTTCTCATCCAAATCTGTGAAGCCGCTCAGAATTCCGCGTACCGATTCGTCGCCGCGATGGCGCAATTCAATGCGTTCCATCGCCTGCCACATGAGTTCCTTGATGCGGACAACCTCTTGGGTCCCGCGCTGGAACGACAGTTCGAATACCTGCCGCTCCGCGTCGTCCAACAGCGCCCCAACTTCCTCATGCCCCTCGTATGCGTTGCGGACTATCCCCGTCCCGACATCGATCAGACGCCTCAGTAGAGATTTTTCCTTGACGATTCGGCAGTGATACTCGATGTTGGCGGCGGTGGGAACGACGTCGAGCAGTTCGGCCACGTAATCGGTGCCGCCCGCGGCCTCCAGGTCTCCTCGACGTTCGAGTTCGTCCCTGAGCACCACGGGATCCACGGCATCCCCGCGCTCGATGAGCTTGGCAAACGCGCGAAAGATGCGCCGGTGCTGCTCCTTGTAGAACGCCATGTCGTCGAGCAGCTCGACAGCCTTGAGACCCGCATCGGCGTCCAGCAATATGGCGCCGAGCACGGCCTGCTCCGCCTCCAGACTCCACGGGGTCTTACGAGCACCCAGCTCCTCGGCGCTACTGGTCAATGAGTTGGCGTGCGATACGGACGTCATCCCAGGTCGGCTGTTTCCAGTTCGGGTTTCTGAGTAGTGCGGCCGGGTGGTACGTCACCACGAGCTTCGTTCCACGGAATGAGTGCACCCTGTTACGCAACGACCCCAGAGACCGCTTCACTCCCAATAGGGTTTCTGCGGCGGTGCCACCCATAGCTAGTATCACCTTTGGCCCGACGATTTCAAGTTGACGATATAGATAGGGCACACATGCATCTATTTCGTCCTGCTGCGGCTTCCTGTTGTCGGGCGGGCGGCACTTAACGACGTTGCAGATGAATACCTCATTGCGCCCGAGTCCGATCGCATGGAGTATTCCCGTGAGCAGTTCCCCCGCCCGGCCAACGAATGGGCGTCCAGTCTCGTCTTCCTTGGCGCCCGGTCCCTCTCCCACGATCACCAATCGTGCACCCGCCGGACCCTCTCCCGGCACCGCGTTGGCTCGGTTGCGGCAGAGCCGGCAGTTGGCACATTCGTTCACCAACGCAGCGATGCCCTCCATGTCCTGCGCCTTAAGGCCGTCAGCTTGAAATAAATCCGTCGCCGGAGGCGGGACTACTATCCCCTCCGGTGGAATCGCGGGTGCTCCCTGTCGCCATTTTTCGACTGGGCTTGCCTTCTGTCCTCCCGATTCGTCACGCGGGCCCAACCCCGGAAGCACCAGCGGGCCCTCGTCCAATTCCTTCCGCTGTCGCAAGTAGCGGGACAGCTGGGAGAGATCACTCACAGGAGATTCTGGACACGGTCGAGGATGTGGTCCGCCACTTCCTGCTTGCTCAGTACTGGAAGTTCAACGCTGTCGCTCTGCGAAATCAACGTCACCCGATTGGTCTCGCTCTCGAACCCCGATCCCGACTCGAGGGCCGAGTTGAGAACTATGAGGTCGAGATCCTTGGACACGAGTTTTCCACGGGCCCTGTCGACGTCCCCATTGGTCTCCAACGCAAAACCGACCGTTACACAGCTCTCCGATCTCATGCCGGCCGTGCTCTTGAGCACGTCCGGCGTAGGCTGGAGCGAGAGCGAGCGTGGGCCATCTTCACGTGGCAGCTTTGTCTCAGCTGGACTGCAGGGAGCGTAATCGGCGGGTGCGGCGGCCATGATAAGAACGTCCGCCTCCGGCAGCCTCTCTGCAACTTCGTCACGGAGCTCGGCCGTAGTAACCACGTTAACTACATTCACACCGTAGGGCATCGGCAATTGGATGGGGCCCGCGATCAGCGTCACCTCCGCCCCTCGTGTGTGAGCCGCCCGAGCCAGCGCAATCCCCATACGTCCACTCGAAGGATTGGTTATCATGCGTACGGGGTCGATGAACTCCCGCGTTGGGCCGGCCGTAACCAGAATGCGCTTACCGCAAAGTTTGCTGCCCGGGCTCCACAACAGCCGCTGGGCTGCCGTAACGATCTCCTCCGGTTCGACCATTCTACCGGGCCGCTCGCTCGGGCCCTCGGCCAGCGAACCCACGGCGGGACCAACAAACGTCCAACCTCGCTGGCTCAGCGCTGCGATGTTTGCGGTGGTCGCATGCTCGGCAAACATGTTGTCGTTCATTGCGGGGGCTGCCAAGACCGGGATCTCGCGCGCCAGCAAGAGGGCGGTCAAAAGATCATCGGCAATCCCTTGCGCCGCTCGCGCCAACAGATTGGCGGTGGCGGGACAAACAACGATTAGATTGGCTTCCCTACCGAGGTCGATGTGGGCGAGTGCACGACCCCGTTCCCATAGCGAGGTCGCAACAGTATGTCCGGACAGCGCCTCGAAAGTGAGCGGCCGCACGAACTCGGCCGCCGCCGCTGTCATGACCACGTCGACCTCGGCGCCGACCTCCTTCAACTGCCGGACGACGCTGCACGCCTTATAACTCGCAATGCCGCCCGACACGCCTACGAGGACGCGCCGGACCGCCGTCACGTCTCCTGGCGTCTCCTACGAACGAGCCGGTACGTCAATGCACCCGAGACCAGTTCTTCCAGTGCACGTGTGGTCAACTTCTTCTCCAATCCCACCGCGGGATCGCGAGGAAAGTCATTTACGTAGCGAGCGAACTTCCCCGAGACCAGTACTCCCAAGTACTTGTTGCCCGCACGTCCTGCCACTTCACCAGGTGTGATGATTTGCATTCCTACTCCCGTTAGTGCTCCAGGCAACTAACTATTTCTGTCAGTTCCCGCCGCAGATTAGCCACGTCTTCCTGCAAAGAAGAAACCCTGTGAGACCGACATGATTCGGAGTCGACAATTGCCGCGACCTCCGATACAGCTTGCATGCGGTCGTCGTTGACAACTATGTAGTCGTACGCAGATGCCTCTTCCAATTCTTCGATGGCCGTAAGCATCCGCTCCTTCAGATTCTGCATCGCCCCGCGACCCTCGAGCCTCCTTACCAGCTCGCCTGCCGAAGGCGGCAGTATAAAGATACTCACAACATCGTCCCAGCGCTCACGCACCAGCCGGGCGCCCTGCACTTCAATGTCCAGCACCACGTGGCGACCGCTCGTCAAAACCGCTTCCACCTCGCGGGTCAGAGTACCATACAGACTGCCACCGTATTCCGCCCACTCGAGAAATTCGCCGGCGGCGCGGCGGCTGATGAACTCATCGCGATCGAAGAAATGGTAATCGACTCCCTCTGTCTCACCCTCGCGAGCATTCCGGGTGGTGGCCGAAACGCTGTACCCCACATCCTCTCGCGCCGACACCAAAGCTCGGGCGATGGTGGTCTTCCCGCCACCCGACGGCGAAGACAAGACCAGCAGAAACGGCTTCATTCGAGATTCTCGACCTGCTCGCGGAATTTTTCGATGATTCCCTTCATGACAATCACGGTATTCGCAATCGCAGCGTCGTTGGCCTTCGAACCTATCGTGTTGATTTCTCGCAGCATTTCCTGCCCCACGAACGCAAGTTCGCGCCCAACCGGACCTTCCCTCTGTAGGGCATGCCTGCAAACGTCAATGTGACTCCGCAACCGAACGATCTCTTCGGTTATGTCGAGCTTATCGGCAATAAACGCGATCTCCTGATACAGTCTGTCGTCATCGAGCGGTCGACCGTCGAGCAATTGCGTCACCGATTCGCGCAGCCGGTCACGCTCCGACTCGAGCCGCTCCGGTGCACGCTGCTCGACCAGCTCCAGATTCGTTTCCAGTTCCGCGATAAAGTCCGTGATCGCAGCCGCGAGGGCCGCACCCTCACGCTCCCGCATCGCGACAACCTTGGCCACAGCAGCGTCCGCGACGCCAAACACCTGTTCGGCGTCCACTGAATCTTCAATGCCCTGCGCGAGCACAAAAACATCGGGCTGTCGCGCCACAAACCCGATGTCGATTTCACCCGGCAAATCGAGGGCATCTTTCAGTTCGGTCAACACTCGTACCACTTCCCGAGCCCGCTCCAAGTTCACCCCGGCACCGAGCTTGCGCTCCGGTTCCTCGACCCAGCGGGCCGTAATCGTCACATGCCCGCGTTCGAGCCGTCCCCTCACATGGCTGCGGAGATCACTCTCCAGCGATTGCAGGGGACTACACAACTTGAGGCTCGCAGAGAAATGCCGGTGATTCACCGTACGGATCTCGATCTGAAGACGCCCTGTGTTGACGGATCCCTCGGCAACTCCGTATCCGGTCATCGATCTGGGCACTGGCGATTCCCTATCTGGGCGGAAAGTGAGGAAACATAGCCGCCCACCCCCTCAATCTCTACCGTCGGGCTCGTCAATTCGAGAACCTCCATTTTACACCAAACGTCTGGACGCTGCGGGGGAAGCGGAGCCCCGGGACGAACGGAAGGGTGGAGTTATAAACGTTCTGGAACCTCCAGAACCCGGCGAAACCCGCTATCTGGAACTGTAAGAACGTCTCGTAGAACGTGGCTCCTACGAACGTGATGGGCTGACCCGAATCGTCCAGCCCGGCCCGACCCGTACTCCATGATTCCATCGCCACTTGCGCCTTCAAGTCGAACGCTCCGCTCCTAAAGGTCTTCCAGAATTTCGAACGCAATGTGATCTCCGCGCGGCCGTGCTTGGGGGGCTGCAGGTCCGCCGACCCCCCGGAAGCGGGCGTGGAATACCAGGCAGTGAACGCCAGTGCCTGCGAGGTCGCCCAGCGAATATTTGCCACTACGTACGTGGCCGCCTGAGACGTATCGACCCCCGGAATAACTCGTAGGTCCGGGTAGGGCAGCGGTAAGAACCGGTCACGCCTCACCAGTCCCACGTGGCCGCGGAGCGCTCCCAACTCGAGGCCCGCCCGGATCGAGCGATCCAACGTACGCTGCGCCGAGTCCGACAGAATCGCCGGAGCCTGCACCGCGTCCCTTAGCTCCACGGTGCCCACCAGCGAGAAGGCGCCGCGGTAGAGACCCACCGAGCCCATCGCTCCCTTGGACGTGCGGTCTCCCTCATGTCGTTGCCACCGCCCGCTGCCGGAAACGACGAGCCCCTGAAAGGGGACCCAGCCCACGCTCCCCTGCACGCCGCTGGTGATGCGCGCGTCGCCCAACAGGCCGGTCAGTTCCAACGTCGAGGTGGGCCGGCGGTAGCGCAGAGTGAGGCGGGCCTGCCGCACGTGTTGATCGGCCACCAACGAATCCGACGTCCACGAACTCGAGGCCAAGAGAGCTTCGGCGCGTAGTCCCATGCCGTGGGGCTCACCGCCGCTCGCCAGCCTCACCAGGATATCCGTTCTGGTCCCAAAACGACGCGGCACATCTGGCCCGGTACCCACCGCATCCCGTTCCTGACGCTGCCGTCGCAACTGCCAACTCGCCTGAGTCTTGTTCGACGGGTGGAGATCCACTCGGGCCCATACGTCAAATGTCTGGTCGCCCCTACCGGGGCCGCTGGCACCATCGGTGCCCACGAAGTCCGCCGCCAGGTTGACGCCCAAACCGCTCGTCCAACGCTTTTGAAACAGTCCGGCGAACTTGCCGGTGTTGAAATCGCCGGTGCCCACAGTCAGCTCCGTTCTCGGCTCGACTCGGTCGTGCTGCGCGGTAACCAGATAGATCGTCAACCGCGACGGCGATACCAGTACGTCGACTCGTTCGAGATACGTCAGCTGGACCTGACCGGGGTCGATGAATAGAGAATCCCCGCCCAGCGGATTCACGAGCATACCGTCCCAGTAGACCTCTATCGATGCTCCACCGCGGCCACCGTAGGCGATGTATTCCGGCTGCCCCAAGAATCCCGCTCTGGCGATGTAGACCCCGGGTATGGCAGCCAACAGATCGGATAGTGTGAGGCCCCGGACCCACATGATCGAATCGTGCGTGAAGGCGTAGCGGGTACCCGGTGGCAGAGGACCCACCGGTACGCTCGGTTCATCGACCGGTATCACAGGCGGTGGAACCACGACACTGTCGGTTGGCGGCTCTGCGCCGCCGACCGCCGTGGTATCCTGTGCTGCCAATCGATTGCTTGCTAAGAGGGAAACGGCGGTTGGCGCGGCCAGTAACAAGGCGCGCCAGCGTGGGCTCACTCTACCGATCGTCCGAGAACGAACTCGGAGAACAGTCGCACGCCCAGCCCAGTTGGCCCCTTCGCCATGTCCGGCCGGTCCGTATCGGTATACGCGGTACCGGCTATGTCGAGGTGCGCCCACGGAAATCCGTCCACAAACTCCCGTAAGAACCATCCCGCCGTGATGGATCCGGCAGCACGGCCACCCGTGTTCTTGATATCCGCGACATCCGACTTCAGTTGCTCCCGATACTCGTCCCAAAGCGGCAACACCCAGCATCTTTCGTCCGCCAGTTCCCCGGCCCGCACCAGCTCTTCGATGAGGGAATCGTCATTACCCATGAGTCCTGTCGCATGCGCACCCAAACCGACAACGATCGCCCCCGTCAACGTAGCTGCATCGATCACGCATGTTGGCTTGTACCGGCGCGCGTATGATAGTGCATCGCATAGAATCAAACGACCTTCCGCATCCGTATTTACCACTTCGATGCTCTTTCCTGCATGGGCCCGAACGATGTCGCCCGGTTTGACCGCAACACCTGACGGCAGATTCTCAGTCGACGGGATCAGGCCAACAACGTTGATCTTCGGCTCGATGCGCCCTAGAGTCTCGAATAGCCCCAGCACCGCGGCGGCACCGGACATATCGTACTTCATCTCCTCCATGTGCAACGCAGGCTTTATGGAAATGCCGCCCGAATCGAACGTCACCCCCTTGCCGACGAAACACACCGGCGCGGCCCTGCCGGCACCCTTGTATTCCAAAGCAATGAACCGGGGATCCTGCTCGGAACCTTGGGCGACCGCCAGCAGCGCGCCCATACCGGCCTTCTCGATCTGTGCGCGGTCTAGCACCGTAGCCTTGTGCCCGTGTGCCTTCGACAGCTTCAAGGCTTTGTTCGCCAAGTACTCCGGAGTACATACGTTGCCGGGCTGCGCTTGGAGATCTCGGGCCAGGCTCTGACCCGCCGCCACGGCCGCTCCCACCGCCAGGCCTTCTGCTGCTTCCTTACGTTCTTCCACACCGACCAAGATCCGCAGATGTTCCAACGCCGGGTGCTCGTTACGGTCCGCCTTGAAGTCACCGAACTGCCAGGCGCCCTGCCACGCTCCTTCGGCCACCACCTGAGCGAGGTCGCTGGAAGAAACACCCCCCCGCGCCTCGGGTACAACGGCATAAGTCATCTCGGTCACGCCTGCTGCCACAGCTTTGCGAGCTACCACCGCGGCACTACGGCGTACACTGCCCCTCGTGACCTCGGTAAGCGGTCCCAATCCGACGAGCATGACGCGCTTTGGGCCCCTGTTCGGATACAACACGGTTACCTGGTCGCGCTCACCCACAAAGTCCCCACTCGATATGAGTCGCGAGAGTCCGCGACCGACCTTCGCGTCGAGACCGCGAAGGGACCGGGGTACTCGACGGCCCGACAGCGCCGCAATCCCGATGCCCAGTAGCGGCGTACTGACACGCTCCAACGGAACTGACTGCACGGCAGATTTCACAGGATTTTGCCTCTCAAATCACTAACACAGTAGCCAACGACTTCGGATTCCCTGATAACACCCGACCCCTATGGGAAAAGCGCCGGCTCGATGGCACGGCGCAGCCTAAGGTAATCCCTAACATGTTGGACCTGCAAGCTGGAGTTCCACTTGGAGTGCGCGCCTTGAGGTGACCGAACGATAGTGTAGCTTTGCCTGTACTAAACAGTCATCGGTCAATCATAGAGGACAGAGATGCGCCGTTCCATAACTTCGCTTGCGCTGCTGGTCGTCGGCCTTGCAGTGACATCCACTCTCAATGGCCAATTGATCGATAAGGATCACGGCCTGTGGATCGCAGCGGGCGTGGGCGGCGCTTCGATCGACGTCGACTGCCCCTCCAGATGCCCGAGCAGCCGCAAGGTGGGGTTCGCGGGTTTCTTCCAGATCGGCGGTGTCCCGTCCTCTCGGGTGCCGGTCGGTGTAGAGTTCGACGGGTGGAGACGGGACGACTCATCGGCCCAGCGCGAGTATTTTCTGGTATCGGCCTTCTTCGATTTCTACCCGGTCGAGCACGGGCCTCTCTTCCTACATTTCGGCGCCGGGGCGGGCCGCTATGCGCAAGAGACCCCAGGAGAGGATTTCAGTGCCACCGGATTCGGGTTTCAGTTCGGTGGCGGTTACGAGATCTCACTCAGCCGCCATCTCGTCGCTGCGCCTTTCGCGCGCTTCCTGTTTGCCCTGGGCCAAAACTCAAAAGTGAATCGGTTCTCGATCGAGAGCGATCTCGATTTCAACATGCTCCAGCTGGGTGGTCAGATTCGCTGGTTTCCGTAGCAACCGATCGGAGCGCAACTAGATCGGGGGTGCGGGCGAGGGCAGCCACACGTGCAGATGGTCTGCGGTGCCAACGTGACGCAGCGTCTTGAAACCCATCGTTCTGAAGTAGCCCGCCACCAACCAATTCCTCCACTTGCTTCGCCCCACTGTGCGTAGGTCCATCGCGTGCACGTAGCCATCTTCTTGCAGGAAATGCCACGACTCCTGCTTCACCGGTAACCCCATGCTGACGTAATCAGCGGGCGTACGCTTGAGATCAGTCACCACGATCCCGCAATCCGACAAGACTACAGTACTCAGCGCCACCCTGAGAATAGGATGGAGAGTGCGGTAGTAGGACCGTACTCGAGACCCTTTTGCGTTCAGACTCGACAGATACAACAGCGAGTAACTGCACCACATCACCATGAGAGGTAGTGCAACACGCCGCAATAAGACTCTCAATCTGAGACGTCCTGTCAGTCTCTGCGAGATCCAAGCGGCGTAGCCGGCGATTATGAGAGCCGTCGCCGTCGCAGACACGGCCAGTGCCGCATGCGTGGGCCAATTACTGGAGTAGAGATACGTGGATGTCCTCACCAGGACCACGAAAGGCAGCAGGATGAGACACACCAGACCCAGAAGCAGCCTGGCGACTGCCATGAGCCAAGAGCGGCGACCAGAAGAAAAGCGCGTCGATGTGATCTAGGATGTCCCGTTTACAGGCACCGCAACTACGAGCCCGCCATGGGAGTAGTTTCAGCCGGAAGCGGTGGACGCCGGCGACTAGATCGAGTTGGCCACCAGCGCATCGCGCACATGCTGGACCAATGCGAGGGGATGGATGGGTTTCACAATCACATCGAGCCCGTTGCTATCGAACTGATCCGTGGCACTGGTATCGGATTCTCGTCGCAAGAGCACGATATGGAGCCCGGGGTCCGTCTGCCGAAACCCTTCTACAATAGCGCTCGATCCATTCTCGCCGGCTCTCAAACCGATCAACACCGCAGCGATGGAACCGGCCTGCGCCTTGAGCACCTCCACACCGGCCGCACCGGTTCTGGCGGCTAGAACCGGTATTCCCGCACGCTCCAGGACGGTCTTGACCTCTGCCAACACGTGCTTTTCTTCGTCTACCACCAGAACAGACTGTCGTTCCGCCGCCCTGGGAAGGGCCACTGCCCCGTCTGCGGGGTCTGAATCTCCGACCTCTCCCAACACTTCTGTTACGGTACGGGGACGAATGATGCACTGATAGCCCAGGATGCTGCCGTCACCGGAGTGGCGCAGCGTGGCTGACAGGAGACCGGGAACCGAAGCCCCGTCCTTGGCACGGAACTCGACCTCCAGATTGCGTACCGTGCCGGATTCGGTAACCCCTTGCTGGAACCGACGAATGTCTTCGACATTCGCGTACAGTCGCTTGGCCTCGAGTCCAATGAACTCGGCGCGGGTATAGCCGAACAGCTCCATGGCCGCTTCATTCACGTCGGAGATCGTACCGTCCCGCGCCGACAAATAGATGGCATCGCGCGACAACTCGAACAGACTGCGGAACTTGCTCTCACTTTCACGCAGAGCCTCTTCAGCGCGGCGACGCTCCTTGATATCCCTGGCCACCGCGAGCATGAAGTCGTCACCACCACAGTTCCTGCGGGCGATCGCTACCTCGACGGGGAAAGAGGTTCCATTGCGGCGCCGATGCCTACCGTCGCTGTAGATCTTTGGCCGGTCGGAATCTCGCGTATCGGTCACATGCTCGGCACTGCCATTGGGACTTCCCAACGGGAACTCCAGATCGATATCGTCGATCTTGAGCGACATCACATCTTCCCGCGAACGTCCCAGCCAGGCGCACGCCGTCGCATTGGCATCAACAAAGCGACCCGTCTTGGGATCGGTGATGAAGATCGCCTCCCCTGCTTGATCTATCATGTTTCTGAACCGCTGGAGCTCGGCCTGCTGGCTGTCTTTGTCCGCCAGCTTCTGCTGGACCTCCCTCATCTGCGCGGCGACCTCGGTAATCTGCCGTTCCAAGCGGTCGCGCTCGGTGCGCAATCTCACCTCCGATTGGCGCAGTGCCGTAATGTCACGCGCTATGATCGTAGCCGAAACCACGCGTCCGTCCCGCTTGTTCGCGGCAACCCGGCATTGATACAGTAACTCAGGGTCGAACGGCCCGGTGCCACGGCACTCATATCCCTGGGCCTCGCCACTGGCGAACACCTTTGCAACCGATTCGCGCAGTGCCGACTGGTTTTCTTTTGCCGTATAGCTATAGATGGACGTCCCCGAGAGATCCGCATCCGTCACGCCCGACCCGCGCTGGTTGAGATACAGGATGGTGCCGTCTTCCTTCACGATGAAGACGAGGTCGTCGGCATAGTCCTTGGCGCGCGAACTATCCCGCTCGTCTACCGATATGGCAGGCGCCGCGACCGGCGAGCCTGGCTGTGAAATCCGCCGGCCCTGGGTCCAACTCGGGCGGCTCTTTTCGTCCAAGACCGACTCCTTCATCGCCTAGGAATACCTCGATACTCAAATTTGGGGAGCATTTTTCAGTCCGGCTAGTATTCAGCAAGACATATGCCGCCGGTACATATACGCTAAGTCATTGTTAAATAAGGTGTTGTGTGCCATCTGTTGAGAAACCTCATAAGGCAAAGTCAGTGGTCCCTTGCAGAGCGCCAGACCATGGTCACAGAATCACCCTCCCTCTCGTACACTCCCAGTTCTCCCAGAACTTGAGGTAGTAGGAATAGGACCGACCCTGCGGGACCCGATGCCACGGATGGGATGAGTCAGCAGAGGGTGGATCTACCACTACTCCTTTCAGGAAGCGGTTCCGGGGCTCCACGACAGCACCTCGCCCACAGAATGGGCAGGTAAACCGAGTTGCATCAGGAGGAATCCACCATACGTAGGGAGCCCGCGCGCATTCCGGCCACTCGGCGCAGCCATGCACTACCGGTCTCAACTGGACTGGCACGTCGCCAACCGGCTGACAGAACCCGCAGAATCTACAGATCCTGAATTTCCCATCCGGATCTGCGGCCCGGGGACCGTAGAATCCTGTACGGCCGCACTCGGGACATGGAACGGGGTCGGCACGCTCTCCGAACAACGTGTAGGATTCCTCTTCCCAGTCGGACTCCGAATAGGACCGGACCCGTACACTGCCTAACTGCCGATCTGCGATTGTCATGCGGAACGAACCTCGACATTACTGAACTTCAGCTGCCGGAGGGCCTTTTAACTGCCCCCGGACCCAGACGATCCCATAAGTAGGGGCATTGGGGGCTGCGTGCCGCAACGTACGTCACATTTTCTGGGATTCTGCGGTTAGGCCCTGGAGCGCCGCCAAACGTATTGCGCAAGCCAGGAGTAGAACGCGACGTAGGTCACAGCGTACACCGACGCCTTGGCGATAGCCTTCTTTATGGTCGGCCCGAGTGCCGGCGCCACAGCCTTGAGCGCGAGCGGGACGTCGAGAAGATAGATCATGTATATCCCTAACAGAAACACCGCGACCAGGCCTGAGAGAACAGCGGCAGCCTGCGCCACGCGCTGCCACCCCTTGCCCATCGCGCCAACTGCAACGAGTGCGAGGCCGATGGTGGCCAGCGGCATGGAGTCGAACTGCGAGCTGATAGTCCCGAACTCCCATTCCGGATTCCCCAAGTTGGGAGGATACCAGAGGAGTCCCAGGTCGATCCACCCCACAACCGTGAGGGTAACCCCGAGTCCGGCGATCACGGACCAAAGCAGGGTGGGCTCCCGGAGCATAGCTGGGCGGTGCTGGGGTTTGCCGGCGTCTTCCGGCACTACGAGTTTGGCCATGGCCCGAATTATTCCGCGAAACGCCCTTCAAAGCAACGATGGATTTTGACGCCGTTCACGCCGTCCGTATATTTTCCCGAACAAGCCGTGCTTTTCGGGTGCACAATGAGATAGCCGTGGAGGGGTGGTAGGTAGATGGCAGGAATACTGATAGTCGACGACGATGCTTCAATCCGTAGCTCCCTGCGTCGCTTCCTCGAACCGCATGGACACGACATTGCCGAGGCTGCTGACGGAGTTGAAGCACTCGATCACCTTGGCAAGCATCGCGTAGATCTCGCGTTCGTCGATCTTGCAATGCCCAACATGAACGGAATGGAGCTCCTGCACCACATCAAGAGCGATTATGCCGGGACCAAGGTCGTAGTCATGTCCGCGTTCGAAGATGTGATTGACCTGGCGGAGCGCGAGTTGAGCGTGGTGCAGTCATTGTACAAGCCCTTTACGCTGGAGGATGTGGGAGCCGCAGTCCGCGCGGCGATCAGCTGAGCATACCGCTTCCTGCGTCCTCAGGGGCTCAGCACCATCCAAACGAGACCGGGCGAGCCCAGCCGCAGCATGACGCACACAGGAGCTGAATGGATGCAATTGCGGTTCATTGTGCGTTATGACAATTCTGATAGTCGAAGATCACTATGAGTTTCGCACGATGCTGCGAACTAGCTCTGCTTCGCCTCGCACAGCCTGGCGGCCCCTCGCACGACTTCCGCGAGTTCCTCGGCGTTGCGGCTCTTATCTATTGGTATGTTGTGCTGCCACACTCTTACTTGTGTCTTGTCGGAACCAGTCAGCGTGAAGCCTTCGGTTCCGTTCGGCGCACGTAAAACCACTTCCCATCTCGGGTTGGTCGCCCGAAGATCGCCCGGCAATTCATATCTCTGGACTCTCACCGACCCGACGTCGATAATCCATAGAGGAAGCGTCGCATCCGACACGCTTGGCGATGAAGTTCCCGAGGTAAGGGAAAACTCCGCGGTGTATTTGAGTTCGCAGTTTCTAAGCGAAACGTCTCTGATCTGATGTCTGGCGCCTAGGGACCGATTCGAGCCCATGGTTGACCGGAACGCGCCCGCATGGGCCCAATCGGCCGTTAGACGAAGAGAAAACCGGCCAAACTTGGGTAGTTTCGAACTCATCCACTCGGCGATCTCTTCCAGTGCTTGGTCCGAGGAGTCCGGTTCTTGTGCCATGGTGTAGTGAGGAATCGATAATACGGGCAGTGCCAAGAGTAGTAGACAGCGCACGGCGGAACCCCCTTCTTCAAGTTCACGTACTGTCTCGGCAATGAGTTCGTGCCAAGAGTAGTAGACAGCGCACGGCGGAACCCCTCTAGAACGAAAAGCCATCGATGGGCGCATTGGGCTGGCCAGGCTCCGTCAACATACGCTCGGCACGCCAGCCCTGCAAGAAGCCGACAGTAACCTTTCGCAATTCAACTGCGTAGGCTGTACGTTCCAATAATTCGCGCAATTCTGCCTCCAGGCGAGATCCCAAAATTAGACGCCAACTTCGCGGTGGCAGTCTCGAATGCGGCGGTCGTGACGGTGTATGTTAGTATCGGCTTTACCAGGACGTTGACAGACTCCGATGTTGCATTGTTCGAGTCACTTGGCGGTGTTGTCACCCGTCGGTTCGATTTCATCAATGGACTCTCCGGAATCCTGCCGGATGCCGCGATCCCGATGTTGCGAGCGCGTTCTGATGTCGGGTTCGTAGAGGGCAGCGGTTTCACGTGCCTAGCCGCTAACTAGCACCACGTTTGGACCCGAAGAGGTGACGCCCGAGCCAATCCCTGCGTTCTGACGCATCATATCGCCGTCTTCTGCCAGGCACTAGCCTGGCCTCGTCCCACATTGCATACTAGCGATATCCGGCCGTTTCAATGGCCAAATCGGCCACATTTTGGAGGGAGACCATCATGCAGGACTTGCAAGGGGCTAAGTGGACGGACCTCTGGTTTTGGGGCAGGAGGGTCCGCAGGGACATTCTGGCGCTCGAGGCCTGAGCGAAAACCCAGGGATTCGATGAGTGGCTGGCTGGGTCGCACGATCCGAAGCTCGATCTCAGGCCCGACAAGGACATTCCGGCAGACTCGGAGCAGCAGGAGTTGCTCGCCAAACTGGCGGAGAAGGCTGGACACGGAGACCCCGGTGACCCACCTGGCGGTCCCTTCTAGTGTAGCACAGTCTGCAGACGGGTTGAAAGCGACGGTCACTTCTCCGTACGGTCCCATGAACGGCGAGGTGTTCCGTTAGATCTCTTGGGGGAGCCGAAACGTACTGAAGCCTGCTGCGCGAGCACTGGGGCGACGTCCTGGACAAGCACCCTTGGGAACTGGATGAGCACCCTGACGAAGGGGATAACTACGTGTGCCTAGTCCAAAGATCTATCCTTCAGCTAATTCTGCTCCTCCAATAACCAGCTCCAGGCGTCACTGAACTCCGAGAACACTTTCCTCTCGAATGGTATCCGCTCAGACAAGACCTGATACATCCGCGCCACTCCAAAGTCGACCGGCCGGGAGGCTACGAACGCTACCCTGCCCCATCTAACCGATTCAGCATCCGTCGGAATACCCGCCTCTTCGACAATCGCTGCGAGGTCTGCCGCCGTCAGCTTATCCGTCCGCGCTTGGCGCAGGTCCCACAGCACACTTGTTTGGGCGCCAAACTCCGGAGCCTCGCATCGCTCTCGTATAACCGCCACGATTTCGGCACGTAACAAATCGCCAGTCACCGTTCTGACAAGAATTCCCGTTGACGGGTCTGTGTGTGAAGTGATAGGCACTGTCGGCTTTCTCGCGAACGATAGTATCTGGCGCCGGAATCGGCAAGGAATAGCGCCCCACCGTTACCCAGAGCCCGGGCGAACAGGTTCACGACGCCCACGCGAGCGCAACCGAGGCTCTTTCCAGCAGAACTCCATCGGGATAGATTGTGAGCCAAGCCCCGCAATCGTTGCGCCGGATCCCTGTTGCGGATCCGAAACAACGCGTGTTGAAGCGCAGGCCGCAGGGTACTCGGCGATAGCAGTCGAGCCGGACCCATCGCGACCCTCGTCTCGCGAGTCAAAGCCCTGACTCCGGACCAGCACGACTTCATACGATCCGCATCCGAGTACGCATCTATGGCTGCCTCACTTTGACAATCGCAAACGTCGCAGCAACGCCAGTTTTGAAGCCAAGATCGACCAGCGGGACCTTCCTGCTCGCCGCGCTGCTGTTCTTACTGTCGGGAGCACTGGGACTCGGCTACCAGCTCGTCTGGATTCGCAAGGCGACGCTGGTGGTGGGATCCAGCCAGATTGCATATGCGACCACGGTGGCGGCGTTCTTCCTGGGCATGGCGCTGGGAAGCGCCGTGGTTGGACGTTACCTGAGAAGCCGGCGCCGCTCCCCCTTGTTCGTGTACGGACTCTTCGAGGCGGCAATCGGTGTGTACGCGCTCGCGTTCCCCTGGTTGTTCGGTTCCATGGAAGCGATCTACAACGCCATCTACCCTGGCGTCCAAGATTGGGTACCGGCCCTCTTCGCCGTCCGCTTCTTATTGCTCCTTCTGCTATTCCTTTTGCCGACCTTCTTCATGGGCGGGACTCTCCCGCTGCTGCTCGACGGGCTCGTCAAACGCGATGCTGCCATCGGATCGTCCACCAGCCTGCTGTACGGCATCAACATCGTCGGAGCCGTTGGCGGGGTCCTCGCCACCAGCTATTTCGCGATTCCCGCCCTTGGCATGAATGGCACGAGCCAGATCGCGGGAATCGGCAATCTCGCCATTGCGGCCGTGGCGCTCCTGGCCTTCCGCCAGATGGCGCCCCTGCATCCGGGTGCGGCACCCGCAGGACCGGTCGCTAACAACCGCCTGTACGCCGCTGCGAGTTTCTTGTCGGGTTTTGCAGCGATCGCGTATCAGATCGAATGGGTCCGCCACTTCGATCTCGTGACCGCGGCCGACGTCTACCGCGCGGCGATGATCCTCGGGGTCTACCTGGCCGCTCTCGCCGTGGGCAGCCTGGTCCTCAGCCCAATCCTGCACCGCGGTGTTCGCCCGCTCCGCGTGCTGGCGGTGACACAGTCGCTGGTCCCGATGTTACTCATAGCATGTCTCGGCCTATGGAGCCTGCCGGCAATCTCTTATTCACCCGAAGCGTTCGCCGGCAGCTTCGAGGTCGCCCCGTCCTGGTCGCTGCTCAGCGAACGGGCCGACGCGATCTTCCTCGCCCCGCTCACTCAAGTGTCGCTCGTCCTCTTTGCGCCGGTGGTACTGATTGGAACGGGGTTGCCTGCGATCATTGCGGCCGCCACGCGGCGCAGCGGCGAGCTGCGCGCGACCGCCGGGCGCCTGATTTTCTGGAATACCCTGGGCTCGAGCGTGGGCGGCTTTGCGGCCGGCTACGTGCTGATTCCCACGCTTGGGTTGAAGGGCGCGTTCGTTGCCACGGGCGTGATCTCTCTGGCACTCGCCGTCTGGGCGGAACGAGAGCGAAAGAGCGATCGAGTGATCAAGCGGGCCATACACCTGCGCGGACTCGGGTACGTGCTGCCTGCGGTAGGGCTGGTCGCGCTGGCGGCATTTGCGCGAGTCGACCTGGTGCGTCAAACGGTATGGGAACAGTGGGCCGACCGCACTTCGGGAGACAGCATCGTGGAGATCGTGGAGGGCCCGCTCAATACATCGTTCGTGTTCGACGGCCCCGCGGCCCGCCTCATCGGCTCGAACCACGTCATCCTGGGCATGGCCCGCTACGGGTTGCCGTCCACCCAGGCCATCCAGGGCCATCTACCAGTATTGTTTTATGGGCAACCCGGCTACCCGGAACGCGTCTTGGGGATCGCGCTCGGTACGGGGCAGACGTTCGGCGCGCTTCTCATGTACCCGATACGACAACTCGATATCGTCGACATCTCCTCGGAAACGGTGGAGCTCTCGCTGCGGCACTTCTCCGCTTTCAATCATGGGATCGGCACGGATAAGCGCGTGAACATTCACCTGGACGACGGTCGACACTTTGTGGAGCGCGCGGCCGGCAATTTCTACGATGTCGTAACGCTCGAGCCCCCACCACCCACGATGGAGGGTGTCTACTCCCTCTACTCGCTGGAATTCTTTGAGGGTGTCGAGCGCATACTGCGCGACGGGGGCGTCGTCACCCAGTGGCTCCCGCTCTACATGCTTAGCCCGAACGAAGCCCGCGGGATCCTGAAGACCCAAGCCGCAGTGTTCCCAAACACGTTCCTACTCAGCGCCGGGCTCAGCGACTTCATCGTGCTGAGCGTCAAAGGGACATCGCCGCCGCGGTATCCGCTCGAATGGATCCGCCAGCGCGTCACGATCTTCGAACGCGAGCGCCGCATTGCGGGCTTTCGATCCCCGGGTTCGCGATATCCACTCGCGTCAGTCGAAGGCGTCATTTCGTTCATGATTGCGGGTCCTGACGACATTGCGGCTTTACCGGGGGAGCCCTACGAGGACGACACCATGGGTATCTCGTACCCGCGCGGTGACGCGGTGCTGCGGCGGCGCTATGTGAGCAAGGTCGCGCAGGTCACGCTCGCAGCCCTCCCGCGCACTCCGTTCGACACGTTGCAGCGCTACTTCGCCGATCCAATTTCCGCCGATGTGCTCGAGGATGAGCGGGACAGCTTCATCTTTTGGTGGAATCCCATGCCGTCGCCGACCGCGATCGCAGCCAGGAAGGCCAGGTTCGACGAGAGCACCGATGCCGGCGACCGCGTGGAGGACGCGATGTGGCTCGCCGACGCATACGACCGGAGCCTCGACAAGACTGAGGCACTCGCCTGGGTCGGGCGTGCGCTCGATGCCAACTCGCCCACCGAATCGGGCTCGGCACTGCAGCTCGAGCGCATGCGCCGGATTGCGAGACACGCAATCGGTGTCTTTGACGGCGAGCTGCGAAGCTGGCTCGCGGCGCTTCCGGAGTCACAACGGGGCGCTCCGCTCGCGGTGGCAGTGGCCGAGGAGCTGGAGCGACACGAGGGGTGGGTGGCGCGTAACCGCACCTACCTCTGGGAGTGACTGTTGCGGCCTGGCGATCCTTGCGGCTCCCGGCCCGGATGTGCATTCTTGGCCCGGCGGAAAGGCCAAAACGTAGGTTGACCCGCATAACGCAAGTGAGGAACGTCATGTCGGATACCGAGCAGCTACCCCCGGATGCTCAGCTACTACAGACTCTGTTCGGCTTCATGATCACTCGAAGTGTCTCCGCGGTGGCCGAACTAGGTGTCGCAGATGCACTCAAGGACGGACCGATTCACTACTCGGATCTCGCAAGAACCGTGGGTGCCGACGAACGTTCGCTGTATCGGGTGATGCGAGTACTGGCTTCAACGGGCATGTTCACCGAGCCCCAGCCGGGCAGCTACGCGCTGACGCCGGTCTCGCAGCTGTTGCGCTCCGACGTCCCGAACTCGATGCGTGACCTGGCGGTGACGCTGACGTCGGAATCGCACTGGCTCGCGTGGGGACAGTTCACTCAGACACTCAAGTCGGGTAAGTCGGGCCCGCAACACGCCTTCGGCACCGATATGTTCTCGTGGTTCCAGCGTGCGGAGAACAGCGAGCAGTGGAAGCTGTTCAATGCAGCCATGACCAGCTTCTCTTCAATGACCAGCACCGCCGTGTGCGAGAGCTGCGACTTCAGTAGGTACCGGCGGGTGGTGGACATCGGCGGCGGCCACGGGTTCTTCTTGCGGGCCGTGCTCGCCAAGGCCCCGCAAGCGCAAGGCGTACTGTTCGACCTCCCTGGTGTCAACGACGGCGTGGGTGCGGATGAACTCGGGCGTAGGATCGAGAGCGTCGCTGGCGACTTCTTCAAGGAGGTCCCTCCCAGCGGTGACTGTTACACCATGAAGCACATCATTCACGACTGGGGCGATAAGCAATGCAGAACGCTGCTCGGCAACATTGCCCGTGTGATGGATCCGGAAGGGCGAGTCCTCGTCATCGAAACGGTGATGCCCGACGGCCAGGAGCCTCATCCCGCCAAGTTCATGGATGTGAACATGCTCGCGATGACCGAAGGCGGGACCGAGCGCACGGAGCGAGAGTTCGCCACGCTGTTCGAGTCGGCCGGGCTCAGGCTCGAGGCGATCCACCCGACGCGGAGCCCCGTGAGTGTAGTCGAGGCGCGGAAGGCATAACACCCGCAGACCAGACGACAACGCGGCAACTCATTGCCGCCTCGAGTCCGCCCTGTCTCACGCAACCATCCGCTTCTCGCAAAAT
>JBHHZE010000045.1:0-29281 GCA_046757925.1 Gemmatimonadales bacterium
GATGCGATCGCTCTCCTGCGGCGTCAACCCTATGGTGTCGTGCTGCTGGACGAGCAGCTTCCGGGTAGGCGTGGACTCGAACTGGTTGGCGAGATCAGGTCGATTGACCCAGCGGTCCCCGTCGTCATGGTGACCAAGAGCGAGGAGTCCGGAACCATGCACGAGGCTATAGGCATTGAACTCCACGATTACCTGGTCAAGCCGGTCAACCCCCGACAGGTGCTGAGTGTTGTGACGAGATTGCTCGAAGGCGATAAGATACGGCAACAGCGGCTGGCCAGGGACTTTGTCGCTCGATTCCGCGACATGGAGACACGGAGGAGTTCGCAACTCGGGTGGCGTGAGTGGATTGAGCTGGTGGCGGAGGTCGCCGAATGGGAAGTGCGCCTGTCTCAGAGTGACGAGAGTGGTCTGAAGGATGCTCTGCAGTCGTTTCAGTACAGTCTGCACAAGGATTTTGCCGACTACATCAACGCTCATTATCCCAAGTGGCTGGCTAGTCCGGAGGGTGATCGTCCGCCGCTCTCAGTGGACGTGTGTGGTGAATTCCTGATTCCGTTATTGGAGGAACACGGCAAGGTACTGTTCGTAGTAGTAGACTGTCTCCGTCTCGACCAGTGGCAATCGCTGATTCCGGCGGTGACGGATCTGTTCGACATCGAGGAGTCATACTACTTCGGCATTCTCCCCACGGCTACGCCGTTTGCACGCAACGCCATCTTCAGCGGTCTTTTTCCGTCGGAGATCGCGTCCCGGCATCCCGAGTGGTGGGGTACGCGCGATGACGAGAGCCTGAACGCCCACGAGGCCGAACTGTTGGCGGAGCAAATGAAGGAACTCACGGGGACTCCCGTTCCCGTGCGATATGAAAAACTGACCACGTCAGCCGACGGCGCGACACTGCTCACTCGTCTCCCAGCGTATCTGTCTCAGAAGGGAGTTACAGCCCTCGTCTTCAACTTCGTCGACCAGCTGACACATGGTCGCTCGGAGAGCACGATCCTGTATGAAGTAGCGCGGGATACCAGTGCCCTCCGGAGTTTGACCCGGACATGGTTTCGAGACTCGGCGTTGCAGCTGGCTCTGAAAGAAGCGGAGCGAAGGAACGTTCCGGTGCTAATAACCACGGATCATGGCTCGATACACTGCCACACGCCGGCAACCGTGTTTGCCAAGCGGGATGCCACTACCAATCTTCGCTACAAATTTGGAGAAGACCTGAGGGCCGACGACCCGTCCAAAGGTATCCTCGTGACCGACTTGCCGAGCTGGGGTCTCCCGGATCACGGTTTGGGAGTGCGTGCACTCATGGCCACGGGCGACTGCTTCTTCGTGTACCCAACTAAGCTCCGTGAATACCAGGCACGATATAGAGGCTCATTCATGCATGGGGGAGTGACGCCGGAAGAGATGATTCTTCCCATTGCCCTGTTGACGCCACGTCGGTTGTCGTAGTTGCATAGCCTGCGCCAGTTGCTATTAGTGGCTAGGCCCTACAGAGGAGCCCTAGTCGCGAGCTTTGTCGCGGCCGTAGTTTCGTCGACTCTCGATGGCTTCACATTCGCTCTTCTGATTCCGTTTCTCCGATTGCTGTTCGGCAACGCCGACGGTGTTCTAGCCATGGCCCCGACTGTCGTAGAGCGCATCCTGAATGCGATGATTGGATTTGCGCTCGATACCGACAGAACAGCGGCTCTGCGCAACGTCGTGCTGCTGATTTTGGCGACAGTGGCGATCAAGAACGTGGCAGTCTATCTCGCCGGTTCACTCGGAGCGTACGTCCAGGAAGGCATGGCTAAGGATTTGCGGTTGGCGTTCTACTCGCACGTACAGACACTGAGTTTGAGGTTCTTTGAGAAAGTAAAGGGTGGTCAGCTGGTCAGTCGGATCGTGGCAGACATCGATCAAGTGCGGCAGCTCGTCGGAGCCACGTTGGTATCGGCGGTACAGAATGCGATACTGGTATCGGTGTACATCACGATACTGTTGCTATTGTCCTGGCGGCTTGCACTCATCACACTGCTGCTCGCTCCAGCCATTGCTGTCATGATGCGTCCTATCCTGCATCGGATTCGTCGTCGCGTGAGAGGAGCGTTGGAAGATCGCGGGGAGCTCACGGCGATTGTTAGCGAGACAGTCGAGGGAGCACGCTTGGTAAAGGCACACGGTGCGGAGGAGTATGAGCGGAGGAGATTCGAGAACGCAGTTACGCAGTACTTCAGGGGAGTCGTTGCGGCCCGCCGCTTCGCAGTCCTGGCTCACCCGGTAAGTGAGACCCTGGGAGCTGGGGTTGTGTTGTTGCTATTGATAGCAGGTGTGCTCGGTGGAACACCCACCGGTGGGATGCGTCCTGAACTGTTTATCGCGTTCATGGCGATCACGCTGCGCCTGCTGCCACCCGTGAAGGCCCTGTCTCAATTCCCGGCAAATGCCGAGATGTCGCTCGTGGCCGCCGATCGGGTGTTTGAGATTATGGATACGGAGGCGGGCGATGTCGATCCTCCGGACGCACGGGAGTTTCCGGGGATGCGGCATGAGATAGCTTATGAGAATGTGTGGGTGGCGTACGACTCGGAGGATTGGGTATTGAGGGACGTGAGCCTGCGGATTCCCGCGGGGCGGGTGGTTGCCATTGTGGGCCCGTCGGGTGCAGGAAAGTCCACGCTGGTGGATCTACTGCCCCGCTTCGTAGATCCTGCGAGGGGCAATGTGCTGATCGACGGTGAGCCGATTTCGACCTATAGCAGACGGTCGCTGCGACGCTCATTGGGAATCGTTAGCCAACACACAATCATCTTCAACGACACCGTAAGAGCGAACATAGCATACGGCGACCAGGAAGATGCCGCTCAAGACGCAATTCAGTCCGCTGCCAAGGCCGCCAACGCAGATCAGTTCATAGAGCGACTCCCCGACGGCTACGACACGATATTGGGTGAGAGGGGAATGCGCCTGTCTGGTGGTGAGAGACAACGGATCGCGATCGCGCGAGCAATACTTCGGGATCCGCCAATTCTGATCTTCGACGAGGCGACGTCGTCGCTCGACACAGCAGCGGAACGTTTGGTCCAGAGTGCTATCGCACGCCTACTCGAGGACCGTACCGTCTTGGTGATTGCGCACAGGTTGTCCACGGTTGTCCGGGCCGACCAGATCGTGGTGCTGGATGGCGGCAGGTTGGTAGAGCGGGGAAAACACGAAGAGCTTGCCGTTGCCGGCGGTCTATATCAGAGGTTGCTCTCTCTCGAACTGTCGGGATCAGATCGGTAACCGCAGCCGGCTCTACTCGCAGCTGGCCTCACCCAGATGCCGAGGCACGATCGCGTAGGTGGGACAGTGCTGCACGAAATCGCCGTCGACCGGCGACCAGGTCTGTTCTTGCTCGGTGATGACAGCCTTGCCCTCGTCATCGATGAAGAACATCCCTTGCGGCGCGTGAACGAGGCAGCCTCCACATCCTATACAGCGGGCCCGATCCACATCGACGCGAAACCGTCTGCGTGGGAAAACTCCGCTGCAGTCGGGTCCGGGGATCAAGTCGGGGTTTGTGAGGATCTGAGAGGCAACTTCATAGCCCAGTTCGAGCAACTCCGCATTGTGTTGAAAGGAGAACATCGGGATGTGCTCGACGCGGGGCTCCAGTAGCACGAGAGGCGGCTGTCCCCAGTCCCGCAGCACCGAGGTTCGCATGGTTTGAATCGCAATCTCGATGGCTCGGGCGTAAACCGCCGCAAAGCCTGCCTCTTGCTGCTCCGCCCGGACGGCCCCTGTGGAGCCGACGTCAACCGCCAGTACGAGGTCCCGCTTGCGGGCAGCGGCCACCCTCACGGGGAGATTGGAAACCGTTGCCCCATCTATGAAGAACCGGCCACGGATTTCACCGGGCGGCAGGTATCCGGGCAGCGCACAAGAGGCGAACACCGCGTCTGCCACAGGTACGTCGGTCAGCCCTGGTGCACCCCAGAACACCTGCGACCCGGCGTTGATGTCGACTGTATTGACCAGTAAGGGGCGCTCTAGTTCGTCGAAGGTGATGCCACCTAGAAGACCGTGGATGAATTCTTCGAGGGGCTCACGGCGATACAAAGAAGGTGACTTCATTCGCTTGAGGGCCATCTCGGAATGCGCTATGCGGAAGAGGTCTCGGCGTTTCAACTCCAGCGCGATCTCGCGGAGGTGTTTTGTGGAAATACCGGAACACCACGCTGCGGCAACGATGGCACCTACGCTACAGCCAACAACGTCCGTGGGAAGAAAATCGTGTTCTTCGAGTGCGCTCAGCACCCCGATGTGGGCCAATCCTTTTAGGCCACCGGCACCCAATACCAACGTGTAGTCCCGCTGTTTCAACACTACCGATCCTTTCGTGTGTTAGGTTCAGTGGGTGTATTTTTCTCAACCAATGATACGCTGCCACATCTCGAATTCCATCTCTGAGCTACACGGTGGGGAGCGATGGAAAACTGTGTCTTCTGCAAAATCGTAAGACGGGTCGCTGAGGTCAGCATCGTCCAAGAGGACGATACTTGCCTGGCCTTCCTAGACCTCTTCCCCGTGCATTCCGGTCACACGCTGGTCGTACCACGCGACCATGTAGCCGATTTGTCCAGCTGTCCCAAGGACCTCGCCTGTCATCTTTTCGGAATGGCAACCGAGCTAGCGCCGGTGATTACCGAGGTGAGCGGCGCAGACGGCTTCAACGTATGGACGGCGAACGGAACGGCCGCCGGGCAGGAGGTACTCCACCTGCACTTGCACATTCTCCCCCGTTTCAAAGGCGACGCCTTCGGCCTCAGGTTTCCCAAAGGATACCCGGCCGAGGCCGGGAGGGCGGAACTCGAGGCCATGGCCGAGAAGATCAGGTCGAAGGTTCGAAAATGAAGTTCGTTTTCTTGCCACGCCGCACCCAGTAGTAGCCGCCATCCAAAGGTTTGCCGACAGTTGCCTCGGTCGTAGCGATCTTGCAGTCATTGATGTAGATGCCACCTTGCTCGATCTGCCGCCGCGCGTCACTTCTGGATATTACGATTGGGCAGCTGGCCACCAAGTCTAGCACCGGAGT
Organism: Gemmatimonadales bacterium; assembly: GCA_046757925.1. Taxonomy (GTDB): domain Bacteria; phylum Gemmatimonadota; class Gemmatimonadetes; order Gemmatimonadales; family GWC2-71-9; genus JAZDCZ01. Next base: position 5,063 of record JBHHZE010000045.1, read on the forward strand.
GTCCGGGCCGAACCCGGCCGGCAGTGGTGCGTGGGGAAGATCCGCCGCTATCATGGTCAAGGTCTCTCGGTCCACCTCAGCCAGGCTGCGTTCCCCGAAAACGGTTTCGGAGGCCGCGGCGGCCCGGCGCGCGATCTCCTCGCCGTGTACCCGGGCGGTGAGGTCAAACGCCAAGCTCTTGTGTGGAACGCGACTACCGGGATGCCTCGCGTGCTCGTCCAGCAATGCCGCGATCTCCGGCTGCGTCTTGAAGGTAAAAACCTTTAGGCTGTTTTCCACATCACGATCGTCCGAGTTGATCCAGAACTGATAGAACTCGTACGGCCGCGTCATGGTCGGGTCCAGCCAGACGCTTCCTGTTTCCGTCTTTCCGAACTTTACGCCCGAAGCAGTGGTGAGAAGTGGCGCGCTAAGTCCGTGAGCGTCCCCGCCTTCCACTCGGCGGATGAGCTCTATCCCGGCGGTTATGTTGCCCCACTGATCTGAGCCTCCCAACTGTAACTCACAGCCCATTGTGCGATGGAGCTGCAAGAAATCGTATGCCTGGAGGAGCATGTAGCTGAATTCAGTGTATGATATGCCGTCAGCCATCCGTCCCTTAACGGATTCCTTCTGCAACATGTAGGACAGGGTAAAATGCTTGCCTATGTCTCGCAGAAACTCAACGAGGTCGAGAGTCGTGAGCCAGTCGGCATTGTTCACCATTGTTGCGCCGGTCTCTGAATCGTCGAAGTCCAGAAACTGGGCTAGTTGGTTGCGCTGCCGCTCGGCGTTTCGGTCGATAGTGTCCTTGTCCAACAGTGGACGTTCTTTACTCTTTCCGCTGGGATCACCGATCATCCCCGTGCCGCCGCCGACCACAACGATTGGCCGGCCACCAGACCGCTGGAGATGCGCTAGCAACATGACGGGAACCAAGTTGCCGATTTGGAGACTGGGGGCAGTCGGATCGAATCCCACGTACCCAGATATCGGTCCCTCGGAAAGCCGGCGTCTGAGTCCGGGAGTCTGGTCTTGGAGCAACCCGCGCCAAGAGAGTTCGTCCAATAACTGTGGCATTCTGCCGCGAAGGTTAGTGAGCGACGAGAACGCTGGCAAGGCGGCTGGGGGCTTGCTAGGTTTCGGTCTCAGAAGGGGTTGCGTGGATTCATGAAACGTGGGAACAGTGGAGTAGGCAGATTGGCTGGATGGGTGCGGTTATGGGCTTTGGGCATTCTGGCGGTAACGGGACTGGCCCTCGGGGCTGCATATGGGTCCTGGACGCGGGCGTGCGCAGGGATTTCCTGCCCATCTATCGCGGTTCTCGAAGGGTATAGGCCGACCCAGGCCGCAAAGGTGTACGCCGCCGACGGTCGGCTGATGACGGAACTGGGTACCGAGCGCAGAACCGTGCTCGCCGTTGACGAGATCGCCCCAACAATCAGAGCTGCATTTGTCGCCGTCGAGGACAGACGGTTCTACGAACACGGTGGTATCGACTACCGAGGCATTGCGCGCGCAATCAAGTCCAACGTGTTGGCGCTGGGCTTCGCCGAAGGGTTCTCGACAATCACCATGCAGCTCGCGAGGAACGTTTTTCCCGACAAATTGCCCAGTGCCAAGGATGTCCGCCGGAAGGTGCGCGAGATGCGCATTGCCCTGGAACTCGAGCGCACGTACACGAAGGATCGGATTCTCGAGCTGTACCTCAACCAGATCTACCTGGGTGGGAGTGCGACGTACGGTGTCGAGGCCGGCGCTCAAAGATACTTCGGGAAGTCCGCGCGCAATCTGAATGTGGCTGAGGCCGCGCTACTGGCGGCCATTGCGAATCGCCCCGGCAGGTTCGATCCCAGACGATACCCGGGCCGGGCATTGATGCGTCGGAACCGGGTGATCAATCTGATGCGCGATGAAGGATACCTGGACGCCGAGTCCGCCGAACGCTGGAAGGCATATCCGGTGGAACTCAGCTCGCGAGTCGACTTCGACGATGTCGCACCGTACTTCCGGGAGTGGGTGCGTCAGCAACTGTATGACCGCTTCGGAAACGAGATTTACGAGCGGGGATTCCGGGTCTACACCACGCTCGATCTGGACATGCAGATGGCGGCTGAACGGGCGCTGGAGGAACAACTCGAGCGCATAGAGAACGGCGATTTCGGCCCATACAGACATGTCACCTATCAAGAGGATCTGGAGGAACGCTCCAGCTCGACGGCGAAGCGGGCGGAGACCCCCTACCTTCAGGGTGCGATGGTAACCCTCGATGCGCAGAGTGGCTACGTGCGTGCCATGGTGGGTGGCCGCGACTATTCGGACTCCGAGTTCAATAGAGCCACGCAAGCCCTGCGACAGGCGGGATCGACCTTCAAGCCTTTTGTGTATACAGCCGCTATTCGGGCCGGCAAGCCCGCCAGCTATATCATTGACGATGCCCCAATAAGTCTCGTGATGCGTGGGGACTCGGTGCCGTGGGAACCGCAGAACTTTGATGGTTCGTTCAACGGACCGATGACGATGAGAACCGGCCTTGCCAAGTCGCGAAACCTCGTAGCCATTCGCCTGGGTCGTGAGATCGGTGAGCGGGCGGTGATCGGCGAGGCCCTGCGTTTCGGCATATCGACTCCGCTGGCGCGAGTTCCGTCGATCCACATCGGGGCCGCCTCGGTCATACCGATGGAGATGGCGTCGGCATACACGGCCTTTGCAACGCTCGGCACTCGGGCTGCACCGATCGGGATACTGCGGGTTGAAGATGAGAATGGGAATATTATCTGGGAACCGCAGGTGCGCACCGATCGCGTTATGGACAAGGAACATATGTGGTTGGTTACCAACATGATGGAGGGTGTCCTGAAGCCCGGAGGCACGGCCGTTGGGGCTGTTAGATACCGCGGAGGCTTTGAGTATCCGGCAGCGGGCAAGACAGGGACGACCAATGACGGGACCGACGTGTGGTTCATCGGGTTCACCTCCGAATTGGTCACCGCTGTCTGGATGGGATTCGATCAACCTCAAAAGATAAAGACTAATTCGGCGGGAGGCGTCCTTGCCGCGCCTGTGTGGGCCACCTTCATGGGGGATGTATACGATCGGCGTCCTCCTCCAGCGGAGTGGGAGCGCCCGGACGGATTGATTCTCCGCAGGGTCGACAACACGACCGGCTTTCTAGTGACCGGATGGTGCCCTCCTGAGGTCACTTACCATGAATGGTTCATACCGGGTACCGAACCGGTCGAGTATTGCCCCGTGCACAACCCCTTTGCAGGGGGAATCTCCGCTCGTCTTGGGAGGGCCCGCTGAATTGGCGTCCCACATGGACCACCCTCCAGGCGCTGGATCTGAATGAAGCCGCAAAGGCACGCCGCGATACTCCGCGTCGTTCGCGGGCAACATGTGCAGAGTCAGGAACAACTCCGCAAGCTGTTGCGAGAGTTGGATATCGAAGTGACCCAAGCGACCCTGTCTCGGGATATCCACGAGTTGCGACTCGTCAAAATCACCGACTCCACAGGCGCTTCCTATTACGCCCCGCCCAACGATGGGGATGTGCTACGACCGTCCCTGAGCCGGCTGCTCAGCACCCTACTCGTGTCGCTGGATTCGGTGGGCAATCTTCTGGTGATACGTACTCCTGCAGGGAGCGCCAATGCCCTTGGGAGTGCCATAGACCTCGAGGGCTGGGAAGAGGTCATGGGCACGGTCGCAGGAGACGACACTATCCTCATAATCGCCCGATCCGCAAAGAACTGCCGAAGCTTGGTCCAGCGCCTGAGGGACCTGGCCGGTCTCACCCCTTGATCGCAGCCCTCCGCCAGTGTAGTATATTTATACAGTATACTGTATATTCCTGAAGGACGGGCGGTCTCATGGAACCTCTGGTGGTGTTGGCGTACTCGGGCGGAGTGGATACTTCGGCCATAGTGCCCTGGCTGAGGGAGAATTATGGAGTTCGGGTGCTGTGCTACGCAGCGGATGTGGGACAGGGTGAAGAGGAGTTGCGGGGACTCGAAGCCAAGGCCATCTGCTCGGGCGCCGTGGGATGCATCATCGACGATCTGCGCGAGCGACTGGTGACGGAGTTCGTGTTTCCGACATTGAAAGCCGGAGCAGTTTACGCGCGGAGTTATTTGCTCGGAACCGCGATTGCTCGGCCGGTCATAGCGGCGGGGCAGGTGGCCGTTGCGCGGGATGTTGGCGCCACGGCCCTCGCACATGGGTGCACCGGCAAGGGCAACGATCAGGTGCGTTTCGAGCTCACATACCGAGCACTCGCCCCCGAACTGACAGTGATAGCACCGTGGCGGATCTGGGATTTTCGAGGCCGCGAGGATCTGCTAGCCTATCTCCGTGGCAAAGATATCGATGTAGCGGCAAGTGAGGCCAAACCGTTCAGTCGCGATCGTAACCTGTGGCATTGTTCGCACGAGGGCGGAAGTCTGGAAGACCCCGGTCAGGCGCCACCGAGCGATCTCTTCTTGATGACGTCGGATCTGCGCGACGCCCCCGACGCCCCGGAGCTGGTGACCGTCGGGTTCGAAGGCGGCACGCCCGTCTCGGTCGACGGGAGGCCGCTGGGCCCTGTTGCCCTGGTGGAAGCGCTAAACGACCTGGCCGGAGCGCACGGTGTTGGTCGCGAAGATCTCATAGAAGACCGTCTTGTGGGAATGAAATCTCGCGGTGTATACGAAACCCCCGCCGGTACCGTGTTGCGTGCGGCGCACCGAGCACTGGAGCAATTGGTACTGGACCGCCGGACGCTGGATCTCAAGGATCAGCTCTCACAGCGATACGCGGAACTGGTCTACCAGGGGTGGTGGTGGTCTACGGAACGGGAAGCCCTAGATGCGTTGGTTGATGTGACGCAGAGTCGTGTGACCGGGACAGCTCAGGTGCAGCTCTACAAGGGTTCGGTGACGGTGTTGTCCCGCGAGAGCCCGTTCTCGCTTTACTCCGCCGAGCATGCGACGTTTGAGGCGGATGAGGTCTTCGACCAAGTGGACGCCAGCGGCTTCATCAATTTGTTCTCGCTGCCGGCGCGTATGGGAGCCCGGATTGCGCAATCGGAGCCCGTCGCAGCGCTCGAGCCATGCCCATGACCAAGGTCGTTGACCGAGATCCGCTGCATCAGCTCTGGGGCGGCAGGTTCACTGCGGGGCTCGACGAGTCAGTTGCCGCATTGAACCATAGCCTGCCGGTGGATCTGCGGCTCTGGCCCTATGATGTTCGGGCTGCCAAGGCCTGGGTGAGTGCGCTTGGCGATGCCGGTGTGTTGGATCCAACAGAAGAAGCTAGTCTCCAAACGGGGCTGGGGAGCGTTGCGGGACGGTTGGCCGGAGGCGAAGGTGTCGGCGCCCAAGACGAGGACGTCCACACGTTGGTCGAGCGCTTGCTATACGAGGAAATCGGGCCGCTTGCGGGCAAGCTCAACACCGGCCGTTCGCGCAACGATCAGGTAGCTACCGATCTCAAGCTGTGGTGTTTGGAAACTACCCGCGCGGTGGACCTCGAATTGGCCTCGCTTGGGAGGACCCTGCTCGCTCAGGCACGGGTCGGGGTGGACATCCTTCTGCCGGGCTATACCCACGGTCAAAGGGCTCAACCGATCAGATGGTCCTTCGTTCTGCTCGCCCATGCGTATCCGCTGCTTCGTGACCGAGGCAGGTTGGCCGATGCAGCCGGCAGATTGGCGGAGCTCCCCCTCGGGGCCGGGGCCTTGGCAGGTTCCGGTGTGGTCGTCGATCGCCGCAGTCTGGCGGCTGCGCTTGGCTTCGAAGGAGTCACGTCCAATTCCCTAGACACGACCGGTGCCCGCGACTTCGTGGCGGAACTGATCTTCGTGCTGGCTATGGTAGCTACAGATGTCTCTCGACTTGCGGCGGAGTTGCTGACCTACGCATCTGCCGAATATGGGTTCGTGAAGCTGGGTGAAGGTTTCTGTACCGGCTCGAGCCTGATGCCACAGAAGAGGAATCCCGACGCGCTGGAGCTGGTTCGAGCGAAGCAGTCACGCGTGCTGGGAGGCTTGATGGGGATTCTCTCTCTGCTCCGGGGGTTGCCGGCCGGCTATAGCAAAGACCTGCAGGAGGACAAAGCCCTGTTGTTCGACGCGGCCGACACGGTACTTGCTACGCTTCCGGCTGTTCGCGGAGCAGTGGAAACTCTCGAGGTGGATGGCGATCGCATGGCCGCAGCCCTCGATCCTACATTATTGGCCACCGATATAGCGGATGAGTTGGTGGAAAGAGGTATGTCATTCAGGGCTGCGCACGGCGTGATAGGCGAATTGGTACTGGCGGCCGAAGCGGAATCCGTGTCGTTGCTCGCAGTTCCGGTTGCCAAGGCTCTGGAGATTCATCCTGAACTGCCCGCGGCCATCGCAAGCATCGGTTCGTGGGAGGATTCGATCGAGCGCAGGTCCACGGCGGGAGGTTCCTCGAGGGAGTCTGTGCAACGGCAGATAGAGGAACTCGCGGGGGCTTTTGCCTCGTAGAAGCTAGTTCTTGAGGAACTAAGTGGAGTGGTGACGGCGCCCGGGGTCGGTCAGGGCGTGGTTGCGCTCGTACCCTTCGCGAACAATCAGCCTGCCTCGCGGCAAGTCACCACCATACCGCCGCCGGAACCACCATTACACGTAACGAGTCCCTATCGGCACGGCCCTATCCCACCGCATGTGACGGCGGATTTGCGAGTGCATTACGCAACTCGTCGGGCGTCTCGAGCGTTGTCGATTTGTGATGTGGCACACATTCGTTTGGGTCGGAACCCCTAAGCCGTTGATATCCAACAGCGTAGGACTTTGCGGGTCACGGAGTAGAAGCTCGGCATGTGTATTGCCCTTTGGCTAAATGCTGTACCGGGCGACATATTTGACTCAGGCCTGTGACTTGCGCCACAGTGGGGCGAGCGGGTCTTGCATAACTTCGTCGTAGGGTGACGAACTGTCTTAGGGCAAAGTATTCCTTGGAGGCTGTAATGACAGGAAAGAGGTCTCGCCCAAAACAGTTTGGACGGGTCGGTTTCACTTTGGTGGAACTCGTCGTTGTAGTCGTGATCATCGGTGTTGTGGCGGCGTTTGCAATGCCGAGGATCGATTACACCAGGTTTCGGATAGATACCGGCATGCGTGGAGTTGGGACGGCATTGTTGCAGGCACAGCGGCGTGCGGTCAGTACACAGCACGATGTAATAGTGGTATTCGATACGACCAATAGGGTGCTCCGTGTGATCGAGGACGCTAACAACAACGGGAAGGAAGACACCAACGAGCGAACAAGGGGTCTCTCGGTGGGTGAGGGGGTGGTGTTCGGCCGTGGTGGTGCACCGCAGCATGCGATTGGCCCGGGCCAGGTGACTTTCAAGAAGAAAGTGGGTGGGCTTCCCGCATTGATTTTTCATAGGAACGGAAGTGCCAGCGAGCGAGGTGGTCTATATCTGACGTCAAGTCGAGCGGTGGGTAACAGCAACCACATGAAGGACTCTCGTGTGATCGAGATCGAGCGCTCGACCGGCAGAGTATCCTGGTATCGCTACATTGAATCGCAGTGGAAGCGAGGTTTCTAGATGCGTAATAGGAAAGGTTTTACGCTCATCGAAGTAATGATGTCATTGGCGGTCTTCACAGCGATAGTCTTGGCTATGGCCACGGCTACGGGATCGTTTCTGCATATCGTTACCGTGGGAGACAGAAGGGCTTCGGCTCTCCAGCTTGCCGATAGCAGACTAGAGCAGATTCAACTGGATCCCAATTACACCGGCCTCGATACGGCGTACGCCAAGACGGAAAACAGTTTTCCGACTCTCCCTGGATACGTGCGGAAGACTGTCATCCTGCATGTGGGTGGGTCGGGCCAATCGGTGGATTACAAGAAAATCACGGTTACGGTAACGGGTCCAGGGTTACCGAGCCCGGTTTCACGAACTGTTACGGTGGCTGCACCATGAGAAACAGAGCACACATACTCAATAATCGCAGCGGAATGACCTTGCTGGAAATGATCCTTGCCCTTGCGGTGTTTACAATTGTAGTGGGTAGCTCGCTGAATTTTGTCCGCTCCCAGAGCCGCGGATTTCGGCTTGGCACTGAACGAATGGACCAACTGCAGAACCTGCGGTTCTCAGCCAACATTCTGGAGCAGGATCTTCGCACTGCGGGTTCAAACGTTCCGGACGAACAGCCATACATCGTGTATGCCGGCCCGGACGTGATCGCGTTCAACGCCGACTACACGACGAATGTTAGAAACGATGCGTGGGCTGTCTACTTTGATCCGGATGCACCGACGGGATCCGTCTCGGCGCTCGAGCGATCGGGAAAGATTACGATACCGCACTCGTCGTTTGGGTATCCGGACACGTCATATAAGGCGCTTGGTGGGATAACCAACTCACCGGCGGAAACGATCATTTTCTTTTTCGACCTGGATTCGTCGACGGCGAGGCCTGATGACTACGCTCTCTATAGACAGGTCAATAGAGATCCACCAGAGTTGGTGGCGCGTGATCTTCTCAAGACACCGGGGCTACCATTCCTCGACTACTTTCGCGTCAGGAAACCGCTCAGTGCACCGTTGTTGATCGAACAGGTTCCCCAGACCGACCTACCGCTGAGCCACGCCGTTCCAGTCCATGGCTCGACGGCTGACACCGCGGCGGTGGCCCGCATCGATAGCCTGCGTGGTGTACAGATCAATTTCACCACGACCAACGGCCGGACAGGTGCGGCGGAACGGCAGCGCTCCATCAGCAGACTGGTGCGGCTACCGAACGCGGGGCTGGCAGTGAAGCGATCGTGCGGAGACGAACCGATCTTGGGAATCACGCTTACAGCCCAGGGAGTCACGCTGTCGGGCGGTGACCCGGCGGTGAACCTCAGTTGGGGTCAGGCCGTCGACGAGACAGGTGGTGAAAATGACGTCACACGATACGTGTTGTGGCGCCGGCCCGATGGACAGCCGAATTGGGGCGATCCTTTCCTGAGCATCCCCTCGGGTCAGAGCTCCTACACGTACCAGGATCTTACGGTCCAGTCTGGTGAGCGGTGGTACTATGCTCTTGCTGCGCAGGATTGTACTCCGACACTCTCCCAGATCGCTTCGTCTCAACGTGTCGACGTTCCGTAATCAGTTGGAGGCTTGAGAATCATGAGAATGATTGAACGATTGAAAGATGAAAGTGGCGTGGCCCTCATGGTGGCTATGCTGGTTGGAGTTGCAGTTGCTGCCCTCACCGTCGGGGCCGTGATGTTGAGTAGCGGAGTTTCGAGCGTCAACCGGTACAACGAGCGGTTGAGCGCGCTCGAAAGTGCCGCGGATGCCGGAATCGAAGAAGCACGTTCAAAGATAAACGGCAACAAGCTGCTATATCCGGACACGCTGTACAACACCCTGGAAAACGGTGTGGCGATTACCGACGCATCGGGTGCCACTATCCCGGATGTGAAACGATACACCTATGTAGGCCCGACAGGTGTCACGACGGGGCAATACGGTGTGTTCGGAAGCATCGTGTCTGTAGCGGAGGACAATTTCGGGAACAAGGTGGTTCGGCGTGGCGAGATAAACCAGGAGAGCTTCGCCAAGTTCGCCTATTTCACGACGGTCGAGGGAAACATCTGGTTTGCCTTGGGTGACCAAATCTGGGGACCTGTACACTCCAACGACATGATCAGGATTCACTACACGGGTGCGACGTTCCACAGTACTGTGGAAACCGCGAAGAACGTGTACCAGCCCCAATACGGAACGTTCAAGCAAGGATACAAAGAATACGGTGCAAACATTCCGATGCCTGCCACCGCCGACCTCGTGAAGTTGAAATCTCAGGCTCAGAAGGGCAATGCGGCTTTCGTCGGCAACAGTAATGGAGGTAACGGAGAGGCGACCACGAGAATCCTGTTCATGAGTCTCGACTTGAATGGCGATGGGGATTCCACCGACACCAATGAGGGGTTCTTCCGCGTCTACCAGCAGCTCAACGACGCCAACTGGGTGACGGGAGACGTGCCCAACAACTATGGCTCCAATGGGTTACGGGACGCCGAGAATTGTGGTGACTACCACGGGAACAATTTTGTTTCGGCGAAGGATCACCCGTCAGGTGGACACGACTGGCTCACCGCGGTGACGAGCGCCTCCAGGCGTTGCTATCTGGGCGGTGCCGACTCGATCTGGAACGGTTTTGTCCCCGGTCCTGATGCAAGGGGAGGCAGATGGTTGCAGTGGTCGGGGACCGTAAGTCCGCTGGTGGCGGGCAGGCCAGATGCTGCATACCTGTTCCCGATCGGCCGACAGCTGAATCCGTCTTTCAAAGGAGTGATCTTCGTCGAGGGTAAGGTTGTGATCAGCGGCACGTTGCGAGGCCAGGTGACCGTGGCGGCTACCGATGACATCATAATCGGCGACGATGTCAAATACCAGACCGATCCCGGGGCGGGAGTCTGTGCGGACATGCTTGGCATCTTCAGCGGTGACGACGTAGTGATCGCCGACAATACGCTCAATTCTCCGATTCAACCCAAGGGCGGTTGGAACTACAGGACGTATGACGAGACGGCGTCCGAGTTCATTCAGGGGGTCGTGTTGGCGCTGAACATATTCACGGTGGAAAATTATTGGTACTATCCGCGAAACGCCCAGCCTTGCGAGGGAAACCGAGCCGGCCGGGGCTGCATCTACCTGACCGGCGGAATCATCCAGCGGCAGCGCGGTCCTGTCGGCATCACCGACGGCAGGGGTTACAACAAGCGCTATTCGTATGATCAGTGCGTTCTATCCGGCCCGCCACCGTATTTTCCAACAACCGGGCATTTCGAGCGAGGGAGAATCTTTGAGGTAGACCCGACGGCGTTCAGCGTATCGAGCTATTTCAATCTGCTCACACCGCGCTGATCGGAAGTCTGTTGAGGTCCATTCACCGGCCGCCACCCGCGTTAGGGTGGCGGCCGGTTTGTGTGCTCTGGGCTCTTCGCTGAGTCGGCGGCTTTATGGCGAAACCCAATCCGGCAATGATCGCCGCGCCGCCGGTCGCTGCCCTCCAGCTAAACTCCTCGTGCAACACGACTACCCCTAGGGCAACGGCCACAAGAGGAGTTACAAACGTGATCAGCATCGTTCTCGTGACATCCATATGCTTGAATAGCCAGTATAGAAGGACGAATCCCAACGCCGTGCCCACTAGGGCCAAGTAAAGCGTGGATATCACTGCGCGTGGCGACCAGGTCAATCCCAGTGGGTTGCCTTCGGCATACAGGCTGAGGGCGGCAAGAGGTACTACACCACCGCACATTTGAACGAGAGTGAGGAGTGTGGGGTCCAGGTGACCACCGCGAGCCTTGATAAGCACGTCGGCGTAGGCCGCCGCCCCGGCCGATCCTACTATCCCAGCACTGGCCCAGAACGCCAATTCCCCAGTAGCTTCCAATTGATTGGAAAGAACCAGGGCCACGCCAGCGATCCCGAGAATCGTCCCTACCATCTTGGCGGGCGTCATTCTCTCATCATGTAGATGGAAGTGTGCGATCACCAAGCCGAAGAGAGGGAAGGTCGAGAACAACAGCGCAGCCATACCCGACGAGATATGTTGTTCGCCCCAGAAGACCAATCCGTAGGTCACGGCAAACAGGAGCACGCCCGTTCCAATCATGAGGGTCCAGTCTGAGAAGTCCCGTGGTAGCTTGGAATGGCGCATGGCGACTACCGGCAGTAGCACGCCGATGGCGAGTACGAAACGAACCGTGGCGAACGTAAGAGGTGGTAGGTCCTGAAGTCCTACCTTGATGAATAGCCACGTAGAACCCCAAATCAAGCTCAAGCCGATCCAGACGAGAGTGGGCATGCTGATCGCTAGGGCCTGGCCCGGCGTTCGCTTCGCCGGCGTCGGCTCACTGTTGCAGGAGTTCGATCAACGATCCCAGATCCGGTTCTTCCCATCTGAACCGGTGTGGGTCCGTGGCGTCCCGCAGCGTTGACAGCACGCTGGCGATCTGCTCAGCAAATCGAGGCTCGAAGGCTTCATCTCGGAACGCCTGCTCGGCCCAGGCGGAGAGATCCTCTAGTGTCATGTGTCCCTCCAAGTGGTGTTCTATCTGCTCTCTCAGGTCATCCCGCGTCAGCATCCTCGATCTCTCTGAAAACGGTCCTGCAACATTACCCATTGCAACGTGTTAGGCCACTCTGTAAACTTATTGCGGCAATAGTCTGATGTAACTGAACCGGGGGCTCGGTGTGCGCTGTTTGGCTCTCAATGCATCGTTTGAACCGCTGACGCTCGTTCCTGTCCGTCGAGCCTTGCGCTTGGTCATAGACGGCAAGGCCGAGATAGTCGAGTCTGATGGGCGGAGGTTGATCAGAAGTCCTTCGATCACGCTTCCGAGGCCGTCTGTAATCCGACTTGTCAGGTTCGTTCACGTACCGCGGAAGTTCCGCCGGCAGGTTACGAATACATTCCTGTTTGCGCGCGATGGCTATAGGTGCCAGTACTGCGGCCGGAGTCCCCGCGAGTTCAAGTTCCGAGAGTGCCTCACGAGAGATCACATAGTGCCTCTATCTCGTGGTGGCACCAACCGGTGGGACAATGTAGTCACTGCGTGTTCCAGTTGTAACACCAGAAAGGGCAATCGCCTACCTCAGCAATGTGGCATGTTTCCGCTCAATCAGCCCACCGAGCCACATTTTGTCCTGTTGACCTGGGCGGTTCGTAGCCTCACACCGGTGCAGGCGAAGTACATTCGGATGTTCTACGGTGCAGATACGTTGCAGCAGATCGAGGGGATTGCCTAGAGCTGGGCCGACAGGACACGGCCGGGCCATACTCTCCTTGTAGCCTCCTCGGCGGACAAGTATTTTGATCGTTACCGACGTGTGGGAAAGAGGTAGTATTTGACGTATCACTTGGCGCACCTGTTTGCCCGGAGGCTGAAGCAGCAACCTGATCGAGAGTGCCTGATCCAAGGCCCCCGACGGCTGACCTACGAACAGGTGGATACGGCCGCGAGTGCCCTAGCCGCCTCCATGAGTGGGCTGGGAGTCGAAGCTGGTGATAGGGTGGCGGTAGATCTTCCCAACGAGCCGGAGTGGGTGATTACGCTACTCGCTGCAGCGAAACTGGGAGCCGTAGTGGTCCCGCTGAACCCCTCCCTTGGCTATCGCGAACTGAGCTACCAACTGCGCCATGCAGAGGTGTGCCTAGCGGTAGCCTCGGAGACTGTCGGAGACGTTGAATACCTGGAATTATTCGATGATCTGATCTCTGAGTTGCCGGACCTTCAATACCTCATATTGGTGGCCGAAGAGGATTTCTGGTACGACGATAGGGTCTTTCAGTTCAGCGGCATGGTGGCCCGACGTAAGAAGCAGGTGGTTGGGCCAACCGACCTCGACGAGCGAACTCCGCTTGCGATTCTTTATACGTCGGGCACGACTGGGAAGCCGAAGGGAGTCGTGCTCAGCCATGAGAATCTGACCAGGACAGCGGCCCTAACGGCCGAAGTACTGGGACAATCCGCGGCCGATAGAGTGTTGGGCGTGGTGCCGCTGTTCACGGTTTTCGGCGCGCATGTTGCCATAGGCACGCTCATTACCGGTGGGACCCTGGTCCTACAGAGTAGATTCGAGCCATCACCGGTTTTGGACCTCGTTGAATCGGAAAGCATAACGATTTGTCATGGCGTGCCTACAATGTTTCACCTGTTGATGCGGCATGAGTCGTTTGAGAGACGTGACCTCTCCAGTATACGCACGGGCATCGTGGCCGGTAGTCCGGTGTCGGCCGAACTGGTCCGGAGTATTCGTAGGTGGAACGATGTCCAGATTGCCTATGGCCTGACTGAAACGGGTCCGACAGTGACAATCACACGAAATGACGATCCACCAGAGGCGCGAGAACAGACGGTAGGGCGTCCGCTCGAGGGTGTGGAAGTGAAGGTGGTGGATGTCAAGACCGGTACGCTGCACGGCCCAGAGGCGGTAGGAGAGTTGGCTGTCAAAGGGCCCAACGTGATGTCCGGGTACTATCGGATGCCGGCGGAGACGAGGCGCACGTTCACCGATGAGGGATTTTTTCTGACGGGTGACCTTGCTGCGATTGATGAACGAGGGTTTGTAACTATCGTGGGCCGCAGCAAGGAGATGATTATTCGAGGTGGCTACAACATTTTTCCGCGCGAGCTGGAGGACCTACTTCGTACTCATCCGGCCGTGGACGACGCGTGCGTTGTTGGAGTTCCCAACGAGGTTTTGGGAGAATTGATCTGTGCGTGTGTCGTACCTGTCGAGGGTGCCATAGTTACGGGCGATGAACTCAAGGAGTTCTGTCGCGAACATCTCGCGGACTATAAGATACCTGACTTGGTCCGCTTCTTCGATTCCCTTCCCACGACCGACGGTGGCAAGATCAAGAGGAGTGAACTGATGCGGCTGGTCGTGTTGGAGTTGAGTAACACATGAGCGATATCATTAGCAGATCTGCTCGTCGAGCCGCCGGCTTCGAGTCGACGCTTGACGCACCGCATGCTGCGTTGTTGATCGATTTTGACAATGTAACCATGGGAATCCGCTCGGATCTCCAGAACCAACTACGCAAGCTGCTGAACTCCGACATCATCAAGGGGAAAGTATCGGTTCAGCGAGCCTACGCGGATTGGCGCCGCTATCCGCAGTATATCGTCCCACTATCGGAGGCATCTATCGACCTCATTTTTGCCCCTGCCTTCGGGGCAAACAAGAAGAACGCCACCGATATCCGCTTGGCGATCGACGCCATGGAACTGGTGTTTGCCCGCCCGGAGATCGGCACCTTCATTCTGCTGTCGGGCGATTCAGATTTCTCCACACTCGTGCTCAAGCTCAAGGAATACGGTAAGTACGTGATAGGAGTAGGTATACGGGAGTCATCCAGCGATCTGCTCATCCAGAACTGCGATGAGTACTTCAGCTACAACGAACTGACTGGCCTGGCCAAGGAGGGCGAAGACAGTTACGTAAGACAAGATCCATGGGAATTGGTGGTGATGGCTGTGCAACGGATGATGAAAGATGGTGATGTCATGCGTTCCGACCGACTCAAACAGGTCATGCAAAGCATCGATCACGAGTTTAGTGAGAAGGATGCCGGGTTCAATCGGTTCAGCAAATTTGTCGTGGAGGCAGGTCAGCGCGGCTTGTTGGCGGTGAAAAAACTGGACAACGGTCAGTACTCGGTTGAGCTTGGTACAAACGCTAATGTGCTGCCGGAAACAGAAGTTGACATAAGCGACAACGATAAGGAAGCCAAGAGTAAGGGGACCAAGAGTAAGCGCCGTCGTTCGACTCGAAAAGGCGAAGAAGTGTCCGGTCTCACGTTGAGCGAGAGCTTCGACCTCCTACGGCAGGCTCTTCTCTCCGTGCAGGCGGTTGGCGGCAACTCATCGACGTCTGAGCGGGTGCGTGAGGAAATGATCGCCCTACACGATGGAAAATCGGATGCGGTATTCGAAGCCCGACGTTTTCCCAGACTGCTGCGTCAGGCACACGACGCCGGGATCATAGAACTCATAAAGAGCGACGCGGATGACTACTTGCTGAAGCTGAGTTCGACGGTTGAGGTGGACGAGGTCGCTGGGGCCGATCAGGTCGCAAACACGGCGCAATCGGCTACGGTCAAGAGGGCCAAACGTTCTACGAAAAGAAAGACGACGACGACTCGGAAGAAACGGTCCCCCGCACGCACGCGGACCCGTTCAACGGCATCCCCGAGTACGGCTGAGAAGGGGAACGCAGAATCTTCATCTGCCGAGAACACGGCGGCACCTGTGACGAAAGAAGATAGAACTGCGAGTGAAACGTCAGCCGGGAGATCTCTTTGACCAGCAAGATGATGGTGCCGGATTCCTTCAGAAAATGACGGTCGCTTTGCGTCGTGCCGTGCAGGGAACTTCAGAGAAGGATCAGACCAGTTAGGCGCAAGCCGCTCCCGAAGAGTTTCTACCGGCGGAGTACGATCGAGGTGGCGAAGAATCTCCTTGGCTGCATCCTCGAGACTAGACTGGATTCCGTCCGTACCGCGGGGAAGATCGTCGAAGTAGAGGCGTATGTAGGCCCTGACGATCCCGCAGCGCACGGCTACCGCAATCGCAAAACAAACCGAAATTCAGCACTCTTCGGTCCGCCGGGGACTTCCTATGTCTACTTAATTTACGGAATGCACTGGTGCTTCAACGCAGTTACCGAGAATGAAGGGTATCCTTCGGCAGTGCTGATTCGGGCGATAGAGCCTGTGGCGGGACTGGATACCATGTCCCGACGCCGCAGAATCCCCGACGAGACCAAGCTCTGTTCCGGACCGGCACGCCTGTGCCAGGCTCTTGGCATTGACGGGACACTGAACGGGAGATCGTTACGCGAGGGCCCTGTGCGGATCTTGGCTGGTGATGGGATCAAGCCGAGCGCCATAGTGTCGAGTTGCCGCGTCGGAGTCTCTCGAGCCACAGATTGGCCCCTCCGGTTCGCGGAGCGGACCTCGCCGTGGCTGTCCCGACCGGCGGAGTGATGCCGGCCCTGTGCGGGCCTATCGCTTCGTGCTGATATCCTCACTCGATCGAGTGAGTGCGAATCTGATCCCTCCGGTTATGGCATGCTGCTCGCTTGTGAGAAGAAAGTCCTCGGCCTGAGGAATGTACTGATACCTGCCGAAGACCGCCCATCTTCCAATCAGGTATTGCACACCGCCACCTAGGACGGCAAACGCCTTGGTGTCTTGGTCGTCCACGATTCGGGCTACTGCAGTCTGCTGGGCCTGCGATGCGAACGTGCCTTGCGCCTTGGCATCGGTTATCTGATGGATGGCAAAGCCGCCACCCAGAAATACCTGTATCGGTCCGTCCATCGGCATGGCGTATAACTCGAGTTGAACGCGTCTGCCGTTCGAGAAGCTCACCGTGCGGGTGCCATTGGTGGAGCTGGCATCGGGGACCGTCGAGGTCGTGTTATCCTGGAAAAAGAGTTGGTCTATGGCCACGTCGAGTGCCACTCGATCGCGGGTGATGAGCCAGTGCCCACCGATGTCAAACGCGGCTTCGTGGCTCTGGGTAGGCGTCGAATAGATGAACGCACCCGACTGGGCACCCCAGTACCACTTGTTCTTCCACGAGTCCCCTTGGGCCGAGGCCGGTGTCGTAGCGAGTCCCAGTAGTAGCACAATGGCAAGGAAAACTCCCGGCAGTTTCCGCATCAGCTGTAACCTCCATCGGTGGCTCCCGACCTTCGGCCGGGACTCGGCGCTAGGCCTGTGTGCCCGTAAAGCCTCGTTCAGTAATTGAATTGGTCTGCAGTCGCTTCCCCATGGGTCGGTGGGATGGGACTGGCCTCCCGAAAATAGGGCCTCAAGGGAAAAAACGCGACCCCCAATTTCGGGAAGTCTACATTGCTAGGGCATTGCCACCACGAAGGTTAAGCGGTTGCGGCGCGAAACTACTTGAAGTTGGGTTCGGCTGAAGCGCCCTCCGAACGGTGACTTGCCCTGGAATGACAATAGCTGCCGGCCCGGCACCGATAGCGTGAAAAGTGAGCGCTCACTTACTACAGCCACAACAGGGCCTTCTGAGATGATGCTAGTGGGCGGCCATAGCGGTTACATTATATAAAGAATAGGAAGCCCATTCACGGCGGCATATTCAAATCAGACCCAGCTTCTTTCCGGTGACCTCGAAGGCACGGAGCGCCTCGTCCAAATGATCGCGCGTGTGTGCTGCGGATATCTGGCAGCGGACCCGTGCCTGGCCCTTCGGTACCACGGGATACCCGAAACCAGTAACAAAGACTCCCTTGTCCAGCAGCATCTTGCTCATCTCGATCGCCTTCGCCGTTTCACCCAGAATGACGGGGATGATCGGGGTGTCGCCCTCCAGCGGTTTGAATCCCAGTTCCACCAGCCGGGTTCTGAAGTAGCGTGCATTAGCGTGCAGGGTCTCAACCAACTCCGGATGGGCCGTCAGATGATTGACGGCGGCAAGCGCACTGCCTGCAACGGTGCAGGGTAGGGCGTTGGAAAAGAGCTGAGGTCGGGAGCGCTGAGTCAGATAGTCGCACAGCGCCGCGGATGACGCGGTGAACCCTCCGGCGGCGCCGCCAAGCGCCTTGCCGAGGGTCGAGGTAATGATGTCGATCTCACCCAAGACGTTGGCGTGCTCCGCGGTGCCTCTGCCGGTCTTGCCGAGCACCCCGGTAGCGTGGGAATCGTCGACCGCGACCATCGCATCGTACTTCTTCGCCAGCTCGACGATGTCGGCAAGCCTGGCGATGTCGCCCTCCATCGAGAACACACCGTCGGTGAAAACGATTCGGGAGCGGCACGTCTTGGCTGCCAGCAACTTTGACTCGAGGTCCCCCATATCGGAGTGTTTGTAAACCGCGGACTGGCACTTCACTATGTTCTTCGCCAAGCGAATCGAGTCGATGATCGACGCATGGTTCAACTCGTCTGAAATGACGATGTCCTGCGAGGACAGTAAGGTGGCGCACAATCCCTCGTTGGCGTTCCAGCACGACACGTAGCTCAACGATGCTTCGGTGCCGACCAGCTTCGCAAGGACTGACTCGAGGTCGCGGTGAATAGTGAAGGTGCCGCAGATAAAGCGGACGCTGGCGGTGCCGCCGCCAAACCGTTCGAGGGCGGCCTTCCCTGCGGCAATGACTTCCGGTACTCCGGAGAGGCCGAGGTAGTTATTGCTCGACAGGATGATGACGTCTCCACGACCCTCCATCCTGACCCTGGGTCCTTGAGGTGAGTCCAGGTAATTAAGAGTCTTGTAAACGCCGTTCCGTTTGAATTGCTCCAGCTCTTCATGGATCCGGAGTTCCACTGCCGCGTTCATCACTTAGCTCCCTATTTCGAGAATTACCTTGCCAGCCTCCCCGGATCCAATGATGTCGAGTGCGTCATCCATCTTGTCTAGGGGAAACTGGTGAGTGATAACAGGTGTTGGGTCGAAGAGGCCCGATGAGAGGAACATCTGCATCTGATGCCAGGTCTTGTACATCCTGCGCCCGATCACTCCGTATATGGTCAGGCCCTTGAAGATTATGTCGTTCGCGAAATCGATCTGCACGGCGCGTTTGGGCAAGCCGAGCAGATGTACGCGCCCTCCTAGTCGGACAGCTCGGAACGCGTCAGCAAGAGCGGTCGGGTTTCCCGACATCTCGCAGACCAGATCTGCGCCTTCTCCGGCCGTTTCGTCCATCACCTTTGCGACAACATCTTCAGATGACGGATCAATGGCGCAATGGGCGCCCATCTTGCGCGCCAGATCCAGCCTGTATCCGTTCAAGTCAGATGCGATCACCTTGGCGGCGCCGGCTGCTCGAGCGATGCCGACAGCGAAGCAGCCTATTGGTCCACATCCGGCAATTAGCACGGTGCTGCCCGGTATATTGGCCGAGAGCACCGTGTGGAACGCGTTGCCCAGCGGGTCCATTATCGCACCTGTCGTGGTAGGGATGCTGTTGAGAAGCATCACGTTGAGGGCGGGCATTGCGATGTACTCGGCAAAAGCGCCATCTCTGTCTACCCCGATGATCTGGGTGCGCTGGCAGATGTGACCATTTCCGGTTCTGCACTGCTTGCAGTGTCCACACACGATGTGACCTTCTGCTGTCACGAGTTGGCCGACTTGGAATTCAGAGGCTACGTCCTTACCGACCTCGACGACCTCCCCTGCAAATTCATGTCCCACCACAACGGGTGGGTGAATCCTGCCGCTTGCCCATTCATCCCACTTTGCTATGTGCATATCGGTGCCGCAGACGCCGGCGTGTCTTACACGAATCAAGACATCTGAGGGTGCACACTGAGGTCTCGGAACCTCTGACACTTGAAGGCCGGGCTCAGGCCTGAGTTTGGAAATAGCTCGCATATTCATCTATGTGGATGTTCTCAGTTATCGCAATTTTGTGGCCGGTTGCCGGTCAAAGGATACTTCGTATGTAGCCACCATCGACTTGGAGGGCTATGCCGGTAATGTACGCTGCGCCCTCCGACGAGAGAAACGCAACTGCCGCGGCCAACTCGGCGGGCTCTCCCATGCGGTTCATCGGGATCCTGCCGACAAGCTCGCCCACGATTTCCGAACTCGGCCTGCCTTCGTGTTCGGAGCGTTGGTGCACGAGATCGTCGACGCGCTCGGTTCGCATGTATCCGGGACATACAACGTTAACAGTGATGCCGTTGTCCGCCACCTCGTCCGCCAGAGACTTGGCGAACCCGAGCACCCCTGCACGGGCCGTCGTGGAAAGGATGAGCCCCGGCAGCGGCTCTTTAGCGGCGACGCTTGTGAGGCATACGATCCGCCCCCAACCCTGCTCTGCCATGAAGGGCACCGCAGTTCTGCACAGGTGGATGGTCGACAGAAGATTGAGTTCTAAAGACTCTTGCCATGCCTCTTCCGGCGTAACTCCGAATGGCGCGCTGGGTGGCCCTCCTGCATTGCAAACGAGTATATCGATCGCTCCAAAGCGGCTGTGCACGTCGCGAACTAGCTGCCTCGCTTGACTGCTATCGCTGACATCGGCAGCAAATCCGTCAACTCGAGCCTCTGTGCGCTCTCGTACGCGTTCGAGCGCGCGGTCGAGCCGGGTTTCGTCTCTGCCGTTCAGGGCAACATTGCATCCTTCATCGGCGAGTACGCTGGCTATGGCGAGTCCCAAACCGCTCGATGAGCCACAAACTAGTGCCGTTCTATTCTCGATTCTGAGATCCATTTGCAATCGTCTCCCTACCGAATTTGGATCAGCCACAGCGATACGGAAAATACCATCACGGGAAATCTGATCCGGAGTTTCCGGTGCGGCAAGTGACGCATTTGCCGTCGATGTATGAGCGACGAATGTCGTGAAGCTTTGCGTCGGTGCTACGCCGATCGCCAAAAAAGTATTGCGCGTTAGAACGGTATCTATAATATTCGCAGCGATGTACAAAACATTGAGGAAGTGTAGATGTCGATAACTCGACGGGAATTCATAAAGGACAGTTCGTTTGCAGCTGCCGCATTAGCTAGCGTACCCCGTGGCGACTTCGCGTCTAGCGGCGTGGCTGAGGTCGGGGGTCCAGATGCGGTGGTGAAGGAATTGTGTCTGGTGGCATTGGATACGGCGAGAGCTGCGGGTGCGTCGTACGCTGACATACGTGTCATGAGTGTGCGGCGCCAGAGTGTGTCCACTCGTGACGACCGGGTGTCTGGGTTGAGCGATGACGAAACGTTCGGGTTCGCGATCAGAGCCCTGGTGGGAGGGGCGTGGGGATTCGTCGCGAGCAACAAGGTAAATCGCGAAGAGTGTAATAGGGTAGCCAGGCTGGCGGTCGAGCAAGCGAGAATCAACCAAGGTGCCATGCGGAGCCCCGTAGTCCTGGCACCCGTGAACGGCTTTCCGGACGCTTCTTGGAACAGTCCGATCCAGACCGATCCATTCGACGTGCCGGTAGAAGACAAGATCGGACTATTGCTTGCGGCAAACGCCGAGGCGTTGAAGGTCAACGGGGCCAGGTTCGTCAACTCGTCGATGTCGTTTGTACGCGAGAAAAAGACTTTTGGCTCCACCGAGGGGAGCATCATCGAGCAGAAGGTCTATCGCTCGATACCTGCAATGACGGTGACGGCAGTAGCTCCGGATTTTTCAGATTTTCAATCCAGGTCGTCAACCGAAATTGCTGCGATGGGTCTGGGATATGAACACGTGGTCTCGGCCGATCTCCTAGGAAGGGCCGGGCAGTGGGCGGAGGAAGCCGTTCAGAAACTCTCGGCAAAATCGGTTGAAGCTGGGAAGTACGATCTCATCCTCGACCCTACAAACCTGTTCTTGACCATCCACGAGAGCATCGGCCACCCAACCGAACTCGACCGTGCGCTGGGATACGAGGCGAACTATGCGGGAACCTCGTTTCTTTCACCGCCGGAAGAGGTAATAGGGAAACTCCAATACGGCCCGGAGTCCATGAATATCCAGGGCGACCGAACTCAACTTGGTGCGCTCGCGACGGTGGGCTGGGACGATGACGGTGTCCCGGCAGATAGTTGGCCGATCGTGAAGGACGGGATCTTTGTCGATTATCAGACTACCCGAGAGCAGGCCGGATGGATTGCTCAGCTCACGAACGTGACACGCTCTCACGGGTGCTCTTACGCGAGCTCCTGGGATCGAGTTCAGTTTCAGCGCATGCCGAACGTTTCCCTCATGCCGGGTGAAGACGACCTAGTACTGTCAGACCTGATTCAGGCGACCGATCGGGGAATTGTGATCAAGGGTCGGGGGTCGTACAGTATCGATCAGCAGCGGTACAACTTCCAGTTCGGTGGCCAGGTCTTTTATGAGGTCCGTGGCGGCAAGATCACCGGCATGTTAAAGGACGCCGCCTATCGGGGTCAAACGTTGGACTTCTGGCGTTCCATGGATATGCTGGGCGGTCCGCGCGGATACTTTCTGGGCGGAACTCCGACGGACGGTAAAGGTCAACCTACCCAGGCCAATGCGGTCAGTCATGGGTGTCCACCTGCTCGGTTCAGCAAGATCGATGTCATCAACACGGCGGGTTGAACGGGCTAGCTAATGGCGGACTATCTTAGCGAAGACGAAGCACGGGATCTTGCGAAGAGAATCTTGGGGACTAGTTCCGCCGATAATGCTGAGGTCACGCTCTTGTCGGGGCCGGCCGGTTTCACGCGTTTTGCACGCAACCAGATTAGCACTGCGGCGGAATCGGTGGATGCGAAGGCTCGGCTCAGAGTCATATTCGGCCGGCAAAGCGCGTCGGTTGAGTTCAACGACCTGAGTGACGAGGGCATTGCAGCAGCAGTCTCGCGAGCCGAGGAGCTGGCGAGATTGGCTCCTGCGGATCCCGAGAGTATGCCGCTACTCGAACCGCAACAATACCGGAAGGGCGAGGCTCTGTTCGAATCGACTGTCGCTTTGTCTCCGGCACAGCGGGTCGAAGCGGTGCGTGCTGTGGCCGACGCGGCGGACGCGCGGTCACTAGTCGCGGCCGGTTTCGTGCAGAAGCGCGGCGGTTCGATGGCCGTTGCCAACACCCGTGACCTCTTCGCCTATCACCGGTCCTCGTTGGCATCGTTCACAACCACTATCCGAACAGAGGATGGGAAAGGGTCCGGGTGGGCCGGTACCACTCACAACGACTGGGCCCAGATGATCCCCGGGGCTGAACTCGCCCAGAGCGCGATGGAGAAGGCTCAAAAGAGTGCGGGCGCTGCACCGGTAAATCCTGGGGCCTATACGGTGGTACTGGAACCGACAGCGGTGGGCAACCTCGTCCAGCTGCTTCGCTTCTCACTGGATGCGCGTGCAGCCGATGAAGGCCGGTCGTTTTTCTCGAAGAAAGGCGGAGGGACCAAGTTGGGCGACCTGGTTGCCGACGAGCGTCTGACCATGTTCTCCGATCCCGCCGACCCCGACCTATTGGCAACTCCTTTTGCCGCCGATGGAACGCCGATCAACAAGACTTCGTGGATCGAGAACGGGGTGCTCAAGAATCTGGCCTACAGCAGATATTGGGCTAGCCGGGCGGGCAAGGAGCCGACACCGTTCGCCGGCGGAATGAAACTGACCGGCGGCAGCGGGAGTACAGGGGACCTCGTCAAGATGGTAGAACAGGGTCTTCTGGTCACGCGCTTCTGGTATATCAGGGCTGTCGATCGGCGCACCATGCTGTTTACGGGCATGACCCGTGACGGTGTTTTCCTCATCGAGGAGGGGCAAGTTACCAAGCCAGTGAGCAACATGAGGTTCAACGAGAGCCCAATGGCGGTTCTGAACAACCTGCATGCGATCGGCACGCCGGTGCGCGTGGTGGCATCTGAATCCGGAGGGTTTGGCGCTCCGATCGTAGTGCCACCACTCATCGCGCGGGACTTTCACTTCACTTCCGTGTCGGAAGCGGTATAGCGAAGCGGGAGCGGCAAAACGGCACGGATGCGAACCGTGTAGCAACAGGGTGAAGTGAGTATTGGACGGCGACGAGCGCCGTTCGTAACCGGCCCCGTCGATAAGACGGGCTCATCCAACAGGAGGACCGGCATGGCAGCCAAGCGGAAAGCCACGAAGCGCAAGGCGACCAAGCGCAGGAAGGCCACGAAGCGCAAGGCGACCAAGCGTAGGAAGGCCACGAAGCGCAAGGCGACCAAGCGTAGGAAGGCCACGAAGCGTAAGGCGACCAAGCGTAGGAAGGCCACGAAGCGCAAGGCGACCAAGCGCAGGAAGG
>JBHHZE010000046.1:0-26745 GCA_046757925.1 Gemmatimonadales bacterium
ACCGGGGTGGGTCTCGAACCCACGACCTACGGATTAAAAGTCCGTTGCTCTACCAGCTGAGCTACCCGGTCCGGGATGGGAGAAAGTTCGACAAGACCCGCACGATTAACAAGCCGCCCTTATCAGCCGGTCTCGGGGTCATCGTGACTCCGGATCGGATCGATCTACCGCGGAGACGTCCCTGCGGAGGTACTACCGTACGTCACGAACGCTCTCTACGCCCCACACGGCACCCTGCGAAAACAGACATTCATTGGCATGCTTGGAAGCTCCTTCCGGTTGCACACACACCGACCTGCGATATCCGCAGGACGAAAATGCTTGTCCTACAGAGAGAATTTCTTACTTTGGGAGACGCATGGACTGGTTTTTGAGCTAATCCACCCTTCTCCGAGGTACCCATGGCAGCCAAGAGGAAGAAAAAAAAGGCGAAGAAGCGGGTCGCAAAGAGGCGTCCCGTGAGGAGAAAGGCCGCTAAGAAAAAGACCAAGAAGCGCGCCACGAAGAGAAAGGCCACTAAGCGCAAGGCGACCAAGAAGAAGGCTCGGCGCAAGGCGGCCAAGAAGAAGACCCGGCGCAAGGCTACCAAGCGCAAGGCCACCAAGAAGAAAAAGGCTACGAGGCGCAAGAAGACCACCAAGCGCAAAGCCGGCAAGAAAAAGGTGAAACGAGCCAAGAAGAAGGCGACCAAAAAGAAGGCCGCTAAGAAAAAGAAGAAGACCAAGCGCAAGCCGAACCCGGCGTTCATGAAGCCGGTAACTCCGGATGCGAGTCTCGCCGCCGTTGTGGGTAGCAGTCCGCTGCCGCGAACTCAGATCACAAAGAAGTTGTGGGCCTACATCAAGCGGAACGGATTGCAGGACTCCAAGAACCGCAGAAACATCAACGCCGATTCGAAGCTGAAACCTGTCTTCAACGGTAAGGCCCAGGTGAGCATGTTTGAGATGACGAAGCTGGTAAACCGTCACATCAAATAGCCACACAGCAGTCAACAAGCAGTCCCAGCCATGCACTCGAAGGGGGGTCGGCGCGCTCGCCGACCCCCAACGAGGGTGAACCAAAACAGCCTATCTGCACCATTTCGTTGCGCAATCCGCGACTGTGATAGGTCTCACAAAGCCCGTAACTGCATGTCAGCAGGCACTTTCCATACACCCGATCACCTGGCTACCCCTGGCACCCGGGTTGCACATCTCGACTGCCGTCGTGCCCCGGCAACGGCGGGCTTTACCGAAGCGGGGCCACGTATTCGACCGGAGGTGATGGGCAAGTAGATTGTGTATTGGAGCGATTCGACGCACAACGACCCAACCAATGAGATGAGCCATGTGGAAGAAACTCGTAATAGTGATGACCGCAACGGCAGCCGCTGCCGCTTGTAATGACAGCACCGGGAACCAGCAGTTTAAGAGCAACGTGTCGGTCTCGTTTTCTACCCAGAGCGCAGCCCCTGCTCCCGCGCCGTCCTTTGCCATTGCGACCCCGTCGCTGGCGGCGTTTGACGACACCCTGACCAGCGGAATCGACACGCTGATCATTACGCAGGCTCAGCTCGTCCTCCGAAAGATCGAGCTCAAACAGGCTACCTCGGTGAACTGCGACCTGGTACCGGAACCCCCCGAGTGCGAGGATGTCGAACTCGGACCCGTGCTGGTCGATATGCCGTTGACCCCCGGGGCCCAACGTAAATTTTCGGTCGCTCTGCCCATGGGCACCTTCACCGCCATCGAGTTCGAAATCCACAAGGTGAGTGGCGATGCCGAAGATCAGGCGTTCCTCCAAGCGAATCCCGGCTTCCTCGACAAGAGCATCCGGGTAACGGGAACGTTCAACGGGCAGGCGTTCACCTTCGAGAGCGATCTCGACGTAGAGCAGACACTCGTCTTGATCCCCGCTCTGGTGGTTGGCCAGGCGGCTGCTACCAACGTGACGATCCGCGTCGACATCTCCACTTGGTTTGTCGATCAGTCGGGCGCACTTGTCGATCCCGCCACGGCCAACAAGGGTGGACAGAACGAGAACGTCGTAAAGGACAACATCAAAGTGTCGCTCAAGGCGTTCGAGGATAAGGATGAAGACGGCGACGATTCTGACGAGGGCTGAGCGTGTCTGACCGGCAGGCTCTCGGCATCATACAACTCACTGATTCCTTCAGTTCGCTGTGGGGAGAATTTGGAGAGGAACTGGAATTGGACTGTGTCTATCTAGAAACCGACGACCAGCCGCGGCAGGACAGCATAGCCGTGCTGGTGGCCGGTGGTGGCGAAGAGGATCGTGCGATCGATTTGCTGTCCGGCTTGAAGCATGACGAGCGGGTGCCGGTTTACGTGGTTGGCGCACGAGCATCCCACCGCTTCGGGGTGGAAGCGGTGAGGAGGGGTGCAACCGATTACTTCGCTCTTCCCGATGACATAGATCTGTTGAGGAGAACCCTGACGGCCCGCGCCGACGCAGGTAAGAGCCTGCATGAATCTCGCTCGGAAGCGGCTACGATCTTTGACACTTTGCTGGGCGAGAGCGATGCTCTCAAAAAGACGCTCGAACAGGCCGTCCGCGTGATACGCCACGGCGACGTTACCGTGCTCATAGGTGGCGAAACCGGCACCGGTAAGGAACTGCTGGCGCGTGGGCTCCACGACGGAGGTCCTCGCGGCGACGGACCCTTCGTAGCGGTGAACTGCGCCGCGATACCCTCGGAACTCATGGAGAGCGAACTGTTCGGACATGAGAAGGGGGCTTTTACGGACGCAAGCACTGCGAAACCAGGCCTTTTCGAGGAAGCCCATACCGGCACCCTCTTTCTGGATGAGGTAGGGCATCTGCCACTTCCCCTCCAAGGCAAACTGCTCCGTGCGTTGGACGACAGGCGCATCAGGCGGGTGGGAGCTACTCAGAGCCAGGAGATCGACGTGCGAATCATCGCGGCGACACACGTGGACCTCTCGGATGCGGTGCAGCGGGGCGAGTTCCGTGAGGATCTATTCTATCGCTTGAACGTGGTCAGCCTGACGCTCCCGCCCTTGAGGGATCGCGGCAACGACGTGATAGTGCTGGCCGAATCGTTCGCGTCGAGCCTAGCAGAACGTTACGGACTGCCCAAGCCACCTATCTCGGCTGACACGCGGGACGTTCTGCTCAGCCATCCCTGGAAGGGTAACGTGCGCGAACTGCGCCACGCGGTGGAGCGATCTCTACTGCTGTCGGAACCCGGCAAGCTCGAGGCGGAGCATCTCGTCTCTACGCCCGCCGCGGCGAAGGACGGAGCGCTCCAAGGGATCCCCTTCCCAGCACCACTTCAAGAGATTCTGGCGGCAGTAGCCCAGATGGCGATCGAGCACTGTAGCGGCAATCGCAGCGCGGCAGCCCGCCAGCTCGGCATCTCCCGGGCACGGCTCCAGCGGCTGTTGGAGCGCGGAGAGGAAACGCGGGCATGATCGCCACGCCGGGTTTGGGCGGACGCGACGACTCTCTTCGCGGAATTCGTACGGCCGTCAGGTCGGGCAAATTCCGGGAAGCGCGTGCCGAACTCGAGCGGGTTCCCGCGGCCACCCGTGATTCCGCCGAGGGACGGTTGCTCGGCGCCATGGCGAGCTGGAGACTCGGGGAGTTCCAGCCCAGCCGTGCGGCCGCCCTGGCAGCGCGGGACGGCTTCCGCAGGCGGGGCGACTCGGACGGCGAGATGCGGGCCGAGAACGTCGCCGCCGCAGGTGCCTTTGCGCTCGGCGACCTGAGAGAGGCGGAGTCGGGATTTCAACGTGCGCTGGCGCTGGCGAACCTGCTATCGGATCAGCTCTTGAGGGCGCGAACGGCAAACAATTTGGGCAACGTGGCATTCTATAAGGCGCAATACTCCAGCGCACTGAGCTACTACCGGCTGGCAACCACGCTGTTCGAGCGAGTGTCGCTCCTGAGCGGTCAAGCGGAGAGCTGGAATAATACCGGGCACGTGTGGCGTGAGATGGGGAAGCTCGGCGTCGCCCGCGAGTCGTACGAACGCGCGGTGGAAGCGGCGGAGGCCACCAACGATCTCCGCCTGCTGGCGGAGGTCCTGGCGGGCTGGGCCGAGACACACGCCCTATTGGGTGACACGCGGTTGGCCCGCGCCCAGCTCGGTAGGGCACGCGATCTCGCCAGATCGCGGGGAGACCGGCTGGCCGAAGTCGAAGCACTCAGGGTTCAGGCCAGTCTCGAGAGAATGGACGGCGACCTGGATAGCGCCGAGCGGCTCGGCACCGAAGCGCTACAGATCGTAAGGGGGCTACGGCACCCGTGGACCGACGCGGAAGTGCAGCGAGAACTGGGAGCGATCTACTTGGCCCAGGACCGTCCGGAAGAAGCCGCAAGGGCGTTTGCGAGCGCCGCCGAGGCGTTCGAGCGCATCGGTGCCACCAAGAGGTCGCAGGAGATGCGTGAGCAAGAGGCGCAAGTCAGGGCCGGTTAGAGAAAACGGGGTTGCACGACGGGCGAAAACGATGACCTGTGGTGCGGTGTTGGGCCGGATCTATCTAGCGCATTGAGGTGGCTGCGCGTCGCATAACCCTTGTTGTGATCCCACCCGAAACCCGGGTATCTCCGCGCCAGCAGTAACATCAGGCGGTCGCGCACGCACTTGGCCAGGACGGACGCAGCCGCAATCGTGAGACAGGTACCGTCACCTCGCACGATGGCCTCGTGCGCCGTTCCCAACTCGGGGAACGGGCTCCCATCCACCAGCACATAGTCGGGGGCTACCCTCAGCCGCGCCAGCGCACGCCGCATCGCCAAAGCCGTGGCACCTCGGATATTGAACCGATCGATCTCGTGGACCGATGCAGCGCCCACGGCCCACGCCAGCGCCTGGGCGCGAACTTCCCGGGCCGCCCGTTCGCGACTCAGAGCCGTCATGCTCTTGGAATCCCGGAGACCTTCGATCGGTGCCTGCCGGGGTTGGAACACCACGGCGCCGGCCACAACCGGACCAGCAAGCGGCCCCCGCCCCACCTCATCCAACCCGACAACCACTTCGTGCCCCTGCGCCCAGAGCGCCGTTTCGCGCTCAAGCGTGGGGACACGCACTCAGGACTCTCGGCGCTCCCGAATGCGAGCGGCCTTACCGGAAAGCTTCCGCAAGTAGTACAGCTTTGCACGTCGCACCCGGCCGCGCCGCACCACCTTGATCTCAGACACGTTGGGTGAGTGCAGGGGGAAGATCCGCTCGACACCGATGCCGGAGGAGACTTTGCGAACGGTAAACGTCTCGCTCACTCCGGCACCCCGCCGGGCAATGCACACGCCTTCAAACCTTTGGGAGCGCTCTTTGTTGCCCTCGCGAACCCGTACCGACACGCTCAGAGTATCGCCCGGACGGAACTCCGGAATATCCTTTCGCAGTCCCTCTCTCTGGAGGGCGGTCATCCTATTCATGGTCGCAAACCTCTGTTTCCTCGGTCGCCTGGGACCGCTGTTCTCGTTCGTATCTAGCCCAAAGGTCGGGGCGCCGAGCCTTGGTCAGCTCCGCGGCCTGGGTATCGCGCCAGGTGCGCACCTTCGCATGGTCACCGCTCAACAATACCTCCGGCACCCGATGGCCGCGGTACTCGGGCGGTCTCGTATACGTCGGGGCGCTCAGCAGGCCGTCATACATCGAGTCTGTCGCGGCCGACTCGTGATCACCCAGCGCACCGGGGATGAGCCGCACAACGGCGTCGACGATCGCAAGTGCCGCAAACTCTCCGCCTGACAGAACGAAGTCCCCAATAGAAACCTCTTCTGTTCCCTCCCGCACCGCAACGCGTTGGTCCACATCCTTGTAGTGTCCACACAGCAGCGTGAGTTCGTTCCCCATACTATAGCGGACGGCATCCGCGTGGCTGAACAACTCGCCCCGTGCCGACAGTAAGACGACCGGCGGGCTGACGTCGAGATCGTCCAGAGCCTCGAAGAACGGTTCGGGCTTCAAAACCATTCCAGCGCCACCACCATAGGCGTAGTCGTCCACGGTCCGGTGACGGTCATGAGCGTAATCGCGCAAGTTCACCACCCGATACTCCACCAGACCCGCCTCCGCTGCCCGACCGAGGATGCTGGTCGCCAGCGGCTCCCGAAAAACATTCGGGAAGAGCGTTACCACGTTTATCCGCACGCCTACAAATCCAACAGTCCCGCCGGAGGATCGATCTCGATCGTTCTGTCGGCCCTGGAGATACGAACCAGGATCGGTTTCTTGAACGGGACGAGCACTTCCTTGCCCGCTACATTCACCGCAAGCAATCGCCCCCCCGGGATATCGAGCAGGGCATTGGCCTTACCGATCAGATTCCCACCCGCCACCACATCCGCTCCCGGTATTTCGTGTACATACATCTCATCGTCCGCCGGTAGCTGCAATTCGGTTGCCGCCATTCCCACCAACCGCTGGCCCCACGTTTCCACGACATCCCGGTTGTCGACTTTCCTGAACTTGACGAGCCAGTTCCGGTGATACGGCCTGGCCCTCTCGATTTCCAAGGGCTCGCCGATCGGTGAACCGGCCTCGTCGATCGGGACCAACTTCCGCCCGGCGGTCAAGACCCCTTCCGGGTCGTCAGTGAGCGCCCACATCACCACCTCACCCTTGAGTCCGTGCGGCTTGCGGAACCGCGCCACCGCTAGGTAGGCGGCCTCCACAACAACCTCAGGTCTCGAGCTGATCTTGGAAGACGCCCGCTTTCTTGAGCAACGACCGAACGGTTTCGGTCGGGGTCGCACCCTTGGCAAGCCAATCCCGGGCTTTCTGAGCATCTACCTGTAGCGTCACCGGCTCGGTGCGGGGATTGTAATGCCCCAGAGCCTCGACGATGCGGCCGGCAGGCGCTTTAGCCTTGTCGGTAACGACAATCCGGTATACCGGTTGCTTCTTGCGGCCGACCCTCCGTAAACGAATGCGTGTTGCCATGTCTCTGCTTTCTGGTTTAGCGCAAACCGAACTTGCCCATCTGTTTCATCATCTTTTTCATCTGCTGAAACTGTTTCAGCAGCCTGTTGACCTCCTGGACCGAGCGTCCCGAACCCTTGGCAATCCTGAGCCGCCTCGAGCCATTGAGCAACTCCGGCCGCCTGCGTTCTTGCGGGGTCATGGAGAGCACCATGGCTTCCACGTGACCCAACTCCTTGGGATCCACCTTCGCCTGCTTCAGCGCCTTGGTGTTGACGCCCGGCAGCATCCCCAACAGCGACTCGAGGGGACCCATCTTCTGGATCTGACGCATCGCGACCAGGAAATCTTCCAGATCCATGCCCTTCTTCGAGGTCGCCTTCCTCGCAAGCCGCTCGGCGTCTTCCGCCTCTACAGCCTGTTCAGCTCGCTCTACCAGACCCACCACATCGCCGCGGTCGAGTATGCGGCCAGCCATGCGGGCCGGGTCGAACGCATCTAGATCGCCCATCCCCTCACCTACACCCACGTACTTGATGGGCGCCCCGGTTACCCCGTAGATCGAGAGAGCGGCACCGCCACGGGCATCGCCGTCGAGCTTGGTGAGGATCACTCCCGTGATCCCCAAGGCGTCGTGAAAGCCCGAGGCGATCTTCACCGCGTCCTGTCCGGTCATCGCGTCAGCGACGAGGAGTATCTCCTGCGGCTCGAAAGCATCCCTGAGCCGACGCAACTCCGCCATCATATCCTCGTCGATCTGCAGTCGCCCGGCCGTATCGACGAGCACCGTCCTGCTTCTCTCAGCCGCCGCCCGAGCCAAGCCCTCACGCACGAGTTCCACAACGTCGCGCGTGCCGCCGGCCGGGCTGGAGCGCCCGAACACCGTCACACCTACCCTCGCACCCAATTGCGCGAGTTGCTCTCGTGCGGCCGGCCGGTACACGTCGGCCGCCACCAAGAAGGGCGCCTTCTGCTCGCGCTTGAGCTTGGCGGCGAGCTTGGCCGCCGTGGTCGTCTTACCCGCACCCTGCAATCCCACCAACAACACCACCGTGGGTGGCACGGACGCAAACGACAGCGTGGCCTGCGTCTCCCCCAACAAGGCCACTAGCTCGGCGTGAACGATCTTGACGAGCTGCTGGCCCGGACTCACCGACTTCACCTTGTCGAGTCCGACCGCCCTGTGCCGCACGTTCTCCATGAAAGTGCGCGTCAACTCGTAGCTGACGTCGGCCTCCAGAAGGACTCTCCTGATCTCACGAAGGCCTTCCTTGATAGCGGCCTCTGTAAGAACCCCTTGGCCTGTCAGTTTCCTGAGAGCCTGGGTCAGCCGATCGGACAGGGTGTCAAACATATAGCCTACCAATATAGAAAGGAGCTGTCTGTACCGCTATCCGGCAATCCTTCCTCGTTGTTAGAGGGTCGTCGCCTCCCTCTCCACCAGTTCCCCCTCGGATCGAGCGACAAAAGCTGCTGCCGACAAGTCTCCCGTGATGTTGACCGACGTACGAAGCATGTCCAAGATCCTATCTACGCCCAGTATCAGGGCGATCCCGGTCTCGGGAACTCCTGCCTGCTGAAGTACCAGCACCAGCGTGATTATCCCGGCACTCGGCACTCCGGCTGCGCCGATTGACGCCAGGGTCGCTGTCAGAACCACCATGAGTTGAGCCGTCCAGTGCAGGTCGATGCCAAAGACCTGGGCGATGAACATTACGGCAACCCCTTGGTAAAGCGCCGTTCCATCCATGTTGATCGTCGCCCCGAGCGGCAGCACGAAACTCGACACCCGCTCGGACGCACCGAGTTCCTTTTCCGCCACGGCCATTGTAACCGGCAGCGTGGCATTGGAACTCGAAGTGGAAAAGCCGAGGAGTTGGGCCTCCCTAATTCGGCGATAGAAATACAGCGGACTCAACTTGGCCAGAAACCTGACCGACAGCGCATATGTACCGTATGCGTGGATCAATAGACCCACCACTACTGTGATGACGTAGAGAGCCAGACTCTTGAGGATGTCCAGACCGAATTGAGCGGTCACGGCCGCTATCAATGCGAACACGGCATAGGGGGCCAACTTCATGATCCAGCCGATAACGGTCATGGAAATGGCGCTTACCGCCTCAAAGAAACCGACGAAGGGCCGCTTGAGTTCATCTGACAACAGCGACGCAGCCGCGCCAAAGATCAACGTGAAGACGATGAGGGGGAGCATATCGCCGTCGGCGGCGGCCTTGATCGGATTGGTCGGTATCATCCGCAGTAGCAACTGGACGACCCCGGGTTTTTCCTGCGCCAGCATGATCCGACCTTGGGCAGCGCCGGCGTAGGACTCGCGCAGGGCGGTCTGCGAGGCTTCGCTGAGACCGCTACCCGGTTCGACCAGGTTGGACAGAACGAGACCGATCGTAACGGCAATAGCGGTGGTTGTGATATAGTATGCCACCGTCTTACCGCTGAATCGGCCCAGGGTCCTCAAATCTCCCAGGCTGGCCACACCGAGCAATAGGCTCGCAACGACCAGCGGGATGACTATCATGGTGATGGCACGGATCCAGGCGGTGCCAAGCGGCTCGATTGTCTTCGCCACGTCGACCAGCAGAGCTTGACCCGTCCCCACCTGGAGCAGATTGGCTGCGATGCCGAAGACAGCGCCTCCAATGAGGCCAATGAAGATCTTAGTGTGTAGTTTCATACTCGATCCATGCCAATGACATTAGAGTGATTTCCGAGCTCTCGCTGCCCAGGGCAGCCATCACGGTCATATTCGGTGCAATGGCCGGCGGTCTTACGAACGCCGTGGCCATCTGGATGCTGTTCCACCCCTACCGGCCTCGCGGACCAAAGCTGTTCAAGCTCCACGGTGCCATCCCAAAAAACAAGCCCCGGTTAGCGAAGACGATTGGCAGAACCGTGGGACAGCGTCTCCTAGCGTCAGACGATCTAGCCCGGCAGTTGGGTGCGCCCGGTGTGAAGGAAGCGTTCGACAGCGCAGTCAAGAGCTTCGTTGCCACTGTGCTCGAATCGGAGAGAGGAGCGCTGCGCGAGGAACTACCAGCAGGCATTCTCAGCGAGATCGATGCCGTAATCGAACATGTTGGCGATGTGGTAGCCCAACGCGTCGTTGAGTACGCAGGCACCGAATCGTTCCGGGAAACTGCCATAGCGTTTCTCGAGCGCGCGCGCAACCAGGTATCTGACCAGCCTGTGAGTTCTATTCTCACCACAGCCAGACGCGAGGCGATACGCCACCGGGTCGAACAATGGGTCTCCGATGCGGTATCGAGCCCGGAGTTGGATCAGATCATCGGAGAGTGGATCGACCGACAGATAGTGCGCTTGGCAGCCGACAAGACTCCACTGCTCGAGCGGCTTCCACCCGGCCTCGTGGCTGCGGTCGAGAAGGAAATCGCCGACTATCTACCTGTAGCGATCGACCGGCTGGCGTCGATTCTAGGCGACCCCGACGCGCGCCACCGGATCCAGAGCGCGCTCCACCAGCTTTTCGAACGCTTCGTTCGTGACCTCTTGATCCATCAACGAATCGTGGCACGGCTCGTCGTCACCGAGAACACCGTCACCCGTCTGCTGGACAGCTTCGAACGGGAAGGAGCCGACCAGCTAGCTCAACTCCTGGATCAACCGGAGATGCGCGCTCAGGTGGCGCGTAGCGTGAACGATGCCATCGTGAACTTCCTGAACCGCCCAATGTCTGACCATATCGAGCGGCTTGGGGTGGAGCGCATCGAAGGTCTCAAGCAGACGGCGGCAAACCACGTAACATCGATACTGAGAGATCCTGCCACCGGCCGGTACGGCATCGAGAAGCTAGACCAGGCGCTCCAGGCAACCGAGCGCCGCACGTGGGGAGACCTGCTCCAGCATATTCCACCGGACCAAGCGGTGGACTGGCTCGCACGGGGGCTGCAGGATCCCAAGGCACGAGATTGGATCTCCGATGGAACGACGACGGCGATAAGGAGTTTGACAGACCATCACATTGGGCGGCCGGCCGATCTGTTACCCGATAAAACAGCTGAGCGCGTTGCCGATCAACTCTCTCCCGCCCTGTGGGGTTGGATACAGCAACAGCTCCCTAACGTGCTGGCGAAGATCGACATCGAACGTATGGTGGAAGAAAAAGTTTTGAGTTTTTCACTGGAAAAAATGGAGCAGATAGTCCGCCGGACGACTCAGCGCGAACTCGACGTGATCGTGCGACTAGGGTACGTGCTCGGCGCTATCGTCGGGGCCGCTGCCTACGGCATTTCGCTCATCCTTTGAGATCCGTCGACTTAGAGGCGATCACCACCTTTGGAATGCTGCCCCAACGCCCCCAATCCACAGGACCGTCGACGAACAACACCCCCGGCATAGTACCGACGTCGAGCCTTTCCACGGAGTGGCGTCGGCCGGATTCGGCCCGCTTCGTCCATTCCCGTTCCAAGATCGTGGCGAACTGTTTCGCCTGGCGGTCGTCATCCCAGACGCTCCACCAAACGATTGCGTGATCGCCACCGGCCTCGAACACCGCGTAGCGATCGCCGGCCCAACCCGATGCACCGGCGCTCGCCAACGTTGCGCTGCCACTGAGAACAGTGAGAAGGATGCGAGTCTCGAATTCGCCCAGTCCATCGCTATAGACGACTCCCACCGTGTCCCTCATAATCAGTGCCGTCGGCGCATCACCCATTCTGTAGCGGTCGGGATGCAGTATCTGCTCGGTCGATTCCGGCAGTCGCTCGCCGTAGGGGACCGTGTCGGGGTACTGTCGCTTGAACCACCGCACGAAATCGGCGCCTGCCAGATAGGGAAAGATCAGTCCCTCACGGATGATGAGCGGCGCCGACCGGAACACCGGCATCTGTTCCTGCTGCGCCCTCACGGAAGCCGCATAGTCGGTCCAAAAACCGCCCAGCGCTTCGGGATCCAGATCGGGCTTGAGCGCGATCAGCGAGGCGAGGGTCGCCTGTCCCTCGAGCACGGCCTGAGCAGCCAGGTGACGGTCGTTCTGCCGCTTCGCACTCAGGATCGGGGCCAGCGACATGTATTGGTCCTGGAGCGCGTGAACCAATTCGTGCGCGAGCGTGACGCGGAGCGTAAACCTATCTGCCTCTGCGACGACGTAAAGCGCAGCGGAGTCGGGATCGTAAAACCCGACCACCTGTTCGGCGTAGAGTTCCAACAGGAGATCCCTCAGCTCGAGGGTGTCGGGAATGAGCCCAAAGATCCTGTAAGCCCGTGCCACCTGCTCCATTTCTTCCGGAGGTAGCTCGGCATCCATCTTCGCCTGGAGATAGGCGTAGAACTGCTGTTTGCTGCGGACAGCTATCTCCGGGGCACTCTTGAATTTGAGCCCAACCGCGCGCTCGACGCTCGGAATGACCTTGGTAGCCAGTTCACGGGCCGAGTCTTCGGACTGCGCCTGGCTCCGATTACCGCAGCCGCCAACACCCAGAGCGAGGCACAGCACACCCGCTACGCGAGTGATTCTTGTCGGCGCATGTCTTTGGACCATCTGTTGCCCCCCAGCCGTCGGTACACCCTGGCGATGGAAGGTAACAGATGGTCACTTCAAGTTGGATTAATCCAGTGTCGCGTGTCTCAGTTGCGGCGCCGAATGCGGACCGCGCCATTTACAGTCTCCAGCCGAATGCGCCTACCGCCGGCGCCGATCGTTCCGGTAAGACGTCGCGAGGAGAACTTTCCCTTAACGGTGAGTGGAAAATCGGTGTCGATACCGCCGTTCAGGGTCTTGGCGGTCACGTCGGCACCTACGCCGTCCGGTAGTTCGACCGTGATGCTCCCGTTCACAGTCTCGAACTCGAGCGCTCCCGTCCAGTCCGCCCGGCCCAATGAGGCGTGGATGGAACCGTTCACCGTGGTCGCTTCCGCAAAGCCATTGGCGCTCACGTCGATGCGACCGTTCACGGTGTGAGCCTCCACGTCCCCGTCGAGCGACTCGGCATCTATACTGCCGTTGACCGTACGTCCTACGAAGTTCACGCCCTCTGGAACGTGGACTGTGAACTCGACTTCCGTGTCATTGTCGTGCGTGTTCATTCTACCGCGCGATCCGGCACGGCATTCGTTTGGCTTACGGCGCCTGGGACTGGGATACACCGCGCAAATCGTGACGCCCCTCTCGTGTTCCAGAACTTCGAACTCGATGTCGGCCGCGTCACCGCGGCGCCCTTCGCGCAGCTCGGCCGTGACAGTCACCTCGTTGTCGCCGGTGGAGACCGCCGTGATGTCACCATTTATTCCTTTTATTTCTATACTCTTGCCCCGTTCGATGCGCCCACTCCACTCGAAGTCTTGCACTTGATGTACTACACGGCCGGTTTCGACCGCGGAGGCCGGGTGCGGATTCCCCATCAATCCCAGAATCAATAACATGTGCATCTTATCTGATCTCCCTCACAATGCGGCGCAATAGCAGCACCGGGTATCGCCACCTGTCAACGCTTGCGCAGTTGTAGCGTGCCATTGAATGACTCCAGTTGGACCCTTGCGCTGCCAGTCCCGAGCGTGAACCTGAAGCGCCTGCCCGGCCGACGCGTCTCGGTAAGGGTCACCGGGAAATCGCTCTCGAATTCGCCACTGAATGTCGAAACGCTCACGGTCGCGTTGGCCCCGTCCTGCATGATCAGTGTCACGTCACCGTTGTGGTTTGTGAAAGAGTACCGTCCGTCATCCTCGATCGAGCCTTCGTAGGTTACGTCGCCGTTCGTAGTCGTCGCCTCCACGTCCGACGACTGAACGTTCTCGAGCAGGATGTCGCCGTTTACCGTTTCGGCGTATATCTCTCCCGCGACATCGGTCAGCTGAACATCCCCACTCACCGACTGGGCGTCGATCTTGCCACGCGCCCCCGTGAGTTCAACATCGCCCTGCACCGATTGCAGCGACACGAAGCCTCGCCCGCCCAGCACCACGATCTCGCCCTGCACCGTTTCGACCGAAATTTCACCTTCCGCACCCTCTATGTCCGTATCGGTGAACGTTCCTCCTATCGATATGTCGATCTGCGCCGGCACCGTGATTTCGTAATCGACAGCGGTAGGCGCGCCACGCCTCGCGCGCGCCTTGAGTTCCACCCTCCGGCCATGAACATCTATCTCGATCACCGTGCGGCTGGAATGATCCGCCACCAGGCGCATCTCGTTGCGATTCCACGTCCGCACAACTACTTCACCGCTAAAATTCTCTATGTCCAGGCGCGAGCCTTTGGGTATCGCAAAGACCGTGTCAGTCTCTTGCGCAAGCGTCATGCTTACGAGTGACGCAGCTAGTAATGTCGTCAACACTTGGTAACCACTTCCCCTCTCAACTGGCGGCCACGATGCTCGCGGCACGTTTCAGTAGTTGTACTTTCCGCTTCATGGCATCAGCGAGGTAGGTACTCAAGAACTCGCTCTCCGGATCCGCATCGATCGCGGCGCGAGCTTCCGCGATTGCTCGATCGACAGCAGCCAGGCTCTGCTCCAACACTCGAACCGTCGCCGTATCCAGGCGGTCGGTTGCACCTTCCAGGACTTCCCGCAGTTCTGCCACGGCCTGGTCGTACTCCTGTTGACCAAAACCAGTGAGAACCGCGACCGCCATTCCGGACTTGAGGTCGGTGCCCGCAACCACACGACTGGTCGGTCTCCCGCCGGAAAGCGAGAACCACACGGCTCCGCTCGACAGTAGGATCAGCGCGATTCCGGCTGCCATGAGCTGCGGGACCGTTAGGGACAGGCGCCGCCGGTTTCTCGAGCGCTGCGCCGCCAAATCCGGTACGGCTACCTCTGGCTCCGTACCCGTCTTGATTCGCCGCGCAATCTCGGGCCACAGGTAGTTGCTCGGAGGACGGTCGTCCAGTTCTTCGGCCCGAGCCACCACGCTCCGCAGTTGCCGCAACACGAGAGTGCACTCACCACAACCGTCCAGGTGCACCTCTAGGGCGACCCGTTCTTTGGCGTCGAGTTCTCCGTCCAAATATTCCGACAGTCGGCTGGTCCAATTGTCACTCATGTAATCACTCCGTTACCGCTCCACATAGTTCCTGAGCGCCATCCGCGCTCTGTGCAATTGCGCCTTGCTCGTGCCCGTCGTCACGCCCAACTGCTGGGCGATTTCGCGATGTTTGAAACCCTCCACGTCGTGCAGCACGAAGACTTCTCGGGCCCTGGGCGGCAGTCGCTCGATCGCTGCCTCGAAATCCAGTGCCATGGCTCGATCGTCGCGCCGTCCCTCGATTCGATCAAAGATCTCATCCCCCTCCTGTGTCCGGCCGCGACGGCGGGCCAATGATTCCCGCTTCCCCAATATCAGGTTGATCGCCAACCGGTAGAGCCAGGTACCAAACGCCGAGTCGCCGCGAAAGCTGTCCAGCCTATTCCAGGCGCGCACGAACACATCCTGCGTTACGTCGTCTGCCTCATCTACACCTATCATCCGCCGCGCCAGGCTGTGGATCCTGGCAACGTGGCCCTGGTAGAGCCGCTCGAAAGCCCTGGCATCTCCACTGGTCGCGAGCAGTGCATCCGCCGCATCCGCATCCGCCCGAGTCGAACCACGGGGACCGGTCTT
This sequence comes from Gemmatimonadales bacterium, assembly GCA_046757925.1. Lineage (GTDB taxonomy): Bacteria > Gemmatimonadota > Gemmatimonadetes > Gemmatimonadales > GWC2-71-9 > JAZDCZ01. Next base: position 15,470 of record JBHHZE010000046.1, read on the forward strand.
GGTCATCACAACACGTTTGATAGTGGAACGCGGGGAAAGGTTGGAGACGGTGAAAAGTGAAAAGTGAAAGGTGAAAGGTGAAAAGGGGAAAACGGACAGGGAAAAGGAAAAGCACTACGGTTAGTAGCGGGACGCGGGAAGCGGGGGGCGTCAGCCACCGGTAACGAATCCCAAGTACCAACGAATCAGATCGTCGCCGAATACGAAGGCGAGGGCGGCGGCGGGGGCGAGGAACACCCCGAACGGAACCAGGCGGTTTTTCTTGAGCAACGCAAGCGGCACGAAGACGAGGGTGCCCATGAGGGAGCCACCGAATACTGTGAGCAGTACGCCCTTCCAGCCCACGAACGCACCCACCATCGCCATCATCTTGATGTCACCGCCGCCCATCGCCTCCTTGCCGAACGCCTTCTGTCCCAGGACCGCGACCAGATAAAGCATGCCAAATCCCACTGCCGCGCCGATCGCGGCGCTGATGAGCGCGCCAGTCCCTGCCAGCAGTGCCAGCAGCAGACCTATTACCAGACCTCCCCAGGTGTACTCATCCGGTATCAGATAGTGGCGTGCATCGGTGATCGCGATTCCCAGGAGAATCGTCCCGAACACCGCAGCCGCAAGCGCCGTGGCCGTAAGCCCGTAGTACCACAGAGCCGCCATCCAAACGAGCGCAACCAGCAGTTCGATGAGAGGGTATTGGATGGAAACCGATTCCTTACAATAACGGCACTTCCCACCGATGATGAGCCAGGACAGCACGGGGATGTTCTCGTACCAGGTGATCTGCTTCTGGCACCGCGGGCACTTGGACCTGGGGCGGACGATCGATTCATCGGCCGGCAGCCTGACGATCATCACGTTGAGGAAACTCCCGATCATGGCGCCCAAGACGCCGGCGAACACGAAAGGCAACGACTCAACCACGCTGGACCTCGTACAGAATGATCCCCGCGGCAATCGCCACATTGAGCGACTCGGCCCCGTGGGCAAGCGGGATCGCAACCCGCTGAGTCGCGTGGCGGGCGACCTCGTCACGTACGCCGGCGCCTTCGTTACCCACCACGAACGTGAGGTACTCGGGCCTGCTCACCTGCGCTAGCGGCGTGCCGCTGATGGCGGCCACCCAGATCTCGGTCTGGGTCGTCTCCACCCACTCGGCGAATTCCGGCTGGGTGGCACGCGCCACCGGTAGCTGGAAGCTCGCACCCATAGCCGCACGCAATACCTTGGGGTTGGTTAGATCTGCGGACCCCTTGAGCAGGATCGCTCCGCCTGCACCCAACCCGAATGCGGTTCGCAGCAGCGTGCCGGCGTTGCCGGGATCCTGTACCGCGTCCAGCACGACGACGGGCGCGCCGGGTAGAGGCAGGATCGAGTCCAAGTGCACGATGGGCGGCTCGACAATCGCCAGAATGCCCTGCGGAGTCTCGGTGTCGGCCAGGTCGGCCAGGGTACCGTCGGCAACCCGGTGGATACTGATGCTGCGCGCCGCCAGTTCCTCCAGCAACTCCGTTCCCCTGGGCGCGGTTTCCAAGGATCTGCTGGCGAGAGCGCCCTGAATGGGTATGCCGGACTGAAGCGCCTCCTCCACCAGGCGCACTCCTTCGGCCACGGCGAGACCCGTGCGCTTGCGGCCCTTCCGCTGTTGTAGATTGCGTGCCAGTGTCACCAGACTCGACGCCATGGAACTCGCTCCAAACATTTATCAGATGCGGTTCAGCATGCCACAGTCCACGCTAGGGAACCAATCAATCTGTTGCGCACAAGCCCGCTCGCCAAGCGTCCGCGATGAAGATAGCACTTACCGTCGCCGGATCTGACTCCGGGGGCTGCGCCGGTATCCAGGCCGATCTCAAGACGTTCCATCAGTTCGGCGTGTTCGGGACCAGTGTCGTGACCGCCGTGACGGCCCAAAACACGCAAGGCGTGTTCGGGATCCACCAGGTCCCCGTACCGACTATCGCGGCACAGTTGGACGCCGTTCTGAGCGATCTCGCTCCGCACGCCGTCAAGACGGGTATGCTCGCGACGGTGGAGATAGTGGAGAGCGTGGCTGCCAAGCTGGCCGACCGGCGGGTTTCCAACTACGTGCTGGATCCCGTTGTCATCGCGTCCTCGGGCGAGCGGCTGTTGGACGCAGACGCGGAATCTCGGCTGCGAGAGACACTCGTGCCTCTCGCGACACTGGTAACGCCAAACCTCGCCGAGGCAGCGATATTAGTGGAGCGCAGCGTGAGGACTATTGAGCAAATGGAACGGGCCGGCAGGACTCTTCTGACCATGGGGGCCGGGGCGGCGTTGATCACGGGAGGGCATCTGACGGGTAATGAGATAGTAGATGTGCTGGTGATTGGGGACGCGACGCAACATTTTACGCACGGCAGGATCGACACGACTTCCACTCACGGAACCGGCTGCACACTTTCCGCAAGCGTCGCCGCGGGGCTGGCGCTGGGAGCGGACGTAGCGACGGCCACCGCGCACGCGGTGGATTTCGTCCAACGGGCACTGGCTTCTGCACCCCTTATTGGCCGCGGACGTGGCCCGCTCAACCACTTCGTAGACGCCGGATCGGAGGCCTAGAACCGCGTGGCGCGTACCAAGCCCCCTCATCGCCGCAGCTCGACATCTGTCAAGATCCCTCACGACAGAGGGATCTTCTGCAACCGCACGCTCAACCTGCGCTCGATCAAGGCGATCGGGTACGACATGGACTATACGTTGGTCCACTACCGTGTGGAGGAGTGGGAACGGCGGGCGTACGAGTACCTGAAAGCCAAGCTCGAAGATTTGAAGTGGCCCGTGCAAGACTTGCAGTTCGATCCCGATCTCGTGATTCGCGGGTTGGTGCTCGACGTAGAATTGGGCAACACGCTCAAGGCCAACCGGTTCGGGTACATCAAGCAGGCGTATCACGGTACGCGCAAGCTCGAGCACCCGGAACTGCGCGCGCAGTACGGAGGCACGCTGGTGGATCTATCGGAGAAGCGTTGGGTGTTCTTGAACACGCTCTTTTCGGTATCCGAGGCCTCGATGTTCGCCCAACTGGTCGATCTGCTGGACGCGGACGAGTTGCCCGGCGTGCGGGGATACTTAGATCTCTATCGCCGCGTCAGATCGTCGATCGACGAGGCTCACATGGAAGGCCGTCTGAAGTCCGAAATAACCGCCGACCCCGATCGGTTCATCGACCTGGACCCGGACACCCCACTCACGTTGCTCGATCAGATGCACGCCGGCAGACGGCTGCTACTGATCACCAACTCTGAGTGGTACTACACGCGCACCATGATGGACTATGCGTTCAACGAGTATCTGCCGGGCGAGATGACGTGGCGCGACCTGTTCGAGGTCGTGATCGTGGCATCCAGAAAGCCCTCGTTCTTCACCACCTCCAGCCCGCTGTTTCGGGTGGTGAACGAGGAGGGTCTGCTGGAGCCGTGCGACTTGGGGCTGCGCTCGCCGGGCATCTACCTGGGCGGGAACGCGTCTCATGTCGAAAAATATCTGGGCGCTTCGGGTGATGAGATTCTATATGTGGGAGATCACATCTTCACTGATGTTCACGTTTCCAAGAACATCTTGCAGTGGCGCACGGCGCTGGTGTTGCGCGAGTTGGAATCCGATTTGGCGGAGATGGTCGCGTTCGAGGCTCAGCAGAAGGATCTCTCCCGCTTGATGACCCAGAAGGAGCGTCTCGAGTTTCAGTTGTCACGCCTGCGGCTGGACATCCAGCGCAAGCGCAAAACGTACGGACCGACTCGGAGGATGCCCATCAAACAGATCGAGGCCCGCATGTCGCAGGTGCGCGAGAAGCTCATGGCATTGGACGAAGAGATCGCTCCATTGGCCGCCGCTGCGGCGACGATCGGCAATTCCCGTTGGGGTCCGCTCATGCGCGCCGGCAACGACAAGAGCCATTTGGCCCGGCAGGTGGAGCGCTACGCCGACATCTACACGTCGCGCGTTTCCAATTTCCTGCACCATACACCGTACGTTTATTTTCGGGCACCGCGCGGGAGCTTGCCGCACGATCCCGAGGGGGTGCCGTTGGTGTCGGAGTGAACAGAATATCGAATCCTCAACAAGGAATGTAGAACTACGAAGTGGTTTGGAGGCAACGAGAAGCTACTGGTTTCGCCGACGTAATCTCTACTTGCGACGGATCGGTGTAGACCAGATCAGTATGGCGCCGCAAAACGCCGACTTGCGATATTGTTTGGGCACCCGTATCGCAAACGGGTAAACCTCGATCCCGTAAACCCAGCTCAGCGGATACTCCAGCGCGAACTTATCTGTCGGCCAACCGTCGACATATATCTGCGGACAACGCACATGGAACGGAACGCCGCTCCTCAGCACATCGCCAATCGTGCCCGCGTGTAGTCTATCGATCTCCTCTCTGCCGTACAGGTACGACAGATTCCTATGGTTTTCCTTTCGTAGCTGAAACTCCGCTTGACCGGGCGTGAGCCTGGACCCGTAGATCGTGACGCCCTCCATAACGGTAGCGTCAGGCCTCATGTTGACCCGAACCTCAATCGTGCGACCAACCGTCAAAGTGAGTGAATCGGACCGGGCAGGCATGTAGCCGAAGCGATGCACGCGAAGCACAAACGTGCCGGGCTTAGGAGCGCGCACCTCGAAGTGCCCCGACGAATCGGCAACCGTGGCTGCGAACACTTCATCCCCCGCACCGAGCAAGAACACAACCGCGTTGGGGATCGGGTCGGCTATGTCCAGGACCGCGACCTTGCCCCGAATAGTCTGCGCCGCCAACTCGCAAGTACAGAGTCCACAACTCGCTAACAGAGCCACGACGTACTCTTGCAACCGCAGGTGTGTCACTTCGTCAGTCGATAGAGCCTAACGTATTCCACACCCAGTTCGTCACGCACCAGACCCAGCACGTAATCTGAACCAATATCGTCGATTCTGAGACCTGCCGGTGTGGCTACTGTCGCCAAAGGAAATCCACTCGGATCGAACACAACCCACCGATGGGAAGCAAGTTCGTTCCTGGGATATTCCATCACCCACAGGTTGGCATCGCGATCCGCCTTTAGATCTGCAAACGCGGGCAACGTTTCGGGAAATGGAGCAGCTGAATGATGGCGCCTTATCGTCGGCCTGCTGGCAGCGGGTATCTGTTGTAGTACTTGCTTCCACTCTGCCCTGATTCTCTCAACATCACTAGAAGTAACCCCTACACGATCACGGTTCAGTCTAATCAGCCGTTCGAGTACACCCTCAAAGGCATACACACGGATTTCGTACGTATCGTTGTCTCCAATGAAGACCTTGCCACCGCCTACGGCTATCTTCGTGTCCAAGCCGAGCGGACGCATGCCACCCCCAATCACGAGATCGCCGCTCTCGTACGCAAACTGCTCCGCACCGGGAAACCAACCGAACGTATATCGATGCCCCTCCTCGACAGAGATGCGGGCGTAACCGGTGGGCGGACGGAATGGTCCAATCGTTGGAGCGGCCGTGGGATTCGCAAACTGATAGAGGATGAACAAGAGACTGCCGTCAGGCAAGACCCACAACGGCCCCAAGTCTTCTCGCGTGGACTCCTTGAATCGAAGAACATCCACAGTGCGCTGGCTGACAAACGTTCCACGACCGTCAAATCGTGCCACGGTTTCTCCCTGCAGTACGAGCAAGGTGTCCGACGCAGTCACAGCCACGTCTCGCAGCCCTTGGAACTCCCCCGGGCCCTGGCCGCGGCCGCCAACGCTGCGCTGGTACTCGCCCTCACGGGTATAGAATCGCACCTCTTGGCTTCCGGTATTGACCACAGCGATCGCGCCGTCCCTAAGGCGCATCGTATGCCGCACGCGGTGCAACTCATAGTGCGGATCACCACTCACCACACCTATCGTTGTCGTAGCAGAATCAGCGACATGCCAGTGAGGCAACGTATCCACTGCCACCTGAATCTCAACGATCCTCACACCGGCGCTATCGCGTACGACTACGCCGTTGGTATGGCTCACGTCGGTGCCACAAGCAGCCAGACTGACGACTAACAACACTATTCGCATGTGGGATCGTGGTGGCAACAGCCTCATGGCAAGCGCTTCCTCCAAATCCGCCAAGTGGCCGCCAAGCTGAATCCGGCCTGGTACACTATAGTAGAACAGAACACTCGTAGCGAGCATCGTGAGCTACAGCCAAGCGATTTCATATCACTCACGCAGAGTCGTGGCCCGGTGATGTTTAGCCAAGCACAACCATATCAGCAGGGTTTCTAGAACAGTCCCGACGTCTAGATGTCCCTATAACACTTATGCATACTGCCAAATCGCCTCATTGCAGAACTCACCCAGCCCGAAATGCCGGGGCTGCCAAGTGACTGAACACCGCAACTGTATAACGCACCTACCACGACCTAACTTGGCTCACCCTCGGCTCACCCTCAACATTTACTTGCTACATACTCTACTCCGACAATAGCGAGAGCTGTGCGTCAGTCAACGCGACGTGAGCCACCATGGCACCAGTGCATGCACTCCTCACTTGAACTGCTCGTCTGTTAAGATTAACGTGAAGAACCGAACTGTAGCTGTCAAGAATCTGCTTCAAGTCCCGGCCATTTGCAGCCTCAATCCGAGCAACCAGCCTCTCCACAGGAGATCGTCCAAAAAATGCCAGCGCATTAAAATCGTTGTCCCCATCATCCATGAACTGACAGCCTCCGGGTATATGGCAGTGCGCGGAACACGTATCGCAATCGCCGTTTAGCCTACAATCGCTGTGAACGTTACCTTCGTCGGGACCTCCTAGGCCTGGTGCCCTGTGCTCAAAGGAATTGCAGGCCCCTGCTAGGCCCGATGTGCACGTGTTGCAAATCAAGAGCGACGTAAGGATTGCTTGGCGATCAAGTTCATGCCACTCCGACCTAACGGCACCTGTAAGTAATATGCAGCCACCAACAAGCATGGCGATAGAAACTATACTTCTACCCGTTTTCACCTGTTCCCTTAACACTTTCATGATTACCTCCTTCAACGTTGTCTCGAGTACGCCTACGCTTACCAGATTCACCATTTACTGCATTACCAACGTCACATGCCAAACGTCGAGAGCCGCGCCTCCATCCCGTATTGCTGCGTCACTAAACAGATGTCTTTCGTCAATCATTTTCCGCATGAATTGTGGAAATCGTCGGGAAACGATCAGCCGTCCAGTAGCTGGCTCCAACACCTCAATGACCGTGTCAAATACGCTATTCCAATCCTGTGGCTCGTATCCCTCAGTTCCATCTGGATACTTGACTGGCGTGAGCGCCTCACTCCAACGTTCGTCGGGGACAGCAATTACAACCCAAAGTCGGCCTTCCCGATCCTGCCGGATATCGCGTATTATGGGATGCGGTTTGACATCCGGGAAAAAGCCGCTGTACTTCTGCCATGCACGAAACCACGGGACATGTCTCACTAGCTCCTTGTGCTTTGTTCCGCCAGTATCCCATAGCTCCACTACATATTTCTTCAAATGGGCCATCCACAATCTGCCACCACCAGCATCGGCAACCTTGCGAAGCATAGGCCAAGCCTCCGTACCGGGCCTATATGACGCAGTCGTACTACCGAATGACCGTTTCCACTTGCCGTTTCTGTCCACCATGTGCAGTGGCAATCCTATCCGGTCAGTGGTCCTACTGTCAGCGTTTAGAACCCAACCGATACTGTCGAGCAGGACAACATCCTGAAGGGGGATCACGGGCAGCCTTACACGATCTGTCACTGTGAGAGTTGGAGACAGCAACGTCACGCGCTGAAGCTGAGCATCGAACACTTGCATGGTCCCGCCACCAGTCGAAACGACGCTCACAATGGCACGGTAGTCGCTTGAGCCCACCGTGTCTGCCGATATCGATTTGACTATGTTTCCTCGTTCATCGAACACTCGCAACTCCCGGCCCGCTGCGATGAAATACCATCCTCGCTCGTCTCGCGTAACTACATCAACGACTGGTCGACTCGACACACCCTTCAGTGTCACTACGTGATTGATTTGTATCGAGCAACTGTCACAGGCCCCTCCATTCACAATTGTCACGGATTGCTGCAGGACAGTCACACTTGCGCCAAGGGACCCTGACAACAGGATCTCCAAGAGTACCGTAGCACTTGAGAGTTGCAGTGTCGTTGTGAGAGTGCGTTGGCTCCAGAACACTTTCTATAACCACCGACTTCTTACTACCGCACGCCAATAGTTCGGCTCGTCTCTAGAATCGTTATGCCCTATTCTTGTAGTACCTCTTCATGTTTAGCGGACAGTGGAAGTCGTTCCACCGACGCAAGATGTCCACGCGACTCAGCGCAATGGTGTACTACGGTACGTAGGGAACTACTGACTGCGCATCAGCAAAACGCGACACGCCATAGTCAAAACGCGACATTTCGGCGCTCAATGACCAGCAAATCGCTGAAATCGTGAAAGGGCACAGCCGATGGTTTCGTTGGCCGACTAATCTTTCCCTATCGTTGTACTCCAAAGCAACACCGCACCGCACTTGTGCCTTCAGATGCACGCTGGCAAACGACTGCTGCTGATCACCAACTCAGAGTGGTACTACACGCGCACGATGATGGACTACGCGTTCAACGAGTACCTTCCCGGCGGGATGACCTGGCGCGACCTGTTCGAGGTCGTGATCGTGGCGTCTCGGAAGCCTTCGTTCTTCACCACGTCCAGCCCGCTGTTTCGAGTGGTGAACGAGGAAGGCCTGTTGGAACCGTGTGAATTGGGCCTCCGCTCACCCGGCATCTACCTGGGCGGCAACGCCTCGCTCGTCGAAAAATACCTCGGCGCATCGGGCGACGAGATCCTGTACGTGGGCGACCACATCTTTACCGACGTTACGGTTTCCAAGAACATCTCGCAGTGGCGTACAGCGCTAGTGTTGCGCGAACTGGAATCGGACCTGTCGGAGATGACGTCATTCGAACAGCAGCAGAAATCTCTCTCACGCTCGCAGGTGCGCGAGAAACTCATGGCATTGGACGACGAGATCGCACCCTTGGCCGCTGCAGCGGCGGCAATCGGCAATGCAGCGCTAAGCGTGGAGCGCTCAGGGCTGCAGGGTCTTTCTCTAGAAGCACATTGAGGAGAACCGCGTTTTGTCCCTCTTGTGCCGCCTCCACGAGCGGTTGGCCTAGTTCGTCATCATTGCGGCGGGCCGCCAGGGCCGCCAGGGCCGCCGCCGCCAGCGTAGTTGGGGTGCATGAGGCACATCCCCGGCGTCCCGCCCCCACACGGGTGCTTGACGCCGTGCTGATCGTTGTAGAATAGGGGGCAGTCATTATGATACCATTGGCCCTCGCCAGTCGGCGGGGACACGTAATCATCGCAAATGAAGCATATTTCCGCCACAGCCCCTTCTGGTTGACCGTTGCCCCACGCCATTAGAGCACCGAGCGTGAGTGCACCCAACACAAAACTCCGGCTCTTACGCATCGCTTGAACCCTCCCCTTAGTGTTTGAGTCGAACACGCGAGACTCGGAGGCTCGGTTCGCCTACGGAGTCCTCTGCGGAAAGTGCGAAATACCCTCGTCCGAAGGGCGCGCCAACCCGAACGTCCACCCGCATTCGGGCCAGTAGCTGCCGAGCTTCGAGGTCCACAACCTCGATGATTGTTTCAGCGCGTGGCCTAGCGCCCAGAGTTCGATAGGTATCTGGGTCGAGTCCTTCCCCCCTTATTATCTGCTGCATAGGAGGACCGGGCTTCCAGAGAGGAGACGGCAGCGCAATGTAGAGCCACAACAATCCTCGTTCGTCTTCCCAAATCGCGAAGAGCTGTGGTGTAAACGGCTTGTCGAATGTGCCATCACTGGGCACCTCGTCGGGATCCCGGAGGGGAATCCAGTCCGCGACTCGCTGAATCGCGGCGATTCTCGTGAGATCGGAGTCGTACACGTCTATGGTGAACGTGAACGGCCGGGCCACCAACAACTGACCGGTCGAGCGCAGCCACAGAAGACGCCACTGAAGCCAGCGCCTTTGGGGATCGAATACCTCCTCATCAAATGAACGCGTCGCATTCCCCTCATGGTCAATAGTCGTCAGCGCGTACCCAGCGTCCGCGATCGTGGCGGGTGTCGTGTAGTTGACAACGAGCCGACCGTCGGTCAGGAGAACGGCGGGCCTTCCCATGCCAGCAGCAACCGGAACCTGCGTACTGCCGAGGAAGTCACCGTTCGGCGAGAACGCGGAAAGACGCCCCAGCACCCCGTCCAGCACGCGGATCGAGCCGTCGGGCGCCAGCATGAGATTGCGGATTGCCTCGTATTCACCGGGGCCGCCTCCGTGCCGGCCGATCTCTTGCAGGAAGCGGCCGTCACTCGCGTAAGCCTTCAACAAGCCGTCGCCACCGTCAGCCAGATAGAAACTGCCGGACGAGTGGCGGAGTATGCCCGCGACGGACGCTCCGATGTAGGCGCCCTCGAGGGTGACGACACTGTCGAAGACGATGGAGCACGACGGGCACGATACTTCGGAGCCTATTAGGATGATTGAGCCTACGTCCCCGTCCTGGTCACGTGCCATGTTACAGCCAAGTCCGCTAGTCGTCGCCGCCATCACCAAGACCGTCGTGACTCTCATTGCCTCTCCTGAAACCCTGGTCCATGTCAAGCCCCATCTGGCCAACGACGCTATTCTCACTGATGGTCCTTATTCGTGCCTATTTCGCCACGGCGTCGCAGCAGCCTACGTCGGACTGCTACAGAGTCCGCAAGCCAGTCTGTAGTCAGCGCACGCAGGAAGGCCACCAAATCCGCCCGATCCTGCTCCGTGAACTCCCTTCGGACTATCACGTCATCGATGTTGGGGTTCCGAATGCCTCCCTGCGCGTAGAACTCGACGACGTCCTCTAACGTTGCTAGGCTCCCGTCATGCATATACGGGGCCGTCAAAGCGACGTTGTTAAGAGACGCTGTCACGAATGCGCCCCAATCAAGCGCCTGGCGAGTCACTCCGTAGCGACCGACATCCTCCATCCGACCGTTCTCGTACCCGACGCCAAGATTGTGAAACCGAACGTCCCTAAAGACGATGATGCCCGAACCCCCGGGATCCGGTAGTGGAACGTGACATCCTCCACAGCCCGACCGGGCGCTCCTAAACAGACGCCATCCCCGTCTCTCGGACTCGGAGAGCGCTGTGGAATCCCCACCGAGATAGAATCGGTCAAATCTCGATTCCGCGACTACGAGAGACCTCTGAAACGCCGCCAGAGCGTCCAGCAGGGCATCAACGTCCGGTG
>JBHHZE010000047.1:0-26592 GCA_046757925.1 Gemmatimonadales bacterium
CGGCGGCGGCTGCGCCCGACCTCCCACTCTTAGCAGGCGGCAAGTCGATGGGAGGTCGCATGACGTCCCTGGCCGCGTCGAAGAGTCCGCTCGAGGAAGTCAGCGGATTGGTCTTCTTGGGTTTTCCACTGCACCCTGCCGGCAAGCCGGGAACCGACCGGGCGCGACATCTCGCAAACGTCGGCCTCCCTATGCTCTTCCTCCAGGGAACCCGCGACAGGCTCGCTGACTCGAGCTTACTCGCACCGGTGATCGACGAGTTGGGTCCAACGGCTAGGCTTCACGTAGTCCAGGGTGGGGATCACTCGTTCAAGGTGCTGAAGCGCTCCGGCCGGACCGATGCCGCGGTGCTGGAGGAACTGGCAGAGACCGTCACCGAATGGATCGGACAGTTCACCTAAGTGCGGTGTCATAGAAGTTCGTTGACGAACTGACAGCAGGCCCACGGGGCCTCGGAGGGCGCGGTGAGTACCGGCGGTCACGGCGCCGACACCGCGCAACGGCCGGTGGTCAGCGATGCGCGGGCGTCGAGACCGCCGGGGCGAGAGCGCCCAGAGGGCCCGTTGGCCCGCAGACTATCCGGTGAACTTCGGCACAGGACACCGAATGTCGCGCACCCCGGCTCCCCGACTTATGTTTCGAGATGCAGCGAGCCGTCCCGCACCCTGCAATCCACGTTGGAGGACCGATGCGACAGACCGTGACCCCATGCACCGTTATGCGACATACCCTGCTTCTGAGCGCTCTTCTGCTACTACCATCGACGGCCCTCGCTCAGCGAACCATGAAGCCGGCGTTGCACGGCAAGCATTGGCTCGCGATCACCGGCAAGCCGTTGGGTGCGACCGCGGGCGCAATGATATTTCAGAAGGGCGGCAACGCGGCCGATGCCGCCGCCGCCATGCTTGCCGCGACGGCCACCATGTACGACGTATTGAGTTGGGGCGGCGAGACTCAGGCTCTCATCTACAATCCGCACACTGGTCAGGTACACGGTATCAATGCGCTGGGCGTTGCCCCTACCGGAGCCACGCCAGAGTTCTTTCATGAGAAGGGAATGCCCTACCCACCCGAATACGGCCCGCTCGCAGCGGTCACGCCCGGTACGCCGGGCGGACTTATGACGATGTTGGCCGAGTACGGCAAGCTGAGCCTGAAGGAAGTGTTGGCGCCCGCGATGCAGATGGCCGAAGGGTATCCCATAGAGGCGCAAACGGCCGACGCCATCGAAAGGAATAAGGACCACATCAAGAAGTGGCCCTACTCCAAGAAACTCTTTCTGACTCACCTGGGAGAAGAACGCGAGGCCCCTTACGCTGGAGAGATCTTCCAGCAGCCGGATTTGCTCAACACGCTCAATAAACTCGTCGAGGCGGAACAGAACGCCCTGAACAGCGGGAAAACCCGCAAGGAAGCTATCTACGCCGCTTACGACCGGTTCTACAAGGGAGATATCGCCGAAGAGTACGTGAGAGGATCCCAGGAGCAGGGTGGACTGCACACGATGGAAGATCTGGCCAACTGGAAGGTCTACATCGAGGAACCCGTACACACCGACTACAAGGGCGTGGAGGTCTACAAGCTCACGAGCTGGGTGCAGGGTCCGGTGTTACTCCAGGCACTCAACATGTTGGAGAACGTGGATCTCAAATCGATGGGCTTTAACAGCGCCCGTTACATCCACACCCTGTATCAGGTCATGAACCTAGCCTTTGCCGATCGGGACTTCTACTACGGCGACCCATACTATCCGCCTGAGGAGCCCATCCAGGGGTTGCTTTCCAAGGACTACGCCAAGGCGAGGTTGGCCGAGATCAACTGGGAGCGCAACGATCCCAATGTGAAGCCCGGCGATCCCTATCCGTTCGAGGGCAAGGAGAACCCGTATAAGCACCTGCTGCAGAAGTGGGCGCCGGTAGCTCCGGCGACCGGCAGTTCCCCTTCCGAGGACGACGCGACATTCGAGGAGGGCTTCTTTGCCGGAACCACGTCTATCGAAGCAGCCGACGAGGAGGGTTGGGTCGTATCGGTGACCCCGAGCGGCGGCTGGATTCCGGCAACGATCGCAGGACGGACCGGCGTGGGCATGAGCCAGCGGATGCAGAGTTTCGTGGTCGACGAATCGCAGAACCCGTTCAACGTGGTAGCGCCCGGGAAGCGCCCGCGCGCGACTCTAACGCCCAGTCTGGCACTCAAGGACGGCAAACCGTTCCTGGCGTTTGCCGTTCAGGGCGGCGATACGCAGGATCAAAACCTGCTGCAGTTCTTCCTGAACGTCGTGGAGTTCGGCATGAACGTACAGCAGGCGGCGGAAGCGCCTAACATCAACAGCTTCCAGATGCGCAGTTCCTTTGGCGCGCACGAGTCGCGACCGGGCCGGATGACAGCCAACGAATCGCTCCCTCCGTTCGTGAGAGCGACCCTGAGAAAGATGGGCTACGACTTGAACTTCCGGCGCCTAACCTCGGGCCCGATCAACGCGATCTTCTTCGATCGCGAGCACGCGACCATGTGGGGCGGGTCGAGCACGTACGGCGAGGATTATGGCATAGCGTGGTAAGAGCCTAGGGGCGCTTGGCGGGACCGTGGCAGTGGCCTAGTTCCTCCTATTGGACAGCGCCTTGTAGTACTCCTCGACCAGTTTTCTGTAACCCTCGGGTACCTCGTCGGCACCGGAAAGGGACAGACGCGGGCCGTCTCCGGCCTCGAATTGCCGGCGCAGCGCGTACTCGAACTCTTTGAGTCCCTGTATGATCTCGGACTCGAGCTTATCCATGCCCCGCGGATCGCCGACCGGGCGGCGGGCCAGGTCTCGCATGCCGGCGATCACGTTGTCCAGATCGCCCACATCAACCCCCTGGCGCCGCAGTTCCTCCCTGAGTTCAGCAAGATCGTTCCGCCGTTCTCTGAGCTCGCGGCCGAATTGTCGAGCGGCACCTGGGGTGAGACCACCAGGCCCTCCCCGGCCAATCGGTGCTCCAGCTCCACGCGGCTGGCCTTGTTGCCCTTGCTGACCGCCTTGCCCCCCCCGCCCTTGCTGTTGTCCCTGCTGTCCCTGCTGACCCTGCTGTCCCCGCTGTCCCCGCTGTCCCCGCTGACCCTGTTGTCCCCGCTGTCCCCGCTGTCCCCGCTGTCCCCTACCCTGCCGCAGTCTCTCGTCCAGTGACTCGAGCGAATTGACTATGTCCCGAGTGCGGTCGAGCGAGCGAGCGATCTTGGCTTCGTCGGATTCTCCGATTGAGTTGAGGCCGTCTTCGATTCGTTGTCTCAGTTCTTCGATGTCGGTGCCGATCTGACCTTCGAACGCCCTTGCATAGTCTGTCGAGCGTCCCTGGATCACGCCTCTCGAGTATTGGATCTTCTCCTTGAGCTTATTATCCCGAATAGACTTGGCGGCGTTGCGCAACTTGCGCGACGCATCTTTCTGCTCGCGCTGCGATTCCCGAGCCACCCTGTCGAGCTGGGCCTCGATATCGGCCACCTCGTTCGCCATTTCTGTCTTGCGTTCCACGAGCCGGCGCAGTTGTTCGGCCCGTTCCGTACCGCTGCCCAGTCCTGAGACGTCCGCGATGATATCGCGCTGCTGCTCCGCCAACCGCTCGGTGCGGCGGAGCGCGTCCTCTGCATCTCTCTTGATGCTGGCCGAGCGATTCCTGTCGAGCAGCCGTCTGGCGTCGCGTAACCGGTCGAGAGCCTTTGCGCCCTGCCCCGAACCGCCGTTGCGGATGCTGGCGGCCGCACGCCGCATCGCATCGGCGGCTTCCTTGAGCGTGCGGGCCACTTCTTCCAACTCCGGTCGTGATTCCTCACGCGCCAAACGCTCGAGTTTGCGGGCCAGGTCCTCCGATTCCTCGGCCGAACGCCGCATGGCATCGCCGCCGGTCCCAGCCGCGCCTGGCTGATTGGCTTGCTGTTGCTGCCGGGCTTTGAGTCTCTCGTTCTCCTGTTGCTGACGTCGCGCCAGCTCACGCAGCTTTTGAAGCGCCTCATCGATCTCGTTGTCCACCCGCTGCCGTCGCCCGCGTTGTACCTGTTCGTACTGATTTCGCATCTTGTCCATCTCTAGATCGAACAGGTCCGCCAGATCCTCGGCGTTCGCCTGCGAC
Organism: Gemmatimonadales bacterium; assembly: GCA_046757925.1. Lineage (GTDB taxonomy): Bacteria > Gemmatimonadota > Gemmatimonadetes > Gemmatimonadales > GWC2-71-9 > JAZDCZ01. Next base: position 4,107 of record JBHHZE010000047.1, read on the forward strand.
CCACCACCGCCACCGCCACCTCCGCGTGTCACGGTGCGTTCCCGATACGCCGCTTCGGCCCGCTGCAAGAACTTCAATGCACGCTGTTCGGGCGGCAACGCGTCGTTCGGCTTGCGTTCACCCAAGCGCTCCTCGGCGCCCTGCATCTCCGTCACCGCTTGAGGCAAGGCCTCCGCCACGGCCTTGAAGCTGGAATCGAGTTCCACGATACCCCGCGCGCCGATCCTTCTCACCAACATCTGCACCTCTTCACGCAGCTTGCCCTGCGCGAGCGCCAGTGTCGACAGATTCTCTCTGTAATCCCTGTCCGAGAACAGTTTGCGATCGCGCACCATCTTGAAAGTGGCCGCTACGATATCGCGCTGCCGCTGCGACAGGCCGCTGTCCATTCCCCCTCCCCCCTGCCCCTGCCCACCTTGCGCTGCAGCCTGGCGATACTCTCGGTCGAACGGCCGAACTTCCATGAAATAGATATCCGTCGTTGTAACCTGCGCTCCCCCGCGTCGAGCCGGCTCACTCGCGCGGGCGTAGTAGGAAATTAAGTCGCCCGGCCTGAGTTCTATTTCCTCCAAGTAAAAAGTGTGGCTGGCAGAAACTCGTTTGCGCGCACGACCGGTATAGAGCGACAGCGTCTGCTCCGACTGTCCGTTGATTGAATACACGAGTTCCAGTTTTCCAACCCCGTAATCGTCTTCCGCCTCGATCTCGGAAAACACCTCCTCGACCGAAGTGACCTTAATGTCGCGTCCCGGTTTCGTGAACTTGATGGAGGGCGGCAAGTCGGTAAGGATATCTACCGTATAGTCCGGCGACCCAACCACGAGGTTACCGTTTTGGTCCTCGAGCAGGATGCGATAGAGTCCCTCGCGTCGCACGCGTAACGTGCCGGAGAGTCCACCATCGGGACCCAAGTCCAGAGTGACGGTGTCTCGATCGTCGAAGACGACAATGCCCTTAGCCACGGGCATCGTGGGGGTCACATCGAGAACGACTCTCGTTCCCACCAGGGCCGCGATATCTCCCGCGTTTTCTTGACGCTTGGGGCTCAAACCGGTATACGCCGGGAAGTGGTATTCGAGGTCGATGCGGTCCACATAGGGTAGATCCGACACGTTGATGCGATAGAGCGGTGAGCGCACCCCGCTTGCCTCTACGAAGTATTCGGTCTCCTCGTTCAGGCCGAACAACAGCAAGAGATACTCTCCCGTCCCTTCATCTACAGTCATTGGGATACGTTCCCACTGCCCATCCTCGCCCCGCTTGACGGCGAGGGCGACCTCGTCGGACGTAAAGTTCTTGAGGAGCGCGGTGATCTTGAGATCCGCCCCGCGGGCCATGGCAGTGTCGCCCGGCGACACTTCTACCACGTAGGGATTGTCGGCAGACGAGTTGAAGGGCGAGAGCAGGAACGGTGCACTGTTGCGGACAAAGCCTGGGTTGACCAGGACAAACAGCATACCGGCGGCCGTGGCTCCCGCCAGGAGTCCCGTGGAGCGGACCAACCCCTTTCGCTCAACCCGCCGGCCGTCCTCGACAAGAAAACATTTCTCGATAGCGCCACGGATGAGTTGTTCGACAATAGGTTTCGAATGCCCGGACAGCACCAGCTCTTCTTCTCTGGCCCCGAACTCGACGCCGCTCAGGACCTGGCCGCCCAGCGACCGTTCGTGCTCTTCCAGGTAAAGCGCCACTTGTTCGTCCGACACACGACGGAGCAGCGGCATCACCAGGAATCTCACGCCGATTCCGATCAACGTGGCGTATGTGAGGATGCGAAATACCGCTACGGCGGCGGGCGCGAACCGGAAACGATCCATGCCATACGACGAGACCAAGAACGCCACGAGGCCAACGGCGACGAGCAGTGCGAGTCCGCGTACAGCGATCCTGAGTCGCCATCTGAACCGGACTATGCGGATAACTCGTATGAGATCCTTGTGACTCGAAGCCGCAAACATCATTCTCATAGATATCTCCCTATCTACTCCCCGAACGGTGACCTCGGGAGATTCGGTTCGATATGGCCGTCTCGGCCAGCAGCATGACCAGGGCGGACATTAGTAGATACCACCAGACACCTTGCTTCCGTTCCTTTTCGGCCGGCGTCAGGGCAGCTGCCAGGGCCCGTCCCCCATCGCCCGCCGCACCCCTGGAAGTTACCGCCGCGGCCAACACTTCAGGATCTACTCTGGACAGGTCGGATTCAGATACGTGGGCATTGACCGCTACGACGACCGGCGGCGCGGATCCGCCACCCAGCGGTTCCACCTCGTAGAACCCCGGCTCGCCCAGCTCCAGATACCGCCGTCCGCTCTCCAACCGTTGGGCCCACCGTTCTCCCAGGGGAGACTCGACAACGACTTCTTCTACGCTGTCACCGAACGCCTCGCCCAGGTCAAGCACCTGGCCAACCGTGAACCACTCCCGCGCGGGAGCGTAGTGGGCCAGGTATCTCACCAATTGGTGTATGAACGGGAGGAACACCGGCTGCAGCGGGAAGTCGTTCCATTTATCGGCGAGCCCCGACGACCATGTCATTACCACGCCATCGTCAACCCGTACTTCGGCCAATGCTATGGCGCCGTCGTCGAACCTGGCCAGCACTCGGGCGTTGTCCGTGCCGTCGAATCTGCGATAGCGAAAGAACCGGGCCTGTGAGAAATCGCCGCTTCTGGGAGCATCGAATACCTCCAGGACCGGGTGATCGTAATCCGTGAGATTGAGTGTGCCGCCGCGGTCGTTCAACCTGTCGACGGGACCGCGTGGTTCGCCCGGAAGCATAGCGGCAAACTCGGCAGGCCAGCGCGACATGTTCCGTTGGCCCAGCACCACCAGCATGCCCCCACCTGCTGCAACGAACTCTTTCAAGCTCCGGCCCCGTGCACCTCGGGGGAAGGGTGCATCGTTCAGTATCACAGCTGAACGTCCGGCGAGATCAGACGCTCGGAACCGGGTGATCTTTTTAGCGGTCACGCGATACCTGGGTGCATTGCCTATGGCCAATGCCCGTGACAGATACAGGCTCTCGTCGTTTCTGGCCCCGGCATGCTCCAGGATCAGGATCGAAACGACCCGGCCGGGGGAGAGCACGAATCTGAAGGTGTCATCCGCCGCGAGCGCGTCCCCTGCGATACGCACAACTCCCCGCACCTCCCTTGGCGGCATCGCGAACGAGGCAAACCGGACGGTTGCAGATCCCTTACCCACGAGGTCCACTGACCGCGCCCCCACCTCTTTCCCATCGATTTGCAGCTTGATGCCAAGACCCCGTACGGCATCCTTGCCCAGGTTGACCACCCTCGCCGACAGCGCAACACGTTCTCTATCGGACCGTAATATCCGGTCGACGGTGAGCCCGCTTACCGCTGCGTTGGCAACCTGGTCCTCACCCACGTCGAGCGCTGTAAGTATCACGCCCTGTGGCAAACGGACGTCTTCTCGATCGTCCCAACCACTGCGCTGAAAATCGGTGATCAGCACGGCCTCACGGTTGGGCAGATTCGACGCTTCGAGGATCCGGGCGGCCGCCTGCAATGGGGGGGCATACTGTGTCGCCCCAGGCCCGACTTCGGCGTTGTCGATCGTTTCGCTCAGGACAATGCGGTCTCCCGTGGGCTGATTGGCGATCTCGACTCGATCCGCAAAGAGAACGATGCTCGCCCTATCATCCGGTCCAAGGCCATCTATGACTTCGTGGGCCGCCGCAACGGCACGCTCCCACCGGTCACCATAGCCCATACTGAACGACCTATCCACCATCACCACGACCTCCCTGGCACTGTTCGCCACGGCTCCACCCAATGACAGGCTGTTGAACAGTGGCCGCGCGAACGCCATAACCAACAAGACGACGGCCACGCTTCGCATCAGGAAGAGCAACCAGTGACGAATCTGCTGCCGGCGAACGGTCCGATACGGCACCTTGCTGAGGAACATCAGCGACGGAAACGGGATCGCCTCTTTCTTAGTGCGATGTGATAGGTGCACCAAAACGGGGATCGCCAGGGCGGTGAGACCGACGAGAAATAATGGGGCGAGGAACTGCATTAGTGGACCCTGCTCATGCGTTCTCTGCGCGAGAGGTATTCGAATAGTGCGTAGTCGAGCGGCGTTGACGTAGTCACCTGGTAGTAGTCGATTCGGCCGTCGACGAGGCGCTTGGCCATGCTACTCAGGTGATTCGACATGAGCGAGCGATACTCACCGCGCAGAGTGTCGGGTACCACCGGTATCCGGTGACCCGTCTCCAGGTCCTCGAAGTGCGCGGCTTCATCGAATGGGAACTCGACCTCTGCCGGATCCAGCACGTGGAACACGATTATATCATTCCCCTTGAATCTCAGCCTCGACAGCGAATCCGCAACAACCGCGGGATCCTCATAGAGATCTGAAATGAGGAGGAGGATACTGCGGCGAGTAACGGTTTCGGCCACCTTCTGCAGCGGTTTTGCAAGAGAACCGCCCCTGCTCGACGAAACTCTTTCCAGTGTATGCAGAACTATGTCCAGATGTCTCGCGGAAGTCGGAACGTAGTCGACGATGTCCTCGTCGAACGTGATGATCCCAACCCGGTCTCTCTGCTGCCGTGAGAAATAGGAGAGGCACGCCGCCAGGTAGCGCCCGTAGTCAAGCTTCGTGATATCGACACTCCCATAAGACATCGACCGCGAGATATCGAATAGGATACTGAAGTTAGCGTTTGTGTCCGCCTCGAATTCCTTCACATAGAACCGATCCGTCCGGCCGAACACGCGCCAGTCGATTCTTCGTATGTCGTCACCGGGCATGTATTGGCGGTGCTCGGCAAAGTCGACCGACAGGCCAAGATAGGGCGAGTGGTGGAGGCCGTTGATGAATCCGTCCACTACGGTGCGGGCCAAGAGCTCGAGGTTGTCGATCCGAGCCAACACCTTGGGATCCAGAAACCGAGTGGGTCTCACATTCCCGACCGTGGCGTAGGCACAATTTCCAGAAGTTTGTCGATCAGCACATCCGTTGTAATCTGTTCCGATTCCGCATGGAAGTTCGTCAGAATGCGGTGTCGCATCACCGGGTGCGCCAGGGCTCGTATGTCTTGGAAACTCACATGGTATTTTCCGTTCATGAGAGCACGAGCTTTGGCACCCAACACCAGATATTGTGCCGCGCGGACACTTGCACCATATGAGACCCACTGTTGGATAAAGTCAGGGCAACCGTTCTCGCTTGGCCTACTGGTACGCGCCAAATCCACCGCATACCGCAAGATGGGCTCTGACACCGGAACCTTTCGCACCAGCTCCTGGAATGCGACGATGTCGCTCCCCGTGACTGCGTGCTCGAACTCGGGAGCCTGAACGGCCGTCGTGCTCCTGACCACTTCTAGTTCCTCGTCTTCGGGCAGGTACTCCATGATGATGTTGAACATGAATCTGTCCAACTGCGCTTCGGGAAGTGGATAGGTACCTTCTAACTCGATCGGGTTCTGGGTTGCAAATACGAAGAACGGCTCGTCCAGCGTGTACGTTCTTCCCTGGACTGTGACGCGATGCTCCTGCATCGCCTCCAGCAATGCAGCCTGCGTCTTGGGTGGGGTGCGGTTGATCTCGTCGGCAAGCACAATGTTGCTGAACACGGGTCCCGGCATGAACACCATCTTGCGTTGTCCGGTTTCAGGATCCTCCTGTACCAGATCGGTACCCGTTATGTCGGATGGCATGAGATCCGGAGTGAACTGGATCCGCGAAAACTCGAGATCCAGTACTCGAGCAACCGTGTGTATGAGCAGAGTCTTCGCCAGCCCGGGCACGCCCACTATGAGGCTGTTACCACCAACAAAGAGCGATAGCAACACCTGGTCGATCACATCCTCCTGGCCTACAATCAGTTTCTTGAGTTCCGCCATGATCCGGTCCCGGCCGCTCTTGAGCCGGCCAGCCAACTCGATGTCATCGGCCGCATCCAATACCACAGGTTGTGTCGTCATAGCTCTCCTAATCAGTGCGTCATTGCATAGACCACGTAATTCAAACCCAGTTTGTACGAGTCGTTCGTGAAATCGATTGGTAGAAACCCCGTGTCGGACCACTCCCAATAGTCACCCACGTCGTTGTTGTAGTTTATGATCACCATCAGGCGTTTGCTACGGTCGTTGCCCTCGAAGATTCCCCAGTATTCCGACGGCACCCCTCGGTAGGGATGCATTTGATTCAACGAATCGATGTCGAAGAACGAGTGGAAGATGGGATGAGACGAGTCGAGTCGCATGGGAATAGCGTCTGGCAGCACCATCCGGAGCTTATCCAGGAAGTTGGCCCACTCGTACCGACCGGCGAAGTCGTCGAAGATCAGGAAACCGCCTTTTAAGAGATAGTTCCTCAGGTTGTGTGCCTCGGACTCCGACACCGTCCAGTAGCCCGGCTCCGATACGTAGCCCACTGGGTACTTGAACAGTTCCGGATCGTCCGCCGCAAGTATGTTGCTGCCTTCGAGGTAAGCGTTTACATAGCTCAGTTCCTTGAGCAATTTCATCAGGTTACTCTCGGCAATCGGCCAATCGTGGTCCCACTTGAGATCGGGACGCCACCTGCCCCATTGTCCGGACAGGGGTCTAAAGCTCAAACGAACAAACGTGAAGCGTCCATCGTACTCGACGTTGTAAGTCGTATAGTCGGAGCCACCATTCCAACGCTGTGCACGGGCTGTACCGGACAGTACAACCGCGAGCATCACGCTCAACGAGACGGCCTTGCTAGCTACCGCCATTGATCGGAACGTCCTTCATCACGCTTAGCATGTATGCGCAATAATAGGTCCTGTGCATCGTCAAAGTTGGGAGCCCCTTCCAAAGCTCGCAACACCGCCTTGCGCGCATTCGCGATGTCGCCGGCCTCGTAATAAGTCCGCGCGAGTTGATACAGAGCCTCCGCCCGGTCAACCGGTCCGAGCGCTATTACTGCCCGGCGTTCCGCAACTGCGCTGTCCCAATCTCCCACCCTCTGGTAGAGCGACGCCAACCTCTCGTGTACCGGCATTTCGAACGGATAGATGTAGCGCAGTTCGCTCAAGGCTCGAGCAGCACCTTCGTCATCATGCAACGCTTCCCGCAGGTCCGCCAGTTCCATCCGCGCCCGGTAGTTACGCCCGTCGATCTCCGCCAGATCGACGAGTTCTCGTGCGGCCGCGGCCGAGTCGCCCGACACCAAGTGGATCTGTGACAGATACCAGTATGGACTCTCCGAACCTCCGTACTGCGGAAACAGACTCTTCGCTCGCTCGAGATACGAAACGGCATCGTTGGGGCGCCCCTGCTCGAACAGCATCCGTCCCATACCGAGTTGTGCTACGAAATCGTTGGGATTCTTCTCGGCCCTCCGCATGATGTCGTCGCGCGCGACACCAGCCAAGCTGTCATCGGGACGAGCCATCGCAAGCGCAGCCAGTGGTCCGGCAAACCGCTCGTTGATATACTGCTCGAAGTACTTATCGAAGCTCGCCAGATCGGTATCGAGGACCTGCCTAAACGTCTGCGCCGTGGTTTTCCCGGCGGCATAAGCGTGCAAGATATCCACGATCGCACCGAAGCCGCGATCTCGCACGATCAGCTCGCAAACCAACGATGCTTCGTAGTAGGAATAGCCCAACTGTGCGGGATACGCCGGGCGCATGAACCCGTTGTTCAGTTCGCTTGCGGGAGGCAGCTTGTCGTTTTGGAACGCGATCAAGAATTCCGGAGTAACATCGTCCCCCCACCCATCCCTGGCGTTGCGCTCCTCGAATACGGCTAGGCCTTCTGTGAACCACCGTGGAACCCGGTGCTCGGTCATGCCGAGGTGAAACGTATGGGCGAGCTCATGCCACAGAGTAGAGCCCCAGTTGAAGTCGCCGATACTGCGAGCCGCAGGTGAATCCATTGCTATGACCGGGCCAAAGCTCACTCCCAGCGCACCGAGACCCACCAAGCCGACTGTCCGCACCGAAAAATCGGCGTGATTGTTGTAGACCTCAACGCGGATGGGTGTCGCTGGCTCGTATCCGTACTTGGCGGCCAAGCTATCGTAAGCTTCTTCCGCCAGCGTACCGACGTAAAGCGAAAGTATCTCCGACTCCTTGGCATCGATAACGAACCGAAAGCGAGCGGTCTCGGTAACACTATACCGCTCGAGTGTGTCCAATAGATCCAGCGTGTTCTTGGTCCACACATCGTAGGGATCACCCGAGAACGCGCGCTCCAAGTTCCTCTTGCCAAGCGTCATTTCGGCACTTCTCAACTGATTCATGCCGAGTAGTCCGTACGCCCGCCAGGACAATGAGTCCAATGCGATTGCATGCCTCGCGAACTCGGCGGCCGCATCGTACAGCCTGTTCCGCGCGCTCACTTCCGCGAGTGTGGCATACAGCTCGGCGTAACGAGGATTCAGCGCCAACACTTTTGCCACGGCATCCGCAAACCCGTCATCACTCCTCAAGTAAAGAATTGCGGCCTCTACTGTGCGCGCCTCCAGCGATACCGAGTTGACGTCGAGTGCACGCCGGATTGCGTCGGCAGCGCTATCATAGTCCTCCGTCTCCAAGAAGAGCTTGGCGCTGAAAACATGAGCGTCGGTGAATTGTGGATTGATAGCCAGACTACGCTCCGTGAGCTCTCGCACGTCTGAACCGCCCTCGAAGCGAGATGTCTCCGCAAGGCCGAGGAGTGCACCTGCATGCTGTGGATTCACTTGGAGCACATCCTCGAAAGTGGTCCTTGCATCTGTTCCATTGTATCGGCGTAGGAACAGCGCTCCCTGCCGCACTCTGAGATCCAGATTCCCCGGGTCGGCGGCTATCGCTTCGTCGTACACGCGTAGAGCGTCCTTGGCGAGTTGCGGATTGGTGACGCTCAGATAGTCTGCGGAGCCGGCGACGGCGGCCAGTTCGCGCGCCGACAGGGACGCCGTTGCGTTGTATATCTCGAGGAACCGGTCGAACTCGTGCATTGCCAGTTCAACGCGGCCGCGCTCATAGTGCAGGATGGCGATATTGTACCGAGCGACGAGACTGTCGGTCGCGGACCGCGATGCCAAGTCGAACTGTCGCTCAGCATCGTCTAGTCTACCGGTCAGGTAAAGGATCTCGCCAAGCGAATTGGCGAGCTCGGCGGAACCATCGTTGACCCGTGCAAAGTGTCTAGCTGCATCTGCCGCGTCGGAGTAGCGCCCTACTGATCGCAACGCCGCTACCAGACCTCGAACCGCCGGAACAGACGATCGGTTCCCGCGCACTGCCTTTTCGAACAAGGCGATTGCGTCAGAATAGCGTCCCGTTCTGAGCGCGCTTCGAGCATCAGCCAGGCCTTGAGCCTGTACGGGCCCGACCTGCGATATCAGGAGACATACCATGCCGACCGCTATCCGGCAGAGCAGTGGGTTCACCGTATCCTGTGCTCCGGTTTACGATCGCGAATCGCGTGCGCCGTCCGTGCCAGTTCGAGCAATAGCTTCTCCAGTTCCGTTTCATACACATTCCGGTCGGTCTTGTTCTTTAGTGCCCTAAGATCCGCAATCCTCTTCTGAAGCGTTCGCTGCTTCTCATATAGCGCGGCAAGCTCTGGATCGTCGGGTGCATCGGCAGTGATATTCCCGTGCCCTATGAGAAACATCGAGGCAGCCAACGCTCCATCCAGGGAGTTCACATTCGGTTCGGAACTTCCCTTCCCATCGCCATTGTCATCCAACTGCGCATGTTCCGTAAGAAGTTGCTTGTCGGCTTCGTACGCTCGAATGACTTCGCGTCGAGCGTATTGGAACGCCTCCAAGACTGATACTCTGTCGTCCTTATCTACGTCCGCTACGTCGTTTGCATACGCCTCGACGAAGTATCGCCCGAAGGTCGCCTCATCTCTCTCGAAGGCGGACTTGGTGGCAGTAATGACCGTGCGGCCCGGTCCGGAAAGCGTGGCCATAAATGCTCCGCTGGCACTCGACACGTTAGCGATCACTACTCGCGACGGCGCGAGTTGGTCGATGGCACGCGCGAAATCGCTTGCAGTCATGTCGGGACCGGGAAGACTCAGTTTCGACTCGCCACCCTGGTAACTACCGTGCCCTATCAACAGAATGAACACCCCGTCCGGCGTCGGTTTGCGCGCGAGACGGCGCAGCGCGGCCTCTATGTTCGTTTTGCTGGATTTTCCATCTATCAAGGCGGTGTCCCGCTCGGGGCTCTCGGCCAAGTAAGTGATATTGGTGTCCGGAATGCCGAATCTCTCGGTTGCAGCCCTTATCATCCGGGACGACCATTCGTAAAACATGTCGCGGTGACCGCGATCTCCCCCCAGACCGCTCACTATCAACAGCTCGCTTTGAGCGGCGACGAGCTGACACATCACAGCCGACGCGACCAAGACACTAGTGCAGATGCGGATCACACGAGTCCCCGTGAACGCCGATAACTCCACTCCACGCCCACAAGCGTAAGCAGGAGAAAGAATACCGCGGGCATATCCCAGAGGTCCTTGTGCTCCTGAATCGTTGACCCGCTCTCGGTGAATCGCACATCCTCCGGTAATGCAGCCACCGTTTCACGGGTATAGAATCCACCTCCGGTTTCATCTGCCACTCGCTCGAGTTGCGAACGATGCATTTCCGCATCGAAGTACTCCACCAACGGCTCCGCCACCTGCACATAGGAAGTAGTACTTCCCAAATCGACACCGTCGCGCGTCGCGTCTATCCGGACTTCGTACATGCCGTTGGTCTCGGGAACGAAGCTCGCACGGTACTCGCCGTCACGTTCCACCGTCCACTCCATCGGCATTGCAATTTCGGATCCCTCTGGAGTCGTTACCGTCGCGACGACATCGGCATCGTTAACCTCCAGATACGCGGAATCGAGAACCTGAGTCGTCACCTCGACGGACTGTTTCACTCCCGTCACCTCACTCGACACCGCAGCGGAAACGGGATCCGCAACAGAGTTTATGAGCCACCTCAAGATCTGCCGCCAAAAGGTCTCATGGGTCATGTCATCCAGCGGCATGTCGGCGTGCATCTGCCACATCCACGTATCCTGGACAGGTAACGACATGACACGTCCCTTTCCATACCGCTGTGATGCAAGGACGATGAACGTGTCGCCTTTGCCACGACCTGTAAGAAGCGTGCTCGCTCCCGGCTTGGTCGCTCGAATCGGATTGAGGATCGACAGCGGCGGCAGCTGGGACCAGCGTTCTTCCGACTCCTCGGGAGTTGCCGCGATTTGCGTCACTGGGTGACCCCGCCCGAACGGAGTGAGTCCCACCTTCACCTCTCGAAAGAAACGGGCGGTATCTTCCGGAGACTTCTGCTCGAGCACCACAGGCAGAGCGTCGGCGACCGGCGTGCCGGCCCACCCCCCCTCGGAGAAAGAGTTCCTGCCGCCCAACGTCAGAAGACCGCCGCCGCGTTGGCTTACGAACTCGGCGATCATCTGAAGTTGATCGTGCGTAAAGAAGCTTGCCTTAACGCTCCCGAGGATGAGACCGCGATACCTGAACAGATCTTCCCGTCTCTTCGGAAATCCATCAGCGATCTCATCTTCATCATCCACACCGATCCGATAGAACTTGTTGTCCGCAGTCTGCTGTAGGGTCACGATCTGAAGGTTGTCATCGTCTTCCACGGCACGACGAATGAACTTCACCTCGAATCGCGGCTCACCCTCGAAATAGAGAATCTTTTCGCGTCTGTCTGCAACTGTCACCAGGGCGTCACGGCCGTTATTCCGGTCAACCAACTCACCCTCCTGAGGGACTATGCGGAATCGGAACATGCGGGTCCCCGGATCCGAAGCCGTGAAATGCACCCTAGCCGTCACGACCTCACCGTCCCTGGGAAGCTGTACATCCTGCGTACTGACGATCTGCCCCGCGTCCTCCACCTGAAGCCGTACGGTCTTTCCGCCAAAACCCGACTGCTCGATCATCACGTCCACCGCGACGGAGGAGCCGCGAAGCACTCGTTTGGGCGCCTGCACACGGGTGATCTCAATGTCCTTGGGGAAGTGCTCCAGACCGACTCCGACGGCATGGACCGGCACTCCCCGCCCGCGAAGCTGCAGAATCGACTCCGTGAGAGAAGCAGAAGAGTTGTCGGCACCGTCGGTAACGAGGACAATTCCGGCAAGGGGGACCGACGACAATTCGCTGGAGACCCGGTTGAGTGCACTCGACAAGTTCGTCATCCGGCCCGAGTACGTCAGATCGGCAACGCTCCCCAGCTGTGATGCACTGTGGGAGAACCCATAAAAGCGCAGTTTGAAACGGTCGGCCAACTCGGTCAACACATCGCTGCCCGCAAGCCCGAACAATCCGGTCACGAGTTGATTCCGTGGCATGCCGCGGTCGTCGGCGATCCGCATGCTCTCAGAATCGTCGATGAGAACAGCCAAGAAGTTCTGCTGTGGTACTACCGTTGCCACCACCAACATCGGTCGCAGTAGCGCAAATACCAGCATCGCAAGCACCGCTATTCTGAGGCCCGTGAGTAGAGCACGATCGACGCGTCTCAGCTTGGCGCTCATGCCGCCATACGTTATCAGAGGAGGTAGCACGATAGCTACTGCAACCAGCACGAGCAGGATGAGCGGCCACGGAGCGCCGAACACGAGATCACCCCGCTCGAACACTACCGGGCGGTACTTGAACAGGTATCCGAAGACACCTTCTAGATATGGCCCCATTCAGTGACTCATCCCGTATACGATCATGTTGATCCCGAGACTGTAGGCGAAATTGGAGTACTTGAGCGGATACCAGGGATCCTCCGCCCACTCCCAAGCGTCTCCGAGATCGGTGTTCCAGTTTATCACTACCATGAGACGCCCACGATCGTCAAAGATGCCCCTGAGCTTGGGAACGAACCCGTCCTGCTCCCAAGTTGGTCCACCCCTCCTACCATTGCCAACATTGGGCACCTGCAAGATCTCGTCAATATTATAGAACGCGTTGAGCAGAGGATGGTCGAGGGGGAGATCGACAATGGAAAACTCCGGCAGGACTCGCTTGATCTGTACTTCGAAGTTAGCCCACTGATATGTGCCCCAAAAATCGTCGATCACCAAGAAGCCGCCCGCGAGCAGGTAGCTCCTGAGCCCCACCACTTCCCCCTCCGTCAGATTCATGTAACCGACTTCGAGTGCGTAGATAAACGGATAGCGGCGCAGCTTGGGATCGTCGAGTCTGACCGGATTGTCGTAGTCGTACGCATCGATGTTCGTGAGACGCTTGACCCCAATGAGGAACTGGATATCCGCCTTGGGCCAATCGGTCGCCCAACTACCACGGCCATACCCACGACCGTAACCCCACCGTGTGCCACTGTACTCTGCACGTGTGAAGTAGAATTCCCTGCCCGGCTCAGGCGGCCCCTCTTCCTGCGGGGATACAACCGAACTGCGAGGCACCGTCGATGGCCGTCGTGAAGATCCTCCGGACCATATTGCCATAATAGCGAGACTCATGACAACCAGGCCCGTTACGGCGATCGTGACACGGTGGGCAGATAGGTTCATTCGCGGGTGTCGTTGTCTCCAGTAGCCAGACGCCTCCGATCAATACAACTCGCCACCCTCTTTGGTTCCGACCAGTGGAACGTACCTCGGTTCGAGTTGGTACACGAGTCGTCATCTTGCGTGCTGCGCGCCCGCCAAACCCCTGGTCACCACCCACCCGCCGATCAGCTCTCACCCAGCGCTCTCCCGATCTGTCGACTCTTCTCTCCATCCCATTTCCAAGTACGATTAAGCGGGCCGATTCGCTGACGAACTTGGTGTCCTGCGGCCCACCGTGAATCGAGACTACCTGACGGCAAGCCAGATCAGAACTCCCAAACTGACGAGCGATACCAGAAGTGCGAGTATGATGACACGCAAGCGCCGCAGTCGCCTCCGCGACCTAGCCCGCGGCGGCGGAATGAGAATGCTACTCGAACGGCGTCTCTTGTCCCGCAATTCATCACTCGGCGATGAGTCGATAACGGAATCTAACAGGGTGAGGTGGTCCCCGGACTCTGGCTTCTCGAGTGAGCACGAGGTACCGTTAGCACGGTCGCCGTCGGGTCTTGCACGCAGTTAGGGAGTACCTCATGACACATGTTGTCACAAAACCGTCCATTTTTCTGACCGTCGCGGCTGGGATGTTGCTGGCAGCGGTGCCTCGTACCACAGATCGGGGGGATGCAAACCGACCTGGACCGTACTACCCGGGTCCAGCGGACGCATGGGAGCACCGATCTCCCGCGACGGTCGGGATGGACAGCACATCGCTCTCGGAGGCGATTTCCTTCGCCCTGGCCAACGAGTCGACCGAACCGCGTGACCTCCGGCTCATGCTCTCACGCAGGCTGTCAGGCTCGCCGTACGGCGACATCGTGGGCCCGATGAAAGACCGTGGTGGAATGAATGGCCTCGTCATACGACATGGCTACATCGTAGCCGAGTGGGGCAACACCAAGCGAGTAGACATGACCTTCAGTGTGTCCAAGAGTTTCCTCTCCACAACTGCGGGGCTGGCGCTTGCCGACGATCTCATCAAGCACCTCGGGGATCCCGTGAGGGACTATCATATCGACAGTTCTTTCGACACTCCACACAACGCCACCATAACATGGCAGCATCTCCTCCAGCAGACGAGCGAGTGGGAAGGCGAGTTGTGGGGCAAACCCGACAAGGCAGACCGACGACGCGGACGTGATCGCGCGCTTCGAGCACCGGGAACCTTCTGGGAATACAACGACGTACGCGTGAACCGACTTGCCTTGTCCCTCCTTCAGTTGTGGCGCCGGCCGCTGCCTTCAGTTCTGAAAGAACGCATAATGGATCCGATAGACGCCTCCAGCACTTGGGAGTGGCACGGTTACTTCAAGTCTGACGCCGTGATCGACGGCAGGATGATGAAGTCGGTGAGCGGTGGTGGGCACTGGGGCGGTGGAATGTGGATCAGTTCCCGAGACCAGGCTCGATTCGGCTATCTCTTCTTGAGGAACGGCACCTGGAAGGATCGGCAGCTTCTCCCGGCAGATTGGGTTAGCCGGGCTACCACCCCCACCGACATCCAACCGAACTACGGTTACATGTGGTGGCTCAATACCGGGCAGAAACAGTGGCCGAGCGCTCCCGCGAGCAGCTTTGCCGCCCTCGGAGGCGGCTCGAACGTCATCTGGGTCGACCCGGATGACGACCTCGTGGTTGTGGTTCGCTGGATTCAGGCTCCCAAGACGGATGAGTTTCTGGGGCTCGTGCTGGCATCCCTGAACTAGCCAGTCGCCATCAATTCGCCGTGCGGTTCCGACCCAGCAGAGTTCAGCTTGCGTTTGAGAATGTAAACGCCCAGATAAAAGAACGGTGTGTCGAACAGCGCAAACGTAAACTTGAACGCATAGGAACTGAGCATCAAGCTCACGAGCTTCCCGGGCGAATCGATGTCCGCACCAAGCCCACCCGAGGCATAGAGAATGGACAGAATGAGCAGCGTATCGATCACCTGGCTGAACATGGTAGACGCGTTGTTGCGCAGCCAAAGGTGCTTGCCCTTGGTAAGCTGTTTCCAGAAGTGGAACGCTTGAACGTCTACGGATTGAGCCACCAAATAGGCGACCATGGAAGCCAATACGTTTGGTTTCATGAAGCTGTAGACAGTGTCGAATGTGGACGTCGCCCCGGACACTCCCGCGGCATCCGGTAGCGTATGACCGAGCCACATTAGGAAAAGCATGAAAAAGTTCATGACAAAACCGATCCAGACTACGGTCTGCGCCCGGCGGCGACCGTACAGTTCACTTATGAGATCGGTTGCCAGAAAGGTGATCGGATAAGCCAAGAGCCCGGCCGGAATCACGAACAGTTTGAGGTCTACGAATTTCGTTATCCCGACGATGTTGCCGAGCGTGAGGGCGGTCAGGAATATCCCTGCCAAGAACATATAGAACGACTCGCGGAACATCCCGTTCCGCTCTGATATCTCACTCACGTCGAGTCGCCCCTGCTTCTCTTACCAGGCGTTCCAACACCTCATACGGCTGCGCTCCGATTACCGCACGATGGCTGCACACGAACGTCGGGACACCTGTGACACCCAAATCAGAGGCCCTCTGCCAGTCGGAGTCGACTGCCTCTTTGAAAACACCATCGGTCAGGACGGTCGAGGCCTCGGCTTCAGGCAACCCCAATTCCCCGACGATACCCAACAGCACATTCATGTCACCGATATTTCTACCGTCCACGAAGTATGCGTGAAAAATCGCTCTGTTGAACTCACATGACCGGTTCTCACGTTCCGCCCACTTGGCCAGCTCCTGCGCCATACGACTATTGAACGTCATGCTCCGCTTGCCATAGGGCAGTCCTTCGATAGCCATCAACTCGGCCAGCCTAACCTGCATGGCGTCGGCATCGACACTAGTACCGGCAAACAGATCTCGCAGCGTGCGGCCGCGCACGGGAGTTTCCGGATGGAGCGGAAACTGGGTGTACGTCACCCCTATGTGGTACTCCTTCAACAAACGGTCAATACGCCCGGTACTGAGGTAGCACCACGGTCATATGTAGTCGGTGAACACTTCCAGCATCACCACGTCCCCCCCACCACCATCGATCATCCTATCGGGTTGTCCGGTTTGAGTATGGGGGCCAGGAAGTGCCAGATTTCCCGCCGTGAATTGCGGGCGAACTTGGTGTCCAGCCGATTGAACCCGTGACCTCCGGGCGCATCCTGGTAAACCTTGTACTCGAACCCATGTTTGCCTTCCGCCTTGAGCGCTTGTATGAGACGCTCAACCTCCAACACATTTACATCCTCATCGTTCGTGTTGGTGTGAATCAGTAGCGGAGTCCCATCGTACTTACTCGTATTCCATGAGGGCGAGCGTCTTCTGTATTCTTCCACGTCTTCGTAAGCGGACTTACCGATATGGTATTCCGCCGAATAGAGATCACGGTACCCCTGCGTCTTGTATCCCATTCTGGCAACGAGATCGCTCACCGGCACACCGGCGTACGCAGCCGCGTAGCTGCTGCCGTGCTCGAAGATGTTCATGAGCGCATGCAGGCCACCGTGACTCCAACCGACGATCCCCACTCGACTTGGATCCAGGAACTCATAATTTTCGAGCATGAAGTTACGGGCCGCATAGGTATCCTCTATTTCCAGTCCGCCATAGTCGATGGCTCTGTAGAAGCGGCCCCCGTATCCCGTGCTTCCGCGGTATTCAGGAGCAACGACGGTATACCCCTGCTGTAACATCTCCTGCAACACATGGGTATTGCCAGTTCCAAAATTTCCATGCACACCACCGTGTGGAAACACTATCAGTGGTTGTTTCTTCGTCCTGTCCAGATCCTTGGGAATGAATACGTATGCGCGTACAGTCAGAGGATTGCCGGCACCCTGGGCCTTGGGATTTGGTTCGTATCTGCGGGGAGGGCCGGTAAACGACACAATGTCAATGTCAGCCATATCTCCCAATCGCTGGAAGAACATGATGTCGTCTACCCTCCTGTTGAGCACATCCAGTGAATGCCGTAGACTTTCCACGTGCCGCGACAGCTGGTTTTTGAGCCCAGCTATCTCATCGGAGCTCTGCGCCAGGAGCGTCATCGGACTCGACATGAAACCGACGACGGTCACTATTCTGAGGAACTGTATGCGTTTACCCCAAGTCATATTGACAACTCCTCCATTTCTATAGAAGCTTACACAACCCGCCGCATGGACGATAACTGCAAAGATACGGGCCGGATAAACAGATCGCGAGACCTCGGGAGTACGGGATCGCGAACGAGGGGAGTAATCACCCATGCCCTGGATAGAACAGATACCCGTAGATGAAGCCACGGGATTGCTCAAGACGGAGTTCGACAAAGCTATCCGCCGTGCCGGGCGCGTGTGGCACATCATCCATATCATGAGCCTCAACGCACGGGTGTTGAAGGGCAGCATGGATTTCTATCGGGCCATCATGTGGGGGCCGTCGCCGTTGTCACGGGTCCAGCGAGAGTTGATCGCCACCGTCGTTGCGTGGGAACTCAAGTGCTACTACTGAATTCAAGCGCACGCACACGACCTCCGTGCCGAGGTCGAGGAATCGTTCGAGGACAACGCCCAGGCGGATGAGTTCGTTCACTCGGTAGCCCGCAACTGGCACGAGGCAGACCTGGATGTGGGCGACAGAGCACTCTGCGAGTTTGCGGCAAAACTGACACACAATCAGCACGACATGGGTCCCGACGATCTAGAAACACTGCGTGGCTACGGCTTTGACGATACTGCCATCCACGATGCGACCCAAGTGATCGGCTACTTCAACTACATCACCCGAGTGGCCGATGGTTTGGGGGTGGAGCCGGAAGACTTGCTGCGGCCGTGGGGCAACGAGTAGCGAGGAGAATACCCGATCACACCTCCACCAGCTGTGACAGGACATTCCTATCCAGCCTGTGACCACCCTCAAACAGAATCGTACTGAAAGGGATAGTGTGATTTCGCAACTCCTCCTCTTGTCGCACACGGGCCGCAGAACTCACCAACTCATCGTCACTTCCAAGCACAATCGTGAGATTCGACTCGGCCAGTTTCTGCCGATGTCGTGCAAGATCCAGATCGGGAGGTAAGAGCCCACCCCACATGACCAGTCGGTCGACCGCTACGCCACCCGCAACCGCCCAGCGACAAACGGTGGCCACCCCTTGCGAAAACCCCAAGACTACACACCCGACCGCTGCGCGATCTATCTCCGCGAAGATATGTGTGTAAAGAGCGTTCAAGTAACGGACATAGTCGTCGATCTCGGCTAACCGATCCTCGCTGGTCATCCAACCTGCACCCACTGTTCGCGCGGCGTGATCGGTGTAGAACCGACTGAGTCCCTCCGGTGCGACTATGAGGCGAGTGCCGTCGTTCACGGGTGCAAACAGTCGGACGAATTGGTCGGCCAACTGTGTGTATCCGTGACACACAAACCAAACTTGTGTCGGGTTTTCAGCGTTGCCGAGTGTAAAGTAGCGAGCAGTCTTTGTAACCGTTATATGGTGTTGGCCCATTACAGCAGATGCCCTCGTATGTCTCCTATGTCAGATGGTCCCGTGCGACAGCAGCCTCCGATCATCGAAGCTCCTAGCGAGCGCCACGCGACACTCGCCTCACCAAACGGGGTGGCCATGCCGCTCTGGAGCCACCGCTTTCCATCCGCCTCGAACGTTTCGCCCGAGTTGGGGTAGACCACAATCGGTTTGTCGGTCACGTCTCTGGCACGCGCAATGAGACTTGGAACGAACTTCGGCGGTGTGCAATTTACCCCGAGGGCCACCACCTGGTCGGCTTCGCTCAGGACCTCGATCACATCTGTCAGTCTCGTACCATCGTTCAGGCGCTCACCGTCCATACAACTGAAGCTAAACCAAGCGCATACGTGCGGGGTCTCATGCAACAGCGCAAGCAAGGCAAGAGCCTCCTCTCTAGACGGGATGGTTTCGCACGCCAGGAGATCGGCGCCGCTCTCTGCAAGCACCAACCAGCGATCGCCGTGAAAGCGCCTCAGCTCCGCGCGCTCCAGATCGTAATCACCTCGGTATTCGGAACCGTCCGCCAGATAGGCGCCGTACGGACCCACGCTGGCAGCCACGATAGGTTTGACGCGGCCACTTCTGTTCGCGGGAAATTCCCAGAAGCTGTCTCGTGTTTCAATAGCCAGGCGCACTGAAGACCGCAATAGATCCACCGCCTGGCCTCGGCTCGAGCCACATCGCTCGAATCCTTCTCTGGTTGCCTGGTAGCTGGCACTCACAATGCAGTCGGCACCGGCACGCAAGTAGTCGAGGTGGACTTGCCTTATCAATTCGGGATCATCCATCAACAGTCGCGCCGACCACAACTCGTCGTCCAGATCGCACCCTCGAGCTTCCAGTTCGGTGGCCAGCCCGCCGTCGAGGATCAGGACGCCCTGACGCTCGAGAAACGGCAAGAGGGGATTGGTCATGTCTCAGGTGAAAAGCGACGACAGAGGAGAACGATCTGCAGGGGCGCCGGAGCGCGCCCCCTTGCAGATCCCCACTTACTAGACTCTCACGGTCGCTTGGGCACCGCCACCGGCTTGCCAGGGTTAGGACGAATGCCGTTCTTGTCGAGCTCCTTGTAGAGCGCGGGCATCTTGTTCTCTATGATGTCGTTGAGTCGCTCTATCGCAGCCGGCACTTTCTCCCAAGCTTGCCCCACTTGCCAGATCTGATCGTCCGTTGGTCTCGTCGTCGAGGATTCGATGCCGAAGCCGGCCCCACCACGCCGGCCGGTTTGATTCACCTCCCGGCCGACTTCACGCACCTCGTTGCCGAGATCTTTCACCAGGTCCCGCACCGCCTTGGGCGCATCTTTGTTCTCCTGCAGGAGACGGCGTACATCAGCCAACTGGCGGTTGAGCCGCTGCACCGCCCGGCCGGCCTCATACATTGGTTTGGCCAGTGCATAGACGCTCATTAGCACACGCTGTCTCTCTTTGAGATCCGCATCCGAGATCTCGACCCTGGGATCTAACCGCACCACGACGTCGGTCGCAGCCGACTGACCGGCAGCTTCCAACCGTACCGTATAGGTTCCAGGCAGAACCTTGGGGCCACGTGGCGGACCACGGAACCT
This sequence comes from Gemmatimonadales bacterium, assembly GCA_046757925.1. GTDB lineage: Bacteria > Gemmatimonadota > Gemmatimonadetes > Gemmatimonadales > GWC2-71-9 > JAZDCZ01. Next base: position 24,727 of record JBHHZE010000047.1, read on the forward strand.
GAAATTCCCCTGGGCCGGAGCTTCGGGGACATAGGGTGGCGGAAGGCGCAGATCCCATATCACCTGCTGGATACCCGCCTTGCCCGATCCATCGAGCTCACGCACCGTTTCCCCGGCCGAATTCACTATGGTGATCTTCGCCTTGGCAGCCTCTCCCCCAGTCCTTGGCAGCCGCTCGACCGGGTCGCCCGCAGTTGGGCCCTGCTCCCGGCTCTCGGATCCGCCCCCGGCGACCGGAGCCTCCGCCGGTGCGAGATCGTCCTTCAAGTAGTAGCGGATCAACGCTCCGGCAGGAGGGTTGGGCGCAACGAATATCCCCGGTGTCCAACCCTGCGGCGTGTAGGGATTGTACGACGTCGCCCGCCGTACTGGGAACAGATGCGCCGCCGATGCCAGTACTTCACTCGACAGCTGCTCTATGGGCGTGATATCGGACATGATCCAAATCCCGCGGCCGTGCGTTCCGATCACCAGATCGTTTTCGCGAGGATGGATCTTGATGTCGTCCACCGGAACCGTCGGCAGGTTGTTCTTGAGCCTCGCCCAACTCCCGCCTCTGTCGAGCGTAAAATACACTCCGAGCTCATTGCCGAGGAACAACACGCTTGGATTGTGCAGGGCTTCCACGATCACGTTCACCGACCAGCCTTCCGGCAATCCCTTGACGATCGGCCGCCAGTGCCGTCCATAATCTTCGCTCACGAAGACGTACGGGCTGTAGTCGTCGTTGCGGTGCCCGTCGAAGGTTGCGTAGACCCTGCCCTCTTCGAACTTCGAGGCGACAAGGCGGCTCACGTACGTGCGATCCGGGACGCCTTTGATGTTGGACGTCACATCGGTCCAAGTGACGCCGCCGTCTCGCGTGACCTGTACGTTGCCGTCGTCGGTGCCGATGTAAAGCAGCGACGCGTTCAACGGTGACTCGGTGACGGTGATGAGGTTGCCGTACGACGATGTTCCGTCGTTGGGTGACATCATGGGCTCCGAGCCCTTCACTCCCATTATATCGAGGGTTGATCGATCGATATGCTTGGTTAGGTCCGGGCTTATCTCACTCCAACTCATGCCCCTATCGGTGGATTTGAAGAGGACGTTCCCACCCAGGTATATCGTGGCATTGTCGTGCGCCGACATCACCACGGGAGTATCCCAGTTCCAACGGAAGCTGGGACTCTCCTCTGCCTCACTGGGACGACCGATGGGCCTCATTCTTATAGCCTCCTTGGTCTTCATATTCCTGCGGAGCAAGTTGCCACCCTGAGATTCGGCAAACACGATCGTTGGATCATTGGGATCGATCAGCGAGTAAAACCCGTCACCGCCACCTATGTTGTACCAGTCCCGCGGCCTGATTCCCTGATTGGACCAGGTGTCGCTGGGTCCGCACCACGATCCATTGTCCTGTAGTCCACCACACACATAGTACGGGTCGCGCATATCGACACCAATCTCGTAAAACTGCGCTATGGGCAAGTTTCGGAGTTGACGCCAGTTGTCGCTCCGATCCCACGACACCGATACGCCGCCATCGCCGGCAACGATCAGGTGGTCGGAGTTGTTCGGATCGATCCACAGAGCATGATGGTCGGAATGGACATCGTGCGCAGCATCATTGGTGAATGTCTTTCCTCCATCGCTGGATCGATAGAGTTGGGACCCACCCAAGTAGATCCTGTCGGGATCGTTGGGATCCACGCGAATTTGGCTGTAGTACATGGGCCGGTTGTTGGTCGTGCTCAGCTGCTTCCAAGTGTCACCTCTGTCGGTTGAGCGGTACACGCCACTCTTCCGTTCCTGTCCCGGAGGAGGCGGCCCGAACCTGAATCCTCGAGTAGGATCTCTCTTGTCGGCCTCGATTACCGCATA
>JBHHZE010000048.1:0-26435 GCA_046757925.1 Gemmatimonadales bacterium
AGGTACAGCGGGAGTATTTCACCGGTCCGTGCGTTGACGATATCGATGGTACCTTCCTCCCTCCATTGCGCTACTGTCTGCTCGTCCCAGCGTAGCGGGTTTGCCACTGCAGCCCAGGTGACAAGTGCCCGAACGTCGCTATTTTCGGCAGCGAACAGGATTGAGACCGCGCCACCAAAGCTGTGTCCCAGCAAGCCGCAGGACTGGGCCGCCGGCAAACCATTCACCAGGTTGCCTCCCTGCACCGCGTTTCGGACTATCTCGAGATCCCTCAGTGCCCTTGAATAGGTGTTACGCGCAAAGCGCTGAGGCTCGGAGAAACTCTCACCGTCCTCGCCAACGCCGGAACCGGAAAAATTGAACGACACGGCCGTCATGCCTGCCCGAGCCAGCCGTTGCGCCAAGAAGGGGAAAAAACCCCAGTCTTTGAATCCCTTAAATCCATGACATACTACGACTAACGGCCTCCTGTCGCCGGCCCCCGCCGTATACACGTCACCCCGGAGCGGGGCGCCATCCGATCCTATCAGCTCAAACTGAAGCTTCTTCACGGTAGCCATATGGATACTTTGACCTCCTGGTACCACGGTGGTAGATTTTTTAACGAACTCACCGAATGGGAACGCACAATGGGCGTTACCACGCGTCCCTCCAACCCAGCGATCACCGCGGTTGGCCGCTCATTAGAATCGAATCGCGACCACCTGGTCCGCAAATGGGCGGATTGGCTTGCCGGCCGCATGAGCCAAGTTCCGATCGTCAATCGAGACACGATCGAACGGCAGTTGGCGCTACTCGTGGACATAGTCATAGAAACGACCGGACCACTGAGGCGCCAGGTGGCAGAGCTGTGGTTCAACGCCTGCGACACGTACGGCCGAACCGCAGCCGCCCGTGGTTTGGCGGCCGGCGAGGTAGTGGAAGAACTGCAGCATCTGCGCGAACTTCTGATTCGCGACCTGTCGGAGGTAATCGCCGCTCTCCCCAGCAGGCAATCGCTGACTGCGGTGCTCAGACTAAACCGCCTGCTCGACAAGGGAATCTCTCATGCCGTCGTTGGTTATACCGATGTGCTCGTAGAAACGCTGCTCAACCAGCGTGGCGTCGTACTCGATGCGTCCGAAGGTGGCGAGATCGACATCGTCCGGATGCTGGCACATCTGGAGGACGAATTGGCTGCGTTGAAAAAGCGGCGAGTGTAGAGACGCACCGAACGTCGCCAGGCTATCCAGACACCTCCTCACCACCATCAACATTGATCACGTTGCCAGTTATCCAGTCGGTACCCGTGTCACACAACGCTACCACGGCACGTGCTACATCACCGGGTGTCGTGAGTCGTTTGTGAGGATTGCGCGAAGCTGCCTGCTCAAACAGACGATCACTCCCGGGAATCTTTTCCGATGCCGGCGTACGAGTTACGCCTCCACGCAGCGCGTTCACCGTTATCCCATACGGCGCCAACTCCACCGCCAGCTGGCGTGTGTGAGATTCGAGTGCACACTTGGCGGCTGAGACAGCTCCGTAGGACTCGATCACCCGTGTCGAACCCGACGAGGTCATGGAGAAGACGCGTCCCCCCTTTGCCATCATTTCCCGCCGCACCAAGTCCTGCACCCAATACACCAGTGAGTGACCCATCACATCTAGCGTCATTTCGACGTTCTTCTTTGTGAGCGCGTTTTCGCCGACGTAGGGGCGCAGCGTCCCAAAAGCCAGCGAGTGCATTAGAACGGCAACCGTGCCGCCGCGCTTGGCGATATCCTCCTGGATGGCCGTCAGCACCTCCTGTCGCTTGACCTCATCCGCCGCATTTATGTTGAAGAACATCGTTTGAGCGCCAAGCCCTTCCAACTCGGCCCTGATTTCGTCGACATGCTGAATGCCGGCCTTGCGATCTAGGTGCACACCAGCTATGTCGTATCCGGCCCGCGCGAGAGCCTTTGCACAGGCTTCACCGAAGCCGCTGGATGCACCCAGGATCAGGGCGCGGCGTGGTGTGGTTCTTTGAGCGTGCTCCAACACAACCTCCAAGACAATTCAATGACCCGGAGAAGTTAGTCCATGAAGTTACACCTCGCCATCGCTATGGGGTTGGTCGCAGGCATTGGTCTCGGGCTGATCGCCTCGACTACCGAGTCGCCTCAACTCATGACCGCGGCAAACGGAGTCAGACCCCTAGGTACCGCGTTCGTCAACCTTCTGAAAATGGCGGTGGTGCCTCTGGTCGGTACGACCGTCTTCGTCGGCGTTGCTGGGATGGGCAATCTCAGGCAGCTGGGCCGGATCGGACTCGTCACACTTACGTTTTTCGTCGCATCGACCTTGGTGAGCGTTCCGATCGGGATGGGAACCATGAAACTGCTCACCCCGCTAGCTGGAGCGGTACCTTCCCTCGGTCCCCAAAGCGAGGTGGTCGAGGCGGCAAACTTACCTGGGCCAATGGACTTTCTGGTCAATTTGATACCCACGAGTCCATTCAAGGCAGCCGCGGACGGTGCGTTGCTGCCGCTCATGGTCTTCACGGTCATTTTCGCCGCTGCCGTGAGCACACTCGCCGACGAACAGAGGGCACGGCTCATGGGACTCGCCACGGCAACCACGGATGCCCTGATAAAGTTGGTGCACTGGATCTTGTGGACCGCGCCGGTCGGAGTATTTGCGTTGTCGGCCCCCGTGGCGGCCAGTTCAGGGCTCGGCATTTTCCGCAGCCTCGGCGTGTTCGTTGTCGCAGTCATCGCGGGACTCATCATATTCCTGACGGGTTTTTACCTGCCGGTGGTACTGATCCTGGGTCGTGTGGGACCTATCCGCTTTTTGAAAGCGTGCGCGGGCGGCCAAATGATCGCGTTCACCACTACCAGCTCGGCAGCGACAATTCCGGTCCTGCTGGAAGACGCCACAGAGAATCTCGATATCTCGCAGTCCGTAGCAAGTTTGGTAATCCCACTTGGAGCCGCCATGGGGCGGGCCGGTAGTGCCTTGTTCCAAGGCGCAGGCCTTATTTTTCTCGCCTGGCTCTATGGTATCGAACTCACTCCGGCGGCCGTGGCCCTCGCGATACTTGCCACAACGCTCGTCTCGTTCACAGTGGCAGCTGTACCCTCGGCCAGTATAATCACATTGGCACCCGCCTTGTCGGCAGTCGGTGTGCCCACGGCCGGCCTTGCCATCCTACTTGGCATAGACCGCATCCCAGATATGTTTCGCACCGCAGTAAACGTGACCGGCCACATGGCCGCCGCCACCGTGGTCCAGCGAGGATCGCGCGGACATACGACTTAGCACAGCGTGAGGACGATGGCCAAGAGTTCAGAGATCCCCCTCATTCCGCGAGAGGTTCTGTTTGGGAACCCCGAAAGGGCCGGTCCCCAGATCTCGCCGGACGGCCGCAGGCTGGCCTATCTGGCACCAGTCGACGGAGTGCTCAACGTCTTGGTCGGCACGCTCGGTGAAGACGACTACACGCCGGTGACCCGCGATAGAGATCGTGGCGTACGTGTGTATTTCTGGGCACACGATTGCGAACACATTCTCTATCTGCAGGACCGTGGCGGAGACGAGAATTGGCGTCTATTCCGCGTCGACCTGGAGACCGAACTGGAGTCAGACCTAACTCCATATGAGGACATACAGGTACAGGTCATGAAGCACGAGAAGAGCCATCCGCACGACCTGCTCATAGCGATGAACAAGGAAGACCAAACCCTACACGACGTTTACCACTTGGATCTCCGCACCGGCATCCTGAAACTCGTAGCCAAGAATCCGGGCAACGTGGCAGGTTGGGTGGTCGACTCGGATCTCCGTGTGCGTGGTGCGAACGCGTCAACTGACGATGGGGGATTCGATCTCCTAATACGTGACACAGATGATGCCGAATGGCGCACTCTAGTCTCTTGGAACGCCGAGGACTCTCTGGCCAGTGGACCGGTAGGGTTCAGCGGGGATGGGAGATCTCTCTACATGCTCGATTCCAGAAACGCCAACGCCGCGCAATTGGTGCAACTGGACATAGAATCCGGTGAGACCAGAGTTCTCGTAGGTGATCCCGAGTACGATGTCGGCGATATAGTGATCCACCCCGACACCAAAGAGGTTCAGATGGTGTCGTTCGTCAAGGCCCGCGAAGAACATGTGGTCCTGGACGAATCGATCCAAGACGACATCGACACGATCAGCAGAGTAAGCCCCGGCGATTTTGCCATCTACAACCGCACACACGACGACGATATGTGGCTCGTGGGGTTTAACCAAGATGATCAGCCCTTGGCCTACTACACATACGATCGGAACGACAAGACCGCGAGATTCCTATTTCATAGCAGACCGGCGCTGGCAGACTACGATCTTACGTCAATGCGGCCAATCTCTTTTGAGTCTCGAGACGGATTGGCCATTCACGGCTACTTGCACATTCCTCCCGGAACTCGAGGTGAGAGACTTCCCATGGTGTTGAACGTGCATGGCGGTCCTTGGCATCGGGATACCTGGGGGTATGATCCCGAGGCACAATGGCTGGCTAACCGCGGTTACGCGGTTCTTCAGGTGAACTTCCGAGGGTCGACCGGCTATGGCAAGAGATTTCTGAACGCCGGTGACAAGGAGTGGGGTGGAAGAATGCACGACGATCTCGTCGACGCGGTTCGATGGGCGACCGACAGAGGTATTGCGGACCCCGATCGAATTGCCATTTACGGAGGATCCTACGGTGGTTACGCCGCCCTGGTGGGTGCCACCTTCACTCCCGAGCTGTTCAAGTGCGCAGTCGACATTGTCGGACCCAGCAATCTCATTACGTTCATTGACACTATTCCGGCCTATTGGTCGACATATCTCACAATGCTACACAAGCGAGTCGGTAATCCGGCGACCGAAGAAGAATTCCTCAAATCGCGGTCGCCGCTATCGAGGGTAGATCAGATCAGAATCCCAATGCTGATAGCACAGGGAGCGAATGATCCGCGCGTCAAGCAAGCGGAGTCGGAACAGATTGTGGCGGCGATGAGGGACAAGGGAATCGACCACGAATACTTGTTATTCGAGGATGAAGGACACGGGTTCGCCAAACCCGAGAACCGTCTCAAGTTCTATGCGGTGGCCGAACGGTTTCTAGCCAAACACCTTGGCGGCAGAATCGAGGGTTAGTGCTGACTACCGAAGCGTATCTGAGTGCGCATTACCGGACGAGTGCTGTGCAAGCGACGAAACTTCAGTTGCACGCCAACTAGCTGACAAACCGCACGCAGTAGACCGGGGGCAGATTGGTAGACACATTCATCCAGTTGTCGCCGCCATCTTCCGTTATCCACAACGACCCGGTAGTACTACCAAAAGCCAGACGGTCTCCACTGTCGTCGATGTCGAGGGCATGTCTGAACGTGAGATCATAGGCATGTTGCTGCGGCAAACCATTATTCAATACGTCGAACGACCTGCCACCGTCTCGAGTACGTGCCACAACAACCTTTGCATCAACAGGAATCCGGTGCTCGTCGCTCACACCCGGGACAAACCATGCGGTCTCCGGGTCAGTCGGGTGAGCGGCGACCGCAAACCCAAATGTGGAGGGTGGCACGTTTTCTATTTCATACCAACTGGTTGCACCATCAACGGTTCGGAACACGCCGTTGTGATGCTGGGCCCACATCACGTCCGGATTCGAGCGACACTGAACGATGCGGTGGGGATCCTGAATCTGAGGATCGTTCTTGCGCTCCGGCGGCATATAGGCTGCCCACATGCCATCGGCTCGGCAGTTCCACGACTCACCTCCATCTTCAGTGACCCACACACCACCACACGACACTCCCACAGTTACGCGACGCGAGTCACGGGGATCCACACAAACTGAATGGATTCCCGGAAAATCCGCGCCACCACCAAACCATTCCCGGCGCAGCGGATGGTCCCAGAGCGAGCGCACCAATTCCCACGAATCTCCACCATCACTCGATCTGAACAGTCCGCCGGGGATCGAGCCGCACCACAGATGCCCCGGATGATCGGGGCCGGCGTTCTCCAGGGCCCAAATCATGATCAGTTTCCACGGAACTTGCTGCCGACTAAACGGATTGATGTCCGGAGGAGAATCTTTGGAGGGCTCGGGAAACGACGGCGTCGTACATTCCTCCCATTTACCACCTTCATCCGCCGAACGATGCAGCTTGGAACCAAAGTGACCGTGGTACAGACCAGCGTACCGCTTGCCGCCCGGTGCCGGCAATATCATAGACACATGATCTCCCAGGAAGGCCGTCTGGGACACGATTCCAGGCACTCGCCGACCGTGTTTCCGACCACAGTCATAGGCTCGCAGTCGACATGCCGTTGAATGTTGGGAGTAAGAGCGACGTTGGGCATTGAGCGGATCTATAGAATTCTCGACATCAAGTCAAGGCCGGTATTTTGGCACTGGTATTCAACCGTCACAATCTGCTACGTTGAACCACATGGCCGGTATCATTCACTTCGAGTACAGACGCCCCGGCAAGTGCACAACGATCTATGACGAATTATTGGTACTGGATCGTCCGGACATCAAAGTAATGCTGCAGGAACACTACGGCGGGGATGACGTGAACATAGATGGCGAACGTGTCCTCAACTCCGGAGCGCCCATCATATGGTATGTGTTTCCAGGTTCCTGGCACGACGTTGGCAGGTTTCACCTAAGGGATGGCTCGCTAACCGGATGGTATACCAATCTCTGCAAGCCGGTCGAGTTTCACGATGACACCTGGATAGGAAACGACCTATTCCTCGACCTCTGGCAACCGACGGAAGGAGGTGCACTTTGGCTGGATGAAGACGAGTTCGAGAAGGCCGTGGAAACCGGACTACTCGACAATGCGGTCAGACAGCGAACGCTAAATGAACGGGCGCTGATAGAGTTACAGTTGAAGCAGGGCTCCTGGCCACCTCCCGTGGCACTGGATATCGATCTATATCAGGTTATGAATCTGCTCGAGCTGGAATAGCCCGCACAAAATCGATTAGGCCTGCGGTGTTTTGAGTATGTATCGCGCCGCTGCCGGCTCTACCATGGACCGAACGTCAACGACACCGGTTCATGCTCATCGAAACACTTCGCAAAATCCGCCGTGCGGCCGACCTGACCGAGCTTTTCACCCTGATCGGCTATACGGCATATCGTAGGCCGTTCGACGACACGGCAAATGTCGTTGCGCGCTGGAAGAGTTTCTTCGTCATTGCGTTGGACGTTGTCGATCTAGACCGAGACCTGCGCCATCTGGCTCGTAGGCTCGCGTCGAGCGCCGAACGCGCTCTGGTCGTTGCAGTGGGACCCGATCGTGTTATCGCCTTGACCGCTCCCAGGTTCGGGCAACCCGGCATCACACGAGTGCTCTCCATCTCGCTCGATAACCCATCGAGATTCGGCCTCCAGCAGTTGGAAAGACTCCGGCCGGTCGAACCCCGTACATCGCTGGCCCATGCCCTGTACGTAGCAGAGGTGTTGAGCAGCGAGCAGGTAAGCGATCGATTTTTCACAGCATTTAGAATCATACTGGAACGAATGACTACGGCACTCGGGAACTCAGGCTCGCCAGCAGATCGAAAGATGGTCGCGCTCATTTCCCTAACGAGAATCTTGTTTCTCTATTTCGTACAGGCCAAGGGATGGCTCGACGGTCGGCCGGATTACTTGAGAACTCTGCTCGACGATGCGCTCTCCAGGCGTCAAGATTTCCATCGTACGGTGCTGCGGCCGCTATTCTTCGGCACTCTGAATCGACCTTACCACAAACGCTTTGGCTCTACCATACCGGGAAGAGTTCCTTACCTAAACGGAGGACTCTTTGAGCCGCATCCCAGCGAACGCAGGGTTGGACAGATATGCCTGCCCAACGAACTATGGCGGGATGCGTTTGACGGCGTATTCGAAAAATTCCGTTTCTGCGTGAGAGAAGAGGTCGACTCAGATGCAATCGCCCCCGATATGCTCGGCCGCGCATTCGAACGGATGATGGACCTCGAAGAGCGGCATTCGACGGGAACGTTCTACACGCCCGCGTCAGTGGTCCGGCAGATAGTTGACTCCGCCATCCGCTTGGCTCTCGAGAACGATCTCTCTTCGGAACTCGTCAATCGACTCCACAACGCCGGTCCCGTGACTAGCGGCGAGCGTGCCGAAGCAGGCAGAGTGATGAGACAGCTGCGCCTGTTGGATCCAGCTGTGGGATCCGGCGCGTTCTTGCTTGGAGCTCTGGAATGCCTCGTAACACTCAATCTCACGATCGGTCCATCTTCCGATCGGACCCGGAGTTATACCTTGCGCCGCACCATTCTGCGCGAGAATCTGTTTGGGGTCGACATCAACCCCATCGCGGTGCGCTTGGCCGAGCTACGTCTCTGGCTTGCGGTGATAGCTGACGATCCGACGGAAGCGATCGACGAGGTCGAGCCGCTACCCAATCTCGATGCCATGGTCCGACAGGGAGACACCCTGCTCGATCCCCTTGGAGCGGCACGCTCTTTCGACCCGGGTTGCATCTCGCTCGCGAGGTGCTCTATGGACTGGGACTCAAACCGGACGTCGGTCTTCGACGCTCGTGGTTCGGACCATAGGCGCACCATACGACGGTTGAGACAACGAGAAACCAAACTGGCCCACGATCTCATCGGGGCAGCTATTCGCAACACCGAGCGTTCCCTAGCGGATCTTACAGCAGCAGCTCACAGTCCCGACCTGTTCGGAAAACAATCGGGACTCACGACGTCACAGAAAAAGCGGTATCAGAGATTGATTCAGGTATACAGCGATCTTCAAGCCGCACGATTACGATTGGCAGACGGAACGATTCCGTTTTTCTCCTTTGAGGTGCACTCACCGGATGTGATGGCGAGTGGAGGATTCAACGTGGTAGTCGGGAATCCTCCGTGGGTCAGAGCAGAACGCATCGAACCCCAGCGCAGAAAGACTCTACAGCAGCGTTTCACGTGGTGGAGCGGCAACGCAGGACGGGGATTCAAACACTTGCCCGACCTGTCGGTTGCGTTCATCGAACGCTGCTTAGAACTCACGGCACCTGGGGGATCGATTGGGTTGCTCGTGCCCAGCAAGGTGTCGTCAGCTGGGTACGGCGAGAGAGTGCGCAGAGGGCTCGTACGAGAGACATCCATTGCCTACATCCACAGAGTTGACGAACAAACTGCGACCCGCTTCGGCGCAACGACCTATCCGCTGGCACTCGTGCTGCGTAAGAAACCGCCGTCCCAAAAACACAAAGTAAGGTTGGATTTTACCTCTGGACACTCGGTAGAGCAGCAATCGCTCGACAGTCGGGGACCGTGGATCTTGGTCCCAGACAAGGTTCGGGACTGCATAGAGGAATTTCGCAATTCAGGACGTCGATTAGACCACGTAGCCCCGCCATCCCTGGGTGTCAAGACGGGCGCCGATCGGGTCCTTGTTGGGACCGTGATCGAGTTATCCGGCCGCATGGCAACCGTGGCGTTCGGGGAGAAGCATGTCACTCTTGAGGGTGCCCTATTGAAATCCGCAATACGGGGACGCGACATTCGAGCGTTCCGGCCCGAACCAAAGCAGGTCGTTTTCTGGGGTCACGATGCCGCAGGTGTGCCTCTGACAGAACTCCCGCCCCGGGCCAGTGACTACACGAACACGGTCGCAGAGCAACTCCGCTCTCGGAGCGACTATAAGTCGGGACCGATCTGGGCGGTCTTCCGCGTGAGAGCGGCTCTCCGCAAGAATCGCATTGTGTGGCCCGACATCGCACGTCGGCCCCGTGCTGTGGCTCTCGACGAGACCGAATGGGCCGACGCTGTCCCACTCAATACGTGCTACGTAGCGCCAGCGCCGGATCGCAGCACTGCCTTGGCTCTCACGGCGATCCTCAATTCGAGTTGGTCCATGATGCTCTGTCACGCAATGGCAGACGAAGCACGCGGCGGCTACCGCCGTATCAATGCTCGTGTAGTATCTGAGATTCCGGTTCCACCAGCAGGCCGGAGATATCAAGACCTGGTTCACCTGAGTCGCGAACTCCATCAAGGCAAGCATGTCACCCACAAAGATCTTGACGAGGCGGTCGCCGAGGCTTTCTCACTGTCCGCCCGATCCCGCAGAGTCATCACCTCGTTGGCCGAGAATAGTCGCTAGCCAGCTGCGGGTAGTCCGAGAACCGCTGGACATGGAGTTGGAGTGCGGACCGAGCGGGTCACCGCAGGATCTGGAAGGCGCATTACGATCCGCCGCCCTAGGGCCCAGCACTCACTGTTGGACGCCCCCGGTCTGGCTCAAGCAGCATCAAAGAGATGCATGTCAGCGGGTGCTCGCGAGCCTAAGAGTCTTCCACGGTGCGCTGCTGGCTGACGCAGTAGGCTTGGGCAAGACGTACGAGGCACTCGCGGTTGCGACGGCCTATGAAGGTACCCTCGCCGTAGTGCCGGCTTCCCTGCGGGCCCAGTGGGAACGGACGAGCGAAAACGTCGGCGTAGAGGTCAGGTTGCTCACACTCGAGGCTCTGAGTCGTGGCACAAACCTGCCGGAGGTTCCTCTCATCATTGTCGACGAGGCACATCGGCTGCGCAATCCCAAGACACGCAGGTACGACGTGCTAGCTCGAGCGATAAACAAATCACACCTTCTACTGTTGACTGCCACTCCCGTAGTCAACAGCGGCGCCGATCTGGTAAACCTGCTACGGTTGTTCACGGCAGACCATTCGTTCTCGCTGCTCGGGCTCCCCTCGTTGGAGCAGGCACTATCGCGCCGTGCGTACCGTGAGACCGCCTATGCCACATCGTCGGCCGTAATCGCCCGATCCACCAAATGCGTCGAGGGCCTTCAAATCGACCTGCCGAGATTACGCGATCGAAGCATCATTCGTCCGTCCCCTATTGCCACCGAACTTCTCAGCCCCCTTCTGCAGAAAGTCGATCGGCTACAGTTCCCTTCAGTAAACGATTCACACGAATCCGCGTTGCTGCGGATTCACCTGCTCTATCGTCTGGCATCATCATCGGCCGCGTTTCGCAGTACTGTACAGAAGCATCTCGTCTACGTCGAGCGCGCAATCGCTGCGTCGCAGAGAGGAGAAATCCTGTCGCGCTCTACGGCACGTCTGATTTTCCGGTCCGATCATGAGTTTCAGCTGCAGTTGGGTGACGTTGCTGACCGTTGCGAACACAGTCCACTCGACCATCACTGCCTCGAACGTGAGCACCAGCGCCTGCGGCGTCTACTCGATCTGGTCGATCGCACGCATGGCGACGCCCCCAAGCAGACGGCGCTGAGGCGCATCTTGACCGTCCGTACCGGGCGCAAGACACTCGTATTCACCACAACTCTCGCCACGGCCATCGATCTGGCTCGTATGTTGCGCTGGTGTGGAGTGGCGGTTGTAGCCTCCGGTCGCGGGTGGATTGCATCGGGGCCGATCAGCCCCGACGAGGCACTCAACCTATTCGCGCCTCACGGCCGCAAGGCGCTACAGCCGCCACGCGCCGTTCAGGTGTCCACGCTCATCGCAACGGACCTGGCCAGCGAAGGACTCGACCTCCAAGATGCGGACGCCGTGGTACACTACGATCTCCCCTGGACTCCGCTTCGGCTCGAGCAGCGAGTGGGCCGGATTGCCCGTCTTGGTTCGAGCCATCGCGTGGCTGAGGTACAGTGGTTTGCACCGCCACGATCAATCGAGAATCGGTTGCACATCGAGTCAAGAATCGACAGCAAAACACAGTGCCAACTCGGCTTGAGTGTTGCAAGTACCAGTAGAGTAGGACAGGCCCGAATCGTGAATCAATCGCTCCAACGGCGTGAGCTTCTCGGACGTGCTGCTGCAAAGTATGCGCACCCCATCCCATGTCATGCGGTAGTTCATGCACCATTGTGCGCCGCCGTGGCCGTACACTGGCTATCAGGAGACGATATCGTACCCGAGTTGATAGTTCTTGCCGGTGCCCCCATCGAACTTGTCTACGACTATGCGATCGCAGACGCAGTTGTCACACAGCTCATCAATTCCAAATCGAGCAAGCACCATCCACCTAGGTTGCTGCTAGATGCCGTCACCCGCTTGGTTCGCAGCCGGCTCGCAGCCGCCGCTCGTGGTCCGACGAATCAGGCTAACCGTAGGTTGGCACGAACGATCGTGCAACGGGCTTCACTGGCAGGTTGGCACAGGGACACTCGCACCTTGAACCTACTCGATACTATGCTCGATCGTGTAAGGAGTGGACTGTCGATCGGTGCTGAAAGGAAGCTCACCCAACTGCTCAACAATGAGATCTCATGGACTTGTATGAGCAGCTGGTTGGACGAGCAGCCCACCATAATGGCGTCCCCTGCAAGGCTGCAAGTAGTGGGAGCCATCTTCGGTGACGGGACCGAAGAGTCAGTGCAGCTTCCCCGTTAACCGTATCTGCCTTCAATATAGTTTGCCGTATCCTCATGCTCTGGAGTAAGAAAGAGGTCCTCGGTGGCCTGGTGCTCGAGTACCTTTCCCATCAGCATGAACACACATTCCTCGCTGACGCGGCGTGCTTGCGCCATGTTGTGCGTAACGATTAGAGTCGTATACTGGCCGCGCAAGTCCCAGATCAGTTCCTCGATCGCCTCTGTCCCAGCCGGATCCAGGGCGGAGCATGGCTCGTCCATCAAGAGAACGGCGGGTTTGGTAGGGAGCAGGCGCGCGATACACAGTTTCTGTTGCTTCTCTAGTGACAGATCGAGAGCAGGGTGGTCCAATTTGTCCTTGACGGAGTCCCAAAGGAGCACCTGCTTCAGAGAATGCTCGACGAGCTCTTCATATTGCTCACCGGAGGTCCGCCGGTCACCCGATTGAGTCAGCTTGTAGCCGAAGATTACGTTATCTCGAATCGATAACGGCAGGGGGTTAGGCCGTTGGAACACCATGCCCACTCGCTTCCGCACCCTCGTCACTTCCACGTCCAGCTCGTAAATGGCATGGCCGAGCACCTCGACGACCCCCGAGATCCGCACATAATCAAGGCGCTCATTGATTCTGTTAATACACCGGAGCAGGGACGACTTACCACATCCAGAAGGTCCGATCAGCGACGTGACCAACTTTTCCTTCACGTGGAGATCTATGTCGATCAGAGCCTGGAAGCTCCCGTACCAGAGGTTGAGGGCACGGACGTTGATCGCCGGATGAACAGAGTTATCCAAACCGTCCCTCAACATACTGACGTGTGCGATCATCAGATACTGTCCCGGTAAACAGATCCTCCGTCGCTCCAACCTCGACCAGTTCTCCATTGAGAAAGAAAGCCGTTCGCTCTGCCAGGCGCCGTGCTTGCTGTACTAGATTAGTGGCCAAGACTATCGTCATCTCCTGCTTGAGTTCCGTAAGGACATGTTCAATACGCATTGTCGTCACGGGGTCGACAGCGATCGAAAACTCATCCAACAGCAACAGTTCCGGATCTTGTGACAACGCTCGCGCTATGGTCAGTCGCTGCTGCTGTCCTCCGGACAACAAGCTGCCTAGAGAGCTCAGGAGATCCTTGACTTCGTCCCACAATGCGGCCTTCCTCAGACATCGCTCCACAATGTCATCCAGTTCCGATTTCGTACGAATACCTCTAAGACGAGGCGCTAATGCGACATTGTCATATACGCTGAGTGGAAGACCTACCGGAAGTGGAAACACTACACCTATTTTGCGGCGTAGGGCATAGATGTTGGACACCGTACTGATGTCGCTACCGTCGAACAGCACCCGGCCTTTCACCTTCATGCCCGGGATCATGACATCCATTCGATTGAGCGCGCGCATAAATGACGTCTTGCCACCGTTGGCTGGCCCGATGAGACCGAATATTTCGTGGCGACGGACGGTGAGAGTAACGTCGTGCAACACGATCTTCGACCCATAGCTGACCGTCAGATCGATCACCTCGAGCATTGGTTGCGACTCAGGAGACACGGCTACCACTTCTTCTTCCGTCGCAAGTAGACGCGAAATCCTATAGACATTGCATTCATCGCAACTACAATTGCAATCAAGACCAGGGCGACTCCATAAGGGAGCGCTTCCGGAACGTCCGGCACCTGGGTGGATACCACAAACAAGTGAAGGGAGAGCGCCATCGTTTGATCGAGGATGCTGTGCGGGAGAAACGGCAGAAACATGGCCGCCCCCGTAAACATGATCGGTGCTGTCTCGCCCGAGGTCCGCGACACCTCCAGTATCATGCCGGTCAGGATGCCGCTGATCGCGTTAGGGAGTACAACTCTGCGAATAGTTTGCCAGCGCGTGGCTCCCATATTCCAGCAAGCCTCGCGGAACGCGTGCGGCACCGCCTGGAGTGCCTCTCGCGTCGACACGATCACAACGGGCAGCGTCATGATCGCTAGAGTCAGACTGGCTGCCAGGATACTCGTGCCAAAGCGAAAGAACAGCACGAATGCCCCGACACCGAACAAGGCATGTACTATCGAAGGTACCCCCGCCAGATTGATGATCGCCAGATTGATGATGCGGGTCAGCCAATTGTCCGATGCGTATTCGTTGAGATAGACTGCTGCCACAACGCCCACGGGCACCGAGGCCATCAATGCCACGACCACGAGCCAGATCGTGCCTACGAGCGCCGGAAAGATCCCACCGGCCGTCATCCCATTAGTCGGGCCTGAAAACAAGAAGTCGAAGGAGAGAACCGGACTGCCCTTGACCAACAAGATTCCCAGTATGAGAACCACCGGAATGACGAGCATCATGGTCATCATAAAAAGGGAGAGCTTGAAGAGGCGATCCCTACGGCGATTGCGCCGGTCGAGGTCGGTTGCTCTAAACACCGCGTTATTTCCTCCGAATTCCCCGTACTACGAGATCCGCTGTTAGGTTGATCGCAAACGTGACAACGAAGAGAAAGATTCCCAGTGTAAAGAGCACTTTGTAGTGATCGGATCCCACAGGAGTTTCCGCTAGCTCTGCAGCTATGGTCGCAGTCAGAGCACGCACCGAGTCGAACACGCTGGTAGGGATGTGAATGGCGTGTCCGCTCGCCATGAGTACGGCCATGGTTTCACCGAAGCCGCGTCCCAGGCCAAGTAACACGGCGGCAACCAATCCGTTTTTTGCCGCAGGTACGACGACCCTGAAAACAACCTGCCAACGGCTTGCGCCGAGAGCTTCAGCAGCCTCACGATAGGTGTCGGGGACCGCTCGCAACGCATCTTCGGCGATGGTGGTCATGATTGGCGCAACCATAAGTCCCAATATGAGGCCGGAGTTCAAGACGCCGAGACCGATTGGCACATCGAAGAGGTGTATGATGAGGGGGTTCATGATCGTGAGACCAACGAATCCCCATACCACCGACGGAATCGCAGCCAGCAGCTCCACTGCTATCTTGAGAGACTCCCTGAGCCTCACCGAGGCAAACTCACCTATGAAGATCGCAGCCCCCAGTGAGAAAGGGATGGATACTACCATCGCCAAGCCTGTCACACTTGCTGTACCGAGAATGAGCGCCAGGGCTCCATAGGTGGGATTTGGCTCGGAGGTGGGCCGCCATGCGGGAGAGGTGAAGAATTCCCGTATATCCAACGTGTGGACTACAAAACCCAGACCTTCCTTTGTGATGAATGCGAAGATCCCGAGGATGACGACTATGGCAGAGATCCCACCGATGAATACGACGAGCTCGACGAGCTTATCCATGTACCAGGCAAGATCACGGCGGTCCAGATCCGTCAATGTTGCCATCAGCCTGCGCCCGGCCCTCCGAGTATCTCCATCAGATTTCTGACTTCCTCGACGATCTTCGGGTAAGCCGACTCGAGCGCAGCTCTTGCGGCAGCTTTGTCCGTGGGGTCGGGCATGGGCCCTACATCCCATTCCAGCAGCACGGTACGAAACGGCACCTTCTTCAGATGTGGACGCACGTCATCCTGGAGGCTGACTATGACGTGGTAGTGTCTGTGTCCACGCGTAAACGGCCTCAGCCGCGTCGGCGTCCTCGCGGTACCCTGTTTCAGTCCGTACCCATCGAGAAACTCGGCTAAAGCGGGGTTCAGTGAATCAGCCGGATTCCAGCCAGCGCTATCACAACGGCTGGTCTGGGGAAAGGCCTTTGCCGCATATGCTTCCGCAACCTGGCTAAAGGAGTCGTTCCTCTCATCCACGAAGAGAACGCGGTAGACTTTCGGCCCCTTGATCTTTCCCGCAACGGTGAATGCCGTCAATTCACAGATATTGTCGGCCTGTGCACTCACACGCCTGAGACTATGGAGAATCAGAAGAGCTGCAAACAGATCCTTGATGCGATGCTCGCCTTGACTGCCCGCCTCGATGAGATCGTCAAACACTTTCTGGAATGTCGCCCCAACCTGATCGGCCATACCCATCCCACGCCTGGCCAAGGCTACATCCCCCTCGTTGAACGCCTTGAGGCTCTGGTTGAGAATGAGCTGGGATTGCTCGGCAAGGAGTTCGATATTTCCCGCAAGCTTTTGGCTTGGCCTATCGGACATCAGCAGGGTCTCGCGACAGATCGTAACCGCGTAGTCCCCTACCCGCTCCAGGGCGACGTTCAGTCGCAATACCGCCGATACGAATCGTAGATGTCCGGCACTCGGAACGTGTCTGACTACAAAGGCATGGCACAGTTGATCCAGCTCACTGGTACTACGGTTGACAGCGTTATCCCGCAGGATCGTTACATTCGCAAGTCTCTTGTCGAGTTCGACAGCCGCGCGCGTTGCGTCCTTGAGCGCATCTTCAATGCGGTATCCGATGTCCCGCACACACTGCTTGATCGCGTTTAGATCTCGCTCGAGTCTCTCTTCGTAGTGGGACACAGTATTATCCCTCGCACTGGTGCACCTCCCCTAAAGGGAGTTCGTCCTCATGGACGATTGTCAGCTACAGGATACGCTGGATACGGGGGCGTAACCTTTTTCCTGAAGAATACACTGACCGGCGTCGCTCAGGATCCAATCGAGGTATTCTTTTACGGGGCCCTGGGGTTCGCCTGCGGTATACATGAATAGCGGTCGGGCAATGGGATAAGTGCGGTCGATCGCTGTTGGTATGGAAGGGTTAACACAATCCCCACCGTGCGTAGACGCGATACAAACCTTCTTGACCCGCTCTGTAGCATAGGCCAGCCCGCTATAGCCTATCGCACATGGGGTATTCTGTACGAGATCGACAACATCCTTCGAGCCGTTCATGTCGCGTGAACCCAGCTTGTACTCTCCCCCAACACCCAATACCGTCTCCTTGAAATAGGCATACGTACCCGAGTTGTTTTGACGGCTTACGCGCACAATCTCACTACTGCTACAACCTGGAATGGTTATCCCCAATTGCTTCCAGCTATTTACTTCCCCACCCTCTCCGTAGATCGCTGCGAGTTGACCGAGATCCAGAGAGCTCACCGGATTGTCTGGATGTACAAAAACGGCCAGTGCATCGTAGCCGACAACGAATTCGACAGGGTCGATGTTGTGGGCGTGTGCAGCTTCGATCTCACTGTCCTTCATTTTACGACTGGCGTTGGCGATATCGACCGTGCCATTGATCATTGCGGCAAAGCCGGTTCCTGAACCACCGCCAGTGACGGCCACTGCTATCTCGGGATTCACATTCTTATACGCTTCCGCCCACGATTGGGCCACGTTGAGCAGAGTGTCTGACCCCTTGTTCTGGATGAATACACGGCCTCCGTCTCCTACGCACGCCACCAGAATTAGGAAGGACAGGCTGAATAGCTTTCTCATGAGCACCATACCTTTGTGGCTACAGGATGAAAATTTTCCATCGGTTGCCACAATAATATCACTGGAGTTCGCCGAGGAAGCCGACCTAAATCGAAATTTTACAGGATTTTTACAATGACCCTGCGCCATGTAAAACCGACTCTCCGCGCCCCTCTTGCCAGCGGCCTAACTTCGGGATATATTCGGGTATCATGCCCGAACAAAATCCGAATATCGCATCCGTGGGGCGTCCTTTGCTCTTCCCACTCCCTGGGGCGACCACCCAACTTTGCCCGGAATGTGGCGGGCCGGTTTTTGCCGCTTCCGGATGCTTCCATTGCCTCGAATGTGGCTGGGGAAGATGCGGTTAACCCCACCTGCAGAGACAGTGCAACGTATCCGTGGAACCACCTTTGTCCACCACGGCGTCAAGTCCATTGTGAACTCGCCCGACAGTACCGGCATGGAGTTTTGGTCGGTCAATCCATATGTGGGCTGTGAGATCGGTTGTACTTACTGTTATGCCCGTTACGCACATCGCTACGTAGTTGAGCGCACCTACGATGGACCGCCGGAGTCGGCCCAACCATACCGGGAAAATTTTGAGCGCCACATTTTCGTAAAACAACGTCAATCCATCACGAACGTACTCGACCGAGATCTCTTACGAGTTCTGCGCAAACACAAAGCCGGCAAGTCATATCCAATAATCATCGGCACCGCGACTGATCCTTACCAGCCTGCCGAACGGCGCTTTCAAATCACTCGGCTCATTCTCGAGAAATTCCTGGACCTGCGGAACTTGAAGCTGGGCATCATCACTAAGAGTTCACTAGTTACACGTGACATAGATACGTTACTCGAACTTCAATCTCGACACGAACTCACAATATATGTATCACTGATTAGCACCAGCGTACGCATTATCAAGCTGTTCGAGGCTCGTTCTCCAATGCCTCATGCCAGGCTCCGCGCACTGCACAGATTGCGCAAGGCCGGAATCAAGGCGGGCATCATCGCGGCTCCGGTTCTTCCTGGTATCACCGATTCTGTTCTACAAGTAGATGCTCTCGTAGCCGCAGCACAAAAGGCAGATGCGGTTTTTGTTCACCCTTCCGTGCTCCGTATTTATCCATCAGTAAACGACAGGTTCCTGCCCGTTATAGAACAGTATTTCCCCAACCTCCTACCACGTTATCGTGCGGCTTATCAGGGCAAACGAAATCCTCCAACAGATTATGTGGTCGCGGTTGAGCGACGATTCCAACGAGTGGCACGTAAGTACGGTATGGCAATAAGAGATCCTCTGCACAGCGACAGAGCGAAAACTGTTGAGTGCGACATTCAGTTGAGATTGCTATGAACACCACAGCTCTGTCAGGATCTAGAGAGTTACGTAGCAACACAACAATCTGTGTATGGATGCCATTATTTGCTCTTCGTTGCGAGTTCATTCGTAGGCCCGAGGATACACAGCGACCCACCGCCCTACTTTCAACAACCGACATTCGGCGACTCTGGCAAGTTTCGTCACACGCAAGACGTGCTGGTGTGAGGCCTGAGATGACCGTGAGTCAAGCTGTCGGTCTGTGCCCAATGCTAATGCTTCTCGAGCCGGATCCGGTCTTCTATGACGAACGGTTCTCCAGCATTCTCCTCGCATTAGACAAGGTCAGTCCGATTATAGAGCCGAGTGAACTGGGACGAGTATACGTCGGAGTAGATGGACTCGATACATTGGTCGGTCCGCCTCCAAAACAATTGGAAGCCATTGGCAGTGCCATATCATCCGTTTGGCCCACTGCAATACGCTTAGGATGGGGCAACGGCAAATTCGCCGCTTGGATCGCAGCTACTAGAGCAAAACCCGGCAAACCTATCATTCTCTCGAACGACAAACAAAAGCACTTTTTGGCAACTCAGCCAGTTGCCGTGCTGCATATAGATTCCAAGACACATCGCAGGCTTCAACAACTCGGCCTCAAAACACTGGGAGCCATTGCACAACTGCCCGAGGCGGCAATAGTATCGCAATTCGGCAATGAGGGTCGCCGAATCTGGCAACTGGCTACGGGAACAGCCGTCGAACCCACTGTGGGCAAACAAACACCCGAATCCATTGTAGCTGGAATGCAGTTTGCCAGTCCTGTCGCAGATCAAACAACACTCGTTCACGCCCTCGGACAATTGATCGATCGCGCACTACGTCATCCACGACGCATTGGCTGGCGTATTTTGCAAGTGCACGTACGCGCTCACCTAGAGCATGGTAGTTCCTGGATGGTACGTGCCACGTTGAAGGACCCATCCGCTGACCGCGAACACATCATTGCTCCATTGAGAACACGCTTAGAGCAGTCTCCACCAACAGGCGCCATAGACGATCTCACGGTTGAATTTATATCGTTCGCCCGTGGCACCGACGAACTTCAGCTCTTTGCCCGCGACGCCACCAGCGCTGCTAGAGCAGGTAGACGGCATGCACTCCGTTCTGCAGTAAGAGAAATCCAACTCCGACTCAAATATTCCAATCTCTATCACATTGTAGAGGTACACCCATGGTCTCGCATTCCGGAAAGACGTTACGCGCTGATCGACTACGACCCTTAAACATACCGCAGCCGGTTCATGTCACGCTCGACAAAGCCGGCCTGCCGTGCGCAATCGAAGGACCGCATATCTGCAGAGCGGTAGAAGCGATAACAGATACGTGGCGAATAGACGATGAGTGGTGGAGGGAGTTGATTTCGCGACGCTATGTAGAGGTTGTCTTGAGTGATGGTGGACATGTCGCCCTATATGAAGACCTGAGAACTAACTGCTGGTTCTTGCAAATGCCCTAGTGTCTGCAACATCAGTGTCGTCGGCCGCGCAGCATACCAAGCAACCGCTCACCTGTTAACGTGAACTGTGATACGCTCCACTGAGCGCGAGACAAAGTTCAATTGTTCCATACCATGTACGTCGAGCTACATTGCCACTCCGCTTTCTCGTTCTTAGACGGCGCCTCTCTGCCGGAGGAGCTGGTTCTCGAGGCGAAAACCCTTGGTTATTCCGCTTTAGCACTTACCGATTACAACGGACTCTATGGTTCCATGATATTCGCCCAGGCCGCCAGACAAATGGGTTTGCAGGCGATTACCGGTGCGGAAATCACGCTACTCGACGGTTCGCACATCAGTCTCCTCGCCGAAACCAAACGTGGTTATGCCAACCTATGCCGTCTCATAACCGAGGCACATATGGAGCGGCACGACAGACACGACCCACGACTCGATTTCGCCTCGTTAGAGCGACTCCACGAGGGTTTGATACTTCTATCAGGTTGTCGCAACGGTCTGTTGGCCCTTGTTCTACAACGAGAGGGACCAATGGCGGCGCGTCACCTTGCTAAGCGCTGCGGTGATGTGTTTGGCTGCGATAACTTCTTTGTCGAGTTACAGCGCAATGCAGTGCAGGGAGATCGCGCATTGACCAATTCCCTTGCTGCAATTGCAGATGCGTCGGGCTTGCGTGTGGTTGCGACGGGAAACGTTCACTACCACTGTAGAAAGCGATATCGGTTGCACGATGCCATGGTAGCGATAAAACATCGCTCCACCCTGGATGGATCTCATTCGTTTCGCCGGCCGAACAGTGAATTTTACCTGCGTCCACCAGCTGAAGTAGCCGCTGCTTTTTGCGATCGCCCGGATGCTATAGCGAACACGCTCATCATCGCAGAGCGATGTGCAGCTTTCGATTTGACCACCGACCTGGGCTATACCTTTCCCGATTTCCAGGGGTCGGGCGACCTTACCGCCCCTCGAGCCTTGGCTGAACTCTGCAGCGCGAAATTAGAGGAATTCTATCCTTTGAACTCGCGCAACAGATCGGAGGCAGTACAGCGGCTAAAAGAGGAATTACGCCTCATAGAACATCACAATCTCTGCGGTTTCTTCCTGGTATATAGAGATTTACTGCAATTGGCTCGCGAGGTGGCAGCTGACGTGCGAAGTGGGTCCCGGAGAAGCAAAGGCAACTTACTTCCCGGACGAGGACGTGGCTCGTCCGTCTCGTCAATCGTCTGCTATTTCCTCGGTCTATCTCATATCGACCCAGTGGCAAACCAACTGTTCCTCGGGCGGTTTCTCAATGAGACCTTAGCGTCGATACCTGATATCGATCTCGACTTTCCACGCGAGATACGCGAGGAGCTGATTCGCCGTGTATACCACAAGTATGGCAGCGAGCACGTGGGGTTGGTCTGCACGTTCCCAACCTATCGATTGAAGTCGGCAGTGCGGGAGTTGGGCAAGGTCCTCGACTTGCCACAAGGGGATCTGGAACAGGTCGCTCGCCTTGCCGGCTCTCGATCGGCCAAATCCCTGCGGGAGGAACTCGAGAAACTGCCAACGTTCGCAAACCGTCTCGACGCGCCGCTCTGGCGGGAACTATGTGACCTTGCTGAAGAAATTGCCGGATTGCCCCGCCACATATCGCAGCACGTTGGAGGCATGATAATCTCGAGCCGTCCACTCGTTGAGTTGGTACCTCTGGAGCGTGCTGCCATGCCGGATCGTGTTATTTGCCAGTGGGACAAGGACTCCTGCGAGGATGCACGATTTGTAAAGATCGATTTCCTCGCCCTCGGCATGCTCTCCTTGGTCGAAGAGTGCGTGGAATTGATCGCCCAACGCGAAGGCCGTCCTCCCGATCTCAGTAGAATAGATTTCGACGACACTGCCGTTTACGACCAGATATGTGCGGGCGATACGGTGGGCCTCTTTCAGATCGAGAGCCGCGCCCAGATCCAGATGATTCGGCGTACCAGGCCCCGTACTCTGGAAGATCTCGCCATCGAAGTTGCCATAGTGCGGCCCGGTCCGATCGTCGGCGGTGCCGTAAATCCCTACGTGCGGCGAAGGGAGGCCCAGCGCGCCGCAATGTTGCACGACGCCACATACAGCCCGCCGGTAGATCATCCTCTACTCAAGGACGCTCTGGCAGAGACTCTGGGAGTAATCATTTATCAAGATCAGGTACTCCAGGTCTGTCAGGCGTTGGCAGGGTTTACAGCAGGCCAGGCCGAGGCCTTGCGACGCGCAATGAGTAGACGACGCTCGCGCGAACTGATGGCTGGGTTTTGGGAGGAATTTCGCAGTGGTGCCGCCGAACTCGGCGTAACTGAAACAACCGCCCGAAGAGTATTCGAACAAGTAGTTGCCTTCTCTGAATTCGGTTTCCCAAAATCACACGCTGCCGCGTTCGGCCTACTCGCTTATCACTCCGCCTGGCTCCGCTACCATTACCCGGTGGAATACTATACAGCCCTCTTCAACAACCAACCGATGGGTTTCTACTCGTTGGATGCATTGGGCAGAGATGCGGCGCGGCATGATGTTCGCATCCAACTTCCCGATGTCAATAAGAGTGATGTTCATTGTCTCATAGAGGGAACATCAATTAGAGTTGGGTTCGGTTTTATACGTGACTGGGGAATTGATGTTGCTGAAGAAGTAGTTGTAGAGCGGAAAACGAACGGTCCGTACATCAGTCTCGCAGACTTCTGCAGGAGAGCGCCACCGCAACTTTCCCGTAAGGCGATCGAAAATCTCGTATGGGTTGGCGGATGTGATTCTTTCGGGCTCACACGTCGTGAGCTACTATGGCAGGTGGGGTTATGGCTACCTGCAGATAACGAACAACCACATAGGCAGCGAGTGCGCAGGCAATTGGAATTGCCACTCAATCATCCGTACGAGAACCTACGATTTGCCGATGTGTCGTCAGACGATCGTCTCTTGGCGGAATATCAAGTACTCGGATTCGCAACCAGCGGCCACCCATTTCCCCTGTTGGGTGATTCCTTACCCACCGAAATAGTCAAGTGCAATGTACTTCAAGACTTGGAGCACAACTCCACGGTAGATGTAGCAGGTCTGGTCGTAGCACGTCAGCGGCCCTCAACCGCAAAGGGAACCGTATTCCTCTTGTTAGAGGATGATGTTGGAATGATCAACGTCATCGTCCGATCGGACATCTATGATCGTGACCGGCTTGCCATACGCGGCGAGCCGTTTCTCTGGGTTTCCGGAACGTTGGCCAAGGACGACGGAACCGTCAACGTGATCGCCCATAAAGTCAGAGCGCTAACGCTCCGCCACTCCCGTGGACCGGTTATCTCCCACACGGCAGCTTCTAGTTCACCCTATTCGTTCTTGAAGAAGCTGAGAAGAACGGCCCCTGGATCGCGAAACTGGGGCTAGGAGGGAACCTTCAAATCCCTGGATAAGAGAATTCTCTCTATCGCCTCACCTATCTTGTTGTTGGGCGTCGACGCTCCAGCCGTAATGCCGATCTTACCAATCGACTCGCCCAGCCACGCTGCCTCCGTTACTTCGTCCGTGCTATCAGTCGGCTTGTAGCGTATCGATTGTGCTTGAACATCGATGCACGATGCATCGGAGATATGGTACGTGATCTTCTTGGTAGCGCATAGCTTGGCGAGATGGTTCGTGTTGCTCGAGTTGTAGCCACCAATCACCAGCATCACATCCAGATCTCCGTCGATCAGCTCCTTGACGGCATCCTGCCGTTCTTGCGTGGCAGAGCATATCGTATCGAACGATCGGAAATGCTCTGGTAAGCAATCGGCTCCGTACCGAGTCACCATGGCCCTCTCGAGCCGGTCGGCGATTGCCAGCGATTCCGAAGCGAGCATGGTAGTTTGGTTTGCGATTCCTATCCTCTCCAGATCGCGCTCGAAATCAAACCCCGCCGATACCTTGTGACCAAAGCAGCTTCGTAACGACCGGGCGTCGGAGCCTTCCCCGAGAAAGCGGCAGAGTATCTCCGCTTCGTCCATGTTTCGCACTATCAGGTACTTACCGCCTTCATACTTGGTCACCTGACTCGCGGTAGCCTTGGTTTCCTCATGGAAATGTTTACCATGTACCACTGCAGTGAATCCATCCCGAGCATATTGCTCGACACGCTTCCACACGTTCAGAACGGAACCACACGTGGTATCTACCAGCACGCACTCCAGGTTCCGGAGATACTCAAAATCGGCGACTTTTACCCCGAACGCGGGAATAATCACGACATCTTCACCGTGGATTTGGGAGAAGTCGAAGCGACCCCGATCGTTGGGCCTCAAGATCGTGACGCCCATATCCTCCAGCTTGCAATTCACGTGAGGATTGTGGATGATCTCGCCGACCAAGAAAACTCGCTTGTCGGGAAACTTTCTGTTGGTCTCATAGGCATACTCGACAGCCCGGTCGACACCATAGCAGAACCCGAACTCTCTCGCCAATCGAAACGTCAGGTCTCCAACAGCTAGCTCGTAGCCATTTTCACGGATCCGGTCGATCAGCTGACTGTGGTAGTCATCACTGAGGGCGTCCGCTATGTCTGGCTTGAGACCGAACCCTTTGCGGAAATAGGTCTGTTCCATCATGGAAAGTTAATGCAAACCCGAGCTATCGGCTGTGCTATCGGGATTTGGCCAAAACGAATCGCTCACCTTTGCACAGTAGGCTCTCGCAGTTGTATCCACCGGCACCCTATCGATTACGCCTACATACCGGGTGAGAATATCCGTCTCGATCTCTCTAACGACCGACGTAAAGCGACCACTGACGTGCTCGCCCAGGGAGGAAATGTCCAACTCACCACTCTCCGCCTGGAACGCGTATGCCAACACCTTGCCGCGAAAGACCTGTAGACCTATTCTCGCCTCGCCCGACTCCGGCACGTCTTGATCGACTTCCGTAATCACATACGAGCCGGCAACCGAATCGGTCTTCAGCCGCACCAGAATGAGGGTGCCGGTGCCCGGCACCAGGGCATCGATCTCCAGGAGGCCTCGTTCACGGCACAAAGTGGCACGCGCCTTCCAGCTACCGCCAAGGCGAAATTCACCCGCGCTCGCCGCCGCGAGATAACCGCGCCGGCCTGTGGGGAATGCCGGCACCGGTGGAAGGTTCTCCATCACCGTCGGATCGTCGATCGAATCCAACTGGACAAAAATATCTTCGGACTGCTCGCGTGCGCCACCGCACGCCAGTGTCCCAATCAGAAGTACCCCCAGCGCGCCTGGAGCGAAGTTCACGGATCGCACTTTCCGCCAACAACGGCCCTAGCTCGGGGCGCGTCGACCAGAAACATGCTGAGGCTTTCTACGAGTTGGGCCGGCAATTGGCGCGATTTCATGGTCGCTCGGTCGGTGCAGACCAGCACTTCATGGCCCGTGGCGGCAAGCTGCGCCGCCCCTTCATGGACGACGTCGAAATTGACGCAGATGGAACTCCTGCCAAAGCTCGTGAAATACGCCGCCACCCTCAAGCGATCGTCCAAGCGGGCCGGATACATGAAGTCACAGTCCAGGTGAACACGCGGCAACCAGATGTCAAACCGATCGAAGACTTCGCTGTAGGGTATCCCCGCCGCCCTGAACATCTCCATTTCGGCGATTTCAAAGAAACGAACGTACGCCCCGTAGAAGATTATCCCTGCCTTGTCCACATCGGACCAGCGTACGTACTCATCGATTACGAACGGTTGAGTTGTCATGGGACCCAAGCTAGACCACTGCCGTAGAAAAGGCTAATGCGACTGATTCCCAAGGCCGTCGCGCTACGCCCAGTAGATCGGTAGTGCCCGAAGCGCGCGGCGTGCCCGTTCTCTTGACCGCTCGGAACGGAACCGCCACAGACCCATAAATGCG
>JBHHZE010000049.1:0-25264 GCA_046757925.1 Gemmatimonadales bacterium
TCCCGGTATTAGCACTATCGGTACCGAGAGTGCCGTTTTGCGGGGAGACTACGACGGGGCCGAGCGGCTGCAGTTGGAGTTGCGCCAAGCACAGCGAGGCAATTTGGCGTGGCGAGCGCAGACGAGCCTGAATCTCGGGAACCTGGCCCTGTTGCGAGGGAAAGTAACGGAGGCCGAGCGCTACAGACGTGATCAACTCCAGGCAATTGAGGGCCGCGGCTTGCAGAGCGAATACGTGTCGGCTAGCGTCATCATGGCCCGGGGAGAGGCATTCGTGAAGGGTGATATGGAGGCGGGCACTAATCAGGTGGAGGCAGCACTCAGGAAGTACCCGCTCGACAGTCTGGCGGTGCCCGACCGGCCGTACGGTTTTCTGATAGGCTTCTACGCCCGAGCCGGCAAACTCGAACAAGCCAAGAATCTGTTGAGACAGTTCGAGTCGGAGATCCCGGACAAGAGTCGGGAGGATGCCCTGACCTTCGCTTGGAGCGAGGGGTTGGTTGCCCTGGCCGAGGGGCGTGGCACCGAGGCCATTCAGCTCATCAGGCAGCACGCCGATCAGTCCAACTGCGACCTCTGCGCCCTGCCCGACTTGGCGCGCGCCTACGATGTTGCTGGTCAAGCAGATTCGGCCCTGGCGGTGTACGAACGGTATGCCAATACCAGTGCGCCTTATCGCCTGTTCTTTGACCGCACCGAACTCCCGGTAAGCTATCGCCGGCTGGGCGAACTCTACGAGCAACGCGGCGACAACGACAAGGCGGTCGAGTACTACGACCGGTTCGTCACGCTCTGGAAAGACGCGGACCCCGAACTCCAGCCGCAGGTCAAGGACGTGCGGGACCGGATCGCCCGGTTAGTGGGCGAGCGGTAGCTACTGCCCCACCCGCGAGAGGTACTCCCTCGCGGCCTTGATATGGTTCGCCGCGATCCTGAAGTGCGAGTCCATGATGATCTTCCGCGGCACCGCGTTCTTGTCCGCGGTTTCGGGTACCAGCCGCAACTCCTGTAGCGCCTCGGTGAGTCGTCGATGCGCGAGTGCCAGGCTCCTGTCGGTAGTTGAGTCAACCGCGTTGGCAAACGCACTGCTGGCGCTATCGAGTGCCGCCAACCAGTCCCTTGACCACAGGTTCCACTCCCGCACGACCTCCCGCATGTCGTTCGATCCCGGCTCCGCCACCGAGCCGCGCTCGTCGATATCCAATGCCTTTTCTTCGCCGGATGCTCTCAGTTGATCGAGTTTGTCCGCCCACTGTGCCATGTTGCGGATCGGCGCCAACTCGGCCGAGATTGCCGGAGAAGGGACTCTAGCCACAGGGGTATTCGCCCGGTCGTTGACGGTCGACGGAGCCTCAGAGCTACGCGACAACAAGAATGGGACCAACACCGCCAAAGCGAGAGCCGCGAGCAGCAGCAGTGACAGTTTGCCCGATGAAATTGCACCGGACTCGTCGTCAGATATGTAAGTTCTGAGAGGCATTCAGACCTCCTCTCGGTTAGTTGTGTGAAACATCTGGATCGGGAGAAAACTACAAAATCCAATTGCAAAACTGCAGTAGACTACTGGTTCAGAAGTTCGGTTACCTCGAAATAGAAGCCATCCTCAACGCAGACGGCGAGGTCGCACAGGTATTGCACGAACTTCTCGCGGTTCACGCAGGCATGGATCTTCGCCACGATCGGCCAGCGTGACGCAGCGTAATCTTCATCTACCGACCCGGAGATGGCGGTATTTCCCTGGATCTTTCCATAGAAATGATCGCCGGCCCAGTTCTCGGCGTCGTCCACCAAGTAGATCCCACACCGCGGTCCGTGGCCCGGGAACGAACGGTCCCCGGTACCTATAGTCTGCTCGACGCTCCGCCGAGGTGCTGGAGCATCGGGGCCGGAGATTCCCGGGAGGACGGTACCGGTCCATCTCCAGTAGATGGCTGGACCGATATTCGGGTCCATGAAGAACCCCTCCTTCACCGCGTCAGTAAGCCTTTGCAGATACCACACGAGCTTATCGGCCGTGACGGCCGCCTGTGCCTTGATCGTGACCGGCCACCTGCAGTCTGCGAAGTCCTCGCCGATCGAGGCGGTGAGAACGGGGAAATCGCCCCCCGGGCCTCGGTGACCCCGCCTCTCGGCATAGGGATCCTCGGTCCCCAGGGTGTAGATACCGCAGATCCGGCCCATTCCAGTGAGTGACCGTCTAGCCATTTCTGGTGAGTCTCCTCGGAAGCGGCGACCCAGCGATCGTGCCTTTGTCCATATGTAACTGTATATAGGACGTTTGCTCGTTGTTGACCAGTTCTGACGGGGATCAGTTAGGTTGAGTCTTCATGTCTACATCGCCTGATGCCTCTCGGTCCGTAGGACGGTGGCTGCGACGACAGGTGGCCCCCAGGGAGTGGAACTCCTTGCTTTGGGGTTGTGCAACGGTCGCGCTGGCCGGAATCGCTTTGTCAGCGTTCGTGCCGTCAGCGAGCGAGTTGGCGGTACTCTTTTCCACCACGCTCCTTGCCAACGGGCCTTACGGTGCGTTCATACCGGCCGCCCAAGAGGCGATCGTTATGGTGTTCTCGCGGCTGTACCATCCTGCCATCGTGGCGCTGGTCGCAACGGTCAGTGCCACATTCGCCGAGTATCTGAACTACAAGTTGTTCGCAGCAGCAGTCCATTCAGACTACCTGTCGGGAGTGCGTCACTCGAGAGCGGTCCAGAGGGTAGTGGCCTGGTTCGATATCCAACCATTTGTGACGGTGTTCGTCACCGCGCTGGCGCCAATTCCGTTTGTACTGACTCGGCTTGTGGCTACCACCGCTCGGTATCCAACCGGCAGGTTCCTGACCGCTAACGCGCTCGCCAGATTTCCCAGATTCTGGCTGTATGGGTCGCTGGGCGTTCTGATACCCCTCTCTACCGGTGGGCTCGTGGTGGCAGGCGTCGCGGTCTCCATAGTACTGGGCATGCTCATATGGTGGTACCGGCGATCTCGGCACGAGGGCGTGCTGGACGCCGTCTTACGAACGGTCGATTGAAGCGGCATACTGGGAGGACCTTTGAAATGAGGAGAGCCAATGCAACTGACTCGTTTTTGCTTGGTGGTTCTCGCTGCACTCACCAGTGGGAGCGTGGCATGTGCAGGAGACGGCACCTTTGGACCGGGTGGCAATCCGATGGGGAATGGGGACGGCACCGGGATGATCAGCTTTGCGGCTGAGGTACAACCGATTTTCACGGCGCGCTGTGCACTGTCCGGATGTCACGCCGGCCCGACGCCGCAGCAGGGGATGAACCTGAGCGAGGGCCTCGCATTCTCGAACATCGTCAATGTGCCGGCCAATGAGGTGTCGGGGTTGATGCGAGTGCGCCCCAACTCGCCGGATTCCAGCTATCTAGTCCACAAGATTGAGGGTACGCAGGGCAACGTGGGCGGATCGGGCGGCCGCATGCCGCTGAGCGGTTGCTGTCTGGCCCAGGATCAAATCGATCTCATCCGGACGTGGATTGGCGAGGGCGCTGTCAACAATTGACAAACCCGGGGAGGCAGCGTCCTTTCGCAGGGAACTTCCGACGAAAGGGGACCACATGAATGCAAGGTGTTTGAGTGTATGTACCCTAGCCGTCACGATTGTCACTTTCTATGTGGGCGATCTGCATGCTGGGGATCGGGAACCGTATCTCGCAGTACGGACGGGACTCAAATGCTCGCAGTGCCACGTGAACCGCACCGGGGGTGGCGGCCGTACGGACTTCGGCAGCGCCTGGGCCCAGACGGTGCTACCGATGAGGACGGTTGGAATCCGCAACCGTGCGCTCAACGAGTGGATCTCAGTTGGTGCAGACGTACGGTACTTGGCACGGGGTACAGTCACCGAGGCGACGCCGCGAACGGACCTAGGCCTCAACGAAGCCCAACTCCAGCTGGAAGGCAATTTCATCCCCAATCGTCTGTCACTTTACATAGATGAGAAACTGGGTCCGGATGGGGCCGATGCCCGCGAACTGTTTGCGCTCGTCAAGGGGTTGCCTCTGAACGGCTACGCCAAAGCGGGCAAGTTTATACTCCCGTTCGGATGGCGTCTCTGGGACGACGACGCATTCATCAGAGCGCAGACCGGTTTCACGTTCAAGACGCCTGACCAGGGCGTGGAGTTTGGCATCGAGCCGGGCCATCTAGCCTTCGCGGTGGCGCTGTCCAACGGAAATCAAGGGGCTGTTGAGAGCAACAGTGAAAAACAGGTCACCTCACGCGCCTCATTGGTGTACAGGCGCTTCAGGATAGGAGGCTCTGCTTCGTACAATAGTACTTCGAACAGTCAGCGCGGGATCTTCGGTGGCTTTACCGGCTTCAGTATCGGGCCGCTGACGGTTCTGGGAGAAGCCGACTACATCACCGATTCGTTTGACGCCGCCGCTGATGTGAACCAGTTCGTAGGTTATGTCGAAGGCAACTACCTGGCGACCAAAGGAGTGAATGCCAAGGTGACCTACGGATTTCACGATCCGGATACTGACGTTTCCGAAAATCAGCGGATCAGAATGCGGTTTGGGCTGGAGACGTTCCCGGTGACCTTCGTGCAGCTGTCCGCATTCTACACCTTGCTGGATGACATTCCGCAGGTTACCACGGATGTGGATGTGGTCAGCGTGGAATTGCATGTGCATTTTTAGGAACGACGCATGTTTGTAGGGGCGATGCATCCATCGTCCCCAGGCATACGTCGTTCCGTACTTCATTGTTACATTGTTGCGGTCGAATCTAGGAGCCCAAGCCTATGAACGGTTGTTTTCAAACCCCGATACCGGTAAATGAGCCCGTGCGCTCATACGCTCCAGGCACGCCGGAACGAACAGCAATCAAGGCCAAGCTGATGGAGCTGGAAGCCCGAGAGATCGAGATTCCCCTGTTGATCGGCGGTAAGGAGGTCCGTACCAAAAAGACTTCCAAGAACGTCATGCCCCACCGCCACTCACATTCGCTGGCGCGATGGCACTGGGCCGGATCGGCGGAAGTGAAGAGCGCGATCAAGGCGGCGAAGAAGGCTCACCAAGAATGGTCGGCCTGGACCTTCGAGCAACGGGCCAGCGTGTTCCTCAAGGCGGCGGAACTACTGGCCACTACGTGGCGGGATACACTCAACGCGGCGACGATGCTGTGTCAGAGCAAGACCGTGTTTCAGGCCGAGATAGATGCCGCATGTGAACTCGTCGATTTCCTTCGCTTCAATGTCCATTTCGCCGAGCGCCTCTATGAGGACCAGCCGATCTCTTCTCCGGGAACGTGGAACAGGGTGGATTACCGCCCACTCGAAGGGTTCGTGTACGCTATAACCCCGTTCAACTTCACGTCCATTGCCGGAAACCTGCCTACAGCCCCCGCGATCATGGGGAACACGGTCATCTGGAAACCGTCGAGAACCACGATACTGAGTGGCTATTACCTGGCGCGTCTATTCGAAGCAGCGGGAGTGCCACCGGGAGTGATCAACTTCATCCCCGGGGAGTCAGGCGAGATAACTGAAGTCGCATTGGGCCACCCAGACTTTGCGGGCATTCACTTTACCGGGTCGACGGCGGTGTTTCAGCAGTTTTGGCGTACGATTGGCGGCAACATCCAGAATTACCGGTCGTATCCCCGCATAGTGGGCGAGACCGGCGGCAAAGATTTCATCGTAGCCCACCCGAGCGCTGACGCCGACGCATTGGTGACGGCGGTAGTGCGTGGTGCGTTCGAGTACCAGGGTCAAAAATGCAGCGCCGCTTCTCGCGTTTACGTCCCCGACGTCTTGTGGAAGAAAATCAGGGATCGCCTGATCGCCCAGACCGAAGAGCTGGCAATGGGTGACGTGACGGATTTCCGGAACTTCCTCGGGGCGGTGATCGACGCCAACGCGTTCAGAAAGATTTCCGGATACATAGATGAGGTTCGAAACTCGAGCGATGCAGAGATAATCGCGGGCGGTGATACCGACGACAGTGAGGGCTACTTCATCAGCCCGACCATCGTGTTGGCAAAGCAACCCGATTACCGGACTATGTGTGAGGAAATCTTCGGGCCGGTCGTGAGCGTTTATGTATATCCCGAGAAGAAATGGAAAGAGACGCTGCAGATGGTGGATACCACTTCACCATACGCGTTGACGGGAGCAGTGTTCGCCGATGACGGGAACGCGGTCGCGGATGCCTTGGCTGCCCTGAGGCACTCCGCGGGTAACTTCTATATAAACGACAAACCTACCGGCGCCGTGGTAGGCCAACAGCCGTTCGGTGGTGGTCGGGCGAGCGGCACCAATGACAAGGCAGGGTCGATGCTCAACCTGGTGCGGTGGGTATCGGCTAGGACAATCAAGGAGACCTTCGTCCCGCCGACCGACTATAGGTACCCGCATATGGCAGCTGAATAAGGGCGACGGATGCATCGCCCCTGCATGCTACATGCATCTTATGCATGTGTGTATCGCCCCCACTGCTATTTTTCGAGAGCGAACTTCCCTATGTGAACATCCAGGTTGTGGTTCACGCGTAGCCCGTATGTGCCATCAACATCGAGCGCACTTGCGTCAGCCTGAAAGACCTCCACGCCGTTTATCGAGAACTTTGCCTTGCCGTCGGCAACGGTGATAGCAACCTCGTTGGTACACTTGCCATTCGCGTCTTGGGGATGGATAGCATCGTTGGCTGTCCACCCCGACGAGACGAGAGATGTCTCGTTCCCCGTGCGACGCTTCACGAGGAATTTGCCGTCACCTCTAACGAGGAAATAGGTGTACTGCTGATTCGGTCCGGCCAGATCTGAGCCTCCGACAATCAGACCATAACCCTCGGGATGGCGAGGTGCCTTGGTCTGGGTGTAGCTTGCCCGGACCGTGTAGTTGTCGCTAGCTCGGTCGGTGGATCGATACAGGACGAGGGCGGGGCCGAGCGTGACATGCCAGCCGTTCCCCATCTTGCGGAAGTTCACGTTGTCGAGCGGTCTGCCGCGATCCACCCGGGCGGACCAGCCCTCCGGTAAGACCCCGCCGTTCTTGACGGCCTTGTCGGGATCGTGTTCCATGCGTCGTTGCGCAGCCGCGGGCAGCGCGAGGATGCTCGCTAGAAGGGTGAGGGTGAGTGTACGCATCGGTCTCTCCAGGAGATTGGTTTGACGGTCTCTCTCACACTGGCGAGGCTGACGCGTAAGCGCAAGTAGCCAAGAGCCCCTTGCGGATATCGCTTGATTTTCAGACCTTAGCTGCGTGCCGTTTGTTGAGCGTAGAATGCCGTTATGGCAAGAGCTTGTGGGCCTGGTCTCGTTCATTGTGGTGGCGGCGAGTTGCGAGCCCTCGACTATTACGGAAGCACGTGACCAGCTGAGACGGGGTGGTCCCCGGATCGTCGAATTCGTGGTTCCCGTGATCGACACTTCTTTCAGCGTAGACAAACTACTCGATTCTTCCCTCGTGGATACCACCGCGGCAGGATTGCTCGCCGTCAAGATCGACCCCGAATCACTCACCGTTGATGTGGGTGAGAAACTGGACTTTCAAAACATCGTTTTCGACAGTTTTGTCATCAACCTGACTGCCGGTCAGGTGGGAGTTCCACCCAACACGCAGATCCCCATAAACGGCACGTATTCGGCGCTTGCGTCGGACACGATACTGGACACAGTGGACACTGTTCTCGTGAACACCGGCACTATGTCGGTCACGACCAAGAACCGGCTGCCGGTGAGTTTGTCCTACACTCTCACTCTTGCGGGATTCATCGATGCGGGTGGAAATCCACTGTCGGCCAGCAGTGTGGTTCCGGCCGCTCCGGGTGATGGCACGTTCACCACCGACGTTCTCAACTTCAACTTGGCAGGCGTTTCGATTGTCCCGGCCGACGTTCGGGCGACAATTGCCGGCACTGCCACCGTGGGCGGTACACCTATCAATATTGCCCTGGGTGACAGCGCTCTGGTCCAGACCGGAAGCATCCCGATGATCAAGGTAGAAGCTCTGTCAGGGCCGCTGGATCCGACTCAAACGCCCGAACTCATAGTTTCGGTCGAGCAAAGCAGTGAGGTGCCACGAAGCAACGTGCAGGGGTTCAGCGACCTCGAAGATGCGATAAAGGGTTCTACACTCAACGATGCGACCATCCTGCTCAATATCGACAACTCGTCGGGTGCACCAGCGGTGTTGTCTGCGTTCAATGTGGGCGTCGTGAAGCTCGACCTGCTCGGCAATCTGCCGCGCGACGGCTCCGGCAACTTGATATTCGAAACCGACTCGGCGGGGAATCCGATCCTCGTGCCGGTGACCGATGTCGGGCAGGCGACCCTCACTTTGGCGCGCTCGTCGTCGAGCACGATTACTCTGGCTGGAGCGGCACTGGTCGATCGACTCGTGGACCTCGTATTGAACGACGATCGGGCTTCCATCGTTGCGGCGGGCTCCATCGAAATCGGCGATGGAGGGCAGAGCCGGATATCGCGAACCGATACCGTGAAAGTGCGGTTCGATCTGACCGTGGGCCTGGACATTACTATCCCGGATTCGGGTGTGGTGTTCACCCGAAATACGGTCGAAGACGGCCTCGATTTTCAGCAAGACGATGCGGACGAATTGACCGATCGTTTGGTTTCCACCGTATCGACCAACGAGGCCGTCAACCAGACGCCGTTCGGCGCTCTGATCGAAATCGCATTCGTGTCCGGGGATGTCGGCAACCGAGATGTGTTTGCCGAACCGGGTGCAGTAATACTGAGCCCACTAACGTTGGCCCCGCCCACGGTAGACGCACAGGGGATGATTGTCCAGCCGAGTACCAGCACTCTGCAGATCCAGCTGACAGCGGCAGAGGTACGCCAGTTGCTCGATCTGAAGTTCACGGCGGGTGTGAGGGTCCGTCTCATGCCAGCGCCCGGCGGATCGGGCCGTGGAGCGGTGCGCGCCTCCGATGAGATCAAGATCGGATCCAAGGTGAGCATCCGTTTGCAGTCGGGGTCGTAGTGGTGCGGAGAACTTTCCTTGTGTTAGCGGTTGCGGTCGTCACGGTGGCCGATCTTGCGGCGCAGGCCGTGCCGGAGAATTCGCAGGCGTCGCGCATCGATCCCGGCTATCTCCGTCCGCCTCACCTCCGCATCGATCCGTTCAGGCATGTCATGATCCCTCACTGGGGAGTGGTGTTCTCGGGCGGCGCTTCGGGCGAGAACAACTGGATCAACTTCAATGACGGTGGCGCTCTGAAATTCTTGAGTGATCGGGACAGTCTCGCATTGGGTGACGCCCTCGACGTACTGGGCCTCATACCGAACGGCGAAGGACTTGGCGCAAGCGCCGAGGGTGAGGGGGGGGTCTACTTTGGTGGACCTTTTGGACGGCATCTGAGCATCGGGTTCTCAGGCATGGGTCGAGTGTACGGGGGTGGGGAGATAGACGAAAGTGCCGTAGCGCTGTTCCGCGACGGGAATGGTGCCAGGCAATCGTTCTCGTTGGGCAATTCCCGCGGCGAAGCCCTGGTTACGGCCGACGCTGGCGTTCATGCGGTCGTCCGATTGGGCCCGATCGGTTCGGTTGATGGCGTCCACTTGATCCTGGGTTTCGGCGGGCGATTCATCAAGCCGCTGGGCTATCTACGGGGTCGCTCCACCATCCAAAACGGAGGCACCATAAAGGTTACCGGAGATAGCGTGTCGGCGAGGATCGAACTGGAATCGCTTCATACGCCTGATGTCGATTTGGACCGCGGCTCCGGCGCCGCAGGAGATTTTCTCCTGCGGCTGGAGTGGCCCACATCCGGGCTTGCCCTAGAGGCCATGGTAGCCAATGTCGGTAAGGTCACGGTCAATGGAGTGGAACGGCGCACACTGTCACTAGATCTCAACACTACGAAGCTGGATGAGGTCAACGACGTACTAGACACGTTGGATCTCCGGATTCAAGATACGATCGATGTGGACGTAACTCTGCCGACCATAGTGCGCTTCTCGGGCAGTGCCTGGGCAAATCGCATACTTCAGCTGGATATGAGTACCACATTGGCGTATACGGGGAGCTTTGAGATCCCACTCACGGTAGATATCGGATCAACCTGGCGGTTTGTGAGAACCCTGCCAATCAGGCTTGGCTTGGTCTTCGGAGGCCACCAGAAGCTGGGATACACGGGGGGGATTGGGCTGGAAACCCGGAACTTCCTCTGGCGGGTGTCGGGAGGCTCGCTGGGCGGATGGTTCGATGAAGCGAAGGGCGCCGCCGGCCTCTTCGAATTCGGTTTCTTTTTCTAGTCCCAGTTTAGCATTTTCGGCACCCCTCCTAAAAAATCCCGCTACGGGCCAACTTCCAGAGCGACACGATTCGGTCAAACCCCGTTACGAGTTGATCGGCAAGTAGCGGTGAAGGGGGTTGGGAAAGCGCTTCTTTCATCTCTCTTGCTATGCGAGGGAGTTCTCGGTTCTGGGACTTCGCGTTATGCTTCAGGATCGCGTCTATGACCTGCCGGAGCCGCTCGCGCTCACCCTCGTCGTCCGGTACCTGAAACAGGTATGCGGCGATCTGCTGTCCTTCGAAGCAGAGCTTGCCGATGAGATCGACGTGTCGTGGTCCGCTGTTCTGCATGGTGCTCAACATGGCATTCCTCAATATCCCTGTTTTGCCGTTTCTCGCCTGTCCCAGCAAAGTGAGTGCAAGACCGATACCACCGTTTCCGCAGTCAATAGGCGTTTCGTAATACATTGATATTCATGGTGTTAGAGTTTCGTTCAGAAGCCGGCCGTCTTGTCGACATGTCTTTCTGCGAGGTGCATTGCATTCCGCCCATCTCTGTAAATGGACATCGGGTGCGGGCTTTTGTAGCCGGCAGATGCTGTTTATTGTGTTGGACATGGTCAATCACTGTGGCACAACTCGGCCTGCGCTTTACATCTCGCTAGTGGCCGTTCTACATGGTTGCTCGGCCCAGGTGTCACCGGCGGTCTCGCGGACACCGGAGAACGGGGAGCGCTTCTTCGCGAGTCTGACCCAACTGACCTTCGCAGGTCAGAACGCCGAAGCGTATTTCTCGCCGGATGGACAGCACTTGATCTTCCAACACCAGGCTGGATCCGGGTCGTGCGATCAGCAGTTCATTATGAACGTCGATGGCAGCAATTTGCGGCGCGTTTCCAGCGGACTCGGCCGGACGACATGTGGCTATTTTTACGCTGCGGGCAGCCGGATACTGTACTCGAGCACGTTCCACAATGGCGCGGAGTGTCCCACCGGGCCGGACAGAAGTCGTGGCTACGTATGGGGCCTGTTCGACTATGACATCTACACTTCGTTGCCGGACGGCCGCGACCTCAAGCGGCTCACCACGACCGACGGTTATACCGCAGAGGCCACATTGTCTCCAGACGGCAGTACGATCGTTTTCACCTCTACGATGGATGGTGATCTGGAGATCTATACCATGAAAACGGACGGATCCGATTTGCGGAGGTTGACTAACACGCCGGGATATGACGGGGGCCCGTTCTTCTCACCCGACGGCTCTATGATCGTTTATCGCTCGTGGCACCCAACTGACCCCAAGGAACTGGCGAACTACAGAGAACTGCTTTCGGCTCGCCTGGTCAGTCCCACCCGAATGGAGATTTGGGTGATGGACGCCGACGGATCCGATCAGCGTCAGGTGACACATCTCGGAGGAGCCAACTTCGCACCGTATTTTCATCCGGACGGCCACCGGGTGATCTTTGCGTCGAACTACGAGAGCCCAAGCGGGCGGAACTTTGATCTCTATCTCATAGGAATTGACGGTACTGGACTGGTGAAGGTGACTACACACGAAGCTTTCGATGGATTCCCCATGTTTTCGCCGGATGGGACGAAACTGGTATTCGCATCCAATCGTAATGCCGGTGTAGCTGGCGAAACCAATATCTTCGTGGCAGATTGGGTAGAGCCTTGAGCAACTTTTTCGAATTGTGATGATATGACCGAACAGAAGGCGAGCAAGTCAGCCGGTCGTTGGATGTGGGAGTGGATCAAATCCATTGCCATAGCGCTGATAATCTGGTTTTTCCTCCGAGCACTCTTGGTTCAGGCGTTTCGAATACCGTCTCCCAGCATGGAGAACACCTTGTTGATCGGTGACTTTTTGTTTGTCAACAAGGCGCTGTATGGTGCCGAGATCCCGGTCGTCAAGAAACGCCTCCCAGCCTTTCGGGAACCCCGCCGGTCGGATGTGGTGGTCTTCGATTCACCCGAGACCAAGGGAATGAATGTGGTGAAGCGAATCGTGGGGGTCCCGGGAGATACCATATCGATGTTGGATAACCGGGTCTACATAAACGGCGTGCCGGCGTCCGAACCATTTGCGAAAAAAGAGAATTCGACCGCCGATCCGCAGGATCCGCGGATGAGGGCCTGGCAGATAAAATATCTGGTGGGTCGTGACCCAGAGGAGTACCACCCCTCGCTGAAGAATTGGGGGCCGTTGGTGGTGCCGCCCGATTCATTTTTCGTGATGGGTGATAACCGAGACAATTCGTATGACAGCAGGTATTGGGGCTTCCTGGGGAGAGATCGCATCGACGGCCGCCCCCTGTTTATTTACTACAGTTACGACAAAACGGGGGTCCTGCCGCTGACGTTCCTCACCGCTATTCGTTGGCGGCGAATTTTTTCGGTCCCTGATTGAGCGACAGATAGAGTCCCGTTAGAGGGTTGCTCGGTGAGACGGCTGGGTGACGTTCCCGGGAATGTACATGGCCTGACGGCCACATTTGGCGCACCGTAGGACAATCTGTCGGTGGGCACTCCACCTGCTGCCACCGACGCGTCGCTTCGGTGTTCGTTCGATGCTAGGATGCCCGCAGGACGGGCAAGCCAAGGACTCACGATCCCGATCCGCAAGGATCAACTCGAGTGCCTCAGATGGTCTGTACTCTTTGATGCCTCTGCGGCCCAAATTCCACCCCCAGTTTTGTGGCGAGCGAGAAATTTACTCGCCCCAGGGTGCGGTGGCAAATCCCCGCCCTTGACGCATGTTGCCCAAAGTATATCTCTCTGGGGACCACCCGAGATGGGAGGGTCCTTTCATGAAGGACGGAACGGAGAATCGCGGGCGATTCATGCCGCTCGCAGAGATTGAGATCCAGGCGGTGAGGCCAGTGTCTTCGGGCTTTGTTCTAGAGGGCAGTGCTCCGGACGGAGCTGCTTACCAGATGAACATGCATCTGGAGATGCCACTGGACCAGCGTACCCGGACCGTGCTGGGTGAGATGCTGGTGCAGTCGGCTTGGAGTATCTTGCGCAAAGCCCCGTCCGGGTTACGTCGGCGCAAGCCGCAGCGAACCGGCAAGCGGGCGATCGGTTAGACCTGTCTGACCGGTTTCTCAAGGCGTAACAACTTGAAAATAAACGAGTTACGCTATGTCACCGGGGGGTCGTTGTGGCTTGACGTATGTCGGGTCATCCGCTAGCTTGCCGCCCAATCAATCGTCCTAGGAGTTTGTTATGGCGGCCGAGCTAGGTAGCTCGCAGCTCTCTTCCCTCCTCGAGTCAGTCCCTGGGTTGGCGAACGTTCTGCGCAGCCCTGTGGCAGATGCGATAGTGAACTTGATTCGAGCCGGTGTGGGGCTAGACAACTTCAGAATAGAAGATGCCAGCGAGTTGATCCAATATGCCACGCGCCGCTCTCTTATCACGGAGACTGAAGGTGCCCAACTCTTGGATGAAATCTCTGCGGTGGTAGGTCGGCGTCCTCGCCGCAAGTCCAAGAAGACCTCGAAGAAAAAGGCGACCAAGAAGGCGAGGCGGTTGACGCGGATATCGCACGCGAAGACCGGCAAGAAACTTGTGAAGCGGTCGAAGACGGCAAAGGGGCAAGCCAAGAAGAAGAAAAAGGCGACTAAGACCTCAAAGGCAAGAAAGACCTCGAAGAAGACAGCTAAGAAGTCCGGTCGGAAGGGTTAGGTCCGGAAAGACTGCACCAACGATCGAAGGTGTTCTGCAGCGTGGTGCAGTACCGCATTCCTGGTGGCCATGTCCTCTGTAGACAAGCGCTGCCGGTGAAGGGCTGCGGCCACTATTGCAGTGCTCTCGGCTTGGTCGTTACTGGTGTCGAGTGCGCAGGACAGGGCTTTCTCGATCTTGTTGACCGATTCCACGTTCTCCTTGGCGGCACTGGCGACCTGGGTGCAGTGTCGCTCGATTCGCTGAACCGTACCGATGATCTCTTCCAACAGACGTGAGGAATTGTCGGCCTTTGAGCCGACACCACGAACCTTCGATCGGCCCAACTCCATTGTCCTGACGACCTCTGCGACTTGATAGCGCACCCGCTTGATTGCGCCAGACACCTGCTCGGCGGCCTGCGCGCTTGAATCGGCGAGCTGACGGACCTCGTCGGCCACCACTGCGAAACCGATTCCCTTCTCTCCCGCGCGTGCGGCCTCGATGGCTGCGTTCACGGCGAGCAGATTGGTCTGTGATGAGATCTGCTTGATGAGGTCAACGAATCTATAAATCGGTTCGGATAATTCCTCCAATTCCTCGATTTGACCACCCGTCTTCTCCACGAGCTCCCCGACTGTCGCGAGAGAAGAATGCGTTGCCTCCATGTCGGTTCTATATGTTTGTGCCAGTTCTCGAAGGTCGCTTCCCAACTCAGCGAGTTGCTGCGTGGTGCGTTCGGCATCTTCGATACCTCTCTGCAGTTCTTCCGCACGTGTGATCCCTGCCTCTAAATCGGGGACCCGCGCATCTCTGGTGGCTGCTATGCGCTCGACAGCGCCGGAGATATCTTCCGTAGAGGTGGAAACCTGCTTCTCGATGTCTACGATATCTCGAGTTGTCGCAGCTATCCGTTCGCTCTCGCCTATGACTTCGCCCACTACGGTTCTCAGTAATGTTCCCAGGTTGCCCATAGCCGATCTCAGATCCGCCAACTCAGTCGGTATGTTGCCCAACGAGACTGGGCGGAGGTCACCGGCCTCGAACCTGCGGGCGGCTATTGCCAGCCGGGTGAGAGGTCGTTCCACATAACGTAGCGTGGCGATGCCTATGGAGATGCCTACGAACAGCGACGCTGCCAGAACTGTCCACAGCAAGAATTCACGCTGCCTAGCGGCGTCCTTGAGGTTGCGGGAAGTATTGGTTGAACGAGCTTCTTGATCCTGGTAGAAGCTTCTCACCAGGCGAATGAGCGTTCCCGTACGCGCACGCGCCAATGCCGCTGTAGCGAGAGCATCCGAGCGCCGTCCTATATCGAGTTGAGCGTGCGCCAGATTGTATAGTGCCTCCGCCTCGGTTTGGAGTGCTGCAATCCGTCGCAGGGCAACTCTACCCGCAAGGCCTGTTGCAGGCAATACCATGAGCTGTTGCTGGATCTCATGGCTGGTCTCGTCGGCTTCCAAAAAACTCTGCGCTGCTTCCGTTGAACGATTGGTAAGGTATTCCTCCGCAGCTTGCATTTCTTCAAACAGGGCTAAGAGGAGCTCGTTGCTTGCGGACGATATTCCGGCCAAGGTATTGGTTTCGCGGGTGACTGTATCGCGCACGGTCTGCAACGCGGAGACGCCTATCAGAGCTACCACAATAAGACCGATTATGAATGCTCCTTCCCCGATCGCAATGCGGGTGCGTATAGTGTTTGAAGCTAGATTCAGATTCATGGAACGGCTGTCGCGGATAGTTGCCCATTGCGAACGATGGCGATCCACGCGTTGGAGTGGAGTGGATCTCCGTTCGAATCGAACCCGATGCGACCCGTGACGCCCTCGAAGGGCCGGGTACGTGTGCCGATTGCCGCCAGGTAATCGCGGATGTCGGTTCGGTCCGTGCCGACCGATTCGATGACGTTGGCGAGTAGCTTCACGATGTCGTACACTCCGGCGGCATATCTGTCCGGTCGCTGCCCGCTGTAGGTGTGGACATATGCAGTGACGAACGCTCGGTTGGGTCGGCGAGAATGATCTGGAAGATATGTAGTCGACACGATGAGACCT
Source organism: Gemmatimonadales bacterium (assembly GCA_046757925.1). Lineage (GTDB taxonomy): Bacteria > Gemmatimonadota > Gemmatimonadetes > Gemmatimonadales > GWC2-71-9 > JAZDCZ01. Next base: position 15,950 of record JBHHZE010000049.1, read on the forward strand.
TGCAGTGAATCTAGGGATGTCACGTCCAGTAGGTCGTGTGTGCCGACGAGGAGGGCGTGCATACCTGACGTATCCAGCCCCGCGATCACCTTGCGGATCCCGTTGCCTATTCTTGCCAGCATCAAAGCTCGGACTCCCCCGCGCATCCGCATCCTCGTCAGGTAAGGTTCCAACGTCGGCAGGTTGTCGGAATAGCGATCCTCTTCGATTACCGTTCCGCCCAACTTCTCGAATGCAATCCGAAATGAGTTGGCTACGCTCCTTCCGGATGCGTCGTCGTGAAGGATCATCCCTACCTGTCGACTGCCGATCTGGTCGTGGAGCCACTGTGCCAGCGTTGCCCCGTGCGCCGCATCGTCGACGCTTATTCCAAAGGTGTAGGAACCGAGCTTGCCGATGTCGGTCCCCGAAACCGATGGTGATATGGCGACGACGGGATCGGGTTCCGCGTTGTAAACAGAGGCAGCGGCGGTGGTGGCTTGGCCGCTGGCGTGGCCGATGACGGCCACCACGCGTGGGTCTGCGTAGAATGAGTTCGCCACTCTTATGGCCGTGTCCTCCCGGTCCGAGTCATCACGGATGACCAGTTCAACGCGCCGTCCCAATAGCCCCCCGCGCTGGTTGATCTCGGAGACGGCTAGTTCGGCGGCAAGTTGCATGGACTTGCCTCGAGGCAGTGAAATTGGGCCCGCGAGCCCCAAGAGAATCGGTTCCTTGGATGAATTGCAAGACAGCGTGGCCGCCGCCAAGAGTGTCGGGATCACTCGAACCGCTGCGAAGATGCGGGTGTTCGCCATTGTCGCGCACGTTAGTACCGAGTAGGGCGCTGCGCAACGTGCGACCTCGCCGCCCGCCGTACCTGAATTAGATTGTGTAGCATGAGCGGATCACTGTTCAGTTTTGCCGAAGCGCTCAGAACCTTGCTTGCATCGGGTTCCGCAGAGGGTCTCGAGGCCCGGTGGCAAGATCTGAACCTGGAAAATGTGGGATGGCGAGCCTTGGCCGGGGCGCGGCGCCGGGAGGTACCCGCGTGGGAGTGTGCGCTCCGCGAGGTCGACGGGCTGCTGTTACGGCTTCTTGGCCGCGTGTCTCAACTCCCCGGGTCCTCTGAACGGGCCAACGTGCGGCTGCGCACCTTTCGACTTCCAGCCCTGGAGCGGTTGCAGCATGCGACTGCGGCGTGTCTCGCGGGACAACGTTTCGGCCTGGCTGGTCTCCATACCGTAAGCGAGGATCGTTCGGCCCCAATCGCCAGGAGGTACTTCGCCTTCCTGGCACTTGCCGAGCGCCATCCACTGGGGGACTGGCCTGTGTTCGCCCAATACCTCACACCGGGAGCTCACCATGCCTTTCTCGGTACCGCGGCTGAGGCGGCCCGGTTCTATCCAGAGTACGGTACGGTCAGGGCGTTGCTGAAATTGTTCCGTCAGATTCAGTGGGATCGGCACCTGCGGGCGTTCCTGAGTCCTAGAATCCTCCAGTCACTTCACTTTATTGTCGACGCATCGACCCTCCCGTTCCTGCGCGAACTTCTGGTGGTCGGCTACACCTCAAAGAATCTGGAGCACTGTGAGGTGATGCGGGCCCTGGTGATGGTGCGACGATTGACCGGCTCGGTAGAATCGAATGCCAAGTTCGGCGACGATGAACTCGACTCCGTTGCACCGCTACTTGACACCGCAGAGCGAGTCTTCGACAAGAGTCGGGACGTGTTGCAGGCCGTTTCCGTCATCTAGTGCCAGAGGTCGGTTTACCAAATCTGTTCGAGCGGAACAGAGGTGGATCCTAGTTGGACGGTCGGCGGAACACTCGTCTGAGTATCAGCGTACCCTTATCCTCGTCGGTTTCATCGAAAAGCAGCGAGTTTCCGCCAGGGTCGTAGCGCGCAGTCCATTTGATGGAATCGGGGAGCCACATGAACGTGATTATGCGGGTATATCTGTCCCACTCGCCCTCGACCCAGGTACCTCCGGGGAACCATCTCCAACGAGCACTGCCGTTCTGAGCCATGAAGAGTTCCACATTGCGATCGCTGTTGCGGACGGGGGCGCCCAGCCAGCGGCCCCACAGGGGCCTTGCCAAGGGCAGCTGGGCGGTCATCGTAATGATCTTGCCCTCTTCGGTCGTGAGCAACAGACGGTGGAATGCGAATCGGTAGCTAACAGCGAAGGAAGTGTCACCCGTGGCAGCAATGGAGTCATCTGTCGCAACAAAGTTTAGTACCTGTGCATCGTTCACGACCAGCATGGTATCGCTGTAGAACTCCAGGTGTAGAGGGCGGCCCAGATGCGTACCCACCCAGCGAGTGAGGAGGGAATCGCGCTCTTGGGCGTGGCCGTAGCTGGCAAAGAGACCTAGAAACAGTAAGAATGCTCCTGGGTTGCAGCCTGATGGCGGAAGGAACCTGAGTGTCAAGAAATCCGGCCTCGCGAACAGAATGGTTTTGCGACGATTGAAACTTGGTTGGCCTCCGGGTGTAACGCAACGGCACGTGTCCTGTTTGGATGCCGAAGGGTTACAGTTATCTTCTTGTTATGACGCTATCCACAGTGGTGAGGACCACGGAGGCCTTTTCCGACCGAGCCGGTGCGCTGGGGCATTTCTTCGAGCGCGCGGGCGAGGCTCCGCGTTTCATAGCCTATGACGAAGAACTGGGCTGTCCGCTGCACAATGCGTTGGCAGCTCTGGAGTGGACTCTGGCCGTAGGGATACTGCGTGATACGGATCTCATTCACGCTGGACGTCTCAGTGGTGAAACTGCGGCAGCTATGGTGGAGCGGCGTGCCGACGGGAGGAGAGTGTTTTTGTATCTGGGTCCACGGATGGATGCCCCCCCGGCCGACCCCTATGAAGGCACTTTGCTCTACGATCAACCTGGAGTCAGAGCCTATGAATTCGCGCAACGGGTGCATGCCTTAGCGCACTTCCTGCGCGCGACACAGGGTGTGGGCAGCGTGATCTCGTTCCTGTCCCGCCGGGCGCCGGAGCTAAGACACGTGAGACGGTGGCTCGGCGCCCTTTTTCAGCCACCGGCCGAGGGCGTGTCGAGTATTTTGCTTGCCGGTTGGTTTGCGACCAGCGGCGGAGGCGTTGTTTTCGCTCCTAAGACCAGCGCAGATCCCTACATCTACGATGAAGTGGAGTCGGGAGACTAGGCGAGTTTTGTGGATTCGGTGGTTAAAGGTTTTTTGCACAAATCCACATGGCGTGGAAAGGCGACGTAACGTCCCAGAACCCGATAGCGTAGTGTTCCACACACGTTGCACACGGGTGCCGTAAGCCGAAGAAACATCGGCGCTTGCGCGCTTTGCACCATCTTTTAAATTGGCTTTGGCAGCTCAGGGGAAGGGTCGAGGCCCCGGCGTCGAGACTACGCCCTGAGTAGCGCCCCCAGCGAGAATTCCGGGGAGGTCGCCGATGCAAACAAGGGCTCAGGCGACCCGCGATCCGGGTGAGCACCTCGGCTCGGGGCAGGCGGGACCAGTCGCGCGTCTCGTCCACGCTGATGTGGCGCCTCGGCGTGCAGTGCAAGGGGTCGGTCCGCGACTCGATCTGACTTGTAGCGCTCACACAGGCGAACCATCCGACTCGGCCAAGTCGCATGGGGATAGAAGCCGGAGCTCCCGAGAATGCCCTACCGCGGATGTATCAGTCCATGCGGTGGCTGAGGGAAGAAGAACAGCGGGAGTAAATCCCCTGGCTCCGGGTAGCCGGTGTGTAAGACGGCGGGTCACCTGCGAAGGTGTGCCCGCCGTCTTTGTTCCTGGCCTAGCATGAGTTGGTGTCCCATTTGGTACCGCCGATTTTTGTCACATCGTGAGTTGAATTGTTTGGGCTTCCAAGGGTTACGGCATTACACTCATCTCATGTCAGCATGGTTCTGCATGCCCACCGGCAAAGATGCGATCCACCGCGCGGCGCTTACTGACTTGAGCGACGCTTTGGGAGCCGTCCGCTGTACTATCAGCTTGATGAGGCACGGGCCCGGCGGTACCGGCCAACGCGATCGATTGCTCGTCGAGGCCGCCATGGCCCAGCTCGACCGGGCCGAGACCGCAGTCGGTCGGCTGGTGCTAGCGGAGGGGGCTTCTATCAGGGTTTCCTAAGCGTGGAAAAGCAGTGTCTCGCGCCACGCTTGGATCCATTGCGACTTCCACATCGTCATCGGGCAACAAGTGGGCGATCGAGTTCGCGTAATACTCGAGTAGAGGCCTTTGGGATGGCAAGATGACAATGCGTTCCCCCTCGCGCACCACCAGCCGCCGCATTCTGAGAGTTCGCCACGCACGGTCGAAGATGATTTCGACTCCTCTGTCTTCTTGAATCAACTTTGCGCTGCTTCGCAACAGGTGATCCCGGTATTCGTCCAGTCGCGCCAGCAGCGCGCGTCTGTCGACAATGGTTTCACAGAAACTCAGCAGGGCTGCCGCAACCAAGGGCACTGGAGTGACCGGCATGATTTCGGCGATGCCGTCCATTACCTCGTTCGCCAACTGCTCCAGTATTGGTAGGCGCTCATCCTGGGAAAGCGTTAGCGCTCCAGGATGCTGTGACGACCACTCTCTGACGGAAAGCGGGGTGCCGAAGTTTATGGCGACTCTACCGTATCGCTTGAGGTTGCCAGTGAGTAGCCGAAGTGTGTTGAACAGCACGTAGTGGACCACGGTGGCGAGTTGGCGCAGCCGTCCCGGCCGCTCACTGTGCTGCAGAAGTTCCTGAATGAGGGTGCGATCTTCCAAGACTCGGTCGTAGTTGATTGCGACCGGTACCAACCAAATGTCTCCGGTGAATGCCGGATCCAGAACCGTGCGCACGCTATAGTCGAAAAGCCCGAGCTTGGGCGAGCGAAACTTGCCTGTCCTGGTCAGTCCTCCTTCTAGAAAGATGCCTTGCGTCACTCCGTTCTTGGTAATGAGTTGGACGTAGCGTTCAAGGACCGTGTGATACAGCGTGTCATGGAACCCTCGTCTCACGAAGTAAGCTCCGAACGATTTGAACACGTACTCCAAGGGCCAAACGCGTGCCCACTCACCCACCGCATAGCTGATGCTGACACCGTGCGCCAGCACGTAGGCTGCCACCACATAGTCCATGTTGGAGCGATGATTCATGAGGTATAGAACGACGTCTTGTCGCGGCAAAGCGTCAAGTGCTTCGCGATCTTGATACTCCGCGCTCACTCTGTACAGTAGCCGGATCAAAGCGCGAGAGATGTTGTAGCCGAGCTTGTAATAGGACAACACATGGAAGAAAGGGACTATTTCGTCGATATAGTGCTCAACCCGCACCCGTGCGTCGCGGTCACTCACACCACGCTCTCGGCAGTGCTGGCGCATCGCCTCGTGAACCTTGCGGTCCTGCATGAGTTCGTCGCGGACGGTTCTCTTGCTTACCAGCTTGTAGCGATCGAGTCGGACGTGAAACCGATGTACCGCCCGCAGGACGGAACGGTTGAACCAGCCGGTGACCGCTCCGCGGACACTTCGAATCGTCCATAGGAGGCCACCTGTGATAAACAAGCCTGCGGCAGCCAGTTCCAGCAGTTGAACGGGGCGGATCAAGTTTCTATTCGGAGTGAGCCGGTCTTATCGTATTGGTACGCCATTCGTTTGAGACGCGCGATTCGGACCGCCATCGGTGGATGGGTTGCTAGGAGGTTTGCGATCGCGCCTTCCTTGTGTGTCAGACGTCGGCCCAACGGGTCTGCGATGCAAAGGTGGGCACTCCCCCGCTTTATCGTCTTGGTTGGGCCCCGAGCGTCCTCTATCTTGCGAAGCGCCGAGGCCAACGACCCCGGGTCTCTCGTGAACTGCGCCGCAGTGGCATCTGCCAGGAACTCCCGCTTCCTGCTCACTGCGACAGCCAAGAGACGGGACACTATGGGAGCAAGAATGACGCTGAGCAGCCATACGGCCAGAAGGATAGCGATCAGTGGCCCGCCTCCCTTGCCGCTGGAGCGCTTCGACCGGGGTCCAGCCTTACGGGCACCACCGAATCTCAGCATGCGGGAAGTTCCATCTGATATTATCGCCATGACCCCGACCAACGCAGCCAGAAGTGTCATCAGTTTTGCGTCGTGGTTGCGAATATGGGCCATTTCGTGGGCAACGACCGCCTGCAGTTCATCTCGGCTCAACGTTTCGAGTAGGCCCTCGGTTACGGCTACGTGTGCATTCTGTTCATCGTGGCCCGTTGCGAAGGCATTGGGATCTTTGTCAGGGACTATCCAGATCGTGGGCCTCGGAACGCCCGAAGCGATTGCCATTTCTTCGACCACGTTGATGAGGACTTTTTCCTGGGGCTTCGAGGCGTTCAAGAGTTGCCAGGCTCCGGTCGCCCACAGTATCTGACTCGGGCCTTTCCGCCACCCGTGCCGCGCCAGGACCGCGGCCAATAGGGTGGCCGCTATACCGAATAGAGGGATGACGTGATGGTAATTCCCTGCAGGTGCCTCTGCGGTGGACAGGTAGAAAATGAAGTCTCCACCGAAGCCTATCCACGCAAAAAACAGCAAGAATGCGGCGACTAGGGCGATTGAGCGGCGTCGATTCGACGCCTGTTGTTCAAACAGATTCCCTTCACTCACCGCTTCGCTTCATCGAAAGATCGACTTTGGGAACCGCTCGCTCGGCCTCGTCGGTGATCTCCCAGAGTTCGACGGGCTCCGCACGAGCCATTCCGGCGAGCAGATTCCAGGGGAATTGCATTTGACGGACGTTATATGTGGTTGCGGTATCGTTGTAGAGTTGACGGGCGAATGACACGCGGTTCTCGGTTGAGGTGAGCTCTTCCTGTAACTGCGTGACGTTGCCGGTGGCCTTGAGATCGGGATATCGTTCCACGACGACGTTCAAGCGCGAAAGCGCCGATGACAGTGCGGCCTCCGCCGCCGCCAATTGCTTGACGCCGCCGGTCGGCATCGTGCCGCCGTGGATCTCGACTGCCTGGTTGCGGGCCTTAATGACCGCTTCGAGCGTATCCCTCTCGAATTCCATGGCACCTCGCACCGCTTCGACGAGGTTGGGAATGAGGTCATAACGGCGCTTGAGCTGGACGTCAATCTGCTTCCAAGCGTTCGCAGTCTGTCCCTTTAGCGCGATCAACCTATTGTAGGCGGATACACCCCAGATCAGACCGACCACCAAAATCACAACGAACAGCAGCGTCACTAACATCGTGCAGTCCTCGTTGAGTTATTTCAAGGAAGCGGAGTTCCAGTCATCCGGTGTACCGGCTCCGGTCGGCTATGGTTCCCACGGCCGTCCTGATAGCTGCGGCTAGTTCCCGGTCCTGGTCGGGTCGGACCAGCCCTTTGCTCGCGTCCAAATGGAGTTCCAATCCGGGGGAGATTGGAATCCGGCGCCATGTTGTGGACTCCAAATCTGGGATATCACCGTCACCGTCCTCCGCTCGAATCACGCCATCGGCTTGCTGTCCCACCGTATCGCGGGTACGTGTCGAGGTCGTCAGAGAGGTGGGGGTCGGCAAGCTCGGCCCGAGGGTCGCTGCGACCCTACGCTCCAACACATCTCCCGTCGTCTCATCAAGCTCGCTCGAAATGACCGACAAGGTGGCGCCTTCCATTTGGCGCAGCTTGATGGTTAGAACTTGTAGTAGGTGTCGGTACGTATACACGGCCGCAGTACCTCTGCCCTCGGGAGGTGCTACCAAACCCTGCGACACATAGAAGCGTATCGTCCGTTCACTCGGGCGGTGTCGAGCGGCGGAACTTATGGGCCTCACACCGGTGGCACGGAGAATCGCAGCGGAAATGGTTGCTAGGTCGTGGAGCCCGAAAGGAGCCAGGCGTCGGTAGGCACGCAGGCGTGAAAGAGCATCTTCTGATGGCGTTTGAGCCGGGGTCATCTCAGTGCTCTCCGTTCGCCTCCCGGGACTCGTCCAAGATGACGGAATTGATCAGTCCAACGATTTCGCTCATGCCGAACGGCTTGCGTATCGTCGGGAGCGCGAAGACGTTGAGCCAGGTTTGATGGCTTTCGGTTTCCGCCTCGCCGGTCATGATCACAACGCGTGATTTGAGGTGCGGCCACCGGCTCGTGATGAGGTGGAACAACGTCTGGCCCGACATCGTCGGCATCCGCAGGTCCATCAGGACCGCATCTACACTGCGTTCCTTCAGGATCTCACACGCTTCCTCGCCCGAGCCCGCCAGGAGCACCTCAAACCCGCTTCGCGCGAGCGCTTGTCCCAACACCTTTCTGACGCTGACATAGTCATCCACCACCAGAACGGAATAGCCGGTCATGATGCGTCCGCCACCTGCGCCGCGGGTCTTGTGAAGAACCGCTCGCGTACGGTTGCTATGGTCTCCTCCGGACTGTACAAAACACGTAACTCCTTGGGCGTCACCCCGAACACGTCTCTCACGTGTTGCACAAAAGTGCGAACCTGCGAAAACCCGAGTTTCTTGGCCACGTCTTCGACCGTGTAACCGGGATCCTGCAACAGTCGGTGGCCGTAAACCACCCTCAGGACGGTCAAGACAGTACCTGGTGTCGGGAGATTGGCGCGGGCGAACCACCGCAAGCAGGTGCGCCGGTCCATTCGGGCTCTGTCGGCCAGCTGTTGTACGGTCTGAACCTGGGCGGGTTCGCGGATGATGGTCTCGATCGCCCACCTGAGCTCTCGGGGACACTTGGCCAGCAGGTCCTCGATGGAGCTGATGAGCCGGTGGGCGACTCCGGCCGCCGCAGCTTTTACCAGAAGGTCGCCGAGTCGCTCGGGATGATCGTCGTGCTCCACGACGACGACGTCGCGGATGCCTGCCTGGCCGAGCTTGAGCAGCACCGCCGGGATGTCGGGCGTGAGTTCGGTATAGACAATGAGCGGCAGTGATGGGAAGAAAACCCGAAAGCGTTCGATCTCCTTGGCCTTGGGTTTGCCCTCCAATGCCGGGTCCACAACGGCGGCCTCCACTGGCTCTCTCAGTATCGCGTCTACGGCCGCCTCCCAACTCTCAACGGGCTCGAAGGCGAACCTGTGTCCACCGGCTCGACGAAGCCGAGGGAGTCTTGATCTCGGAATAGCGGCCAAAATCAGCACAAATGTCCCAAAAACGCCCTATAAAGTCCCAAAAACGACCTAACGGATCGCGTGCACGCTACCCAATTTGAAATAGTCATCTAGGACTGGTCATTCCGCAACCAACCCACGGAGGGAATCATGTCGCGTCGCACCCGCTTGCTGGCCATCGCAATTCTCAGCTCTTTCGCCCTCAGCGCAGCTGCCTGCACCGATCCGGCCGCACCGCGCAATGACTGCACAGATGTTCCTGGACAGCCTTGCATATCGCAG
>JBHHZE010000050.1:0-22893 GCA_046757925.1 Gemmatimonadales bacterium
CCGGGCCACCAACACTCACGGGGCCGACAACGCCACAACGTCCCCGGGCCACCAACACTCACGGGGCCGACAACGCCACAACGACCCCGGGCCACCAACACTCACGGGGCCGACAACGCCACAACGCCTCCGGGCCACCAACACTCACGGGACCGACGCACTCACTGGGCCCACACAGCCCGAGGCCCGGCACCCGATTGCTGCGCCACACCATATGTGGCAACTTGAAGGATAAACGGTGACAATGAACATCCTCGAAGACACTGAGACCCTGGGCTACACCCAAGAGGCGCCGCTGACCGATCGGTGGACCGACATCTTTCGGCGCGATACTATGGTGCATCTGGGTCTCATGGCCAGCATAGCCGTGGCCACCTTTCAGGGTTACCTCAAGGACAGGATCGGTGGCCCCGTACCATATGCTCTGGCCGACCTCTGTTTCGTTGGCGCCGTCACGCTGTGGTTTGGATCCTTGGCCATGCGTCACGCTCCAATCCGCGGCCCCGGGACGGTGGTGACCATCCTGCTCGGCATCATCATCATCCCCATCATCTACATGCTCCATCCGAGCACGCCTTTGGTTATAGAGCTAGCGGGGCTGCGTGGTTGGGCCGAGTTCCCCGTTGCTTGCCTGATCGCGCTCACCACGATCAAGAGCCGCGGCCAGGTAAGAGCGTACATCGGACTGGTCATCTTACTCTGCGCGATCACTGCAGTCTACGGGATCGTTCAGTATATGCAGGGGCCTTCGTTCATATTGTCCGCCGGACCGCTCGCGGCCACCCGGCATGGCACTAGCATCAATTACTACATCGAGGGCACCGGGCAAACCGACTTCCGGGCGTTCTCCACGTTCACGTTCCCCGCACCCTTCGCGGGCATGATGGTCTTTGGCATCTTGCTCGCGACCGGCATCGCGTTGAGCCAACACCGACCCCCACGACTCAGAATCCTTTCCGGTCTTCTCATTCCCTTGATGTTCGTCGGTATGACCGTGTCGGGCACACGGGCGGCGCTAATCACGCTACTGGTGGGCCTGATAGTGATCGGTTGGCTGAGGCGGTTCAGCATCGCCCAGTTTCTGATACTCCCACTCCTGCTGGCGGCCTTTTATGTCGCGACTATGCTCACTGCCGGCCGTATCCTCAACCGGTTCGCGACTCTATTCCTACAGGAGGGGCGCCTCTGGACGTACATCTACGCTCCCCTTACAATCGCGGGACGCGCCCTCCAGGATAATCCGTTCGGGAATGGATTGGGCCGGACCGGTATCGGTGTCCCATTTGGCATGATACTCGGCCGCCCCAAGGGATACTTCATCTTCAGTGATGGGGACATCGGGAGAGCGGCGGTCGAGATGGGAGTCATCGGGCTCATATTGCTGTTGATGATCGTGATCGGATTGATCCCGACGGCCGCCCGGACGGCGCGCCGACTGGTGGGAACGGAGTCGGAAGACCTGGCGTTCGGCATCGGTGCGCTCATCATCTCAACCGGCCTGCTCCTCATCATCGGATCTCCTCTTTCCTCCGCACCACACGGAACGATCTGGTGGCTGCTCCTGGGCGCGCTCTTCAAGACGATGATGCTGCATGACGATGCAATGGCAAAACCTCAAAGTGGGTGACGGCAACCCGAAGGTCCGGCGCTCCCTGGACCTTGGAGCCGGGGCCGTGGTCAGGGCACCGGGTGCAATCCGGGCCGATCATTCCAAGGCCGTCAAGCCTGACGCCGTGTTGAACGCGACCCAGCCACTCCCGTCTCGCAGCCGCAGCCTGGAGTCCGAACTGGAGAGCGTGTAGCCGATGAAGCACATCCTCCTCGTTCCCGATCTGCCCATCGAACACTGGCCCTCGATGGATCGCTACGCATCGCGTCTCGTACAGCAGATCACCGACCACGCGTCGGGACTCGAGATCTCCGTGGCCAGCGAGATCGGATCACTCACCGTCGATGAGGGCACACGAGTCCCCGGCAGGCGGGAATCCGGTTCGGGCACGCACAGACTGGAGCCCACTCCCACGCCCTCCGAATTCGGACGCTACCTCGCACGCTACTGGTTCTATCCGCGGCGCATCAAGCGCACGCCAGCCGACGTTTTGCACGTGCTGGATCACTCATACGCGCACGTCCTGAACGGAGAATCGAGGACCAGCGTCGTTACCGTACACGATCTCTTCCCGGTGATCATGCTGGAACGCTCGCCCTCGGGGCTGAGAGAGAGGATTCGGAACCGCATGCTGGGGAAGGTTCTCTCGGGAATGCGGCGCGCGAACGCATGGATCGTGGCGACCGATTGGCTGCGCGGACAACTGGCTGAGTGGCTGGGTAAGGACGAGGACATCCATGTCATTCCCTACGGCATCGACGACGCCTTCTTCGAGCAGCCAGGCGAATCGCAGTCCGAAACCAGGCGCCGGTGGAAGATCCCGGAGGAAGCCTTTCTCGTGCTTCACGTGGGCAGTGCCGACCGCCGCAAGAACTTGCCGGCGGTGATCGCCGTACTGGGCGAACTCCGGGATACCGGCATCGACGCCTGGCTGCTCCAGGTGGGGGGAACTCTGACACAGGGACAGACATCCGAACTAGCCGACCGTGGGCTCGAGCCGTTCACACGGCAGGTGGGAGCCGTGTCGGAAAACGATCTGCGCCTAGCGTATCACGCAGCCGATGTTCTACTCTTCCCGTCGCACTATGAGGGGTTTGGCCTACCCGTGCTGGAGGCCATGGCCTCGCGACTGCCGGCAGTGACTTCCGGAGCGGGCGGGCTCGCAGAAGTGGCGGGCGAGGCGGCGGTAGTGGTCGGGGGAAGGGATTTTCAACCGTACACCGATGCGCTCAGACGGATCGCCAACGATGGGCAATGGAGAAAGGAATTGGTGAATCGGGGGCTCGAACGGGCCGCACGGTTCACCTGGTCCGAAACGGCTAAAAAGACTGTGGAGGTTTACAGGAGTCTTGCCTAGCAACGATACCGCTCTCGCGGTCACGGCCGTGGTGGCCTCTGCACAACTCGGCGGGACGGAACGCGTGTTACTCGATTTCGCTAACCGTGCGTTCGAGCACGATATCGTCCTGAGAGTCGTGACACCTGCAAGAGGCCCGCTCGTCGAGATCCTGGAGAACATCGGAGTGCCCACCGCGGTCGTGCCCGGTCCGACGTTGATGCTCAGGGGCTCCCAGCAGGCCGGCAAGCTCTGGTCCCTACCGCCGGCACTATTCGGCATTCTCGCATGGTCCCGGAGACTGGCGCGGCACGAGTTTCTCCGCGACGCCGATGTGGTTTATTCGGTGGCTTTCAAACCGCATCTCGCGCTGGCGCTGGCGCGCCGCCACCCCGTCGTGTGGCACCTCCACGAGTTCCCGCCGCAGTCCACCGGGAGATTCTGGCGCGCCCTGTCGCGGAGAGTTCCGGACCGCTTGATTGCGAATAGCGCAGCGGTGGGACGGTCGTGGTCGAACGGCGGCAATCGGACAAGGCAAGGCGACCGGATCGTAGTGATCCCGAACGGGGTCAATCTGGATCGTTTCCGTCCGGCCGACAAGACGTTCTGGATCCACGATAAGCTGGGTATCCCCCACGACCGCCGGCTCGTCGGTATGCCCGCGGTGTTCGCCCGGTGGAAGGGCCAGGTAGAAGTAATCAAGGCATTCGAACTGGTGTCGGAAGACATCCCCGACGTCCACCTGGTGGTGGTGGGGGGCAGCATCTACGACACCGTATCGGAGCGGGATTACGGCAGGGAACTAGCGGGGCAGATCGCCGATTCGAATACGGGGGAGTGGGTGGTGCCCACAGTCAAAAGTGAAGAAGTGAAAAGTGAAACGAGCACTGGGGCACAGGGAAACGGAAAAAGGGAAACGGACTACCTCTTGGTGCCGCGGGTTCATCTCCTCCCGTTCCAGACCAAGATCGAGCGGGCGTATCCGGAGTTCGACTTGGTGGTTCATTATTCCCTGCGACCCGAGCCGTTCGGACGAGTGATCGTGGAGGCCATGGCGTGCGGCATTCCGGTGCTCGCAGCGGATGAGGGCGGGCCGGCGGAGATCCTGGGAGGAGGGATCGGCCCGCGGCGCGAGGCCGGCTGGCTGGTACCGCCGCGCGACCCCCATGCCCTGGCTCGCGCTTTCAAGACTGCTATGGACCTACCGCGGGAGGTTATCGAATCGATTGGCGAGGCGGGACGCCGCCGTGCGGAAGACTTCTACTCTTGGCGGCATTTCGCCGAGCGGGTCGCCGACGCTCTCAAGACCACCGTGATGCCCTAGGCAGGCTCTCCGGCGGCCAGGCTACACACCAATTCCTCTGCACGCGCCCAATCGTCCGGCGTGTCGATGTCGACCCATCCGACCCCGTTGAGCGCGACGGATGCAAGCTGCCCCGCCTCGGCAACACGCCGCATTCCAGCCGAGACGCTGAGTTGGTCCACGGGTCCCGCCTCACGCAGCGCCTCGAACACCCGCTCGTCCAGCAGAAAGAAACCCGCATCCACCGCGTCCCAGTTGTGGACCGTCTTGCCGATCTCCAATATCCTACCATCCGACACGCACACTTTGGTAGCGTCTTCCTCGTCCAGATGGGGCGGATTGTAGTCTACCAACAGCCGCATTGGTGGATTCGTCTCACCCGGCTGGTCGGCGAGGTGTCGCAGCACCGGCTCGCCAAACAGATGGTCGGCCATTTGGAGAAAGAAACGGCCCCTCACGTACGGCTCGGCAGCCAATAGCGAAAGCCCGTTGGGATCGTGAAACCGGGGGTTGTAGACCACCGTCACCCGAAAGGGCGTATCCGATTGCTCCAAGTGCTCCCTCACCAGGTCACCGCCACACCCCACCACTACCACAGCTTCCTCGCAGCCGACCTCGGCGGCTTGGGCTAACGCGTGGTCGATGAGGGGCCGTCCCCCTACCCTACACAATGGTTTGGGCAGACCGTGCTGCCCACTCCCGATCCTGCTACCATTACCCGCTGCCAGAATCACCGTCTGACGCATTCCCGTTCCCTTCATTCATGTACGAATCGAGTGCCCATCCGCTTTCCGCGGGACGTAGCAACGACCTCGCAAATTACTGTCGATACTTTGGTTAGACCGCGGCTATTATGGCAAATTTCGCCGCGCACAGCAACCGTCGGCCCCATCAGCCATATGTGCCGGGTCTGAGTATAGCGGCCTCGGGGCGATTCCGCGAGGACTAGCTCCATGCCAGCTATGGATTTACAGGCTCACCCTAGATATGTTGCTAGCGCCGCGAAAGCTCACCGTCGGACTCCGAATGCACCCTTGGCGGCATTGGAAGGCTCCCAAGACTAGACCTAGGCAGCCGAGTTGACTCGAAGCGAGCAAAGCATCTCAAATGCGCTCATAGTAGCCGACGGCCACCGTGGCGATCTACCGCTGCTCTCGATCCTGGGGATGCCCGTGCTCGTGCGGACTCTGTTTGCCTTGGAGCGGGCCGGCATTGCCGACGCATACGTCATGGCCGGGGACCAGAGCGACAAGCTCAAGAGCGCCGTAGACCGAATGGACCGGCTCGAGATCGAGATCCATTGGATCGAACACGCCTCCCAACTGCCCGAATCGTTCGATGAACCCGTGGTGCTCGTGATGGGCGGCCGCGTGTTCGAGCCCGGTGTAGTTGCAACCCTGAGGAAGAACTCCCGCGGATTCAAGGGAATCGACTTTGCCGTAGATCGCGGTACCGACACGGGCATCGCGTTGGCCTCCCCCACTGCGCTCAGACGCATCCAGGACTCGATCGCGCAGACCGGGGGATGCATAGACCCCAGCGGAGTCAGGGCCCTGACGGACGACGATCTCGTGCGGGACGTCGAAGTCGGGGGACTCATATGGCACGCCATAGAACGCACCGCCGACGCGCTCCAAGCGGAAAGAAAGCTCATCTCCGGGGTCCGGAAATCGTCGGACGGACCGATCTCCAAGAACATCAACCGCCCGATCTCGACAACCATCAGCCGCTTCCTGAGCAAGACACCGGTGACACCCAACCAGGTGACGTTGGTGACTCTGATCATCGGGCTCGCGACCGGTGTTGTTGCCACGATAGGGGGCTATTGGGGGTTCCTAGCCACCGGGCTGCTGTTCCAACTCACTTCCATCCTGGACGGAGTGGACGGGGAGTTGGCAAAACTGACGTACCGCGGGAGCAGGAGCGGCGAGTGGTTCGACACTATCTCCGACAACATCACCTATGTCGCCTTCCTGCTCGGATTGATCGTGGGCGTGTACCGTTCGGACATAGCCCCGGTTTTCTTTTACTTGGGGATCCTGGGGCTCGTACTCGCCCTCCTCACCTTCGTCAACATCTACACCTATCTGGCGCTGCAGAAGAAGTCTGGCAGCTTCTTGGCAGTCAACTACGGGTTCGAGCAGGGTGGCGGCTGGCTGAAGAGGTTCCTGAGAGTGGTTCAGTATCTGGGCAAGCGCGATCTCATGGCTTTCCTGGTAATGCTGCTCGCGATTGCCGGCCAAATCCAGTGGGTGCTGGCGCTGTTTGGAGTAGGCGCAGCCACCTTACTGTTCCCCGCCTCGGTCAAGGCGACCGTCGGAATGCTCTGGCGCGAGCGGCGCGCGAGAGCGGCGCAGGCAGTGGAAACGGTTAAGGTCGGGAGGCCGAGCGGTGGCCACACCCGTCCCGACCCGCGTGTTTCCACCTAGTTAGACCGCCCGGTCAGGCGAGGGCCGCTACGCACACCACTTCCTCCGCGTGTGCCCAGTCGTCGCGCGTGTCCACGTCGATCCACGGTATGCCCCCGAACTCGACCGGGACCAGTTGGCCGGCCTCGGCGACCCGACGCATCCCGGCCGACACCGTGAATTCCCCAATTGCTTTCGCCACGTGGAGAGCATCGAAGATGCTTCTGTTGAGGAGAAAATAACCGGCGTCCACCGCATCCCAATTGACCAACTTCTTGCCGATCGCCCTGATGCGGTCCTCGGTGATCCGGACCTTGGTGGCGTCATCTTCGTCCAAGAAGGCCGGCTCCCGATCGACCAGGAGATGCATATCACCGTTGCCACACGCAGCAGCATCGGCCAGGCGTCCCAGTACCGGTTCGCAAAAAAGGTGATCCGCCATCTGCAAGAAAAATCGATCCTGCACGTAAGGTTCCGCCGCAAGCAGCGAGAGCCCGTTGGGATCGTGGTAGTCGGGGTTGTAGACCACCGTAATCTCGATGGGAGCATCCTGCCGTTGCAGATAGTCCTGCAGCAGATCGGCGCCGCAGCCGATGACGACCACCGCCTCTTCGCACCCGGCCGCAACCGCCTGGTTGAGGGCATAGTCTATTAGCGGGCGTCCCCCCACGGTACAGAGCGGCTTTGGCAGCCCATGGACCCGACTTCCGATGCGCCGGCCATTGCCGGCAGCCAATATCACGGTCTGATTCATTCCCGTTCCTATCGTTTCTGTCCCAGAGCCCCCATCGTCCGGGCCGGCGACTTGTCGCCATGAGTACGTGTGGCCAGAGCTGCGCTGCAGCCTTTAGCGACAGGACCCACCCACTGGTGTGCCCGCAATAGTCGGCTTGCACGCCACTACTTGTACAGCGAAAAAATCAGAAGACCCTATCTGATCTTTGATTGCTCCCAACCCATACCAGAACCACCGGGCCCTCAGAGGGTGTTGGGTTCAAGCGAACCCGTTACGGATGCATAACAACCAACACGCGCCGGTTGGTTCCTGAAACGGCAACGGGCGGCGTTGCCAGACCTTACCTGTCCGATCGGTTGATCCCTGTGGGTGATTACGATGAACAGCCTCGCCGCTCAATCGGCGTTTTTCACCTTTCACTTTTCACCTTTCACATCTTCAACGCATGGCAATCACATCCGCCATAGGAACCCCGGGGGCATCCGCGGCGTTCAGGATGTAAGTTCATGTGTTCTATTCGGTTGCCATATCATCTGGGCGCCGTTAACATAGTGTGTTTTACATTACCGGATTAGCTGCCACGGACGATCGATGGGGGCACGGATCTGATGTTGTCGCTCTCAGCGACATCAGCCGAGCCGCGACTCTCATGTCGCGGGAGATGAAGGCGTGGTTGCGGATCTTTTGACGTAGGGGAAGAGGGGCTGTTTGACTAACGTAATCGTAGAACCCGAAACCGATCCCGGTTCGGCACCACCCGCGTCCGGCAACGGCAATGGGCGCAAGGGTGGGTTGCGCCGTAAGCTGCACGTCCTGAAGCGCAAGCTCACGCCTTCGGGACCTTCGGCGGCCTCGGTACCGCTGATGGAATACGTCAAATATCACGCGTTCTCGCGCTTCCCACCGTCGTTCCCGCAGATCATGCAGGTGCAGACGCAGTACGGCTGCAACGCGCGTTGCGTGTTCTGCCCCATGGGCCGCGAGCAGAACCAGATCCACGGGCGAATGGATGACGCCACTTTCTCCAAGATCGTGGACGAGGCGATCGAGAACGGTGTCAAGGTCTTTAGCCCGTATCTCCAGAACGATCCGCTGGTGGATCGCAAGATGCACGAGCGGATCGAGTACATACGCGAACGGCGCGGCAGGAAACTGTTCCCCAAGACCAAGCTGATCACCAACGGGGGCCTGCTCACCGAGAAGCGGGCGTACGATCTCATCAACGTCGGGTTGGAGTACATCGTGTTCAGCGTTCACGGGATCGATCCCACCGTCTACGACGATCTGATGAACGGGCCGAGGTTCGAGACCACGATCAAGAACATCGAGCGGTTCGTGCGGATCAAGGACGAGTTGGGTGCCAAGACGCCGCACATCGAGGTTTGGGCGGTGAGGACCAAGGAAGTCGACCGCCAGCTCGACGAGGTAAAGGCGTTCTGGAAGGAGCGGAACATCAGGTTCAAGGCACGCGAACTCGACAACCGAGCCCATCCCGAGATCACAGAGAACGACGATCTTGCCAACGAGTACGACGAGTGGAAGTTCGCCACACACTGCGTGATTCCGTTTTGGCGGGCGTGGATTCTGTGGAACGGGGATATGGTGCTGTGCTGCGTCGACTGGGAGCGCCAGCATGTGTTCGGGAACATCCACGAGAACACGATCCGCGAGATCTGGAACGGCGAAGCGTATCGGGCATATCGGGATCGGATGAGGAACAACGACTTTGCCGGTACGTTGTGCGAGCACTGTAAAGGGATCTAAGTCCGCGACCACCCCCCACTTCCCCGAGAGTCGCCCTGCAGCGGACCTCTGCGGTCGCGTTCACTCTCGTTGCCGAACCATACTTGCGAACCGTCAACGCTAAGAGACAAACGATCGACACGGCACCCATAGAAGCGGTAGTCACCGTCAATCTCGACCGGCGATCCCCCAAGTCCAACAAACCGGCCGCATTCGAACCCATCCTGGGTCGGGCACCGGTGCAACGACACCTCGTGCAGCTCGCGCGGGCGGGTGTGGAACACTGCGCGGTTGTGGTCTCGGGGGCCGAGGATGCGGCGGCGATGTCCGAACTGCGGCGGCTCATTGCCGAACCCGTGCGGCTCGGTATGGAGGTGTCCCTGTTCCGGGCAGCGAATCTAGAGGGCAGCGATCACACGTCCGATTGGGCGCCACATGTTGTGACGGTCGAGGGAGAGGCGGTGTACGATCCGCGGCTCTACAGCTACGCACTGGAATCCGGCGGCCCCGTGATGCTCGTCGATGGTGGAACGTCGATTGGAATCGAGAGGGAAAGGAGAAAAGGGAAAGGAGAAAAGGGAAAGGGGAAAGCGGAAGAGGGAAGAGGGAAGAGGGAAAAGGACACCTCGACAATCGAGAGCTGTGCAGTTCCTGTCGACTCCCTGCCCTCCTACCTCCCCAACATGCGGCGGCATCTGCGGCCGTACTGGCGCCGGCTCGCGACCGCGGACGACTACCGTCTGGCAGAGCGTATGATCATAGACTCGGCTCAGAAGGGCGTTCTGGATTTTCCCGCTCGGTACTTGCATCCGATTCCGGAGAACCTCTTGGCCTCACTCCTCGCCCGGACCGCGATCACGCCGAACCATGTGACCGTTTTGACGGGACTGCTCGCGTTCGTCGCTACGTACCTGTTTGCCGTACAGTCCTACGGGTGGGGGCTCGTGGTCGCGCTGGTGGTGAACGTGCTGGACGGCGTCGACGGGAAGCTGGCGCGCGTCAAGCTATTGAGCAGCGAGTTCGGTGACCGGCTGGACCATATACTGGACGTGACCTTCGAGTTCTCCTGGTACCTGGGCCTGGGATGGGGACTGTCGCGGGAAACGGGCCACATGCTCCCTCTTTACCTCGGTGCCGGACTCATCGCCGTCATGCTCGGCACGCGTGCCGTGTCTGGAGCTTACAAGTCGCTCGCCGGCCATCAGATCCACGATCACACCGCGTTCGACCGCGCGTTTCGACTGGTGGGTGGCCGGCGCAACGTCTACATCGTCATGTTGCTGATCGGATTGCTACTCGGCAACGTTGAGACGGCGTTCTATGCCGCGGTGGGTTGGGGGGGGGTGACCCTCGTGGTCTTCAAGGTGCGGGCGGCAATGGCGTTTGTTGGGCGGAGGAAGATGTGAAAAGTGAAATGTGAAAGGAATCGCGCAGGAGACCGCCTTCTTTCACATTTCACTTTTCACGTTTCACCATAGATTGTCCTCGTCGGGGAGTAGCCGCAGCGCGTCGACGAACCCGATGTCGGCATCACAGCGGATGTTCGTAAGCAATCTCCTTGAATGCGAGCGCACGGCATCCGTCTGCGAGTTGAAACGTGTGATCCCCCGCATGCACTACGTCGAGCGAATCGAGACCCAATGTACTCATGGCCGTGCGCATCGACCTGCTGACCCTGGGAGTGGTTGTCCGTTTTATCTCGAACCCGCGCCGACGGCGTCCTCGCACCACCAGGAGATCCAACTCCGCACCAGCGTGCGTCGCCCAGAAGAAAATTTCGTCCTCCCGTGCACCGAGTCTGGCGATGATTTCATTCACTACAAAACTTTCCCATGAAGCACCGATTTTTGGATGGCCCTCGAGGTCATGACGAGTTTCGACGTTGAGAAGCGCGTGTAGTAAGCCGGAGTCAGCAACGTAAATCTTGGGCGATTTCACCTGACGTTTTCCGGTGTTTTCGTACCATGGCTGGAGCTGGCGCAGCACGAGAGCGCCGGTGAGAATGTCCAGATACCGCCGAACGGTCGTTGCGGCGACGCCAAATGCGCGCCCGAGTTCGCTGCCGTTCCATGTTTGGGCGTGGTAGTGCCCCAGCATACGCCAAAACCTGTGAAGCGTGACGGCCGGAATCTGGATTCCAAGCGCCGGGATATCTCGCTCCAGAAATGTACGAATGAACCCTTTGCGCCACTCAAACGATTCCGCCGCGGATGGCGCAAGGAATGACCGCGGGAACCCACCACGCAGCCACAGTCGGTTTGTGTTCTCCTGACCGGCCTCGTCCAGCGTGAACGGGTCGAGTTGGTAATAGTAAGCACGTCCGGCAAGCGTCTCCGCGCTCTGCCGCAGCAGGTGTGGAGACGCGCTGCCAAGCACCAGAAATCTGGTATCACTGTCGGACCGATCGACCAAGACGCGAAGGACCGTGAATAAATCGGGCTCACGCTGTACCTCGTCGATAACAACCAGACCTTCCAGCGAGCCAAGAGCGAGTTTTGGCTCCGCCAGGCGTGCCTGATCGTCCGGGTCCTCGAGGTCGAAAAAGGTCGTGGGCCCGGCGAACCTATGGGCGATCTCTCGGGCCAGGGTCGTCTTGCCAACCTGCCGCGCACCGAGCATCACAACCACGGGGTGAGGGACGAGAAGCCTCTCCAGGTTCTCGATATGCCTAATTCGTGGGATCACGTTCTAATTATACTTGAAAAACGAGCGACGGCAACTCGTTTTTCAAGGATTAGCACCTTCGTCGGCTATTGCCCGCGGCGTGAGAGCCGCGGACTACCGAGTCCAAACGCCGGCAGAGTTGCGCATACAGTAGCACTATACGCCAGCCTGAACCTTGACCAAACATTGCATATGTCGCAAACTGGTCACGACCATTTCACGATATACCATAGTTTTGGACGAGCCATGAAGCGCATTTACGAGCAGCTCATCGAGGAACACTTCCGCGACAACCGGCAGATGTTCTTTCTCATGGGCTCGCGACAGGTCGGCAAGACGACAACCGCTCGCGAGAGCGCCGCGAAGGTTGGTGAGGTCACCTACCTGAACTGGGACAACGGCGACGATCGCCAGCGCATCCTCTCCGGACCGGCCGCTGTTGCAGAGGATCTCGGGCTCGACCGTCTGCGCGATACCTTGCCCATGTGCGTGTTCGATGAGCTTCACAAATTCGGGCGTTGGAAGGGTTTCCTCAAAGGATTGTTTGACACCTACGGTGAGCGAGCCCACCTACTCGTCACGGGGAGCGCCCGGCTCGATGTCTTCCGAGCTGGCGGTGACAGTCTGATGGGACGTTACTTCCCTTACCGCATGCACCCCATCTCCGTTGCGGAACTGGTCAGCCAGAAGGTCGAGGATGGACTGATTCGTCCACCGAGTCGCGTGAACGACGATCTGTTCCTTGCGCTCCTCCGTTTCGGCGGCTACCCAGAGCCGTTTCACAGGCAGACCGATCGTTTCTGGCGCCGGTGGAGCCGCCTCCGAGGCCAGCAGCTCTTCCGGGAAGACCTCCGCGATCTCACGCAGATCCGGGAACTCGGCCAAGTCGAGATCCTCGCGCGGTTGATTCGGCAACAGACAGGCCAGCTCACTAGCTACTCCTCACTGTCACGCGCGGTTGGCGCCTCGGTAGACACCGTGAAGCGGTGGATCGGGACGCTAGAGTCACTGTACTACTGCTATTGCATCCGTCCTTGGCATAAGAACGTCGCGCGTTCGCTTCGCAAGGAGCCCAAGTACTTCCTCTGGGACTGGTCACAGGCACCGAGCGAGGGAGCACGCGGCAAAAACCTCGTGGCCAGCGCGCTGCTCAAGGCAGCGCATCTCTGGACCGATCGGGGCGATGGGGAGTTCGGGCTCTTTTTCCTGCGGGACAAGGAAAAGCACGAGGTGGACTTCGTAGTCGTGCGGGACGGTGTGCCGTGGTTTCTCGTGGAAGTGAAACGCTCCGGTGGCACCAAACTCTCCCCCGAGCTTGGACGTTTCCAGCAGCAGACCGGAGCATCCCATGCCTTCCAGCTCACTCTCGACCTGGAATACGTCGACCGGGATTGTTTCGAGTACCACGAGCCCCTCATCGTGCCGGCGCGAACGCTGTTGTCGCAGCTCGTGTAGTGGCTCGCGACGTGAGAGTCGCCGCTCGGCCTCTCACGCCGCGGGCTACCGCGTTCCAAACGCAACTATGGTTGCATATAGTAGCACTATTCGCCAGTTTAGTGGCGTATGGTACGGCGACGATTCTGGATCAAACGGGTTGAGCAGGCGTGGCGCGAGAGGTCGGTGATCTGGCTCTCAGGCGTCCGCCGCGTCGGCAAGACCTTCTTGTGTCGATCTCTGCCGCGGGTTGTCTACTTCGACTGCGAGTTGCCCCGCGTCCGCAGGGAGTTGCAGGATCCGGAGGCGTTCCTCGCCGGGGTTGCGGGAAAGCGCCTCGTTCTGGACGAGATCCATCGTCTTCAGCACCCGACCGAATTGCTCAAGATCGCGGCGGACCATTTCCCAGACACCCATGTCATAGCGACCGGTTCCTCCACGCTCGGGGCCACTACAAAGTTCCGAGATACGCTGACAGGACGTAAGCGTGATCTCTGGCTGACCCCCATGATCACGCAGGACCTTAGAGATTTCGAACAGGTCGAGCTGGAACACCGATTTCTACGCGGCGGCTTGCCGCCGTTCTTCTTGGCCCCGACGTTCCCCGAGCGGGACTTCCAGGAGTGGATGGACGCCTTCTGGGCCAAGGACATTCAGGAGCTGTTCAGGCTCGAACGCCGCACTTCCTTTCTGCGATTCATCGAGCTCCTGCTCACCCACAGCGGAGGCATCTTTGAGGCCACCAAATACGCTCGGCCATGCGAAGTCAGCCGCACCACCATCACCAACTATCTGAACGTCCTTTCGCTCACCCATGTTGCTCATGTCGTCCGGCCGTTCAGTAGCAATCGCCCGACCGAGATCGTCGCGGCTCCCAAGGTCTACGGATTCGACACCGGGTTTGTGGCCTATTATCGCGGATGGGACGCTCTACGGCCGGAGGACATGGGAGCCATGTGGGAGCACTTCGTGCTCAACGAGATCCACGCCGTCGTTCAAGCCCAACCGATCAACTATTGGCGAGACAAGAGAGGACACGAGATCGACTTCGTCTATTTGAAGCGGGGAGCGCCACCCTCGGTCATCGAATGCAAGTGGTCGGCGGACGCGTTCAGCCCAAGAAACCTACTCGCATTCCGAAGGAGGTACTCCGCCGGCGAGAACTACGTGGTGGCCCGTGACGTCGACCGCGCCTACGCGCGGCGATTCTCTGGACACACCGTGAAGTTCATCCCACTTGCCTCGTTACTCAAGAAGCTCTAGCGAGAGTGAAAAGTCAGCATCTGAAAAGATTGGATCAGCGACGGGCCAACCGTTTGACCATTCCGTTCCTGCGCGGGAGGAGTGTGAAAGGTGGGCATGTGAAAAGTGAAAGGGATGTGCGGCACACGCCTCTGGGTCAATGCCCTGCCTGCTCCAGCGACAGCTGCACACACATCGCAAGGAATGTGGCGAAGGGCCGGATATTCATCTCGAGATTCGCGCTTTCGAGCGCCGAGAGGTAACCCTCACGATCCTCGACGCGGATCACCGTCCACGGATAGCCGCCGGAAGCGAGCATGGCGTTCATGACAAACCGCGCCATACGACCATTTCCGTCCGGATAGGGATGAACGTAGCCAAACAGCCAGTGGCCCAGCACGGCCCTGACCGAAGGCTCCCGCTCTTCCTCGAGCAGATCGAACAGGGCCGGCATGGCCGCGCGCACAGCCTCCCAACGGGGCGGTACATGCCGCGACCCCCGCAAAAACACGACATCACTCCGGTAACCGGCCAGGGCCGAAGGCTCGATCACACCAGCCCTAACGCAAGGTTGGAACAACGCACGGTACCATTCGCGATGGGCGGAGCGAACGAGCGTGCCAGCGTTTTCTCCGACGACGATCTTGGCAACAGTCTCTTTGACAAGCTGAAACGTTTCCCAGTACCCGCGCGCGGCTAGCGCATCGCGGCTTTGGCGATCGGCATCGTCGTTGTCCGGGTTCCAGTTGCCCGTCTGCACCCTCTGGATCAATTCGGGCGTAACGCGGTAGCCCTCAATTGACAGCGAGTGATAGGCATCGCTCTCATAGATTGCGTCGACGAACTGCAGGTAGGCCTCGTTGTCCTTTGGCAGGCCGGGTGCTGGGGGAAATGCCTCGATGACCGACTCGCGAAGAGAGCCCCACATCGCCTCAATGCGCCCGACAATAGGCGGCTCCCTCGTGTTGAGAATCCCGAACGCCTGCTCCGGCAGAAAGGGATTCGTCTCCCGCACGTCATAGCCGGCAGCTTTCATGGTCCGGAGGATTTCTTCGGCGATTTGGGCGCAGCCGACGCGACGGAAGGCACCCGCAAGCCGCCCGGCAACAGTTGAATGACCGCCGCCTAAGAGGTGAACGAGGAGGTCCGAAGCATCGCGTATGCCCGCAAGCACGACATGCGCCTCCAGCGGCCAGCGCCGGAAGAACGCTTCTGATACTTTGATCAGCGCCGCCGCCCGCGTGTAGAGACGTAGGCCAGCCAACAGGGTGAGATCGGGCTCCGCCGGCATGCGAGCCTGTTTCAGATCGTACAGCGACGTTCCGAACAGCAGATCGATCGTGTTGTTCGACCCCTTGGGCGCGCAGATGATGACCTGTCGGGGTATCACCGTGTTTTCGGCGTGAAGCAAAAGCGATTGCTCGGGTGACAGGTGCCACCGGTCCCCGAATCGCTCTCCGCAATAGCGGGCGCAAAACTCCCAGAACGATGCATACCACGGTGTACTGTCTCCGCTATCAGTGCCGGGACCGGTGGAGATCAGCCACCCTTTCTTGACATGGCGGAGAAAGCCCTGCCGGACCAGCCGCTCGCGGTGCACTCGGCTCAGTTCCCTGGATTGGAAGACCCGTCTTCCGCCGCCTTGAAGGCTTTCGAGTTGCGCCAACGACGCAGCCAGTTTCTCGCTGGGACTTGCCATCTTACGCCTTTTGGATATTGGCACGACCCTCATCTCGTGCGTATACAAGTATATTGCGCTGTGTGATTACAAGTCAATAGCGTCGTTTTATTACAAGTCTATAGTGATGTGTTATGACAAGTATATTATGTGTGATTCGCCGGAAGGACGAAACGCGGCTCTCAGGCCGCGGATACCTGGCGGCGCAGCGACAAGTGGGCATGTCTGCCTTCTTTCACATTTCACCTTTCACCATATATTCTCCGTGCCCGCCGCAATCCGTGACCTAACCTACAGAACTGAGACTTTGGGGAGATCGAGAAACCGTTGACGCCAACTGACAACTGTTGTCCGCTGTGGTGCGCAGCATTGTTTGCGGCCCTTACAGCTTGTCCGCCAGCCCTGGCCGCCCAGGCCAACGTCAACGTCCCGCCCGACGATCCCGCGTACGAGTATCTCGACAACCTGATCGCGTTCGGGTTGGTCACGTCCGACATCTCCGGCACGAAACCGTACAGCCGCGGTGAATTCTCGCGTCTCATCATCGAGGCGAAGCAGCGCTACGATGGGGACCGGGGTACCTACGATTACCCTTTGGCGCGGTCGTCTCTGGATTACCTGTCTAGTCGGTTTGCGGACGATGTCGCCCAGGTGTCGGGTACCCCGTCGTCTCAACTCGTGCACCTGAGGTTGGTGGACGACCTTCAAGTCAGCTACTTCAACTACAAGGGTGAACATCGAGCGTTGGGCACGCCGCAGATAGATGCCCAGTTGCAGCCGTTCATTGCATATAGGGAGGGCAGGAAGTTCCAGGAAGGTCAGAACATTGCTGTGGAGTCGCGGCACTGGATCGCCCTCGGCAAGACCGCGGGGCTGTACTATCACGGCCGCTTGATCGGCACGGCACCACGAAGCTCATCGGGCTTCAATGACGACGTGGACTTCGAGACGATGCGGTTCTACTTCAAGGCCACCAAGTGGAATATCGACTTGTTGGTCGGGAAGGACGGGATGCAGTGGGGCATGGGGCAGCGGGGTAACCTGATGTTGAGCACCAACGCCAAGCCGGTGGGAACGTTCAAGACGCTGCCGCTCATCAAGCTTTCGAACACCAAACCGGTACGGCTGCCGTGGATACTCAACGGCTTGGGCCCGATGCGTTACACACTGTTCGTTTCACGTCTAGAGGAAAACCGGAGTGACTTCCCGAGGCAGTTCTTCATAGGCTCGCGGCTCAACTTCAAGACGGGCAAGAACTCCGAGTTTGGACTGAGTCACTCGTACTTGCTGGGCGGCGAGGGCTTTCCCACTTCGTTTTCCTTCTTCGATGCCCTGGCGGAGTTCTTCGGAATACGAACGAAACAAAACTTCTTTCTCAAGTTCAGAACCGGTGAAAAGGGAGAGAACATTGCAAACCACTTCATGGGTTTTGATTTCAAGCTGCGCTTCCCAGCACTCAGATATACAGAGTTTTACAACGAGTTCTATTTCGACGACCTGTTCAACCCATCCAGACTTTTCAGCGAGCAGCTGGGGTATCATGGCGGATTGTACGTACCACGTTTGACTCCCAATGGAAGTTTCGGAGGTCGGATAGAAGTCACGCACACCAGCAACATCTTCTACACTGTCGAGCGCAGGGTCTTGGGAAGCGACCTGGGGCCCTTGGGCAATGAGCTGCACACTGAGATCCAGTACAAACCCGATGGCAACACGGTGTGGTCCGGTTTCGCGAACGCACAGTTCCGAGGCCTGGGTGACGGCAAGAACAGGCGTGTTGCTGGAGTGCCTGACGAGAAGCGCTATCGACTAGGTGGGACGTTTAGCAGACGCTTGAGGTCCAACGTGATGGTGCGGCTTGAGGCAAGTTACATGAGAACCGCCGATTTCGACGACGTTGCGGGAGACGATCGGGACGAGTTTTTCTTTGGGCTGACGGTTAGGGTGATGGGTCTTGGAAAGATGTGAAAGGTAAAAAGTGTATCAGGCGAGTCGGGTTCTCACTTCCGTTAGTACCCTAAGCTTCTCCCGCAGGCCGTCGACGTCATCGTTGACAGCAGATATGAAAACCGCACAATCGTAGCGGGTCCTTAGCCCCCCGACTAATGCATCGGTATCATCTACCAAATCCATCTTGTTGAACACGTGAACCACTTGCCCCTCCAGGTCCAGATCGGCCAGGACTTCGTCTACAACGTCCACCTGGTCGGCCCAGTCGGGATGTGCCGCATCGATGATGTGCAGAACTATGTCGGCGTGTGCAGCTTCTTCCAGCGTGGCTTCGAAGCTGGCCACCAGATCGTGCGGCAGCTTGCGGATAAAGCCCACGGTGTCGATCAGGCGTATGCTGCTACCCTGCCCCCCCCGGAGGTCCGTTTCGCGGGTCTTGGTGTCGAGCGTGGCGAACAGCCGGTCCTCGATGAGCGTCTCGGCCCCTGTCAGGGCCTTCAAGAGGCTGGACTTCCCCGCGTTGGTGTAACCGACCAGTGCCACGGTGGGAATCGCTCGCCGGCCGCTGCGCAGCACGCCGCGGTGCCGAGCGACCTTCTCGAGTTGACGCTTGATGCGGCTTATCCTGCGCCGGATCATGCGGCGGTCGGTCTCGAGCTGGGTCTCACCGGGACCCCTCAGGCCGATGCCACCGCGAATGCGCGACAGGTGGACCCACATGCGGGCGAGGCGCGGCAGGAGATACTCCAGCTGAGCCAGTTCGACCTCGAGCTTGGCCTCCTTACTGCGCGCACGCGTCGCAAATATGTCCAAGATCAACTCGGCGCGATCCATCACGCGAACTTCCAGTGCATTCTCCAAGTTCTTACCCTGGGCCGGCGAGAGTTCCTCATCCAAGATCACGAGCGACGCATCTGTGTCTCGCACCATGTGTTGGAGCTCGCGGAGTTTCCCCGCACCGATGTAAGAACCCGGGTCGGGCGCACGGACCTGCTGAATGAGGCGTCCCACTACCTGGGCGCCGGCTGTATCGGTCAGCCGGGCCAATTCCTCGAGGTGCTCCTCGGCGCGCCGAGCGTCCGCCGTGCCTTTGCGTGGCGCGGCGACGAGGATGGCGCGGTCGGTGGGAGGCGAGATGTCGAGCATGTCTATGGAGTGAGTATACTGGAGTGTAGCAAATGGCGCCGCTCTCCGTTATTCGCGCGTTAGAAAACGAGCGCTCGGCAGCGCTTCGCGCTGGACGACCCTGAAGGGAGGCCCCCTATTGCACGGGCGGGCGATCCTCGGAGTTGACGCGCGCCAGATCATCGGCGAACGCCGGATCGGGCTCGGCGGTCGTGCGCCAGGCGGCAAGTGCTTCACGTAGCGTCGCGGGGGTCGTGGAGATCCTCGTTTCCATGATCCTTCTATCTTACAGAAACTACGATTTTCCGACCAGGAGGAAATGCCCTGGGGCTCCCTTCGTGAGATGGTCCCGGTCTGATGACCGGGCTCGGCCGAGCAAAGGGTCCCAAAGGACTCCGGACTCCCCACTCCCCTATCTGCAACCCCTTGACTGCCAGGAATTTAGCCTCCATCTTTCGCCCCGCTTGACGGTCTCTTCGTGGATCGTTAAAGTACTTTGCTCCACAAAGTTCCAATTGGACCCATTTGAGGTGACCTTGCGGGTTAGGCTTCGACCATTTCGTACGGCAGTCCGGCGGTCATTTTCCGCCGTGCTCTACGCAGGCGTAACCATCGCGTTCTTAGGACCGCTGGTCGACGCTGCGCCTCTCGCAGCCCAACAGCTCACTCCCCAGCAGATGGAGCAACTGAGGCGCAACCCTGATCTGGTCCGCCAGCGCATCCAACAGTCGGGTCTCACACCGGATCAGATTCGGTCACAACTGCGAGCCGCGGGATACTCCCCCACCCTGCTCGATCAGTTCATGACGGCCGACTCGCTCGCCGTTCTGGGAGGTGTGAGCGAGGAGGCCGTACAGGCGCTCGCAATGCTGGGGATCTCGCAGATGGAAGCGCAGGGCCTGGAAGCTGTGCCGCTTCAGACCGGTGTCGACTCGCTCAAGATCTTGGCCGACAGTGCCAAGATCGACTCGTTGGCGGCAGTCGAGGAACTCCAGGTGTTCGGGCTCGACGTGTTTGGCGGCCGGACAACCCGATTCCAGCCGGTTCTGTCCGGTCCCGTGCCGCCCAACTACCACGTGGGACCCGGCGACGTAATGGTATTGGTCATCACGGGCGACGTGGAGTTGGTGCGGGAACTGGAAGTGACTCGCGAGGGCTTCATCGTGATCCCGCAGGTCGGCCAGATCGCGGTGGCAAACCTGACAATGGAGCAGCTCAGGGCTCTGCTCAGACAGAGACTCGGGCAATCGTACTCTGGAATCCAAGCCGGGACCACGCGCTTCGACATAACGGTCGCACGGCTCCACACCAATCAGATATTCGTGATCGGCGAAGTGGCCCAGCCGGGAGCGTATCAGCTCGCATCGGTGGCCACGGTCTTGAACGCTCTGTATGCGGCAGGCGGGCCCACGGAGCGGGCTAGCTTCCGCAATATCACGGTGCGACGCCGGGGCGACACGGTGGCGGTGTTCGATCTCTACGACTATCTGCTGGCGGGCGATACGCACAAGGACGTGATTCTGGAGCAGGGCGATGTGGTGTTCGTGCCGGTCCACGGGATCAGGGCGAGTATCAGCGGGGCGGTGTTGCGGCCCGCGATCTACGATCTCAAGGAAGGCGAGACCTTAGACGATCTGGTGCAGGCAGCAGGCGGCTTCGACGCGACGGCAGCGCTCCGCCGAATTTCTATCTCCCGCATCGTAGCACCCAACCTACGTCGCCCTGGTGGAGCCGACCGAATCGTGGTCGACGTCCCGATCGATCAGATAGAGGCCGGGCACGCACCTCTCTTTCCCATCGAGAGTGGCGACTCGGTGACCGTATTCGAGGTGCCCGAAGCGATACGCTCGACCGTCGAGTTGATCGGGAACGTATACCATCCGGGTACGTACGGCTGGCGGCCGGGCCTTCGCCTGAGCGACCTGATCGAGTTGGCTGGGGGATTTCAGTCGGCGGTCTACGCCGGCCGAGCGCACATCGAGCGACTCAACGCGGCCGACTCGACGCGCTACCTGGTAGAGGTAGCCCTACCGGCGGACAGTTCCCAGCCGTATCCAAACGACGTGCTGCTGCAGGACTACGACATAGTGACCGTCTACGGGCGGGCAGAGCTGAGGCAGCCGCGCACGGTATCGATAGCCGGTATGGTAAATCAACCCGGCCGGTTCCCGTTCCGGGGCGGAATGACGCTAAGGGATCTCGTCCTGATGGCGCGGGGCCTGCGCGATGGTGCTTGGCTCGACTCCGTGGAAATCGCTCGGCTCCCGGCGGACCGAACGGGCGGCACGCTGGCCATTCACCGCCGTGTCCCGATGGATTCCACCTACATCTTCGAGCCTGAGTCCAGCACCTACCCGCGTCTTCCCGGTCTTGCGGCGAAGGGAAGCGGTGCCCCGGAGATCCCGTTGGAGCCGTACGATCAGGTTACTGTATTCCGCCAGCCGCAGTTCGAGTTGCAGCGCACGGTCAAGATTCTGGGGGAGGTGCTGTTTCCCGGCACGTATGCGCTTACGCGCAAGGACGAGAAGGTGAGCGATCTCCTGCAGCGGGCCGGCGGACTGCTGAACACGGCCTATGCTGGAGGGGCACGATTCTTCAGGTCGTTGGACACTACCGGTCAGATCAACCTAGATCTCGAAGAAATACTGCGGCATCCGAGCAACGGACACGATATCGAGCTAC
The DNA here is from genome assembly GCA_046757925.1 of Gemmatimonadales bacterium. Lineage (GTDB taxonomy): Bacteria > Gemmatimonadota > Gemmatimonadetes > Gemmatimonadales > GWC2-71-9 > JAZDCZ01. Next base: position 21,911 of record JBHHZE010000050.1, read on the forward strand.
AGCCGGGGGACTCGTTGTTCATCCCCGAGTATATCCCGACCATCCGAGTGATGGGTGCTGTCAACGCACCGATCAGCGTGCTATATCAAGAAGGCGCTGGTCTGGATTACTATATCGCCAACGCCGGTGGGTTCGCGCGCCTGGCCGACAAGGGAAATGTCAGCGTGCGATACGCCAACGGTAGCGCCAAGCTCAAGAACAAGTTCCTGTTCTTCCGCTCCACTCCCAAGCCGGGGCCGGGGAGTACGGTGTTTGTGCCGGCCAAGGATCCGAGTGACAAAGTTGATTTTGTTGCGCTGTTTGGGAGTGTTGCGCAGATTCTGGCGGCGGCGGTGACGGTAATTGTTGTAGCAACAAGATAAGTACACTGTAGACCTCGATTGAAGTCCATGTTGTGTGATAAACGTTCTCGCCGGGGTGCCTTCTGCTGTTATGTTGTGCGTAATCCCGCATTCTTACCCCTCGCACGGCGCGAGGGGTGGACTTAGAAGACCCGGTTTGCTGCCGGAAACGGGGTCGATGGTTCGCTAGTAAAGCTGCACTGAACTGCGTACTTGACTCAGGAAGATCGCGTCAGCATTATTACCGCCCTCGTACTGGGGCATGAATTGAAAAACCTTTCATCGGAGAGTCGGTATGATGGATCTGAGGGGAGAGAATGTTCTGGTTGCAGGAGGTGCCGGCTTCGTCGGTAGCCAACTGGTGCGCGAATTGGTAGAACTAGGTGCTAATGTAACAGTGTATGACAATTTCTTGCATGGGACTCGGGAGAATCTTGCTGAACTCCAAAATGACATAGCCGTTGTGATCGGAGATCTGCTCGACGAGTGGAAGCTTAGTCAAGCATTTCGCACACACCGTCCAACTTATGTTTTTGATCTAGTAGGCGACACCTATGTACCAACAGCCTACGACGTACCCAAGCGGTTCTTCAGAATCAACGTGGAGGGTACACTCAACCTTCTGATGGCGTGCAAGTTGTT
>JBHHZE010000051.1:0-21768 GCA_046757925.1 Gemmatimonadales bacterium
ATGCGTTCTACACTGGCTGGGCGGCCAACTATCTCATGTGGATCGCGAACACGCGTAATAGCCTTGGTAGGTTCTATGAGACGCTCGGAAACAGGGGGGCCGACACGCAGGACCGGGAGTTCAGCAGCCGCGCAACGTCGCGTGAGTGGTATCGCCCCAACCCGCCTCTCAAGAAGGCCAAGTGGTCACTGCGGAACAATACCAATTACATGCAGACAGGCGTGCTGGTTGGTCTCAAATACGTTGCGGACGACGCCAGAGACTTCGTGGAGAACTTTTATCTTCGTGGCAAGAGGGCGGTAAATCGTGGTGCTACGGAGGCCCCGTACGCCTGGGTCGTTCGAGCGGATCAGCCTCGATCGCTGACGGCGGCCGGTCTCGTCAACCTGCTGATGCAGCAGGGCATCGAGATCCATATCGCAGACGCAAAACTGGAATGGACCGATAGTGGGGCGGACAAGTCGACGAGCGCCGCGAAGGGATCTTTCGTGATAAGAATGGATCAACCCTATCGCAACCTGATCCAGATTCTCTTGGACACACAAAACTTTCCCAAGGACGCAGTCCCTCCCTACGATGATACTGGATGGACTCTGCCCTTCCTGTACAATGTGGAGGCGACGTCCGTGGCGGACAGCGCAATACTGGGCGCCAAAATGCATAAAATATCCAGACCAGTGGATATAGTGGGTAGGGTAGAACACGGCGGACGTCCGTTCTATGTGCTGAATAACACGACCGACGACAACATTACGGTATTCCGGTTCAGGTTGGACGACGTCGAGATGTTGGCGGCGGAGGCCGAATTCAAAGTCAGAGGCGCAGACTACAATCCTGGTAGCCTCATCATTCCGACCGAGGGGAACCCGCCCGACCTCCTCCAACGCCTGGAAGAGGCGAGTGCTTCACTTGGTCTCGTGGTCCAGGGAGTGAAAGATCGTCCTGACGTAGCCACTCATGTGTTGGATGTTCCGCGTGTTGCGCTGGTGCATACGTGGGTATCGACCCCGCAGGCTGCCGGATGGTGGCGTCTGGCATTCGATAAATTGCAGGTCCCCTACACATATATATCGGAACAGGATCTCGCCACCAACGATCTTGCCGACTTCGATGTGGTGTTGCTGCCAAACAGCAGGTCGACACCTCAGCAACTCGTGGGAGGAACCACCGAGGCAGGCGTGCCGATCCCTTGGAAGAGGTCGGAGGACTACAACGCCATCGGCAAGATCGACGAAACCGACGACGTTCGTAAGGGGATGGGGTATGACGGAATCAAACATCTGGCCCAGTTCGTACGGCGCGGCGGCGTGTTGATTGCCGAGGGCGGATCTGCGGCGCTCCCGATCCAGATGGCGATCACTCGGCGGGTGAGTATCAAGTCTACCAGGAAATTGCTTGCCCGAGGTACCGTACTCGAGGCTACCGTGGACGATCCCGATAGCCCCGTGGCCTACGGCTATAATGGAACCATCGCGACTTCGTTCAACCAGAGGCCGGTGTTTCAGGTCAGAAAGAACGTGGGTGGCACGACTACGCCGGAGTGGCTCAAGGACGACGCCTGGTGGAAGGAAGTCCCACGCGTAGTGCTGAGCTTTGCGAAGAAAAACGTTCTCATGAGCGGCATGCTACAGGGAGAAAAGGAAATCGCTGGCACGCCGGCCGTAGTGGATGTTCCGGTGGGTGACGGCCACGTGGTGCTCTTCGCAATTCGTCCATTCTGGAGGCAGGAGACGTTCGGTACCCATGCGCTGGTGTTCAACACCATCCTCAACTGGAATGATCTGCGTGCGGCGTGGCCGGCCCGCACGGAAGAGGAGGAGGGTACGGTGGCGGGTAGTGGAAGGGTGGGGCGATAGGAGCTCACCTTGGATGCGTCCCTGGTTGACGAGTCTGGGTCAGTGCTGTATAAACAAATTGAACTCGGCGTTCGAGACTTGTCCATTGCGCCGTCGCCGTCTCGGACCGCAGAACCGTTACACCATTCTGCCTGGAGGAGGCCGTACGATGGCCATACGGTTGGGTGACAACGCCCCCGATTTCACCGCAGAGACCACCGAAGGTGAGGTCAAGTTCCATGAGTGGATGGGAGACGGGTGGGCTATACTATTTTCCCACCCAAAGGACTTCACGCCCGTATGTACTACGGAGTTGGGCGAGGTAGCCCGTCTCAAGCCAGAGTTCAAGAAACGGAACGTGAAGGTCATTGGAGTGAGCGTCGACTCGGTACAGGACCACAAGCGGTGGGCTGATGACATCGAGGAAACACAGGGATACTCCCTCAATTTTCCGCTGATCGGTGATGCGGAGCGCAAGGTGGCCAGCCTGTATGACATGATACATCCCAACGCAGACGATACGTCCACGGTTAGATCGGTATTCGTTATCGGACCCGACAAGAAGGTGAAGTTGACCTTGACCTACCCCGCAAGTACCGGTCGCAATTTCGAAGAGATACTGCGAATCATCGATTCTCTCCAGTTGACGGCATACCACCAAGTGGCGACTCCGGTCAACTGGAAAGATGGCGACGATGTGATCATCGTTCCGGCCGTTTCAAATGATGAGGCGAAGGCGAAGTACCCAGACGGTTGGAAAGAACTAAAGCCGTATCTCAGGGTCGTGGCGCAACCCAAGTAGCCGGTTGAGATCGCCCCAAGAACGGGTTTGCACAAGCGCCTCTGGAAGTCACCTTCCAGGGGCGTCTTGCCGCTCGTGCAGATCAGGTGCCACCGGCTGCCCCCGCGGTCTCCAGCTGCACGAATTGCTCGGCATCAGCCGCATGGAGATAGGCGTTGGGGTCGTGATACAGAGATCCTGCCGGCAGCCAATCCCAAAGCGGTCCCAAATCGTGCTTGACTCGGTCTATATAGAACTGAGGTAACTCGGAAGTCTCCTGCTCGAAATAGCGTCGAAGCGGAAGATCGCTGTCTAGCCGTCTACGGATCTCCGAGTAGTACTTGATTCTGCCAAATCCCTCGGACGAAACCGCCCGCACGACGTTCATCCAGCGCGGTATGCGCATCTCAATCGCTCTAAACCGCCGGAAGATCGAGCGCCATGAAAACGTATATTTGGTTAGGTCGATCACACGATCGTAGAAGTCCGGCCAGGAGTAGTTGAGCGGCTTGACGTTCATCGCGTGGTTGTTATTGAGAAAGTGGAAGGGGAAGCCAAGAACGCGCCCCTTTGCTTGATAGTCGAGATTGAGGGGTGCTGCCCTCCCGAACGCCGATAGCAACGAGTAGCCGGGGAATGTGCCTGGAGTCAGATCCACGAAGCGCTTGGTTAGCTCAAACGGCTCATCTCCCCGATCGACATCGAGGCCAAGAACGAAATTGGTTTGTACGTAGGGTATGTATCGCAGTAGGACATTTACGTGCTCCGATACCTGCTCGACCTTGTCAAGGCCGCTACTCTTGCCAGTCTTCGATTTGTTGCCCAGATCGTACCACGATTCGATTCCAGGCAAAAGCGCCTTGAATCCGTTTTTCTTGAGTCTCTTGAGGTGCTGCTCCGAGAGCAGTGACAGACTGCTCTCAGCCAGAAAATCGATGCTGTCTGGCGGTGCAGCCTCCTCGATGACCGACATATACTCGTCGAAGCGGACCCCAAAGTTGGGATCATGCCAGCCCACGTGGGGTCTCCGAAGGGTCTTGCGCAGAAACTTGAGGTCATCTCTGATCGTATCGAAGTCGAGGGGCTGGTATGGCACGACCGAATCGATGCAGAAGCTGCAAGTATAGGGGCAACCCAGGCTCCCGATCATGGGAACGATCTTGAAAAACGGAGCCTTCTTCAACGTTTGCTCGATGAATCTCCAGCGCTCGCGGACTCCCGGAATCTCCACAGGGTGCTGAGGGGCGTCAATTCTCACACCTAGCGGTCGGTGCCGCGAGCAATCCCTCAATACCTCACGGATCGCTTCCCGATCGGTGAAACCAAGCACGTAGTCGAAGTATTGCTGTGCGTCTTCAGGATAACACCGAGCATGCGGCCCGCCGAGTACAGTCACCGCTCCATTCGATTGGCAGAAGTTGCTAATTGCATAGGCGAGCTGGGCTGCCTGGGAGAACGCTCCGATGAACACGATATCAACATCTGGCGGAATCTCTTCGACTAAGTTTTCGAGTCCTGTATAGCAGAGTGAAGTGACGTCGTGGCCCTCTTGCTCGCACCAGACTCCGATGACTTGCGGCATTATGCTTGCGAGATTGGCGTGCATCACACGGGCGTATAGACTCCGGGTGGGGCCTTTCGTCACGAGGTCTATGATACCAATGCGAAGTCTTGACACAGATAATCCCCCACGTGGACAGCGGAATTGCCGGTCGAAAGTTGACCTTAATTGCTGTTTTGGCAAGTGCCACCGCAGGATGAATTAGTTTGTCAAACTCGGCTCAAGGCCATACCATCACTGTCAATGTATCCAGCAGCACGTCCATTTAATGCGCGAGGTCGGAGCATGAAGATCGAGAAGTACGACGCCGTTGTGATAGGAACGGGCCAAGGCGGGGGACCGCTGGCCGGTCGGATGGCCGGAGACGGCTGGCGGACCGCGATCATCGAAAGAGAGCACGTGGGCGGGAGCTGCATCAACGTGGGCTGTACTCCCACCAAGACAATGGTGGCGAGCGCACGGGTTGCCTACTTGGCGCGACGGGCAGCCGATTACGGAGTCTCTACGGGCCAAGTGACCGTGGATCTAGAGATAGTGAGACGGCGCAAGAGGCAAATAGTCGAGAGCTTCCGCAGCGGGAGCCGCAAGGGCTTGGAGAAATGGGATGCGCTTGACCTCTTCATGGGCGACGCGAGCTTTTCGGGGGAGCGCAGGATCCGAGTCAAGCTACAGGGTGGAGAGGTTCGAGAACTCCAGGGTGACAAGGTCTTCGTAAACACCGGGGCGAGGCCACGAATTCCGGCGCTGGACGGTCTCGACTCGGTCCCATACCTGGATTCCACTTCCATAATGGAACTCGATGAAGCGCCAGGTCACCTGTTGGTCGTGGGTGGTGGTTATATCGGTCTCGAATTCGGCCAGATGTTCCGCAGATTCGGAAGCGAAGTCACCATAGTTGAGCGTTCAGGTCGGCTCCTACCTCGCGAGGACTCAGATATCTGTGCTGCGGTGACCGAGATTTTTCGTGAAGGCGGCATCGAGATCTTGGTCGGGTGTGAGCCGAGTCGCGTAACCGGTGGCGACGGTGGGGTGGCGCTCATGTTGGACACACCGGCCGGGCCAAAAGAGATTACGGGATCGCATCTATTGATCGGTGCGGGTCGTGTGCCCAACAGCGACAGTCTGAACCTGGCTGCTGCGGGAGTGGCCACGGACGAAAGTGGGTTCATCGTAGTGAACGACAAACTGGAAACAACGGCGACCGGCATATATGCATTGGGCGACGTCAAAGGCGGGCCAGCGTTCACGCATATCTCCTACGACGACTACCGCATATTGAGAGATAACCTACTCGATGGGGGAAATCGCAGCACTGCTAACAGGCTGGTCCCCTATACCGTGTTTATCGACCCCCAGTTGGGACGGGTGGGTTTGGGGGAGGAAGAAGCACGGACAAAGGGACTCAATATCGCAGTTGCGAAAATGCCGATGGCCCACGTCGCTCGAGCGCTGGAAACCGACGAGAGTAGGGGGTTGATGAAGGTCGTGGTTGACAACGATACGGGCCAGATTCTCGGCGCGGCCATCCTCGGTTTAGAGGGAGGGGAAGTGATGTCCATGCTGCAGATCGCCATGATGGGCAATCTGCCCTATGCCAGACTGCGAGAGGCGGTCTTCGCCCATCCCACTCTGGCGGAGGCCCTGAATAACTTGTTTGGCAAACTCCCAGCGTGATTCGTCGATGAGATACCAATTTCTGGTGGATACGTACGAAACCGAGCGGCTCAAGGTGCTCAGCGTGTGGACCATGTTTGAAGAGGGCGATCTACCGGTGCGACCGCGGGGGGAAGGGCCACACGGTCGGAGCGTGCACGAGCACATGGTACACCAATGTGTGGGTGAAGATGCTTGGTTCAAGAATATGTTGGGTATAGATGTAGCGGCGGCCCCGCTTCCGGAATCGGAGACCAAACTGGCTTTTCTGCAGCAGTATGCGGAGGATTCCGGCAACCGGCTCGAAGCCCTGAGTTCCAAGCCGGAATCGTGGTGGGAGGAAACGGTACCGTTTTTCGAAGTGCAACGTTCCAGGGCCTGGATACTGGTCCGGCGCATTGCTCATACCGCCCACCACAGGGGCCAATTGACGACGCTGCTCCGGGTGTTGGGACGTCCCGTCTACAGTACCTACGGTCCCACTGAAGATACTGGTGGATTGACTAAGAACGGGGCCACGGTGATATATCCATACAAGGACATAAGAGAGTTGATCGAGAGTGAAGTGCAGGGCGGTAGAAAGGCTCGCTTGCCCGGGCCTGGCTCTAGTCCGGTATCCGAGCGACCCCGATCGTCCAGCGCCGCCAAAGTTCAGCAATGACCAGGAGACAACCATGCCCAATAAGGCCGTAGAAAGTGCCTTGAACGACCAAATTCGTTTGGAATTCGAATCAGCATATCTCTATTTGTCGATGGCTGCATATTTCGAATCCCAGAACCTTCCGGGCTTTGCCCACTGGATGCGAGTCCAGCATCGGGAAGAGCTGGAGCACGCCATGAAGCTATTCGACTTCCTGCTCGCTAGTGGTGGGAGAGTGCAACTAAGGGGGCTGAAAGAACCAGCCCATGACTTCGGAAGCCCTGTTGCCGTGATGGAACAGACCTTGGGGCACGAACAGAGCATTACGGCGGCTATCACCACACTATACGAGCTGACTCTGCAGGAGAAAGACTATCCGTCGCAGTTGGTGTTACAGTGGTTTATCTCGGAGCAGGCGGAGGAAGAGAAGTCCGTGAGCGATATCATCGCCCAACTGGCGATGGTCGGGGACAACAAGCCTGCTATGTTGATGATGGATCGACAACTGGGGTCGCGCCAGTAGTTAATGGCGCCGGCCCTCGAGGGTGGGCTCAGCGCAGATCGAAAATATAGTTGTTGAGGTGTTCGATCGTGGCCTCCTGGTCCTGGACGCGGAAAGCAAGGAGGTCACCGATGGTAAGGATACCGGTAACGCCCGAGTCGTCTACCACTGGCAGATGACGAATGCGCTTGTTCGTCATTACTGCACTGCATTCCTCGAGCTTGGTGTCCGCTCTGCAAGTCACGACCGGTGAAGTCATAACATCTCCGACGGTCGTAGTCACGGGGTCGCGTCCCTCGGCTACCACTCGTCGCAAGACGTCACGTTCGGTGAAGATCCCAACCATCTCCCCGTCTTCCGTCACCACCACTCCCCCGATGCCTCGCTCGTTCATCAGGCGCGCCGCGTTGACCACGGATTCACCTGCTACGAGAGACACTACGTGACTGCCCTTCTTGTCGAGAATGGCTTGGACGGCTGGCATGGCTAACCTCACTATAGCAGCTATATGTATCATACGACATCGGACGGCTACCCACCAGGTGTGGTCTTTCGTCTCCCACTACCGTGATCACACATGGTCACTAATAGCCGCAACAACCCGGTCGACCTGTTGCATCGTGTTGTAAATGTGAGGGCTCAGCCTTATGCCCGTGAAGTCACCTCCCATGGCCGCACATCCGATGTTGTGTTGCGTGTAGAGCGTGTCGAACAGCTCGCGCGCGTTTGCCCCCGGGACGGAAAACACCACGACTCCGGCGCTGAGTTCAGGCTCTCGTGGCGTGTGGAACCGTAGCTCCGGAATGTTTGCCTGCAACTTCGACTTGACGGCTGCCGCAAGCTCCAGGACCCGCGCCTCGATTCTGTCCGCCCCAATGGCGTCGTGGAACGTCAGCGTGGCGCCAATTGCCGAAACGGCAGCATCGTCTCGCTGGCCAAGATTGTCGAACTTGCGCGCACCGTGCTCCACGGCGCTTTGCCAGCCGACTCCGACGTTGTTCGGCCAGAGTCTCGCGATATTCTCGCGCCTCACAAATAACAACCCTGTCTCCTTGGGACCCAGGAACCACTTATGTGTGCTTCCGGTGTAGAAATCGCATCCCATTTCGTGCAGGTTGACTCGAATCGCGCCGAAACTCTGGGCGCCGTCTACCAGAGTCACCACATTATGTTCTCGCCCCAGCCCGCAAAGCGCCTTCGCGGGAAGCCGTACGCCCGATATGTTCGAGACGTGGCTGAATGCGAGTACCTTGGTGCGCGGTCCCACGGCCTGCCGGAACGGGCTCACCAGACTCTCTTCGCTGTCGGGCAGCGCCGGAGTGCTGACACGCGTCACCTCGAATCCGTAACGTGCAGCTCGCACATCCCAAGCGACGTTGTTGGTGGGGTGGTTCTGATCCCAGATGACGACTTCATCGCCGGCTCCCAAGGCGAGTCCGCTGATCACGGTGTTGTTTCCTTCGCTCGTGTTGCGGGTGATCGCGATCTCATCGGCGTCAGCACCTACGAAGCGGGCAAGCCCGCGACGAGCCGCCCCTCGCAGTTTCCCGAACTTTGACCTATTCTGGAACGAGGCATCGGCGTCCACATCGCGTGTGAGACGAGTGACCGTTTCACTGACCGAGTACGGCGAAGGGCAGAGGTTGGCCGCGTTCATCAAGATCAAGTCGGGTCGAAGCGGGAACTGCTCCTTGACGAGTTGCCAAAACGCTTCGTCGTCTGTACTGCGGGGTCCCAGTGGAGGGATAGTACCGATGCGCGGCCGAGGGCTGGGGTATGCGGCAGGAGCCATGGCGGCCGCGGTCATGCCGCCGAAAACGTGCAGGAGGAAGCGGCGCCGGTCTTGAGTCTTCATTGGGTCCGTCCAGGCTAGTGGTCTCGCGTAGCTCGATCTAGATTGGTCTAAGATAGGGCCGGCAACGCGAGCAGGTAACCAGCCACGCTCGGTCCAGCTTTTTTCACACCGCAATTCGTTGGAGGATCGATGGGAAGTGCAATGGCCCGCAGAACAGTGGCGGTATTGGCCCTTCTGGCAGCAAGTAGCGCATGTGCCGCACAGGCCCAAGATGCCGGGCAGGCGGTGGCGCTGGTGGGAGCAACCGTAATCGACCCAGGCGTCGATCAACCGATCCGCAATGCCACCGTCCTAGTGAGGTCCGGCAAGATTCAGAGCGTGACAGCCGGGGGAGGGACGGTTCCGGGAGACGCCCGGGTTATCGATCTCGGCGGACGCTACCTGGTGCCCGGGTTGATCGATGCCCACGTGCACATCGGAAACTTTGCTGCAGCACGCCGGGCGCTGGAGTCGGGAGTGACCACGGCACGTAGCATGGGGGTGGGCTTCGCGGATGTGGGATTGCGCAAGCTGATTGCCAAAGGAGCAATCGAAGGTCCGGAACTGTTGGCAGCCGGCTACCACGTGCGACCTCAAATGCAACCTCAGTTCTTCATCGATGAACCGGACATGAGTGATCTCATGAAGTCCGGCGTGCAAGGGGAGGAAGCAGTGCGTCGGGTGGCCCGGACGATGATTGCTCACGGCGTTGACTTCATCAAGACAACGGCAACCGAACGGGCGGGGCTTCCCAACACGGATCCGCGGAAACCTCTCTACAACGAACGGGAACTGGCGGCGTTGGTAGAAGAAGGCGCTCGGGCCGGTATCCCGGTCGCGGCACACGCGCACGGTGACGAGGGAGCCAGGGCCGCAGTAGAGGCAGGCGTTCGCAGCATAGAGCACGGTACGTACTTGAGCGATGAGACGCTGTCGCTCATGATGAAGAAGGGCACATATCTCGTACCCACCATAGCTGTGGTCTCCGACCTGACCCAACCGGGTGGTGACTACGACAACGCAGTCCTGAACATTCGAGGGCGCCATATGTTGCCCCGCGTCCGAGAAATGGCGGGAAATGCGCACCGCATGGGTGTGAAGATGGTTGCGGCCACCGACACGGGCTATGGGCCGCGTAGCGTATTGCGGCTCAGTCACGAGCTCATTGAACTCGTGAGGATCGGCATGACACCCATGGAGGCCATACGATCTGCCACCACTGTGGCCGCCCAACTCCTCGGCGTGGACGATCATACGGGGAGAATCGCACCGGGCATGGATGCAGACCTCCTGGTCCTGGAACGCAGCCCGCTCGATGACATCGGCACCTACCAGGACGTGCTGTTCGTCATGACCGATGGCAGGATCGCGGTGGATCGCCTGGAGTGGAAGCAGGCACCGCCGAAGACCGAGTAGCGCACCTTGCCTGGAGTCCGACAACCAGCGGTAGCGGGCCGGTTCTATCCGGCTGACTCCGAAGAGCTACGGGGCATGGTGACGGGGATGCTGGGAGAGGTCGATGCGCGAACGACGCCCGCGACCGGTGCCATCGTACCACACGCTGGGCTCATCTATTCCGGCAAATGTGCGGCCCGAGTGTTTGGCTGTATCCGACTGCCGCCATTGGTGGTCATTCTGGCACCCAACCACACTGGTCTGTTGGACAATCCGGGCGGCGCGTCCGCCTGGCTGGGTGAGCGGTTTGCCACGCCGCTGGGCGATGTGACCGTTGAGCGAACGTTCATTACCGAGTTGATCGATCGCTGCCCTCTGGTTGGCCACGACGACGCGGCGCATAGGGCGGAGCACGCCATAGAAGTCGAGTTGCCGTTCTTGTCACTGCTTGCTCCCACGACTGCTATCGCACCGATGGTACTGGCCTGGGACGACTGGGAACGATGTGAGTCGCTGGCGCGTGCGCTCGCGGAGACCGTGCGCACGTGGCCCGACGACGTGTTGCTGGTCGCGTCGTCGGACATGACTCACTACGAATCTGCGGCGAGTGCAGACAGTAAGGATCGCGTGGCCCTAAATGCGGTGGAGCGTCTGGACGGCGAATCCCTGCTCGACATATGCCGCAGGGACCACGTGACCATGTGCGGGCGGGCACCGGCGGCCGTGGTGCTAGAGGCTGCCCGCCTTCTCGGGGCTACCAAGGGACAGGTCGTGGACTACCGTCACAGCGGCTGGGTGACCGGAGACGACACGAGTGTGGTGGCCTACGCCGGGGTGGTGATCTCTTGAGATCTCAACGTCTTGACCGCGGAGCTACTTACCGTACTGCGGTTAGCCAGCCACGGTCCAAGTCTGCCCCTGCCGGAATAGCGCATTGAGATCGGCGTTCCCGTTCCCGGCGGCGGCCTCTGCCATCTGAGCCAACACGGACTCATCGTAGGGCTTTTTGGGGCGGCAGTACAGCACGCCGAGTGCCACTGGAAATCGCGGCGGTCGCATGGAGGCCAGCATGGCCGCAAGGCCGAGGTTGGTCTCATCGTGGATCAGCACCTCGTCTGGCGAAATTCCATCTTGTTCGAGGTCCACCGTCTCGAGTTCGAGTGCGCCGCACTTTAGCCTGACTCCCCGGCTCCCGTCCTTCCCGAACAGCAAGGGCTTACCGTGCTCCAAGTGGATCTGCATTTCGGTGCTAACGCTCTTGTCGGTGAACTCGTCGAACACCCCGTCGTTGTAGATCTTGCAGTTCTGGAAGATCTCGACGAACGAGGCTCCTCTGTTGGCCCGTGCTCGTTTCAGAGTCTCGACGAGCTTGGGCTGCTGGGTATCGATACCGCGCGCAACGAACCTGCCGCCCGCGCCGAGCGCGAGCAACGCCGGCGACACCGGCGCTTCGATCGAGCCCAACGGGGTCGAGGGCGATTTGGTGCCCGGTCGCGATGTGGGAGAGTACTGACCCTTCGTAAGTCCGTAAATCTCGTTGTTGAACAGAATGATCTGCAGGTCCACGTTGCGGCGCAGAATGTGTAACAAGTGATTGCCACCAATGCTCAATGCGTCGCCGTCTCCGGTCATGACCCAGATGTCCAGCTCAGGGTTCGCCAGCTTCGTACCCGTCGCAACCGCCGGCGCTCGTCCATGAATGGTGTGGAACCCGTAGGTGGACATATAGTACGGGAACCGGGCCGCACACCCAATGCCCGAGATAAACACGGTGTTCTCCCGGTTGGCGCCCACCTCGCTGAGGGTGCGCTGAATGGCCTTCAGAATGGCGTAGTCACCGCACCCGGGGCACCAACGCACTTCCTGGTCGGACGCGAAGTCTTTGGGCTTCAGCTTGGATGGTGGTGAAGCGACAGTCATGTCAACTCTCCAACTTTGACCGGATGGCGCTCGCCACCTCGGCTATCTTGAATGGTTTGCCAGTGACCTTGTCGAGGTTCTGGGCGTCAACCAGATAGGTGCTACGCAACATCGTTACCAGTTGTCCGTTGTTCATCTCCGGAACCAGGATCTGATCGAATCCACGAAGTAACTCGCCCAGGTTCCGCGGAAAGGGATTGAGATATCTAATGTGAATCTGTGATACTGCGTGACCTTCATCGCGCAGGCGCTTCACTGCTTGGTGTATCGGACCGTACGTGGAGCCCCAACCGACAACAGCCAGCTTGCCACGGGCCGGCCCCAATGCCACTTCCTGGAGCGGAATATCATTTGCGATTCCGGCGATCTTCGCCGCCCGGACCTTGGTCATTCGTTGGTGATTGTCGGGGTCGTATGAGACGTCTCCCGTGTCATACGATTTTTCCAGGCCGCCAATGCGGTGCTCGAGCCCCGGAGTGCCCGGGGTCGCCCACACCCTTGCGAGGGTATCCGGGTCGCGCAGGGATGGGTGAAATCCCTCCGGGTCCTTGCGAAACCTGGCAGGAAATCGCGGCAAAGCGTTTACATCGGGAATGAGCCACGGCTCGGCGGCGTTGGCCAGATATCCGTCGCTCAGCAGAATGACCGGCGTCATGAACTTGGTGGCCAACCGCACCGCCTCAAACGCGACCTCGAAGCAGTCGGCCGAGGTGGCCGCTGCGAGCACTGGAAGCGGTGCGTCGGCATTGCGGCCGTACACGGCCTGATAGAGATCGGATTGCTCCGTCTTTGTGGGCAGGCCTGTCGAGGGGCCAGCCCGTTGCGAGTTCACGATGACGAGAGGCAATTCGGTACTGATGGCGAGGCCGATCGCCTCGGTCTTGAGCGCGATTCCAGGGCCCGAACTCGAAGTCACCCCAAGCGATCCCGCATAAGACGCGCCGATCGCCGCGCATATCGCGGCGATCTCGTCCTCTGCCTGGAACGTCACCACGCCGAACTGCTTGAGGCTTGCCAATAAATGGAGCAGTGGGGAAGCCGGGGTGATGGGGTAGGAGCCCAGCACGATTGGCAGACCGGCGGCCCGTGCGCCTGCCACGAGTCCCCACGCGAGCGTTTGGGTACCGGTGACCGTCCGATACTCACCCGGCGGCACTTCGGCCTTCTGATCCGCACCAACGGCATAGCTCGAAAGTTCTGCGGTCTCGCCAAAAGCGTGCCCGGCGTTTAGGGCCGCTATGTTGGCCTCTGCGATCTCCGGCCTGTTCCGGAACTTCTTCCGCAGGAGATCTATGGTGGCCTGGCGCTCCCGACCGTACATCCAGAGCGTTAGGCCCAATGTCCACATGTTGCGGCTTCTCAGCGCCTCCTTTTGCCCCAACCCGAACGGCTTGACCGCCTCGAGGGTCATCTTGGAGATGTCGAGTTCGATGGTGCGATACCCGCTCAAACCACCGTTGGTCAAAGGGTTGGCCTCGTATCCGGCCTTGGCGAGGTTGCGTTTGGTGAAGGCCGAGGTGTCGACAATCACGGTTCCACCGGGCCTCACGTCCGCAAGGTTGACCTTGAGTGCAGCCGGATTCATTGCCACCAACGCGTCCAGTTCGTCTCCGGCGGTCAGTATATCATAGGCTCCGAAGTGGATCTGGAATGCCGATACACCGAACGTAGTCCCGGCCGGCGCGCGGATCTCCGCGGGATAATCGGGAAACGTGGCCAGGTCGTTCCCGAATAGCGCGGTTTCCTGGGTGAACTGATTTCCCGTGAGTTGCATTCCATCGCCGGAATCTCCGGCAAATCGGATGACTACTGTATCGCGGCTCTCGGCAGGGTGGTCGTGGGCGTGCTCGGTGGAGGTCGTGTCTTTCTGTACTGTCATTTATCCCGCTCTTGTATCTGCGCTGCCCGGCCCGCGGCGACCGTTGCCAGCTTGGGGCTCGGGCAGATTATGAAATGCGACGGCGATTCAAGATAGTCGATACCCACCCGTAAATGGAAGCGCCGCAATCGGATGGGCGCCTGTTGGCTGCTGCGACGTTGCGGAGTCGAGCCCCCGGTAATATCTAGCAATATGGTGATCGGTTGTTGCGTTGTGCCCGATCAAGCCCAATAACGCGAGGTGTGCGGTATGGCGCGGGGTTTCCGATGACGATGTTACGATGGTCCGGCCGACTGGCGCTGGCCGCGACGATGCTAACAGTAGTGCCCACCGTAGGGTTTGGGGCGTATCAGGCGATCGTGGCCGGCGATTCTCTACTGCACGTTGGCACGGTCGAGGCTGCGATCGCCGGATTCGAGGCCCGCCTGGCAAGCGACGTGGAGGCTGACGCAGTAGGCGGGCTTACGGCGGCAATCGCTGAGCGAGGTCAAGTCATCTGGGCCAAGGCGTTCGGATGGGCGGACACTCGGCACCGAGTCCGAGCGGACGTGAAGACGATCTACCGCACCGGCTCGATATCCAAGACGTTCACGGCCACTGTATTGATGCAGCTGGTTGATCGCGGCGTCGTAGCGCTCGATGATCGGGTGGTCAGATATCTTCCGGAGTTCGCCCAGCTGGACGGGGTGCCGGAACAAGTGAGTGAGATTACGCTGCGTGAACTGGCCAGCCACACCGGGGGTTTGGTCAGGGAACCGGAACTGGAGAATGCTGCTACAGGCCCGATAGAGCAGTGGGAAACCAAGGTCCTTGCGTCCATTCCCACTACGGCACTCGCGTCAGCCCCGGGCGAACAGTACGCATATTCGAACATTGGGTTTGGGATCTTGGGCCTTGCGCTGTCTCGCGCCGCCCGCAAACCCTTTATGGATCTCGTAACCGATATGATCTTCAGACCCCTCGGGATGGAGCACTCTACGTTTATCGTGACTGCCGATCTCGAACCTCATCTCGCTGTGGGATATGCGAACCGCCGGGACGGAACCGTAGACGAAGAACTCCCGGCCATGGAGCACGCTGGCAGGGGTTATAAGGTCCCAAATGGAGGTGTCTACAGCACAGTTGAAGATCTTGCCCGTTTTGTCGGGGGCCTTATCGGTTCGTCCGATGTAGATATTATCTCTGCGGCGAGCAGACGCGAGATGCAGATGGTCCAGACTCCAGGTGATTCCGCGACGGGGTATGGTCTGGGCCTGATGTTGCGATCCACGGTCGATGGCAGGCGGCTTGCATCTCATTCCGGTTCGGTCGCCGGGTATACAGCATTCATGGTGTTCGACCGGGCGACCGGATTGTCTGTGACTCTGCTACGGAACTACAACGTTGGGAGGACCAACCTGCGTAAAGTCGCGACGGCGCTCGAAGAGGATCTCGTGAAGGCGGCAGGCCGCTAGACGGAGCAAGCGACTGCTATGGGTCGAGCAGGTGCTTGGTGACGATATCCCAATAGGTGCGGTATCCCCCACGGCGATATTCGTCGATGAAGCTGGATAGGGTTTGCAGCAGCTGTGTGCTGCCATATCCGGGAACGGACTGTGGGTGTCGCCTGTAGGCTCGTCGTCGATTGAACAGGCTCCTGATTATTACGCTGCGGTCGTCGACCGGCAAGTGCGTCACCGTCTCGGCGAATCGGTCGAACGCACCCTGCCGCACGAGATAGAACTCGACATTCGATACGTAAAACGCCGAGATCCGCTCGCCGTGGTCCGCCACGTACTCTCCGATCGCTTTCAGAGCGTGGTCCCCTGCCAGGTCACCAACCACGGGAATCACGAGATTCTTCTGTTGCATGGTCTTGAGGAACCGGAAATCGTCCTCGTTGGCCAGGTAGTTCGTCTGGCGGCCGGCTAGATCTCGTTCCAAGAGGAGATCTCTGTACGATGGGTAGTACCACTGGGGACCCCGGTAGAAACTCGTGAACCGCAATTCCAGCCCAACATCGACGAACGCCTTGTGGAAGCGATCGATCGTGGCCAGGTCGGAATCCGCCAATGCGAGACCAAATTGTTGGACTTCGCTCAATATCGACTCGCGAGCCGCTGCGGCACCGGTGGGGTCGCTGCCCACTTCGTCAACGTAGTCCGCCAACTCCCCGACATTCTTCCGTGTCCAATCCAGTGTGTCGTTGGGTGGCGTACAGCCGAAGAGCAGACAGAGGTATTCAATGCGGTTGTCGGCCAGCTCGAACGCCGCCTTGAACATGAAGTGCTCCAGCAGATTGTCCCTGCGAATGTCGATCATGAAAGCCAGGTTGGGACGTACCTGTGCGATGTACGAAAAGTTCTGGTCGGGTCCTACGCCTACGTAGACACCGCCCTTGACACCGAGCTTGCGCATTTTCCCCATCACGTGAAGATATGATTTCTCGTTGGAGATCAGGTTGTCGGTATCGAAGTATCCGCCGGGCTCGGAAAGACGTTCGATGAGCCGAGCAAATCCCGAGTCACTTAGAGCTGCATCGAGAACTCGGCGGGAAGACTGATCCGGCTCCCGAACCTGACCTTGGCAGGCGAGCGTCCCCAGCGAGGTCAGTACTGCCAGCGATAACAGTAGTTGTTTGAGCATTCTCATTCGTTCAAACACCGTATCCCGAGGCTTTGTTCAGGCCGGCTACTCCTTCAGCACCATGTCGATACACATGACAGCTGCAAGGATCAGTTGGCGGAGCCTGCTGTCCGCAGGCACGGTATCGGAAATCTCCAGGACATAGTTGTCGGCGCTGGTGAACAGTTCCTTACCAAGCCCCGCCCACTTCTTTGTGACGTGGGCAAACTCATGTTCGTCGCGGACGAAACGAAAATCCCAGCCGGTCCACTTGCCCTGGAGTGTGCACAGCGGTTCATCGCTATCGTCGAGAACTTCGAACCGTCCGCCGATTGAGAATAACTTCTGTTTGAACCCTCCAATTCTGGTCCCGGTCTCGTCGATGACGTTGACGCGCGAGCGCAATAACGTCACGCCCCTCGTGACCTGAACTAAGGGTGTTCCCTCCGGCGTCGTAATCCGTATGTCGAACGGCGTGTAGCGTTTGTACTCGGTGAACCGGAGGATCTTGGTAAAGATACCGAGTCTTGGTTCACGGCAGTGCATGATCACGTTGCCCGTTGCGGGATCATGAATATCGTAGTTGTTGGCCGCTTTGAACATGCCGACATGCTCTTTTACCAGGAACAGGTTCTTGCTGAGAACCTCGTGCATGGCCGTGTCCTCCTGCTGGGGTGGGCAGACAAGCGCAGCCGTGGCGCACCAGGGTTGGGACGGATCCGGACTGCGTATCGGACTCCATCAATATGCGCCTGGTAGCGGTTCTCGCCAGGATAGCTGTCAGCAGGAAACCTCTGTCGTTAGGTTATACCCGCACCTGCGGACGCAACAACTTTGTGAGGAGAGTACATGAGCTGGCGTGGGGTGATAGAGGAGTTTCGTGATCGTCTGCCGCTCGATGCCGCGATTGGCGCCGTCACGCTGCTCGAGGGCGGAACTCCACTCGTAGAGGCTGCGCGTCTTGCGGAGGCGTTGTCGTTCTCCGGCAAGCTTTTTCTCAAGTACGAGGGTCTCAATCCCACCGGGTCTTTCAAGGACCGCGGCATGACGGTGGCAATTTCGGCCGCCGTGGCGAACGGTGCCGATTCGGTGATCTGTGCGTCTACGGGCAACACGTCCGCCTCTGCAGCGGCGTATGCGGCCAGAGCGGGGATAAGGGCGGTTGTTGTTGTGCCCGAGGGCAAGGTCGCCGTGGGGAAGCTGAGTCAAGCGATGGCTCACGGTGCCACGGTGATCGCCGTTGCAGGCGGCTTCGACCGAGCGTTGGAGATCGTCACCGAGTTGGCGAAGCAGGCCAACATGGTGGTTGTAAACTCCATCAATCCGCTGCGGATTCAAGGCCAGAAGACGGCCGCATTCGAGATCTGCGATGTGCTTGGCCGGGCACCCGAGTATCACTGTCTGCCCGTGGGGAACGCAGGTAACATCACGGCGTATTGGCTGGGCTATCGCGAGTACTGTGCCGATGGGGTAGTCGAGCGGACCCCCAAGATGATGGGTTTCCAAGCGGCAGGGGCAGCGCCCATAGTCCTCGACCGGGTCGTGCAGAAACCGGAAACGGTGGCGACGGCCATTAGAATCGGGAATCCGGCGAGTTGGCATGCTGCCAAGCAAGCGCGCGATGATTCCAACGGGGCGATCGAATCGGTGACCGACGATGAGATCCTGGATGCCTATAGGACGTTGGCCCAGACCGAAGGAGTTTTTGCAGAGCCCGCATCTGCCGCAAGCATAGCAGGTCTCAAGAAGCTCTGCGCAGCGGGTCGACTCCCGCGCGACGTAACCGTGGTGTGTACGCTCACGGGGCATGGACTCAAGGATCCGGAGATTGCGTCCGAACTTTCCCCACCGCCGATTGAGGCTCCCGCCGATGTAGCCACCGTCAGCGCACTACTCGGAATTTGAACCATGAGGTGAGCGTCAAAGTGAGAATCGCAGTATGTGAGGCGTCGCCCCGGATGGTGGCAGGTGATGAGCGCTGGAAGCACCTGGTGCGCCGGGTCAAGGCGGAACGGCCTGACATCTTTCTCATGAATGAGATGCCGGTCGGGAAATGGGTGGCGGCATCGCCCACGTGCGATGCAGGAGAACTGCAGGCCTTGCACCGCCAGCACGACGACGCGATGGATAGATTGACTGAGTTCGGGATTTCAGCGGTGTTGGGTACGCGCGCTACGTCCGAGGACGACAAGAGTGTGAATGAAGCTTTTATTCGGACCTCGAACGGCGATGTGCACTGCGTCCACACGAAGCAGTTCTTCCCCAATGAAGCTGGCTTCTACGAGGCCAGATGGTTCGAGCGCGGCAACATGCGTTTCGGGACCGGCACGGTGGGCGACCTGAGAATCGGGTTTCTGATATGTACTGATGTGATGTTCAACGAGTGGGCGCGGCATTACGGCCGCAAAGGCGTTCACCTTATAGCGGTACCACGCGCCACCCCGCCCGGATCGGAGCACCGCTGGCGGTCGATGATGGCGGCAGCGGCGATCGTGTCGGGTTGCTATGTTGCGAGCTCGAACAGGGGAGGCATTGCAGAGGACGGACAGGAATTCGCGGGTCGCGGTTGGATCTTTGGCCCGACCGGTGAATTGCTGGCCGAGACCACGAGTGAAGTGCCGGTCGTGAGTGCCGAACTCGACGTTGCGTCCGTTGAGCGGGCCCAATCCGAATATCCTTGTTACGTTGAAGATCTTGACTGACGACAGTAAACCCTCGAGAGGAGAAGTAATGTTTCGCATGATGCAGCTATCGCTGGTCGCGTTGACTGCCCTCACTCTTCCACTTGCCGCGCAGACCAAGGTGGTTCGGGCATCCCGTATGCTCGATGTCGAATCCGGCCGGATAGTGAGGAACCCGGTCGTAGTGATCGATGGTGAGAGAATCGCACGGGTTGGCGGTAAGGTGCCACGCGGTGCAGAGGTGATTGACTTGGGTGACGTAACCATCCTGCCAGGTCTCACCGATATGCACGTGCACTTGGCCTACGACATCGGCGGTGATTGGACCAACCGACCGGTTCGTGAAATGGAGGGCGAGGCAGCGCTGCGTGCGGCGCACAACGCGCGCGTTACTCTCCTTGCGGGCTTTACCACCGTACGCGATTTGGGTGCGTCGGATTTCGTGAACGTTTCGCTCCGGCGCGGCATAGAGGCCGGATTGGTAGAGGGCCCGCGCGTCTGGCCGTCCGGGTACAGCTTGGGCATCACTGGTGGTCATTGTGACGTCACCGGGTTCATCCCCGGCGTGCTGGAGACCGGCCCCGAACAAGGCGTGGGCGATGGACCCGACATGCTAGTGCGTGCCGAGCGTTACCAGATCAAACATGGTGCAAAGGTCATAAAGATCTGTGCTACCGCCGGGGTGCTCTCGTTCGAAGGGTCGGTTGGTGCACAGCAGTTATCGATCGAGGAGATGAAGGCGATCGTCGACGAGGCCAATCGCCACGGCATGAAGGTAGCGGCCCATGCGCACGGAACAGAGGGAATCAAGGCTGCGGTTCGCGCGGGCGTGACGTCGATAGAACACGGCTCCATGCTGGACGACGAGGCGATCCAGTTGATGAAGGAGCACGGGACGTATCTCGTGCCCACTACGTATTTGGTCGATGCCATCGATCTCGACGCGCTGCCGGCTCCAATCCGGGCCAAGGCCGAGACAGTGTTGCCGCGGGCACGCGAGAGCCTGAAGCGGGCTATAGCTGCCGGTGTCAAGATCGCGTTCGGCACGGATGCCGCGGTCTATCCGCATGGAGACAACGCTAGAGAGTTCGCCGTGCTGGTAGAGCGGGGCATGAGCCCAATCGACGCGATTCGTTCGGCGACCACGGTGGCGGCCGAGCTCTTGGGGGTCGACGACCGTGGTAAGATCGTGGCCGGCAGACTTGCCGATCTCGTTGCGGTTCCGGGAAACCCTTTGGAGGAGATTAGGGCTCTCGAGCACGTGGTTTTCGTGATGAAGGGTGGGAAGGTATTCAAGATGGAGAAGATGTGATGTCACAGCAGGACCATCCGGTTAGGGATCGGCGGTCGAATCCCGATCGGACGTGTAGTGTGTGCCTGCAGGGGAGATATGTTACGCGGAGCGGTCACGAATTCAGCAAAGGTGGGGGAGACAAGACTCCGTGGCACGTAGAGGCATGCAGTTACTGCGGTCACGTTCAGCTTTTCCGACGCGACTGGCGGGAGCGGCGCTAGGTCTCGAGTTGTAACCACGATGATCAAGTTTGGGCTGCGTGATTGGATCTCTGCGGGCGTCACGCTGGTTGTAGCGTGTGGTGGCGGCGGGAGACACCTCGCGGCTGTTTGTGGTGGAGCGTCCGGGCGCGATACGCATCATTAGGAACGGCGTCGTTGTTGCGACGCCGTTCTTGGATATCACGAATCTCACTTCGCTGGGTGGCGAGCGCGGGCTCTTGAGCCTGGCCTTTCATCCACAATACGTTGAGAACGGCCAGTTTTTTGTCTATTACACCGATGTAACCGACGGCGGAACGCGCGTGGTGCGTTACAATGTCTCGGCCGATCCCGATGTGGCGGATCCGAGTTCCGCTCATCTCATCATCGCCGTAGACCAGCCGTTCAACAATCACAACGGCGGTCAGATCGCATTTGGGCCCGACGGCATGTTGTACGTGGGACTCGGCGATGGCGGGAGCGCCGGTGATCCCTTGGGCAGCGGTCAGGATCTGTCGAGCTTGTTGGGAAGCATAATACGCTTGGATGTGGATGGCGGCGATCCGTTTGCGATTCCGTCCGATAATCCCCATGTGGCAGATCCGAACGCCCGCGACGAGATATGGGTATCGGGCCTCAGAAACCCGTGGCGGTTCTCGTTCGATCGCCGGACCGGAGATCTCTACATAGGCGACGTCGGTCAAGATGAGGTAGAGGAGGTGGACGTGCATTCCGCGGCTGCACCGGGTGGGGCCAACTACGGTTGGAATACCATGGAGGGAAGCCGCTGTTTCCGGAGTACCAATTGCGATACTACGGGGCTCACGCTCCCGGTGCTCGAGTATCTTCACAACGCGGGTGGAGGGTGCTCTATCACGGGTGGCTATGTGTATCGGGGTTCACGGATACCGGCGTTGGTAGGTAGGTACTTATACGGCGATTTTTGCTCGGAGTTCGTGAGAAGTTTTGTCTATGACGGCAGTGCTGCC
>JBHHZE010000052.1:0-21280 GCA_046757925.1 Gemmatimonadales bacterium
CCAGCATGCGGTAGCCCACCACCCCCAGCGAGTAAAGATCGCTGCGGCCGTCAATGTCCCGCTCGCCGGAAGCCTGCTCGGGCGACATATAGTGGGGCGTGCCGAGCGTTGTGCCAAACTCGGTTATCGTTTCGCCGGCGGCCACAGACTTTGCGACACCGAAGTCTGTGAGCATCGACTTGCCGGTCTCATCGTCGATCAGAATGTTGTCCGGCTTGATGTCACGATGTACGACGCCCTGTTCGTGCGCATAGTGAAGAGCACCGGCAGTCTCATGCAGAATCCGCCTTGCCACATTCGCGTCCAATCTACCCAATCGCTTGAGCTTGGCACCGACGGATTCGCCCTGTACGAAACCCATGACAAAGTACATCATGCCATGCGTCTCGCCGAAGGTATGTAGCGGAACGATGTTCGGGTGGGTCAGCTTGGCGGCCGTTCGCGCCTCGCGCCGGAACCTTTCTACGCTGGCAGCATCTGTTGAATCGGGAGGCAGGACCTTGATCGCGACGAGCCGGTCGAGCGCACGTTCCCGTGCAAGATAGACCGCACCCATGCCCCCACGCCCCAAGAGTCGCAGAACCTCGTATTGCGACCCGATGGCGAGTTCCAGCGCTGCCAACAACTCGTCGCGGTTTGAAGACGACGAAGGGCTGACGGCGGAACCACATTTGAGACAGAACAGCGCATCCGAGGGAAGCGGCGTTCTGCACTGTTGGCAGACGCGCTCCGACATGGGCCTAAGCTGTTGCAGACAACTCCAATTCGCAAGCCTTTTCCCGTTTCCCATTTTCCGTTCCCACTCCCTGTCTACTGCCGATCTATTTCCTGGCCCGATACCGCTCGTAGAGCCTCTTGTGCTTGTTGTCTAGACTGACGTCACTGCCATCGATAAACACATGCAATATCTGCGTCCGTATCTCCAGCGGATCGCCGTCCGTCACTATGAGATTCGCGATCTTTCCTTCCTCTATGGTTCCCAAATCAGCCTGGAGTCCTAGAATCTCGGCCGGATAGCGTGTAATTGCCTTAAGGGCTTCGTCGTGCGGCAACCCAAACTTGACCGCGTTGGCAGCCTCGTAGGCCAGTGTCCGAGACGGCGGGTTCGGACCCGCCGATGCCCAGCCGGTCATGGCGAAGCGCACGCCGGCATCGTGCAACTCGGCTGCACTATTGAACGCGCTATAGTACGGATCGTCCTCGTTGGCAGGTAGGTTCTGAGTCGCCCCAAGCAAGACGGGAATGTCCTTCTCAGCCAGCAACTCCTTTTCCTCCGAAGCATCACGACCACTGACGAGAATCATCTTTACGTGCTGCTCACCTGCGAACTTGACGGCATTGCGTATATCGCGCGCAGCGTCGGCCAGGATCAATAGGGGGACATCACCAGTCACCACGGGGCTCATTGCCTCGAGCTTGAGGTCGCGCGGTGGAGAATCACCCGCAGCGATGGCCCTTTGATACTCGCGTGCTTCCTCTAGCCACTTTCCCAGTCTGATAAGTGCCTCGTCGTATTCCTTTTGTACTTCCTTAAACGATCGATTCTCAATGGTGAATCGCTGGAAATTGAAACGGCGTGTCTGCATACTCGGCCAGTTTAGCACCATACCGACGGATGGCTTGATGATCATCTCCTCGATTGTCCATCCGTCCAGGTTGATAGCAGAAGCCCTGCCGGCAATCCCTCCATCTCTGGTAGACGGCGCGGCTACGACATGGGTTACACCGTTTGCGCGGGTGACTGGAATGCGTTCGCTCGCGGGATGAACCGCGGTGGCCGCGGTCAGTTGAGGGTTGAAATTTCCCAATTCCCGGACATCATTGGTAGCCGCTACTGCATTGATCTCTTGCAATCCCAACTGACTGTATGCGTTGAACAGTCCGGGATAGACTCGAAGACCTGTGGCGTTTATCACGGTTGCCTCGGCTGGCACATCAACGTCCGCTCCGACAGCCACAATGCGCCCATCCCGAATCACTACTGTAGCGTTTTCAAGAGAACCGCCAGCCATAGTGTACACGGTGCCACCGCGAATAATGTAAGTGCCACCTGCCCCTTGGCCAGCAGCCGGCACTGTCAGCGCAATCGCGCACAAAAATGTCAAGGAAGTCGTTTTCATCGGATTATCTCCCCTGTGCTCTGGGGTTCCGTCGTCACGCGTGGCCGTTTGGGTTTCGGCGCCTTTTCGAGAGCTTTCTTTTCGGCATCGATAGCATGCTGTCGCTCACGATCACCATCGATATCGAAATACAGTTTCCCGTCTACAAAGGTTTGCTGCACAACCGCCAGGTTATCCAACGGGTTACGGTTGTAGATCACTAGGTCTGCGTCCTTACCAACCTCTATGGAGCCCACCATCTTGTCCACGCGCAACTGCTTGGCGGGATTGATCGTCACGAGTGACAGGGCCTGTGTCTCCGAGAGACCTCCCCACTTGACCGTCTTGGCAGCCTCCTCGTTCAAGTGCCGCATCTCTTCCGGGCTATCGGAATTGATCGACACGGTAACACCTTTCTCCGTCATAATGGCCGCGTTATATGGAATTGCGTCGTAGGCCTCGACCTTGTACGCCCACCAGTCAGAGAAGGTTGAGGCGCCAGCCCCGTGAGCGGCTATTTCCTTGGCCACCTTGTAGCCCTCCAGCACGTGCTGGAAGGTTGCGATCCTGAAGTCGAACTCTTCCGCAAGTCTCATGAGTTGGAGAATCTCGTCTGCGCGGTACGAGTGCGCGTGGACCAGTCGCTTACCTTCGAGGACCTCTGCAAGGGATTCTAGTTTGAGATCGCGACGTGG
This sequence comes from Gemmatimonadales bacterium, assembly GCA_046757925.1. Classification (GTDB taxonomy): domain Bacteria; phylum Gemmatimonadota; class Gemmatimonadetes; order Gemmatimonadales; family GWC2-71-9; genus JAZDCZ01. The sequence goes on from JBHHZE010000052.1 coordinate 2,795, forward strand.
CGGTAGAGCGTTCTTGTCGCGCGACTTGCGCTCAGCGTATGCATCCCACTCTTCCTTGTATTGTTTCGCATCCACAAACGCAGACCGGATCACATCCATCACGCCCATGCGAGTGGCGGGATAGCGGTCAGGATTGCGATCGCGCTTGGGGTTTTCACCCAGTGCAAACTTGATTCCCGGCGGTGCACCATCCAATAACAATCCGTCTGCATCAGCCCCCCAGCGTAACTTGATCACCGCGTTCTTCCCACCAATCGGGTTGGCGCTGCCGTGTAGCACATCTACGGTGGTCACGCCACCCGCGAGAGCTCTATAGATGTTGATATCATCGGGGTTGATGACGTCTTTGATCCCAACCATGGCCGACACCGACACACTACCTTCATTGCTCCCACCGGCTATGTGCGAGTGCGCATCGATGATCCCGGGCATCACGTATTGGCCCGACGCATCTATTACATGAGCGCCACGGGGCGTTGGGATGTCCGTTCCCACGGCTGCGATCTTGCCGTTGCGAATGAGAACCGAGCCACCTTCTACAGTTCCATTGGTGATGGTGAGCACAGTGGCGTTCTTGATTAGAGTCACGGCATCGTCGCGGTACGGTCCGCGGAACGACGGTCCGATGCGGGAGCGCAGTTCGGTATCGGACGGCCCGCTCTCAGATTTCTCTTTGGCCTTTCCGTCACCCTCGGTTGAAGTACCGTCGCCCCTCGCCATGCGAGGCGTGCCGTTTTCGCTCAGGTTGGGCTCAAACCGCTCGCCGTCCACAAACACCATCTTCACTTTCGTTCCCTCGTCCAACAGATCGCCGTCCGTTACGACAGCGTTGGCGATCTTGCCCTCGTCGAGGCTTCCCAGGCGATCGTCGGCTCCAAAGATTTCCGCGGCCGATAGGGTTAGCGCTCTTATCGCCGCATCTGCCGGGAGGCCGGCTTCGGTTGCTTTACGTACGGCCGCGAGCACTTGAGAAGGATTTTTGAGACTGTCGGAGTAGAAGGCAAAGCGAACTCCCGCTTTGGCCAACGCCGCCGGTGTCGTCGGCGCAAGCAGGCGGAACCGCAACACGCGAAGCGGCGTGTCCGTCTCGGGATCCGCGTCTTCCTTTGCCTTGGGCCAGTTCAGGCTAACAAGTACCGGCAATTGTCGTTCGGCAAGCAGTTGAGCCACCTCGTAGCCAGAGTGAACGCCGTAGATTACGGGGTTCACCCCGATCTCGGCCGACGTGCGAATAGCACGCTTGATCTCCGTCGCGCTCGACGCGGGAAACAGCAGTTTCTCTTGTCCGTCGCGCACTGCCGTGAGCGGTTCGAGAGCACGGTCATACGCCGGGCGCTCGTGTCCACGCGGGTTCGCTTCATACCGAGCCCTGACCGTCGCATAGTATGAAGCGTCCAGGAAAAGCTGCTTTACGTACGCAAAAGCACCCATCAATGACGATGGATATCCCCGGTGTCCCGGACCCCCTCGCAAGTTCATGCGTAGAGCTACGGGCGTCTTGACCACCATATCGTTGGGGCGCTCTCCCGCCAGGTCGATCAGCGCGGCGTGGCCAGGGAAGAACCCGCGATCCGGAACCGCAACGGCCGAAGTGAAACCACCATTGCGCCAGGTTTCGAGTTGCTTGCTGTCGGGTTTGAGCTGATCGGCCGCCATTACCCAAGTGAAGGTTGCGGGGCGGTCCTGGGGGCCATGGGAGTACGAACCACCCGCATTGGCATTCGCACCCCCTGGTCGCCTGCCACCACGTGCGGCCGGCCGACCGTTGGTCCCAGCAGGACGGGGCAAACCAATTGTTGAAAGAGCGTCAATCAACCCCGGATATACGGTCAAGCCAGACCCGTCAATCACGGTCGCCCCTTTGGGCACGCTCGCTTTCGGACCAACCGCGGTGATCACGCCATTAGCGAGGACGATCGTGCCGTTGTCGATCGTCCGGCCCGACACCGGAACGATACGGGCGTTCTCGATCGCATATGTCGGATGATGAACGGCCTGCTGCGCCATGACCTGGGCGGGCCAGAGGATCACGGCTGCTGCGACCCATTTAGCAGCTCTCACACTGGGCTGGAACATATGGCTACTCCAATCTCTAAGTGCCGGAGTGGTTCTAGCATCTAAAGGTATCCCCGGGACCGCGATGCGCGAGCGTCGGCAATGCTTGAACGAGATTGGAGCTCTAGGGACATGAAGCCGAAGGTCTTTCACATTTCACGTTTCACAGTCCATCAAGCCAGCACTATCTACTCATCTTCCCCCACGTGTCCCGCAAACTCACGGTCCGATTGAACACCAACGCACCAGGCTTGGAATCGATTGGGTCGCTCATGAAGTAACCGCGCCGCTCGAACTGGTAGCGTGTACCGGGTTCGTCGTCCGCCACGCTCGGCTCGATACGACTTTCGGTCAATACCACTAGGGACGCCGGGTTCAGATGGTCGGTGAACTCTTTGCCCTCTTCCGCGTCCTCCGGGTTCGGCACCGTAAAGAGCCGATCATACAGTCTCAGTTCCGCCCGCAGCGAGTGCGACGCCGACACCCAGTGAATGGTGCCCTTGACCTTGCGGCCGTCGGGTGGATTGCCGCCACGTGTCTCCGGATCGTACGTGCAGTGCACTTCGACCACATCACCTGCATCGTTCTTCACGACATCCGTGCAGGTAATGAGGTATCCGTATCGCAAGCGGACCTCTCGCCCAGGAGCCAGGCGGAAAAACTTCCGTGGCGGATCTTCCATGAAGTCGTCGCGGTCGATGTAGATCTCACGCGTGAACGGGATCTTCCGCGAACCCTCCTTCGGCACATCATGTGGATAGTATGGTGCGTCCAGTTGCTCCGCCTCACGCTCGGGATAGTTTGTGATCACTACCTTGAGCGGCTTTAGGACGCACAGCACTCGAGGCACGGTCATGTTCAGATCGTTACGAATGGCGTGCTCGAACTTCCCTACGTCAACTCGGCTGTCTGTGCGTGCCACCCCAATTGTATCGCAGAAACCACGGATCGCCTCCGGCGTCACTCCGCGCCTCCGCAGTCCTGCGATGGTAGGCATACGTGGATCGTCCCAACCAGTCACTGCTCGTTCCTCTACCAGCCGAATCAATTTGCGCTTGCTCAATACGGTATAGTCGAGATTCAATCGCGCGAACTCGGTCTGTTCCGGTGGCTGCTCGAAACCAACTGCGTGGACCAACCAGTCGTAGAGTTCACGGTTATCCTTGAACTCGATAGAGCAGAGAGAATGCGTTACACCTTCAATCGCGTCCGACAGGCAGTGTGCGAAGTCATAGAGCGGATACAGGCACCACTCGTCTCCCCTTCTGTAATGGTGGGCATGCCGAATTCTGAGCAGTATGGGGTCGCGCATCACCATATTCGGGTGTGCCATGTCGATCTTGGCGCGCAAGACGTGCGAGCCGTCCGGAAACTCGCCGGCCCGCATCCGTTCCAGTAGTTGCAGATTTTCTGAAATCGACCGGTCCCGGTATGGGCTGTCGCGACCCGGGCTGGTAACCGTACCGCGGTACTCCTTGATCTGCTCGCCGTCCAGATCGTCTACATAGGCGTTGCCGTCTGTTACGAGTTTGACTCCAAACTGATAAAGTTTCTCGAAGTAATCCGACGCATAGAACTCGCGATCGCCCCATTCGTAACCCAACCATCGTATGTCACGTTTTATTGCTTCAACGTACTTGAGATCTTCTCCCTCAGGGTTCGTATCGTCAAATCTCAGGTTACATGCGCCGCCGAACTCATTTGCTATGCCAAAGTTGAGACAGATCGACTTGGCATGCCCGATGTGGAGAAACCCGTTCGGCTCAGGCGGGAACCGCGTAGTCACCGGCCGCCCGTACTTGTCCGCGGCCACATCGCGTGTGACCATCGCCCGAATGAAATCCTTTCCTCTCGTGTCAGGACCGTTCACTTCAATGACCTGCCAAAGAACTCGTTCACTTCAGGTACACCGCCTTGGAGAACCAGGTACCCATCGTGCGGCTCGCGCTCCGTCATCTCGCCGGCTATGGTTGCGGTCATTGTCTCCTTCACCGCGGCGGGATCGTCGGGGTACAGTCCCAACGCCCAACAGAGCTTGATGTATCCAACTTCGGGTAGCATGTTCGCGAGCGGTACCACACCGAGCTCCAGAATCTCGCGGCCCGTCTCGTATACGTGCATCTGCACGAAACCCCACAACGTCTGCAACGTCATGTAGACCTGTACCCCTGCGGCCTTGGCGCGCTCCAGAGCCGGGTAGATGGCGCGGTTTACATGGCCGAGGCCCGTTCCTGCCAATACTATTCCCTTGTATCCACTATCTATCAGCGAATCGATAACGTCGGCGCGCATGCCGGGGTAGTAGTATATGAGTGTCACCATTTCCTCAAACGCCGTCTTGACATCGACCGTATGGTCGTCGCGTCGCAGCAGACAATCTTGTTTGAGCTGTGTTATCTGCCCCCTTTGTACCATAGCAAGCGGTATGTCACCCACCGTCCGGAACGTACTGCGATATGAACTGTGCATCTTACGCACGCGTGTACCACGATGCAGCAGGTTATAACGGTCCGACGTGGGACCGAACATGCACACCATCACTTCCGCGATCGGACCGTGGGCCGCGGTCCACGTCGCGTCTATCAAATTGAGTGCCGCGTCGGAAGAAGGTCGATCCGAAGAGCGTTGACTCCCAACCATCACCACAGGCACCGCCGGCCGCTGCACCATGAAGCTGAGTGCTGCAGCTGTATGATGCATCGTGTCAGTCCCGTGTCCGATTACGACTCCGGCGTAGCCGGCGCGAATTGCTTCTCCCACGCGTTCGGCCAGAACTAGATATTGCTCCGGACCCATGTTTTCGGAGAACACACCGAAGAGCTTCTCGGTCTCGAGGTTGCAGATTTCCGCCAACTCCGGAACGGAGCCGTACAACTCGCCGGGCGTGAACGCCGGGATCACAGCGCCCGTGCGGTAGTCCAATCGCGAAGCGATCGTGCCGCCGGTTCCGAATAGCTTGACGCGCGGATGATTCGGGTCGAACGGAAACTCCTGCTCTGGAATCTTGTAGTTGGCCTTGCGGTATCCCAACTCCTGTACGGATTCAACGGTGTCATGTCGAACGCCTATGTTGTAACCGCTCGCGAGCTTGAGCACTATGTGCAGATCATCACTGGTTTCGGAGCGAGGCAACACTAGTCCTTCAAACGATCCGCGCGAGGTCCCGAGCCGCACCTCGCTCCACACGCCAAAGTCGAGCTTTTTCATGAGACTCAAGCACGGGCCGCGGTAGCCGCGATACCGCTCTTCGACCGTGACCTTCACGACCGCGCTTCCGGCATTGGCGGCAATAATTCCTCTAACTCTAGCTTTCCCAACAGCACGTTTGCGGCAGCCTGAATGTGGATTTCTGCGGAGGGAAGCAACGGCACGTTCACGACGTGTTCCTGCTGCACCAATAATTCAATTTCGGTACAGCCCAAAACACACGCCTCAGCGCCTCTCATTGCAAGACCGTCAATCACCTTCACTATCTCATTTCTAGACTCGTCGCGAAGCACATTGTATGACAATTCTTGGCATATGATCTCATAAAGTTCTTCTCGAGTCTGTTCATCCTCTGGTACTAAAGTGGTGATGCCATGGCGTGATAGACGTTCCGTGAGGTAGTCTTCTTCCATGGTAGGCTTCGTTCCAATCAGTCCGACTCTTGAAAAAGCTTGCCTTTTCAATTGGGATGCCAGACAATCGGCAATGTGCAAAATGTTGAGTGCTGGAAACTCACTTTCGACGGCCGGTACACAAATGTGACCTGTGTTGGAGGCAATCACAAGGATCTCACATCCTGTGTCTACGAGCTTGCGTACTCCCCTCACGAGGTATTCCGCAACTTTATCGAATGACTTCGATGTAAGGTAATAGACGTATTCGTCGCAATCGACGGAAACCATTACAATTGGCGGATTGGGAGACATGATATGGCGTTTGGGAGTGTTAGCGAGGACTATTTCATTGATGCCTTTGAAGTAGTCGAAGCCAGACACGTAAGAGATTCCCGTTAAAATGCCGAGTGTGTGCTCTGTCATGATTGATTTGTAATCAGCTTGTTCCTAGAGGTCTCTCAACGGTATGCTCCAACCGTCACCAGTTAATCGACATCCGTTGCCGGTGACTCATAGATCTCCTAACGCCAAGTATCGCCGGCAGGCAAAAGCAGCGCGACAACGAGGCTGTTGACCATCGTTCGGCATGCTTTTGCTAACACCAGCCAGCTGCACGACGCTGCTCACATGCAATCTAGCTTCGTACGCACTGTCGCCGGATCGACCTTTCCCACGAATCGTGGCATCACTTGCCCCATTGCCCAACGCATCGCGCTGTCCGCCGACTTGCTGGACAAATCATTCATCTTAGTAACCGTTTCATCGATCGCACGCTGCAATGACTCCGCATCGTCCGTATCACAAGCGAACTTCGCAACGATCTCTTCGGGTGCGGTGTTAGGACACTCGATCGCGGCATCGACCAACCGATCTAACGCCTCGACACGAATGTCACCCACCTGAATAGCCCGCACCAGTGGCATCAATTTTTCAACATCCGGAAGTCCCTGCAACGTACCCACACGAACGTGAAACGGAATGCGCTTGGCCAACGACGCCGCAAGCCGGCACGCCAGATCTGGCGGCAGCGGTGCCAGTAAATCGAAAAGCTCAGCCCATGGCGCGCGCGCCAAACGTCTGGCGGCTCCCGCACTCAAGCCAAGATCCATGTAACGACGTTCGCGCGCCCACGGTGCCTCCGGCAACCGCGCACGAATCGCCTCTACCGTAGTGTCCTCTATGGGTAAAGGAGGCGTATCCGTGTCGGGGTACATTCGGTCTGCACCTGGTAGAATGCGCTCGAATCCCGTGGTGCCGTCCGCGCTTCCCTGGCGAGTTTCGGCCGGAACTCCCGCCAGGGCGTCCGTCGCTCGGAGCAAGACCTCACGCGCCGCGGTGGCCACGTCCTGCTCACTCCCCCACAGCAGCACGACCGCGTCACCATTATTGGCACCCAGAGATTTACGTAGTTCACCCCAATTCACACCGTCAGCCTCGGCCTGATCGGAGTGGAGCATGAACGGGCGATGGGACGGGCATGCGATCACACGTACTCGTTCGCTCAGTTCGTGTGCGAAATCGAGGCCCGGCTGTGTAACGTGAGATAGCAGCCCTCCGAATCCGGGGAGTCGCACAGCGCACGCCACTTCACCGTCCTGTGACACTGCACTTGCGGACCCAACCAATCCCGACACTTCCCAAGGTAAACCTTGGCTCGGGATCTCGAGCATCTCGGGTGTAACACCTCGGCGCTCGAGTTCCGCCTTGATCCTGAGTAGGTTGAGCTGCCGATACGCCTCGATGTGTACTAATTGCGGTAGGCGGCGATGGTACGACACGCCCTTGATTTCAACTCTGCGCCCGCCGGCGATGGACACGTTCACGTCTTGTCTAGCTGCGCCAGGCCCACGACGTACCTTGCCAGTCACCCTCGCCACCGCGGCGAGTAAACGACCTGCAACCTGCACCTCCAACGGCGTACACAACTCTGGCTCGGTCACGATCTCGGTCAACGGCATACCGAGTCTGTCGGTGCGGAACGTTATGCGGTGACCCACATCGGAGACCTCGCGACATGAGTCCTCTTCCAGTGAGAGTTGACGAATGCGGAGTTCACGATCCACGCCTAACTCCGGAACAGTGAATGGGATCGCACTGCCCAACGCTACCATAGCCGTGCGCTGAAAACCCGTGGGTATCGACCCGTCCAGGTATTGTTTGCGCATGACGTGCAGCTCAGACACCAGATTCATTCCCATTATCTCGGATACCTCTATCGCGATCTCGACGGCCATATCGTCTATCTCGAACGGTGGAGTGTCGTCGATCTCGTAAGTACACACCGTGTTCCGTTCCAGCAGGTAGACGATCTCCTTGCGTGTCTTGAACTCCATGAGTGCAGTACCATCGTACTCGCCGAGCTCACTCAATGTTGGGCGCATGTGCCGCAGGACGTGGGCGTCGTGATGATCGACATACCTACCGGCCGGACAACGACAGAAGAGTTTGGATCGGGTGAGGAGCTGCTGGTGCACCTCCAGCCCGGCCATGAAGCCGAGCGTCGCGTAGTCATCGCGAGTCAGCTCGCCATATTCCCTGTCAGGGAAGTCAAGCGGGGAGTCACTCCGTGGGTTGAGCTCGCCGGACGGGGTGGTTCTCGTCATGTCCCAGCACCTGCCTGGAATGCGATCATCGAATAACGGGTCGCATCGGCGCCACATTCAGACATGACATGGCCCCGGGGCAATGTGGCTACGTGACACTTGGCGATGGTATGCATGGGCGCAGGAATAATATCGCAGGTTGCCCCGAATGGCAGGCGTCGGCGCATTGACCCATGGAGCCCGGCTCCTTACGTTTCGCCCCCTCTATCCTTGAAGACAGGAGATCCATGAGCCAAGTCCGCGTCCGATTCGCCCCGTCGCCCACGGGCTTTCTGCATGTCGGCGGCGCCAGGACCGCACTATTCAACTGGCTGTACGCCCGCAAGACCGGCGGGAAGTTCCTGCTGCGAATCGAGGACACCGACCGACAGAGATCGTCCGAGGAACACGTCCAGGTCATCCTCAGGGGCCTGGCATGGTTGGGGTTGGACGTCGACGAGGAGATCGTATTTCAGGGAGCCGGGATCGAGCGGCACCGGCAACTCGCCGACCGGCTTCTGGCCGAAGGCAAGGCGTACGAGGACGAGGGCGCCGTGCGGTTTCGGATGCCGGACGACGAGATCTCATGGGACGACGTCGTGCACGGCCGCATCAGCTTCTCGGGGTCGGACATAAAAGACTGGATAATCCTGCGCTCCGACCGGACCCCAACGTACAACTTCACCGTGGTGGCGGACGATATGGAGATGCAGATCACGCTTGTCCTGCGCGGAGACGACCACATCTCCAACACTCCCAAGCAGGTCGCCGTCTACCGCGCGTTGGGCTACCAGCCTCCGGTATTCGCCCACGTTCCCATGATCCACGGTCCGGACGGAAAGAAGATGTCGAAGCGTCACGGCGCTACGGCAATCGGTGAATACCGTGCACTCGGCATCCTGGCGCCCGCGATGCGAAACTTTCTGGCACTGTTGGGCTGGAACCCAGGTGACGACAGAGAACTGTACTTCACAACAGAAGAACTGATCGACGCATTTTCACTCGAGCGAGTTCAGAAGAAAGCCGCGATCTTCGACATCACAAAGCTCGAGTGGATGAACGGGCAGTACATGAGTCAGGCTCAACCGGAAGATCTTCTCCCACTCATCGAGTCGGGTTTGAAGGATTACGGCGTGGACAGCGCCACAATCGAGCGCACGCAGTTATTGCGTGCAATCGATGTCACGGCAGAGCGGGCCCGCACTACGATAGATCTGGCAAGGCGTGTGGCCGTGCGATTCAATCCCGACTTGATCGTGCGGGACGATCCCAGGGCCGGCAAGCTGATCGCGAAGGACCCTGACGGATTCAGGATGGCACTCCGTGCCGCCACCGAGCGGCTCACCGCTTTGAAAGACGATCACTGGGAACCCACGAGATTGGAGACCGAATTACGAGCGCTTGCGGATGAGTTGGGCTTGGGCGTCGGCAAGGTATTTCAACCGATCCGTGTTGCCATCACGGGAGAGACCGTTTCCGAGCCGGTGAACTTTCTACTGGAAGTAGTTGGAAAGGATGAGAGTCTCAGGCGGATGGTAGCGGCGGAGCGGCAGGTCGGCGGATAGACGGTTTGTGGATCCGCGGTCGAAGGGCCCCCGCAGCCTCAACCCTACAGGGTCTGCGGCGTGACGGTTCTCCTACGACACCGAGTACAGTGGATGCGGCGCATAACAACACTCTGCCTGATGACGGCAGGGCCCAGCATGAGATTGCCCTCGCACTCCGGACACCAAACGCCCTCCAGGGGATTCAACATCATGCGTCGTATGATGGATGCCGCTTCCAGCGAGTATATGCCCTGCGTTGGACGTCTTCGGTCGTGCGAAGTACGCCTATCGTCAAGCCTTCGGCGCTCGCCACCCTCAGCGCCCTGAGCCCGTACTGCACCGCTGCGGCGATCCGGTTCCTGACGGCGGTCGCGCGAAGATCGCATGTCTCGAATGAACCTGCGCACCGCGCGGCCGTGTAGGTCTGCGATTAACTCATTCACTGGATGCAAGATGCACTCCTGTCGTGTCGGCCGCCAGCTTGATCCCGAATCCCGTACGATCGAACGTGGCCGCATACAGTAACGAAAATACCGGTCCTCCCATACAAAACAATGCCCACGGCATGTACCTCATCGTCGGCACACCCAATGTGGTAGCCATGAACACCGCGGACACGGTCCACGGCATTAGCGGTTCGACAATCGTTACCGAATCCTCCAGCGAACGTGAAAGATTCTGCGGGGCGAGTCCGCGCTCCCAATAGGCCTTCTGGAACAGTCCACCTACCACAAGCGCGGTCACTCCACCGTGACTCGTCAGCGAGATCATCGTCGCGCCGGATGCCATTGTCGCAGCTATGAGGCCGAAGGTCGATTGCACTGTCGCCAGCATTCGGTTGATCATCAGGTCGAGCGCACCCGAAGCATCGAGCGCGCCGGCCAATAGAAACGCGGCTATCACAACGAGTAGTGTGTCCACCATGGAATACAGCCCACCCCGGTTGACAAGCGTCCCAATCGCGTCACCGAAAGAGCTGGGCTCGAGTCCGTTCGACGCCACCATCCGCAGGTCGAATCCGCTAACTCCTGCGACCAACGCATCCTGGACTGTAAACCCCTGGATCACGATGCCGAGTACCGCCGCAACTGCTGAGGACATTGCTATAGCCAGAACAGGCGGGATCTTCTTCACTATGCCGACCACTACAACTACCGGTGGGAGTAGTGTGAGCCAACTCAACGCATAGATGCCGTCGATGTCCTCCAATAAACGAACGGCGCTCTTCGGCAGTCCGTCGCCCGAAGCTTCATGGCCACTCGCCGCAAAGAGGTAAACAAGCCCGGCAATCACAAACGATGGTATGGCCGTGTACATCATATGTTGCACGTGATCGTACAGATTCGCTCCGGCACCGATTGCCGATATATTTGTCGAGTCGGACAGCGGTGACATCTTGTCGCCGAAGTAGGCGCCCGACACGACAGCACCGGCGGTAGGCGCGAGCGGTGCATTGAGCGCCGCCGCCATTCCCATGAGCGCCACTCCTATGGTTCCCGCCGAACCCCACGACGTCCCCGTGCAAAGCGACATCGCTGCTGTTGCCAGGAAGGCCGTGAGTATCAAGTACTTGGGATTCACCATCCGGAGGCCGTAGTACACCAACATGGGAATCGTACCGCTCGAAACCCAGGTGCCGATCAACATGCCGATCGACAGCAAGATGAGTATTGCCGGGAGCACGGCGGCGAGTTTCTCACCGGTCGACCGCTGGATGTCGTCCCACTTCTTACCCACATGCCCTGCAACCGCACCAGCCACAGCAGCGGCACCAAGCATCACAAGCACCAGCAGCTCCGTACCAACCTCTAAGAACGCGAGTCCCAGCACGAAGAGAAGCAGCATGGTGACCAACGGCAACACCGCAGCCGTCAGTGATAGGGTACGCCTGCTTTCAGGTACTGCGCTCACAGTAGCGCAAGCGCGGAACCCAGATCGTCGATCAGCGCATTCGCACCTTCTAGGCCAACCGACAGCCGGATCAGTCCAGGGGATATATCGTTGGCGCTCAGATACTCGGCGTTGTCTCCTCGGTTGGGAGATATCGCCAGGCTCTCCGTGCCGCCCCAGCTCACACCGATCCGAAACACTTTCAGCGCATCGATGACGCGTACTACATCGTCGAACGTTCCGCCGCTCAACTCGAAACTGAAGAGGCCCGTGTAACCCCTGAGCCCGTCACGATGCCCGTCATCCACCCCGCTGAGCGCCGGGTGGTACACCCGTGCAACGGCTTCGTGCTCGGCGAGAAAGCGTGCGACCGCGAGACCGGACTCCCCGTGTTCCCGCAACCGAATCGGGAGCGTACGCAGCCCGCGGAGCAACAGCCAAGCATCGAACGGAGCCAGCACTCCTCCGTTCAGCATGAACGCACGATAATAGATTTGCTCCACCAGCTCCGCTGATCCAACTACCGCGCCCGCGATCGCATCGCTATGACCGCCGATGTACTTAGAACATGCGTGCATGACGAGATCGACACCTGAATCCAACGGCTTCTGCAGCAGCGGGGTCGCCCACGTGTTATCCATGGCCGTCAAGATGTTGCGCGACTTGGCAAACTCCACGAGTTTCGCGATGTTGAGCGTTCGGAAAAGCATAGTACCGGGGCTCTCGAACCAAATGAGTCGCGTTTCCTTGCGCACCGCTCCTTCCCATTCGGACGGGTGCAGATCCAACATGGTATCGTGCTGTATCCCAAAGCGCTCCAACTGCTGGGCGAGCTCTAACGTCGGTCCGTAGATCTGATTCACGAAAAGAATGTGGTCCCCCGCTTCGAGCAGGCCGAGCATTATGGCGCTCACAGCCGCCATACCCGACGCAAAGCACTTACACATCTCCCCATGCTCCAGCTTCTGGAGCTTGTGCTCGACTAGCTCCACCGTAGGGTTTTGGCCGCGCGTATAGACGTGATGCGTATGTTCAGATGCGAGTGCGCCAAGCAGCTCGGCAAATGTCGGGTAGGTGAATAAGGCCGTTTGGGCGATTGGTGGCGTCACACCACTGTGATACGACAACTCCTTCTCTTCGGCGTCAGTGCAGATCTTGATATCGGCTGGGTCGATATTCATCCTTTTCCCAATCACCTTTCACATTTGACATTTCACCCAGCGCGGCGCGCTGGATTGACCCCCGCCAAAGCTGCACCCGCAAACGGCAGCGCCAAGATCCAGACTTTGCTTGTAAGCCATCCGTCCGAGGCTATTCCATTGAGCGCCAGGAGCGACAGCCCGCCGCAGACCAAGACGGCACCCATCACCAAGCGCCACCCGGCATGCTCCGTCACGCCGCGTCCGCCGCGCTCGAGACGTCCAAACGCCAGTGTGAAGAGTGCAAGAACTATCAGTAGCACAACCATCCAGACCGGACGCGCGACCCACCAAGCTCCAGACCCGGGTTCCAATGCGAGGCCCGGCGCGCCGAACAGCAATAGGACTCCTACCAGCACCGTAAGTGCCGTAACGTGCCACAGGTAGATCGTCATTATCATACCGTTCACCAGCACCGTCGCTGTCCAGGGTATTGCACGCGCGAGCCATCGCCTGAGCGGAAATTCTAGAGCGAGCAACAGTCCGCTCTGCGCAATACCCAGAGCAAGCATTGGCAACTTGGGTGGCAAGGTATTGCTGATCTCGTCACCGGGTACACTCACCATGCTAATGGGATACGGCCCGAGAAATACGACTCCCAGCAACGCAGCGAAACCCAGGCCTCCCCATACCAACATTGTAGTCGGTCCACCCAGTTTCTCATCGCGCCAGGCATATCCCAATTGGTGGACGGCAAACCAGATGAACGCGTAGTTGGCCCATCCCACGAAATGAAGATCGGCCGAAAAGAACAGGATGTCGTCCAGGATCGTGAGACCAATCAAGATCCAGAATGATCTCAGACCGAATCGCTCCCAGGCCGCAAACGTTGCCGGCACCATTACCACCACCATGACGTAAACGGCCAAGAACCAGATCGGCACTAGAGCCAGCTGCGACGCCACTTGCAGCAACCCGGTATCCATTCCGAAGCGTTGCGCTACGATTCCGAACACGATCCAGATCGCGAGGAGCGGAAGTACCGGACCGATCAGGCGCTGTAGTCGTCCGTTCAACCACGTGCCGTACGAGCGATTGTCTCGCTTCGCCGACCTCCACGACACGCCGTTGGCGTAACCACCCACCAGGAAAAACACCGGCATGACCTGAAACACCCACGTCAACCACCGCACCCAAGGCGCTACTTGCAACATGTTGCTGATGGTGAGTTCGCCCTGTACCACCACCGGCGCGGCTACGAGCCAGTGCCCGGTGATGACAGCGCAGATGGATAAGGCTCTCAGAAAATCGACGTAGCGGTTACGTGACTCGGGTGTGCGCGCCGCCACGTCGGCGGCTTGGGACCAGATATTACGGCGACTCATCTTGCCGTCTATATCTAGTTCTTCTCCCGCTCGTACATAACCTTGCCACCCACGATCGTGTACACGACCTCAGTCGAGGGAATCTCGTCCTCTGGAATAGTCATGATGTCCTTGGAAAGCACGGTTATATCGGCCAGCTTGCCCGGCGTAAGCGAACCCTTGATCGGCTCCTCGAACGCGGCGTAGGCACCGTTCATCGTATACGACTTGAGCGCCTCCATTCGACTCATCCTCTGATCCGGAAAGAATACGGTGCCATCCTTCGTGCGTCTCGAGACACTGGCGTAGTAGTTCGCTATGGGATCCACGTCTTCCACTGGTGCGTCGGTACCGTTTGCGACGATCGCACCCGACTTCATGAGCTTTTGCCAGACATAGGCGCCCTCCTCAGCTCTTTTTTCTCCCAACCGTTGGAGCACATATGGAGCATCAGAAGTAGCGTGGATGCCTTGCATCGACGCGATCACTCCCAACTGCCCAAACCTCGGAATGTCCACCGCGTTGATATGCTGGGCGTGTTCGATACGCCAGCGGAGGTCCGTCTTGTCGGGGTTCGCCTTGAATGTACGTTCGAAAATGTTCAACACCTCGCGGTTGGCTCTGTCACCGATCGCGTGGACACAGAGTTGAAAACCGTTCGCAATCGCCAGTCGCGCGGTCTCCGTGACGCTCGCTACCGAAGCAGTATTGAGCCCCGAACTAGTAGGCATGTCCTTATAGGGTGCCAGCAGCCACGCACCGTGCGAGCCGAGCGCGCCGTCGATGGTGCGCTTGATCGCACGTACGGTAAGCCGGTGATCACCCATCTCGTCGATGCGATAATCCGGTAGCTTCTCGGCGAGCTGATCGTTGGGTGCGCGGATCATCACCCACAGCCTGACGCCCATCGCACCGTCTTCGACCATCTGCTTGAATACATCGATGGTCTCGAACGACGATCCGGCATCCTGGAAGGTCGTTACCCCCTTCGACAGAAGTTCCTCGATCGCGAGCTCCGCCTGCCGGCGAGGATCCGGTGGCGTTGCATTCCGCGTTGCCCTGCCGAGTAGACGCTGTGCCGTTTCACGAAACACGCCAATCGGTTCGCCGGTTGCGTCGCGCACAATCTGGCCACCGGGTGGGTTGGGCGTGTCGCGGGTAATACCTGCCATCTCCATCGCCTTGGCGTTGGCGAACGACGCGTGGCCCGATGCGTGCCGCAGAATGACCGGGTTGTTCGGCGATACGGCGCTCAGGGCGTCGTGCCTCGGCAGGCCTTGCACGGCATTCGCCGGACGCTTGTCCCACTTCTCCTGGTGCCAACCCCTGCCTCTGATCAGCTCGCCGGGCTGGGCGTCGCCTACCACCGCAGCGACCATGCTCACGATCTCATCCCAGTTTGCAACGTCCATCAATTTGAGCTGCAGGTTTGCATCCCCGACCCCGAGGAAGTGACCGTGACTCTCGATGAAACCGGGGATAGCGAGCTTGCCGTCCAAGTCGATCACCTTTGTCTTCCGGCCGATATACGACTCGATCTCTGCGTCACTGCCGACGGCCAGAATGGTATCGTCCTTGACGGCGATAGCCTCACCGTCGGGAACCGCATCATCGACCGTAACGACCTTGCCACCGCGGAGCACGAGATCGGCGGCCACTTCCGGTTCGGCGGCACAGCCGAGACCCAGCCCGGCCAACGCACCAACAATCAGATACGTCCGAATTCGAGCACGAACAACCGAAGATTTCATATCCTTCTCCACTGTTGAGAGCCGGTTCATTTTTCGATCGCCTCGAGAATGTTGCCGACCACGTCGTTGAAATAGCTATTGAAGCCGCCCGGGCTGGGCCCCAGCCGGACAACCACCATGTCCTTCGATGGAATAATCATGGTTGTCTGTCCCATGTGGCCGGCGGCCCAGAACGCATCTCGAGGTACTCTATCCATCGCACCACCGCGATTCAACCAGAAAAGACCGCCGTAGCCGCGCCTGGGATCGGTGGGTGTCGGAGTGCTGACAAAATGCACCCATCCCTCAGGCAATATTCGCTCGCCGTTCCATACGCCACGCCACAGATGCAGCAGGCCAAAACGGGTCCAGTCCCAAGCGCTGCCGTAATCGTAGCCCGTCATGATGAAATTGCCATAGGTATCCGTTTCGAGCACATAATTGCGGGCGCCGATCTTGTCGAACAGCGCTCGCTGCGGAAACGTCAGATAGTTTTCCCCGTCCGCCTCGACGGTCTCCCGAACGATTCTACCCAGCGTGAGAGGATCGCTGTTACGGTAACGGAATTCAGTATTCGGAGAAATGTCGAGCGGCTGGTTTACCGCATGGTCGAACACGTTTATCGCGTCGAAATAGATGAGGAAATGCTCGTTGGTACTGCGCCACGCATCAGGTCCGTTCAGCCCTCTATTCTTGAAATCGAGACCACTGCTCATGTGCATGAGATCTTTGATCTTGATATCTCTCCGCGGATCGCCCTGCTTCTGCCAAGCCGCCACCGGCGCCGGCTCGTCGAGTTGCAATTCGCCTCGCTGAACCAGGATTCCCACGAGCGCCGCTGTAATGCTCTTGCCCATCGACCAGCTTATCTGCGGCGTGTCCTTGGTAAACCCCGGGGCGTATCGCTCTCCGATGATCTTGCTCTTATAGGTCACCACCAGCGCCCGCGTGTTTTGGCCCTGATTCATCGCCCAGTCCAGAGCGGCGTCGAACTTCGCCGCGTCCGCGCCAGGGGGCAGCGGACCACGCGCGTCGACGTCACCCATGGGCCACCGCACGGTCGCGGCGTCGGGTAGATTACGAGGGACCCTTACTGGCCTGAAGTGCACGTCCTCTTCGTCCCGCGCCAGGATGGTACAGCCCTGATCGCCATGGTACTTAGCGGTTCGGGCTGGGAACCCGCTGCCCCATACCGTGGCCGTGTGGGCATCCATGTCAACTCTGTATTCGAAGTTGTCCTGCCAGTTGAACTCGGGGAACCGTTTGACGTCCTGCTCCAATACCTGTTCGGGAGTACGTTGGTAGTCGCGCCCGACCACGAATATACCGGAGCAAAGATGGTGGGCGGCCATGGCCGCGGTGTGTTCCAGCGTCTCCGCATCGGCCGCCGCAGCCTGAGCACTAACTTGCCGGGCGGTGAAGCCCGCGGAGAGCGCGATGCCGGCGGCCAGCGGCAAGCTGCGCACGAACGATCTGGCTCTGAAGTTGGTAGGAGACATGCAAGAAGCTCCTAAGAAAGTCGCCCGTATACTACCTCGCTGACACTCTATTCGCGAGTTCCGTGGCGCCGTGTCTTTTCACATTTCACTTTTCACCCCCGAGTAGGCCGAGTGCAACATCGCCACCGCCGAGTAGAGCACTACTACCACGACGAGCCACCGCACCGCGACGAGCGGAAGTGCTTTCACGATGAACGCCGCGATCAATACTGCCGGCAGCCCCCCCACGGCAAGCCCGATCGCTGGCCTCAAGCTGTGCGCGTTGGCGCGAAGAAATCGGATGCTCGCTACCGGCATGAGAAAGGCCGAAGAGCCCATCATGATGGGGAACGCGGTTGTGGGATTCATGCCAAGCGTGCTGATCATGATCATCGACGGCGCGTACATGCCTATGCCGATGGTCATGAGCGCGCCCAGCACGAAGTTCGTGACGATAGCGATCCCCAGACCCAGCCCTCTCAATCCCAATTCAGTACCGCCCACCGGAACGATCCCGAAGTTGGCCATCACGAACGTCACCGCGGCTATCATGAGCGCCACGCCCATTCCTATCTGGATGCTGCGACGCGGCAGTTGCGCAACTACCCCGGCGCCGAGCCACGCTCCGACTACGGATGCGACGATCAGCGAGGCGAGCGTTACAACGTCGACTCGTACGATCGCAATGAAGATGAACGCTTGAACGATCACCGGCGGAGTGTCACCTACATGTAGCGTACCGGGTATGCGCTCGTCCGGTACGACCTTCAAGAACTTGAACAGCGCGGTGGTCGGTGCAAACGAGCCAATGCCTAAGGTGTCGAAGAAGTTGGTAACGAAGCCTATGGCCGCCTGGAGGGGTGACGTGCCTATCGCACTGTCGGCGCCGGCCCGCCCGACACTCTTCATATTCGCAATCCAGCGCACGGCATAGACGGCGCCTATGACACCAAGAGTTAGGAAAAGTAGTGTTCGCACATTGGGCATGAGGGTAGGCTCCAGCGCAGGTCGACAGTGACCGCACGGATAATGAACGCTGAACAACAGGTTCGCAAATCTCGTACGGATTCGTATCTTCGTCCGAGGTGGTTCCGGCCTT
>JBHHZE010000053.1:0-20450 GCA_046757925.1 Gemmatimonadales bacterium
AGCACCAGGGAGAACGCGTGCTCAGCGGCCTCAAGGTAGCCGAGTTCCTTCAACAGCACACCCGTGTCGCTTAGGGCCCGCGCTCGGGCCAGAGGGGCCTCGTAAAGTTGGGAGGCCCGGAAGAGCAAGGGTACGGCCTCCTGGCTCCGCCTCATCAAGTGCAGTGCCACCGCAAGGTCCTGACAGCAATGGGCCTCGGCTATGACATCGCCTGCCGCCACACAATCGCTCCTGATCTGTCGCAGGGCCTTTTCAGAATCGGCCAGGTTGCCGGTTTTCTGCATGACGATGGCCCGGCCGACTCGAGATAGCCGTTCAGAGTGGTAATCACCAATACGAGCCGCCATTTCGCCCGCGAGCGCATAAGCTTCGGTGGCGTGATCGAAATACCCACCCAGCCTCAGAACCCGGGCTTTCTGAAGGAACGTGGCGACTTCCTGGTCACCATCCGTGGCGTCACTCAGCTGAGTGGTGGTTTCCAACACGTCGAGTGCCTCATCCAATCGCAAGTCATCTTCCAGCCAGTAGGCGAATGCGAGGAGCGGTGGAAACAGAACCCGTCGGTCGCCCTCCTGCATCGCAGTGCTGGCCATGCGGACGATCTCCAGCAGGCTTTTGACCTCCGCAGTCTGCGGGTGGAGGTTTCGGATGAAATCTTCCGTCGCCCTTATCTGATAGGCTGTAGCTTCGGTGTTGATATCCTCGTACTGGGCCGCAAACTGATCGACCAGTCGCATGGTCAAGAACGCGCCGAGGCAGTGCTGTCCGGAATCATGGCCGAGTGAGCTTCCGGCCCGCTCCAGAAACGGTCGATGGAAGTTTGAATGAGTAGGTGGTTCGGGGCGGTGGGTGCTCGGACTTGGAAAAGGTATCACGCTGTCAATCCCTCCTTTTGAGGTACGGAGTCAAGTATAGCAAGTATGGCGCCAGCAACGGGGCCCCGCAAGTCCGCGTTTTTTCGAACCATCTTGCGGGGTAAAGTGTAGGTAGCGGTGTGATTTGCACGATATATTCGCTTCATGCAACGTGCTTTCACGCTGGTTGAAGTGATGGTGGTAATCCTGATTCTCGGGCTCATCACGGCTCTTGCTGCACCACGGGTCTGGCGTTGGGCTGACCGGCTCGCTGTGGCGAGTGCGACCCAGGAGATCGCGAGCTTCTACGCTAGAGCCCGTTTTTCGGCGGTCTATCACGGCAGGCGGCTGCGGATCGTCCTGGATCAGGACTCTCTAGCCGCGACGGTCGAGGCGGCTGTGGATTCGGTGCTCTGGCGGCAGGTGGGGCCAGGTGGCCGGGGAGTCGTACTCCAGTCTTCCAGAAGCGTAATTCGGCTCTATCCCAGCGGTTTGGGGCTCGGGGGGGCCAATACGAAGCTGGTTCTACGGCGTGGCGCGGCTGCCGAATCGCTGACGATTTCCCGCACTGGGCGGCTCAAGAGGTGGCCGTAGGGCGCTTCGGGAACCAATTCAGACGGGCCGCTGTTACTATCTGTGAGCGCAGTCGCGCTCTCAACGAGACAAGCCTGGCCGTGTGTGACGTTTGACGGCGGCGTCGCCCGGCCATCCCAGCCCGGGTGCCTTTGGCCCCGGGCTTCCTCGTTGAACTCCATACGCCAGCATCCCCAGTCAGGCTTGCCGGCGACCTGCCCATCCATGAGAAATCTAAGCATTGGTGCGGATCAGTACTACCGTACCCAGGAGAACACGGGACTGTGAGGCCCCGGCCATACCGTTACGGAGCTGATGGGACTGGCGAGGGACACAACGGCTACGCGACGATGGGTTCTAAGATCCAGCTTTATCAAACGGTTGTGGCTGTCGTGAGTTGTCATGAAGGCCCAGAGCCCGCTGCCGTCCATCGAAACTACCGAAGATTTACCAAAACTGGAGGAAATTGTACTGACTCCGCCACTTCCTCGGTCCAGCATCGTCAGCCTGTGTTGCCGAGGGTATCCCAGCAGTACCACTGGTCGCGTCGGCGACGTGGCCAGCCGCGCCCCCCCGGTCCCAACGCTCACGGAATCTACCGGTCTCAAGGTCGCACGATCGAGGAGAAAGAGTTGTCCCGATTCCGGGCACGCGAAGTAGAGGATATTGCCGCTCCGAGAGGATGCCAGGTCACCCTGTCCACAGGAGGACTCGTGGTCCGAGCTGACGGCACGAACCAGGCGCATGAGTGTGAGATCGACTTCGGCTACCACATTCTCGCATCGAACATAAGCCTTGTTCAGGACCCCGATCAGTGCAACCGCTGCGGGCCTCCCGTCACAGGTCTCGATTCGCGCAAGTGGTCTCAGCGGTATGGCGGAGTAAAGGAAGAGGGTGGCTTTCCGGCTGGGTGGGTGGTCAAGCCGTCCGGTCACGAGTATGGTGTTCGGAACGTCCGTGAGCAGCGATACCGCGTCGACGATTCGATGTGGCAGCGCGAGTCGGTCCACAACGACGCCGTCGGCTCTGCGGAGCCGCAACAGCGCATTGGTGAAATCACTCTCGACATGAAGAAAGATGCTCGATCCGTCAGGGGCGAAGGCGAGCTGTGTTATGTGTTCGGGCGGCTCTTCGGCCGGAAGGTAAAACGTGTCAGCCGGAGTGAGATTGCCGGAGAAGATGATAATGTTGGAACGGTCAGTCCCGCCGGCAACCGCTACCCACCGCGGTTGGGGCGCGCAGGCAGCGAGCAGGAGTAGGACACCGGTGCATGCCCTGAAGAAGTGGTCAACCTGGGGGGCTCTCGTCCTCATCGATGAAAATGAGAGTCGTGCGGGACCGCACGGATGCTTTTAGAGCCTTCATTACGTTGGGGTCCACGATGGTCTCAGTGAGGACTTGCATCCGCTCCACCGCAGCGTCAGGAGCCAGAGGCTGCTGATAGGGACGCGCGGTGGTAAGGGCGTCATAGACCTCTGCGGCGCATATGATTCGCGCGCCAATTGGGATATCCTCTCCCACCAATTGGTCGGGATAGCCACTTCCGTCCCAATGTTCGTGGTGGCTCCTCACGTACGACACGATGGCTCCCAGGTGCTTGAGCGGAGCTAAGATCTGGGAGCCGATGATCACATGCTCCTTGATGTGCTGGTACTCCTCGTCGGTCAGTCGTCCTTTCTTATTGAGAACCGACTCCCTGATACCAATTTTCCCAAGGTCGTGCAATCTGCCCGCCATTCGGACATTGTCGACCTCCGGGTCGGGCAGCCCCATCTGGTGTGCGATCGTAGCGACGAAGGCAGCCACGCGCGCGGAGTGGCCGCTAAGCCACTGATTCTTTGCTTCCAGCGCGTTGACTAGAGCCTCGAGAGTTGCAATGGTAACCTGCTCGAGTTTGCGTCTTTCCTCCTCGAGTTCTTTCGTTCGGTGTTGAACCTCCTCTTTCAACCAAGCCGAAATTTCTTTGTTCTGGAGGTTGGTATCTCGAACCTTGAGGGCCCTGTCGATAGCGATTCCAAGATCTCGCAGCTCTATCGGCTTGGTGAGGTAATCGAGTGCGCCTCTCTGCATGCAAAGCGCCGCGCTCGTAGCGTCGGTCATTGCGCTCAGCATGACGATGGCTAAATCAGGGTCGCGATCCAGAGCTTCGGGGACCAGATCGATCCCGCTCATGCCGGGCATACGAATATCCAAAAGCATGAGCTCGTACTTCTGCTCGCCCAGGAGCTTCAAAGCTTCGAACCCCGATGCCGCAGTGCTGACTGCAAACCCGCGGGAACCGAGGAAGCGGGCCAACGCACGGCGCAGCGGGTCCTCATCGTCGACGACGAGTAATCTGGTCTGCTCTTCGGCGTTACTCTGCGCACTCATGGAGACGCTTCCATTCAGGCAATCCTGTCGCACATCTCAAGCACATAGAATAACCTTCGTCGGCGCGTTGGCAACGAGCGGCAACTTCACATTCGGGGGACTTTGCCGTCATCCACGAAGGTAGCCTCGACGGTCTTGGGAACGATGTTTGCCGCCGCCGCTCTCTGCAACAGCACGGCTACGGCTCGCCGTCCACGGTCGCCGTAATCGACGGTGTAGTTGTTGACGTACATCCCCACGAACTGATCGGCTTTGGCGGGATCCAATCCCCGGGCGTACTGGAGTGCGTGTTCCAAGGCCTGTTCCCTGTGTTCAAGGCCGTACACTATGCTGGCCCTGAGATCGCGGGAGACCAACCGGATGAGTTCTTCACCGAGATCCTTTCGTATGACGTTGCCCCCGAGGGGAAGTGGTAGGCCGGTCTCTGCAAACCACCACTCTCCCATGTCTTGCCAGAGATGTAGACCCATGTCCCCATATGTCAGTTGGCCCTCGTGGATCAGCAATCCTGCATCGGCCTCGCCGGAAGCAACCGCTGCCTCGATGCGGTCGAACGGCATGACGAGCGTCGTACAGGACGGTTGAAAGAGGCGAAGGACAAGTGCTGCAGTCGTGAGTGTTCCCGGTACGGCGATTCTCATTTCTCCCACGACCGAACGCACATCTTTAGGGGGTAGGGCGGACGCCACGAGTCGCGGTCCGTAACGTTCACCCATTGAAGAACCGTGGGGGAGGAGAAAATAGGTGTCCGTCAAATATGCGTAGGCGTGGATGGAGACAGCAGTCACATCCAAGTCGCCTTGGAGAGCCCGCCGGTTGAGTGTCTCAATATCGGACAGTTCATGCTGATAGACCCGATTGCCCGTCTGAACCTTTCGGGCCGCAAGGGCGTAGAACATAAAGGCGTCGTCTGAGTCGGGGCTGTGTGCCAGGGTGATGGTCGGCATCAGCCGGCTCCCCCGGTCGAGCGCAGGGCCTTCTCGCGGAAGGCATCGATCGTCGACCGGTGCGCCACGTACTCGGGTCGCAGGACCGCGATCTCGGTATCGTAGCTTTGGAGAAACCGGCGGTAGGCTGCGAATACGGCGGCGGAATCCCCTCTCATGTCCGCCACAGTCTGCCGCAGAGTGATTGCCAGCAAATGATTGGGTACGGCGGACTCGATGGAGTCAGCCTGGCTCAGGGCCGCTGCGGCGTTGCCCGTGACGGCGTTGATTAGGCCCACGTCATATCGTGCATCATTGTCGAGCTTGCCCAGCCTTGCATAGGCCTGGAGTCCCATGGGAGTGAAGAACCTAACTTCGGCAGTGTCATTCCGTTCGGCCGCAGCCATTATTCTGTCGAACAGGCGATCGGCTTGCTCTCGTGGTGTCATGCTGCTGATGTCCGGTGCTGCGCCGCTCAACGCCGCCGGTGGAGTCGAGGGAGCCCGTTGCTGCGGGCCGGAACCGGGCAGCCGTACAACGAGCACGATGATCAGCACCACCACGGCGGTTCCGGCAATGGCCCAGGGTAGGGAAGCCGACTGCCCGGGCCTGATCGATGCTCTTGTAGGTGCGCCGCACACGTGGCAGAAGCGGGCACCTGGAGTGAGACTTGTATGGCAGGATGGGCACATCCCACCCGAGAGGGTGGTGCCGCATGAACTGCAGAATTTACCTGTTGCCTTTTCTCCGCAACTGGGGCATCTAGTAGTCGCCGGGTTCATGCTGGTCGCGTTCTGAAGGGTTGATGTAAGAATCAGCCCAGTAATATAGGCGAACGATCCGGGGAGTGTGCGCTATGGTGACGGGCAGATTTCGGCTACTCGGTCTCATGTTCCTCGTGCCCCTGAGCCTACACGCCCAAGGTGCGAGAACACTTCGGGGTCGGGTGCTGTCGGCAGCAGACAGTTCCGGACTCTCCCGAGTGCGCGTTCAGGTTTTGGGGTCGGTCGCAGCCACCGTGAGTGACCGATCGGGGAACTTCGTATTACGAGGCCTCCCGAGCGGCGAGCTGCGCATAGCGTTCGAACGCATCGGCCTAGTCGCCGACACGATTCGAGTGGCTGGCAACCAGGCCACTCTGATCGCCTACGTCAACTTGTCAGCAGTCCCGCTGCATCCTGTTGAAGGTGTCCCGATTCCGATTGCGAGGAAGCGTTTCGAATCGGTATCCCAGACGAGCACCGTGACGTTGAGTCCCAAAGAAATCACCAACACCCCTACGCTGGCCGAACCCGACATCGCGCGCGTCGTCCAGCTCCTGCCGGGTACTGTGGCCAAGAACGACTTCAACGTTGGCTTCAACGTACGAGGGGGAGAATCCGACCAGAACCTGATTCTGCTCGACGGGGTTCAGATCTTCAATCCGAGCCATCTCGGGGGCCTTTTCAGCACATTCGACAACGCAGCTGTTGATCACGTGGACTTTCTGACCGGTGGATTTCCTGCTCGATTTGGCGGCCGGTTGAGCAGCGTGATGGACGTCAAACTCCGGGATGGGAACCCGAGTTCGACAGACGTTCACGGCAATCTGTCGTTGCTCTCCGCAAAAGTGCTGTTGGAAGGACCGATCGGGAAATCCGATATATCCTACATGATAGGTGGCCGCCGCACGTACGCCGATCTCGTGGTGGCGCCGTTTCGGGAAGACGGATTCCCTTACTATTTCGGTGACGCCGTTGGGAAGGTCACGGTTCCACTCGGTACGGGCGGTGTGGTTCAAGTTACGGGATATGTAGGCCGCGACGCACTCGACTTGCCGTTCATCGATGCTGAGCCGGGTCGCGACGGAATCGATCTGGAGTTCGACTGGGGCAATCGATTGGTTGGCCTCCACTTTCGCCAGCCGCTTGGCGACCTCGTGCTCGAGCAGCACTTGAGCGCAAGTGGATTCTCCACGTCGTTAGGTCTGGAACCGGATGTGCGCAGACTGGAGAACTCGAGCCGGGTTCTCACCGCGCGGACCGCTCTAGCGCTGTCGCCGGGGGAGCCGAACGAGATTCGGGTGGGCGTGGGTGTTGAGGACTACAGCATGGATCTAACTATCAACAGCAAGTCGCTAGAGATAAACGATCTCTCCCTCGAGTCTCATCCCACGGTCATATCGGGCTTCATCGACGATCAGTGGAGACCGTTTCAGTGGCTATTGCTCCGCCCAGGGG
Organism: Gemmatimonadales bacterium; assembly: GCA_046757925.1. GTDB lineage: Bacteria > Gemmatimonadota > Gemmatimonadetes > Gemmatimonadales > GWC2-71-9 > JAZDCZ01. The sequence continues at coordinate 6,943 of JBHHZE010000053.1, forward strand.
TTCGAGTCGAACGGGTGAGTGGTGGGGCCGATTTCACCGGTGTGTCGCCCAGGGCCAGCGTGAAGATATTCGTTACCGACAATCTGGCGCTTACGGGATCCGCCGGGAGATTCTATCAGCCAATCCATTCCATACGCGATCAGGAGCTTCCGGTTACGCTGTTCGATTTTTGGATCGGGGCGGACGAAGAAACCCCGGTAGCCCGCTCCAACCAGTTCGTGTTCGGATTCGAGCAGTGGTTCTCGACGCAGATCTCCCTCAAGGTGGAGGGCTTTACGAAGACCTTCGACGATTTGGTGTTCCAGAATCCAGCCGACGACCCTAAGGTCAAGGGAGACGAGTTCATGCCGGCGACGGGGTACGCCCGCGGCGTCGACGTATTGCTCAGGAAGCACACCGGCGAGGTTACGGGTTGGGTATCCTATAGTTTGGCAAGGACGATGCGGAACTCGAATGGACAGCGTTTTCCGCCGGCGCACGATCGCAGGCATACCCTGAATGTGGTGCTCCAAACGAGGGGACCGCTAGGCAGTCAGATGGGCGCGCGTTGGGGCTATGGATCACCCCTGCCGTTCACGGGCATTACAGGCCAATGGTTGCATCGCCAGTATAGCGCGCGACTCAACACGTTCAATCGCGTCAACGATGAGGCGATCAGTACCACCATCAACGCACGAAGGTTTCCCTTCTATTCGCGTCTGGATCTGAGCTTCCGCTGGGAGTACGAGAAATGGGGAGCCACGTGGCATCCCTATCTTCAGCTCGTAAATGCATTTAATCGCACAAACGTTTGGGTGTACACGTTCGATTTCGAACGCGCACCGCCCACCAGAACCGGCTTCTCCCAGTTGCCGATTATTCCCACCATAGGCGTCGATTTCGAGTGGTAGCGACGGGGGCACCCAGCAGGCGTTTGCTGGCAGCGTGCACCGTGTTGGTCGTTGCATGTGATCTCAGGGAGGTGATCGTTCCCCAGGGTGAACCCACCGTCGTCGTACAGGCCGTCATGCGGCCGGATCTCGAGCAGCAATTCGTGGTCGTCGAGCGATCCTTCACGGGGGATGTGGATCCCACCGACTTTGAGATCGGCGATATTCCTAGTGAGGGCTTCCCACGCACACCAATCGAGAGTGCTCTGGTTCAGGTCTCGAACTTGGATCTGCCAGATGATGCCTGCGGTAACCCCGTCGATTTTCCCAACAAGCCTCAAGCGTTTGGTCTGTTTACCCTCCCCGGGGTGTATTGGGCACCGCCTTCTTGTCCGACGATGCGTCCTGGCGACCGCATGATGCTGCACGTGGAAACCCCGGACGGAGAGGTGGTCACCGGTACCACGCAGGTGCCGGGGATGGACGGCGCATCGCTCGTCGTTGGTAGTGACTCCGTCTCGTTCGGCAGGGGAGACACCACGCTATTCAACCGCGACCGCGATACGCTGAGGGTGACGGTCGAAGCCGTGAGCGGCAGACTTCTCCAAATCGAGGTGTTACGTATCGGCGACTTGGACGGCCAATTCGGGGAAGATCTCGATGAGGGAGTTAAGGTGCTGGCGGATACGACGGCCGTTTCGTTGCCGGGGGATCTGATAGACGTCTTCGAGCCCGGGGAGGGTGACGATATCTTTCGGGGCGGCCGCCGTTACGTCATGACCGTAGCGCTGACCGACGTGAATTTCTTCGACTTCACGCGCTCGAGAAGCAGCCAGTTTACGGGGCGCGGCTTTATCAACCGGTTGAGCGGAGGGCTTGGTGTCTTCGGGAGCCTAACCGCGACCTCCACCACCCTAATGGCCGTCAGCGATTTTGATGATCCGCGCGAAGGGGTCTATCAACTGACCGGACGACTGCAGGGTGTCGTGATCGACGCGACTCTCACAGTCTATCTCGAGCGCTCGGCGGATAGCACGGCGTTCTCGGCGTTCCTCGACGGTGATTGGTTGCAACTGGTCGATGCGACTTGGACCTCTTGGGTTGTGGAGAACCGTAGCTTGGATGGTGAATTCGTTGGTGAAGCGTTCTCGGCAAGGCTGCTTCAGCCATCGCTGCCGGCGCCAATGGAATGCTGTCCGGCGATTTCGCAGATTGCCTTAGCGGCTGTGCGGACTCCTGGCATCCCGTTTGGAATGACCGTTGCCGATTCGGCAGGGGTGAGAGCCGTGAGCCTGGGGTCTCTTACAGTGAGCCGGCAGTGACATCTATCGTGATACACCGCCGGGCATTACTCTAGATTCATGCCCGGGGATAAGGACGCCAGGAGTACGCAAGCAGGTTTTGAGCCGTCGCTCGCCGAGATCAAGGCCCGCCAGATGGGTGAACTAACACGAGGCGGCAGTCGCTGGGATGTACTGCTTGAAATTGCTAAGGACAGCGACCTTGGCGCCACCCGAGGGCGAATCCACTTCATTTCTGGAAATATCCACCGGCTCTCGGGCTGGATATTCCTAGAAGGGTCTGAAAAGGAAATCCAGGTCCGTTTTTCGGCCTTTTCGGCCCAAGATCTGTGGAATCTTTTGAACGCCTTGGGTGTGACCGCGTAGGGCGGCCCTACTGCCACCACAATGCTGTAGATATTGTTTGGTTTGAGTAGCATTTTTGTACCAATTGGGCCGTCCAAGTGCATAAGTGTAACAGATTTTCTGTGATTTTTGCACGAATCGCTTGACACAACTTCGTCGGGTGCATAAGCTCCGATATCACTAAACCATCGGAGCCTGCCGTGCCATCTCGCCCGCCTATCACCGTTCCGGGTCCAGACAAGAAATCCTCCGTTCGAGGTAAGCTGATCGACACCAAAGGTGCTACCTGCACCGACATTCTCAAGCTGGCGAGGGAACACGAAGTTGATTTTCTGCGCCTTCAGTTCACTGACATAACGGGCGTCAACAAGAACGTAGAGGTCCCGAGAAGCCAGTTCGCAAAGGCCGTCGAAGGGGATATCATGTTCGACGGCTCTTCGATCGAAGGGTTTGTCAGAATCGAAGAGAGTGACATGGTGTTAAAGCCCGATCTAGACACCTTCAAGGTATTCCCCTACGACGACGAGGGAGGCAGGGTCGCTCGACTGATCTGTGATATCTACATTCCCGATGGCACTCCCTTCCCCGGCTGTCCTCGCATGACTCTCAAACGCCAGATCGACCGAGCGAAAGAGATGGGCTTCGACATGATGGCGGGTTGCGAGGCCGAGTTCTTCATCTTTCGCCGGGACGATCGAGGCAAGCCGTCGCTCGAGACCCAGGATGCCGGGGGATATTTCGACCTGGCACCGGTCGATCAGGCCGAACCGATTCGCCGCCTTATCATCCACGACCTGGAGCACCTGGGTTTCGAAGTGGAGGCGGGGCACCATGAGGTAGCTGGTGGTCAGCACGAAGTTGACTTCAGGTATGCATCCACGCTGACCACGGCGGACAACCTCGCGACCTTCCGCTTTGTCGTCCGCACCCTCGCATATCGCCACGGGTTTCTGGCCACGTTCATGCCCAAGCCCATCGAGGGCTGCAACGGGTCGGGAATGCATACTCACCAATCGCTGTTCTTTTCCGACGGCAAGAACGCATTCTACGACCCCAAAGCCAAGTACGAAATTTCGGATATCGGCTTGGGTTATATAGCCGGACTGTTGAAGCATGCACGCGGATTTGTTGCTATCACGAACCCGCTCGTCAACAGCTACAAGAGGTTGGTTTCCGGCTACGAAGCGCCTACAAACGTCGCTTGGAGCATGCGCAATCGATCACCGTTGGTTCGGATTCCCGACCGTCGCGGGCAGGGCACACGCTGTGAGCTCCGCATGCCGGATCCGGCGGCTAACCCTTATTTGGCGCTGACCGTTCAGTTGGCTGCCGGTTTGGACGGGGTCTCGAACAAGTGGACGCCGCCGGACCCCGTCAACAAGAACATTTTCACAATGAGCTATCGCGAGCGTCGCAAGTATCGGATCGACGAGCTGCCGCGGGATCTGCATGAGGCCTTGGATTCCCTGGAAAAGGACAAGGTCATTAGGGATGCGCTGGGTGAGCACGTCTATGAAAGATTCATGGAAGCTAAACGTCGCGAGTGGCGCGAGTACTCCGCGATGGTGAGCGATTGGGAGGTGGCCAAGTATTTGGGTAGCTACTGATTGACTTCAACACCCAATCTCGCGGGCCAGCATATGTGCGATCTCTTGCACCGCCCACACCCCGGGTAGGAAGATGGCGTTTTCGGGTAGCTGGCCTCGTTAGGATACATCCCTTTCAGTGTAGCCGCTGGCGAAGACGTCGGTCTTGAAATGAGGTCCCAGCACGAGGAGGAGGGCACGTGGAGGTGAGGACGATCAGAGTCCTCTTGGCCTGCGGCGAGATGGAAGACGCCACGCTGGTAGAGGAGCTATTGCACCAGTCCGGTGGAGCCGTGTACACCGTAGAGCGAGCGTGCAGCCTCTCGGGGGTGTTCCGGCGTGTGGCAGAGGGCGGCGGCTTGGACGTTGTGTTGCTGGATGTCGCCCTTACTGCCAGTGAGGGCCAGGACACATTCTCGGATCTCTTACGCAAGACCTCTGACTTGGCCGTGATCCTGCTTGCCACGGCCGACGACCGGGAACTCACCGACCGGGCTCTCGCGGCGGGCGCCAAGAGTTTTCTTCGGAAAGACCTGGTAGATCCCGACAGGCTGCGCAGGGCAATCGAGAAATCCATTGCGCGCCAGGGTTCGGAGCTGGAACTCGGGTCCGGCGAGCAGCGCTACAAGACCCTGGCGCGCCTGTCACCGGTCGGTGTGTTCCGGACCGACCCGGCGGGGGCCTGCCTCTATGTGAACGAACGCTGGTGCGAAATCGCCGGACTGTCGCCGGAGGAAGCCCTCGGCGGAGGGTGGGTCAAGGGTCTACATCCAGACGACAGGGAGCGTATCGTGCGCGAGTGGTACGACGCGGTACGCGAGAACCGCCCGTTCCGTTCGGAGTATCGCTTCCGTCGCGGCGACGGGGTGACGACATGGGTGATGGGCGAGGCCGTCGCGGAGTTGGGAGCGCGGGGGGAGATCGTGGGTCACGTGGGAACCATAACGGATATCACCGCGCGCAAGCGCGTAGAGAAGGCTCTCCGCGACAGTGAGAGTCACTTCCGGGCCGTATTCGATCACGCGGGCATAGGGATGGCCGTGGGGGATCTCCGGGGTCGAATCCTCCAGTGCAACCGAGCGATGTGCGCTTTCCTCGGCTACGATTCGGAAGAGATTGAAGGCCTCGCCTTCGAGGAAGTGACCTACGACGGCGATGTCGCTGCGTCGATCCCAGCTTTCCGGCGGCTGGCGGCAGGGGAAATGGATCGGTTCCAGCTGGAGAAGCGGTACAACCGCAAGGGAGGGGCGATCGTGTGGGGGCGCACAACGGTTTCCCTGGTGCGGGACGCGGCAGGCGATCCCATGTGTGCGGTGGCGATGGTGGAGGATGTAACCGGCCAAAAGAAGGCAGAGGCGGCGCTCCGCAAGAGCGAGGCCATGTTGCGCAAGGCGCAGGAAATCGGACGGATCGGCAGTTGGGATTGGGATCTGGAGAAGAATCGGGTGACCTGGTCGGACCAGACTTTCCGGCTGTTCGGGGTGGGGCCTTCACAATTCTCCGGTTCCATAAAGGATGCCCTTCCTGCGATCCATCCAGAAGACCGATCGAAAGTTCTGGAAGCCACAAGGGCCGCACTCCACGGGAACAGGATTCTGCCCATCGAGTTTCGGATCCTGAGTGCCGAGGGCGAGCGCGTCTTGTGGGGCGAAGGGGAGTATATCGGGGTCGACGCAGGACGCCCGACGCGCATCTTCGGTACGGTTCAGGACGTGACGGAGCTCAAGCGGGCCGAGAGCGTGCTTCTCACGAGACTGCGACAGCAGGCGGCGGTCACCGGCCTGGGCCACGTTGCCCTGGCAGGTGCACCGCTGGCGGAATTGATGAACGAAGCCGTTCGGGAGGTTTCGGGAACTCTGGGCGTTGGGCTTGCCGAGGTGTTCGAGCTTCTGGCCGAAGAAGAAGCTCTCGTTCTCCGAGCCGGGGTGGGTTGGCGTGAGGGGCTCGAGGGCCGAGCCAGGGTCGGTGTCGACTCCGACTCTCAGGCCGGCTATACGCTGCGGTCCAACAGCCCGGTCATTGTCACCGAACTCGCTACCGAAACGCGTTTCCTCGACCGCCTCCAGCTGGATCATCGGGTAGCGAGCGGTGCCAGTGTGGTGATACGTGGTCGGGAGGGTCCGTTCGGCGTGCTCGCCGCGCACAGTGCGGAGCGACGGGTGTTCGGTGCCGATGACGTCCAGTTTCTGGAAGGCGTGGCGAACGTCTTGGCTCACGCCATCGAGCGTAAGCGCGCTGAGGAGGCACTGGACATATCGAGAACCCGGTTGCGCAAGCTGGCCGGAAGGCTTCAGCAGGTTCGCGAGGAGGAGCGGACTCTGATGGCGCAGGAGATCCATGACCACTTCGGCCAGGTGCTGACGGCATTGAAGATGGACTTGGCTTGGCTCAAGGAGAATCGCTGCGAAAGCGAGGAGGCGTTGGAGGAGAGGCTGGACTCGATGATCGAGTTGGTCGACAGCACGGTGGAATCGGTTCGTGCGGTTTCGACTCGCCTCAGGCCGGCCATTCTGGACGATCTGGGTCTCGAGGCCGCAGTCGAATGGCAGGTGTGCGAATTCGCTCGGCACAGCGGTATGGACTACAGCCTGGACGTCCGGGCCCTGGATGTGCCCCTGGAGTCTTCTCGTGCGACCGCAATCTTCCGCATCCTGCAGGAATCGCTGACCAATGTAGCACGCCACGCCGAGGCTCGGCACGTCGACATAAGCATGGTGGTGGAGAACGGATCTATGGTAATGCAAATCAGGGATGACGGGCGAGGCATAACGCAGAGCAGTGTGATCGGCGGTGAGTCCCTGGGTTTGATCGGAATGCGGGAGCGGGCGGCATCGTTCGGAGGCGAGGTCGATATTAGAGCTCTGCCCGAGGGAGGGACTGTGGTGTGCCTCACGATGCCGGTGGCGGACTAGGGGTTAGCGCATTGATCCGTTTGCTGGTTGCGGACGACCACCCAGTGGTACGGGAAGGTCTGAAACGACTTGTTGGCAGTTGCCCTGACATGGAAGTGGTGGCCGAGGCTGTATCCGGCGATCAGGTGTTACCCAAGGTCGATGCCTGCCGGCCCGACGTCCTACTGTTGGATGTGTCGATGCCGGGGGCAGGGTTCTTGGAGTTGATGGGGCGTCTAAGATCGGAACAGCCTCGAGTAAGGGTGCTGATACTGAGTGTATACCCTGAGGATCAGTTTGCGGTTCGGGCGTTCAAGGCGGGAGCCGTCGGATATCTCAACAAGGACAGGTCTCCGGAGGAACTGATCCGGGCAATTCGGCGGGTCGATGCCGGTGGAAGGTACGTGACGGCCTCGCTGGCCGAGAAGTTGGCATTCGATCTGGGACCCGACATGTCCGGTTCGGGGCACGAGGCACTTTCCACCCGCGAGTACGAAGTACTCTTGAAGCTGGGATCAGGACTCGGTGTAAAGGAAACCGCTGCCGAACTTTCTCTGAGCCCGAAGACCGTCAGCACCTATCGCGCAAGGATCCTCGCCAAGATGGACCTCCGAACCAACGCGGACATGATTCGCTACGTGATCGAGCGTCGGCTGTTGGGCAAAATGTAGTCTCTCGTCCGATGCTTGTAGGTGAACCGCCTACATTCCCAGACTTGGTTTGCCGATACCGCTTCCGAATCCAACTGGTTAGCTAGTTCTACCCCTGACGATGCATAGTCTTGATCAATAACGGAGCCGCACCTCGACAGCAGGTGGGAAGGCGCGAGACTGAGATGCCGGTAACGATTGTGGTCGTGGACGACTCCGGTTTGGCCCGCGGCAGGTTGAGAGGTATGATCTGTGCGGTGCCGGGAGCCCAGATCGTTGGAGAGGCCGTGAGCGCGCGCGAGGCGGTTTCGCTGATCGAGTTGCTGGCCCCGGACGTCCTCATACTGGATATCAGAATGTCGAGTCGCAGCGGCCTGGGTCTCCTGGAGGATCTCAAGAACGGGGCCACCCGTCCACCGACGGTGATAGTGGTCACTAACTACCCTTGTGACTGGTACCGCAAGCGCTGCATGGAGTTGGGTGCGAATTTCTTCTTCGACAAGACCAAGGAATTTGTGAGGGTAAGGGAGGTGATCCGGGCCCTCGTATGACTCCTTTGGAGGCCCCGCCGGCAAGTGACCGGGATCGTTCCCGCCCTGCGGTACCGGGACGATCCGTTTAGTTTGATCTCCGGTTACTCATGAAACAACAAGTACTTTTGAGCAGTTTGCTCCTGCTTCCCGGCCTATTGCCGGCGCAGGGCGTGTTCCATCAGCCCGGGCCGATCATCGACAGCGTCGCCATCGTTACTCATAACGTGTTTGACGATGACGAAGCCCGGTCGAGCTTCTTCTTTCGGTTAGCGAACTCGGTGAGGGTGAGAACGCGAACTGCAGTGGTGCGCCGCGAGTTGCTCTTTGGGGTCGGCGAGCCTTACGACTCCGCCGCCGCGGCGGAGACCGAGAGAAACCTTCGCCGACTGGGGATATTCAGGGACGTTACAATCGACACTGTGCGAGTCGATGGGCGTCTGACCACGGTGGTCGAAACTTCGGACGGGTGGACGACCGATTTGCAGCTCAACGCGCGGTCCACGGGTGGGGAGTTCTCCTGGTCGGCCGGATTGCTGGAGCGAAATTTCGTCGGGAGTGCTACCAGCGTTGGGGCCTCCTATCGCAACGAGCCCGATAGAACCGCGGTGTCTGTGGTCCTCGCTGCGGATAGAACCTTGGGGTCCAGAATAGCGGTTCAGGGCCTGTACGACGACTTGAGTGATGGCAGACGCGGATTCTGGTTGATGGGTCTTCCTTTCAGAGCATTCACGGATAGAAAGTCCTTCAATCTGTCGGGAGCAGCTGGCAAGGAGCGTGTACTGCAATATCGGGACGGCGCCTTGCTGGCGACGTTCAGGCGCAGGATGTTTCTGCAGCGCGCTCAGGTGGCGGTCGCTCCGAAGGCCACGAGCGCGCTGTACGTGCGCGTGGGCCTAGCTGCTCAGATACGTCGCGAGGAGTATCTGGCCGATACGACATTGGCAGCGCTGGTTCCGGATACCGTCACCGGGGCGTTGGGTATCTTCGCCGACATCCGTCAGGCGCGTTTCAAGGTGGTGACGCATTACAATGGCTTCGATCGCGATGTGGACGTAGACCTCAGCACGAGACTCTCCGTCACCACCTGGCTCGCGCCAACAGCTTTTGGGTATGAGCAGACGGGAGTCGGCGTCGGGATCACCGCGCGCACGGGGGCCTCCATCGGACGGAGTTTCGGGTGGGTGGAGGTTAGGGCCGATGGCTTGTTCACGACGTCATCTGGCTTGGATTCCGGTCGGGTGTGGGTGGGTGCGACGGGTGTCTCGCAGTTTCTCGCCAAGAGCGCAACGGTTTTTCATGTGGAAGCCGGCTCCTTGAGGCGTACGCCGCAGGGGACCGAGTTCGATCTTGGTCACGGGCTTGGACCTCGAGCTTTTGGAGCACACGCTTTCACGGGAACGCGAACCGTTTGGGGATCTCTCGAGCACAGGGCTTTCTTGGTGGACGAGACGCTTGGTTTGCTCGGTCTCGGGTTGGCGGGTTTCGTCGACTACGGTGGTGCTTGGTTCGCCAACCAGGGTGCCAGGGTCGGGGGTGATATCGGTGGTGGGCTCCGCTTCGGCTCTGTCAGGGCCACCGGTCCCAACATTGGGAGGATCGATCTGGCTTACCGCTTTGGGGATGGCTTCGATTCGGGTCGTTGGATCGTGCTCTTCGGGAGAGGGTTTTTCTTCTGAAGCAGTGGATTCTCGGGTGCAGTACGTCCGCGACTCTCACGTCCCTCGGGCCGTCTCCGGTCTGTTTCTTCCCTCACGGCAGACCAATAAGCTCTTGTCAATTGTTCTGCGAGAGGCCGTACCTTGATGCGCAGGGATGGCAGCTTGGCGGTGGATATTGCACCCAGCAGGTTTCTCGAACTCCAGGTCCGCGTGAACACGATCTTTGTGGAATCGCGGACTAGCACGATTAGCTGTCGCACTTCCAGCGACGCGGTGTAGAGGTACTGTCTTTCCGAGAGCCGCAGCAGTTGGAGTACCAAGTGTATGGCCGGATTGCCGATTGTCTGCTGCCACTCCGGTTGGGTCAAGACTCTTATGTTGCTCCGGCCCAGAATCGACTCGATATCAGCTCGCAGTGAATCTGGTGAAAGGCCCCCGGCAACGGCGTACGGTGGTACGCCGTTAACTTCTACATAGAACCCGGGGATCACACCCAGGCTTTCGCGCTCCAGTCGACTGCGACTGGACTGGGCCAGGGTGACGGACGCTGCCAAGAGCGCCACCCCGACTGCTGCCGCTATTCGCAACCACATGACGCCGCCTCCGCGATTGATCTAGCCGTAAGAATGCCACAGTTTGGTCGGATGCGGCAGGTGGAGCCGGGAGAGGACATTGGCGGCATTCGGTACCTACTGGTATCATCTTTAGTTTTTCCAGCGACGGTTTCGGCGGAGAACGATGACGGCTCGGCATTGTGGTGCCTTTCTGCAACGTACATCCAAGCTCGAACTGGCTGACCAAATGATCGCCTGGTCGGGTGTGCGGGCTGCTATGGGCACATGGATGCTTGGATTTTGCAGATTGCGACGGGAAGGTCTGCAGGCATGAGCTCAAGCCAGGCCACTCATGTGTTGCTGGTAGAACACCGGCAGGAAGATACCGGCGTCATACGGGGTCTGCTGGATCAACACGATGATGCACAGATCTCCGTGACACCTGTGTCCGGGCTTTCTTCCGCGCTGGCGCAACTCGGAGAAGCCGATCTGGTGTTGTGGGATTGCTCGGCTCTGGATGGCGGATTCCTTCAAGATTTGGCAAAGCTACGGGCAGCTGCGCCACATCTGCCGATCGTGGTGCTCACCGCAGAAGAAGATGAAGAGCTTGGGCTGCGCGCGATCCGCTGGGGAGCGGAAGACTACCTCGTCAAGACCGAACTCGACAGCAACTCACTGGGGAGGGCTATCCGGTACGCCCTGGAGCGCAAGTATGCCGAGCGGGCCCTGCGTGAAAGCGACCAGCGATTCCGGACCGTATTCGAGAACGGGCATTTCGGCATGGCATTGGTCAGTTCCGATAGCCGGTTCGTCAGAGTGAACGCCGCATTATGTCGCATGCTGGAATATTCGGAGCGGGAACTGGCAGCACTCACTTTCCCGGAAATCACTCATGAGGACGATGTTGAGGAGAGCGTCGCCTTAACAAATAAACTCTTCGCTGGTGAAATACCGCCCTTTCAGTTTGAAAAGCGGTATGTCAAGAAAGATGGTGGGACGGTTTGGGCGAGCGTTACCGTCTCCGCGGTTCGCGATGATGAGGACAGGTCTTCGTACGCGATCGCGATGCTGGAGAACATCACCGAACGGAGGCAGGCCGAAGAAAGAGTGCGTGGAAGCTACAACCTTCTACACGCTGTAATAGGAGGTACGACAGATCCGGTGTTTGTGAAGGATCGCGAGGGTCGGTATCAGCTGCTCAACTCAGCGGCAGCCCGTATCTTGGGTAGAGAACCCGACGATGTTGTGGGGCGACGAGATCGCGATTTCCTACCGCTCGAGACGGCCGAGGAAGTCGAAAAGCTCGACCGCTTGATCATGGTGTCGGGTGCGACGAGAACCGTCGAGCAAACGATGACCGTTGAGGGAGAAGAGCGCACGTTTCTGACGACAAACGGCGTGTATAGGGACCAGCGGGGGAAGGTGGCCGGGCTTTTCGGGATAGGCCACGATATTACAGATCGCAAACGCGCAGAAGAAATAGTTCGGGAGTCTGAACAGAAGTATCGCGACCTTTTCGAGCACGCCACGTACGGTATTTATCGGTCCACAGTTGACGGCAAGTTCGTTGCCGTGAACCCCGCTCTGGTAGAGATGCTGGGGTACGATTCCCCACTGGAACTGATGGAAGTAGATATTGCGAGCGACGTTTACTGCAATCCGTCTGATAGGGCCGCTTTCGTCGCAAAGTGCGGTAGCGATGGAGCGGTGGGCTGCGCAGATGTCCAGTGGAGGAAGCGGGATGGAGCGTTGGTGGGAGTCCGGCTCAACGGTCGCGCTATCTGTGATGAAACGGGAAGCGTGTCGGGTTTCGAAGTTATCGCTGAAGATGTTACAGAGCGTAGGGCGCTGGAGTCGCAACTCAGACAGGCGCAGAAGATGGAGGCTGTGGGTCAGCTCACGGGTGGCATCGCGCATGATCTCAATAACATTCTAACGGTGGTACTCGCAAACGTGGAGTCGGTTGCGAGCGGGCTTCCCCCGGAGTTCGCACAGTTCAAGGAGGATTTGGAGGAGACGCTTGCTGCCACAAACCGCGGCGCGGCACTGATCAAGAAGCTGCTGGGATTCAGCCGCAAGGGCAAGCTCGACGTCAAGCCAATCGATATTCCCGCACTTGTGAGCGATCTGTCGGCAATGCTGCGGCGGGTCGTACCCGAAAGCATCGAGATCACACTGTCGGTCGACGCCGATGCAGGGACGGTGCTGGCCGATGCGGGTTCGATCGAGCAAATAATGCTCAACCTCGCCACCAACGCGCGCGATGCAATGCCGGATGGCGGTAGCTTGGAGATATCGGTGAGACGTGTGACTCTGGGAGCCGAGCTAGTGGGATCGCGATCGGGGAACTACGTCTGCATCTCGGTGAATGATACGGGCGAGGGCATGGACGAACAGACCCGCCAGCGGATTTACGAGCCATTCTTCACCACGAAGCCGCCAGGGATCGGGACGGGATTGGGGATGGCAATGGTTTATGGTATCATCAGGCAGCAGGAAGGCGTGGTAGATGTCGAAAGCGAGGTTGGTGTAGGCACCACTGTGAAGCTTTATCTACCGCTCAGGGGTGAGAAGTCCGCCACTTCACCACCACCCGTCCGGCAATCCAAGGATCAGGCGTGCGGTACTGAAACCATTCTCGTGGTGGAGGACGAAGATCTCATTCGTACGGCAGCACGGCGGGCCCTCGAGAAACACGGTTACACCGTCATAGCGGCCGGGAATGGGGTAGAAGGGCTCGAGGTATACAGATCCAGGAAGAGCGAAATCGATCTGGTTGTGTCGGATGTGGTGATGCCCAAGATGGGTGGCCCCGAGCTCTACGAGAAGCTCAAGGAAGAGGGAGATCCTCCGCGAATCATCTTCACGAGCGGTTATGCTGAGAGGCAGGTTCACGGAAAAGGCGTGCTGGATACGACCCTGCCGTTTCTGGCCAAGCCTTGGGAATTGGCCGGTCTGTTGCAGATGGTGCGCGAGGTGCTTGATCGCCAGCACGAGCCCGCTTGAGAAAGTGTTGCCGCTGTGCGAATTTGAATCCCCGGCGCCGTAGCCAAGTGGTAAGGCGGAGGTCTGCAAAACCTCTATTCGGCAGTTCGAATCTGCCCGGCGCCTCTTGACAATC
>JBHHZE010000054.1:0-19692 GCA_046757925.1 Gemmatimonadales bacterium
ACGGAACGCTTCCCGTACTGTCGTTTTAGGGCTAGAGGTGTATCGATGACCGCGATCTGTCCCCCCACGATGAAAGCGAGGCGTTCGCACAACTCGGCGGCCGCCGCCATGTCGTGCGTGGTCATGAAGGTGGTTGTCCCCTCCTGCTGCCTCTGCTTCACGATTTCCTTGATGCGCCGCGCGTTGATCGGGTCCAGCCCGGCAGTGGGCTCGTCCAGGAACCACAGCCTGGGCCTCTGGATCATACTTCGTGCAAAGTTCAACCGGTTCTTCATGCCCTTGGAGAACTCGGCCACACGAACATCCGCTGCATCTTCAAGGTCGACCTTACTCAGCACCTCGACAACGTCCTCTTGATCGTTGCGGTAGAGTGAACGGAAGTACTCGAGATTCTCCCTGGCGGTGAGCTTGAGGTAGTGGTTGGGGAACTCGAACGACACTCCAATGTGCTCGTAGTAGTCCGATTGCCATGTCCTGAGTTCGCGTCCCATGACCTCGATCCGGCCGTGGTAATCCTTGAGGAGCCCTATCAGCACGTTCTGGGTGGTCGTCTTTCCCGCACCGTTCGGCCCCAAGAAGCCGAAGATCTCGCCGGACTCGATGTGGAACCGCAAGCGGCGCACGGCCGGGCTGCCGGACCGTGGATACGTGAACGTCAAGTCGTCGACGGTGATCATGGCGTGGTTCTCCTCGTGGTATTGAAGCTAAGGGAGAATGTGCACCCTCCGTGCGAGCAGGGGAACTCGGAGCTAGTTTTCCGGAAGAACCCGGGCGACTATTCGGAACCGGCTCCCGCAACCGACCGAAAGCGATCAAGAACCGAACAAACGAGGCGAACAACCATGCTTACTCGTCGATCCCTATTCCTCGAAGGAATAGCAATCCTCACAGTGCTGATAACGACCGTCCCGGCCGATGCGCAACGCCGCGGCGGCGATGACGACGCTGACAAGGGGGCCCCGACCTTAGCGTCAGCCGCTCGGAGCCTCCTCTGGCGCTCCATCGGGCCCGCGGTCGTAAGTGGCCGCATCTCCCACATCGCAGTCCACCCGACCAAGCGATCGACCTGGTACGTGGCCACCGCTTCGGGCGGCCTGTGGAAGACCGAGAACGCCGGCACCACTTTCGACCCCATCTTCGACGACCAAGGGTCGTTCGCGATCGGCGTCGTCAGCCTGAGCCCCTGCAATCCCAACGTCGTCTGGGTCGGCACCGGGGAGAACAACGCCCAGCGTTCGGTCTCCTACGGCGACGGCGTCTACAAGTCGGAAGACGGGGGCCGCAGCTGGAAGAACATGGGTTTGAAAGAGTCCTCGCAGATCGGCTCGATCGCGATCGACCCCCGCGACTGCAACACGGTCTACGTGGCCGCACACGGCCCTGTCTTCAAGGGCGGCGGCGAGCGCGGCCTGTACAAGACGACAGACGGCGGCGAGACGTGGAGCCTGCTATTCGAAACTAAGAACGAGTGGACCGGCGTCAACGAGGTGGTCATGGACCCGCGCAATCCCGACGTGCTGATCGCATCCACGTGGCAACGCGCCCGACGCCAGTTCGGCTACATCGCCGGCGGACCGGGATCGGGAATCATGCGCTCCACCGACGGCGGCAAGACGTGGAAGTCCTCGCAGCGGGGCCTCCCCTCCGGCGAACTCGGCCGTATCGGTCTCGCGATATCGCCCGCTGACCCCGACGTGGTTTATGCCATCGTCGAAGCGGCATCGAAGGGCGGATTCTATCGCTCCAGCGACAACGGTGTGTCGTGGCAGCGCGAGAGCGACCGCGTCACCGTCGGGCTATACTATCAGGAGATCTTCGCCGACCCGGTGAACGTGGATCGCGTGTACGCCATGGATACTCGCACGTGGATCAGTAACGACGGCGGCAAGAACTTCGAAGTCCTGGGCGAGCGCAACAAACACGTCGACAACCACGCGCTTTGGATCGATCCGGACAACACCGATCATATCATCATCGGCTGCGACGGCGGTCTGTACGAAAGCTTCGACCGCGGTGCCACATACCGGTGGTTCGGAAACTTGCCGTTGGGCCAGTTCTACCGGGTCGAGGTCGACAGCACGCGGCCGTTCTATCGCGTGTACGGCGGCACACAGGACAACAGCTCCGTGGGTGGGCCGTCGCGGACGCGCAACCGGCTGGGTGGCCGGAGCGCCGACTGGCTTCTGACACAGGGCGGCGATGGCTTCTATTCACGCATCGATCCGCTGAACCCCAACATCGTCTACGCCGAATCGCAGCACGCCGGGCTGTCACGCTTCAACCTGGAAACCGGGGAACGGCTCTCGATCCGTCCTGAGGGCGCGCTCGACGAGGCGCTCGTGTGGCACTGGGATGCTCCGCTCATGATCAGCCCGCACAACCCAGCACGTCTGTATTTCGCGGCAAATCGGATCTTCAAATCGGAGGACCGCGGCAGCAGCTGGACGTACGCAAGCCCCGACCTCACCAAAGGCATCGACCGCAATCGCCTGAAGATGATGGGACGCGTGTGGGGTGTGGGCGCCGTCGGTAAGAACCGCTCGACCTCGGTGTGGGGTGCCGTAGTGAGCTTGGCGGAGTCACCGATTCGGGAAGGCCTGCTGTTCGCCGGTACCGATGACGGCATGATCCAAATCAGTGAAGACGGCGGCGAGAACTGGCGCGCCATTCCCTCGGTGGGTAAAGGAGTGCCCGACACGACATTCATTACCGACATTCAACCGTCGTGGCACGACTCGAACACGGTGTACGTGGCGTTCGACAACCATAAGGCCGGCGACTACAAACCGTACATCGCCAAGTCCACCAACCTGGGGCGCTCGTGGGAAGTCATTCAGAACGACCTACCGGAGCGCGGTACCGTGTACACGATTCTCGAGGACTACAAACAGCCCAACTTGCTCTTCGCCGGGACCGAGTTCGGCGCGTACTTCTCGAACGACGGCGGGGAGAGTTGGTCGAAGCTAGGCAAGGGTCTCCCAACCATTCAGGTTCGCGACATGGTATTTCAGACGCAGCACGACGACCTCGTCATCGCCACGTTCGGCCGCGGATTCTACGTGTTCGAGGACCTGGAGCAACTCCGCGCTCTGACGCCCGAGTTCATGGCAAGCGAGGGCGGGCTGCTCCCGGTGACCGATGTCCCGATGTTCGTCGCATCGAATCGCGATCCGGGGTGGCAGGGCGCGACATTCTGGACCGCGAGCAACCCCGACGCGGGCGCCACGTTCCGCTACTACCGGAAGGACGCCATTCGCACGATGAAGCAGAAACGTGAGCGCGCCGAGCGTGCCGCGGCCAAGCGCGGTGAAGACGTGTTCTACCCCTCGTGGGATTCACTGCGTTTGGAGGACACAGAGGTGCCGGCACAGATGATCTTGAGCGTTCGCGATCCCGAAGCTACGCTCGTTACGCGATTGACCGGTAAGACCTCGAGCGGCGTCACCACCGTGCGCTGGAACCTGCGCTATCCCTCGGCCACTCCCATCAGAAGTGGCGGCGGGGGCCGTCGAGGGTTCGGTGGTGGCGGTGGTTTCTTCGGTGGGGGCGGCGGCGCGCACAACGGACCGTACATCGTTCCCGGTACCTATACGGTCTCCCTCGCCACTTACCAAGACGGCAAAGTGACGGAATTCGGTGAACCGCAAACCTTCCAAGTCTTCATGCTGGACCAGGTCGAGCGGAGCCCCGCAGTGTTGGCGTTCCAAAAGCAAGTCCAGCGCTTGCAACGCGCCGTCTTGGGAGCCAACGCCGCGGCCGGCGAAGCCCAAACGAGGGTGAACGACCTGGAGACTGCGTTCGAGCGCACGCCCACCGAGGACGGAGATATCCAAAACAAACTCCAGACCCTACGCGAGCAGTTGCGCGACGTGCAGTGGAAGCTGAACGGCGACCCCACCAAACGTCGCCGTGCAGAAGCCTCACCGACATCCCTGTCGCAACGTCTCGGCCGGGTCACTGGTGGGGCGTGGAGCGGCACTCTCACCGAGGTGAGCGGCATGCAGCGCGAACAGTACGAGCTGATCGGTAAGGAGTTCGGGGTCATCCTGGCTCAGCTCCGCACGTTGATCGAACACGATCTCAAGCAGATCGAACAATACGCCGACCAAGTGGGTGCGCCGTGGACGAGTGGGCGGCTGCCGGTGTGGACAGGAGTGGTGATTCCATAGGATAACTGCGATTGGAGATTGAAGATCTGAGAGGGGAGATTCGTTCGGGATCTTCAACCTCCATGCTCCAATCAACAGTCTCCGATCGTTGTTCCCCACACCGAGCCAATGCTTCGGCATCGGAACCTAGCCGTGCGCACACTTTCGCACCTGCCCGCGGTTTTTTGATTACATCCTCACCAACCATATCCCATATCGTCTCAGTGCGGCTTCGGTTGAGTTTGTCGGAGGTCTGCGTCTGGAAATAGGTGGTCGCCAAACTGAATAAGGGGTGCCGGCGTGGCGGAACTGGCAGACGCAAAAGCCTAGCAAGCTTCGGAGCGAAAGCTCGTGCAGGTTCGATTCCTGTCGCCGGTACCCGCCGCACCATTGATGGCACGGCATTCTCGGCGTACCTTTAGATTGCTTGCTAGGCTGCACGTAGCGTTTCCGCTACGCCTTGAAAGCCGAGGGTGGAGAACTCGCCTTCGGCTTTCGCCTCATCCCCAGGCGGTTGAAAGAGGCGCCAACGGCGCTTCTGGCGGGCGCCGAGGACCAGTGGACGGCTGCCGGTGTGGACGGGGGTGGTGATTCCCTAGGATTGCAAAGTGCAGAGTGCAGACTGGCGCGGGTTCTACTGGCCTGCTGTCTTCTCTACCATGGACCAGTGCGAATGAATGACCTTCCACTGGCCTGCCGTGCGACGATAGACCTCGGTACTGTTCCAACGGAAGGCCAGCTCACCCTCACCTGAATAGGCATTCAGGTTGAAGGTCAGGACTCCGACGGCGCCGTGCAGCTGGACATGAGGATGCTCGATCTCGAACCTGGGGACGTTGACCTTGCCTTCCAGTGGAGTCAGGTAGTCTCTCAGTGCTCCGATGCCGTCCACGCGGGATGGAGTGGCTGGGTCGAAGTACGTAGCGTCATCAGCATGGTGCGCGATGTGCCCAAGGGGGTCTCCCGCATGCCAGCGTTGCAACACCGCTCTCTCTTGGGCGATAATAATCTCCTGAGCACTCTTGCCGTTCATCGCGCCTTCTCTCAGTTCAGGTTCATTTTCATCAGCAGCGCCTTGAATCTCGAGTGTGAGCGAAGGGACGTGAAGAGGAATGAGCCCTTGATCCCGTAGATCCCACCGGCGCGTTGCTCATATGCCTGCTCGAGCGCGTCGATCGCCTCGTCGTGTTTGCCAAGGCCCGTGTAGACGTATGCGAAAAGGTAGGACGAGACGTGCCGGTGTCGCGACTGCTCTGCGAGTTGCTGCAATATCCCGCGCGCTTTCTCGGGTTGACCGGCAACACCATAGGCTTGCCCAAGTTGTGCCAAGAGCATCATGCCGCCTGGGTTGAGCGCGACGGCTTTCTCCAATTCGGCAACACCCTCGTCAACCACCCCTTTCTTCATGTACGCCCATCCCAGCGCGGAATGACCTAATGGCCAATCGGGTTCGAGCTCGACCAACCGTTTCGCTTCCTCCAGGGCCTCGTCGTAACGACCCGCGCGCAGAAGCGCGGTCGCAAGATCGGATGAGTGGAGAGGAGTCAGCGGGTCGAGTTCCAGGGCACGTCTCCGAACCCTGATTGATTCGTTGTACCTTTCCTGGGCGGCCAGCAGAAGGCCGTAGATATCCTGGGCCATTGCGCCGTTGGGATTCAGCTCAATCGCTCGCCGGAGATCACGCTCCGCGCCCACCCAATCAAACTCGTACATGAACTTGACGGCGCCAAGCATGATGTACGCCTCGTCGAGCGAGTCGTCGAGTTCGAACGCGGTCCCGGCCTCCTGCTTCACTCTGGGATACGCCTCCTCGGGTCGGAGGCTGCCTGCCCCGTAGCCCATGCCGAGTTGCATATACGCGAACGCCAAAGCCGCATGGGCTCGTGCGTAGTGCTCATCCGCTGCAATCGCTTGCTCTAGAAACTCGATCCCCTGTCGAATACCATCGGGCGTGTACTTGAGCAAGCAGTGCCGGCCCTGGAGGTAAAGATTGTACGCTTTGAGATCCGCCGTGGGTTCCGTCCCGATTCGGGCTCTTTCGTCCGCAGACAGCTCAGCTTCGAGGGCGTCGGCGATGCGAAAAGCCACGTCGCTCTGAATTGCAAAAACATCGGTGAGGTCACGATCGTAGGTTTCCGTCCAGAGGTGCCCGTCCGTCTCGGCGTCGATCAGCTGCGCGACGATCCGAACCCGATCGCCCGCCCGGCGTACGCTGCCCTCGAGTATCGTCCCGACCCCTAGTGCCGTGCCGATCACCTTGACGCTCTGCTCGCGCGCCTTAAACTGCATCACGGACGTCCTGGATATCACCTTCAAGGCTGCGATCATCGGCCGGCCCTCATGCAGTAAAATGTTCTCGGGCTTGATGTCGCGGTGGATCACCCCATGCTGGTGTGCGTAGTCCAGCGCATCGGCTACGCGGTCGTGATTCTTACCGCTTCCTCAACACCTAGTTGTGTTTCGCGGTTCAGTTTGTCGCGCAGCGTCTCACCGTCGATGAACGGCATGACGTAGTAGAGAAAGCCATCCGCTTCGCCCGAATCGAACAGCGGCAAGATATGCAGGTGCTGCAGGTTGGCGGTGGTCTTGATCTCCTGCACGAAACGCTCGGCGCCCAAGACGGCACCGAGTTCGGAACGCAGGACTTTGATCGCGACTCTGCGGTCGTGCTTCAAGTCCCGCGCAAGGTAGACGGTTGCCATGCCGCCTTCGCCCAAGTGGCGTTCGATCTTGTAGCGGTCGGCGAGTGCGGCGGAGAGGCGAGCGGTGGGAACGGTCATCTGCGCCCAACTTCGCCAACGGTCCGTTCGATTCCGTCTCGGGCCTGCGCGCGCCACACCTCAATCTCGGGTCCACCGCGCTCCCAATAGCGCAGCGCGTTCGCGTAATGCCGTGCAGCGGCCATTCTGTCACCCCGGGTCTCCAGGAGTTGGCCCAACTCGAACGACGCGCGCGCGGTGTAGAAGCCGAGCCATGTGGTGGGTGGAACGAGCGACCGGAGAATGTTGATCGCGCTGTCCGGCTGACCGGTGGCACTGAGCAGCATCGCGTAGTGGAACCGCATTGCGGGTTCCGGATGCGTCTCGACCTGGTTCTCCGTGTGTATGCCCCACTGGTCGTGAGCCTTCGTGGCAGCCGCCAGCGCGGCAGCGTAGTCGTCCCGGCGCGCAAGCATTCTCGCTTCCAGGTCGTTAGAAAGTGCGGCCCGATAGTCGTCGAAGGTTTCCTCGCCCGGCAATGTCGCGAACGCCTCTTGCCAGCGGTGCGCCACGGCGGTGTCGCCATAGGTCGCGTGGTAAGCGCCAACGATCCACCCGTTCCACCACACGGGCCGCTGGTTGAAGTACGCTAGAGCCGAATCAGCAGGAATGTAGGCTTGGAGATCCGTGACGATCGAATCGGCTATCTCCCTGTCGCCGACGCCGGCGATCGCGGGAGCAACGAGGAGCCACTTAACCCTCGTCTGTCCCCAATCCGGTGGACCCGCGCGCGGGGTGACCGTCGCGTATAGCTCCCGAAGGCTGCCGACCGCAGCCGCCATGCGCGCCTGCTCGTAGCGGATCGCGTCCCTGGGAACGCCCACACCCCGCTTGGCGAGCAGTCGCGCGAGCAGGAACTCATGCCGGTCGGGGCGATCGCGGCGCAGGACTCGCAGGATCGGGCGCCACTCCAATGGAGTGTAGTTCGCGATCGTGTCGGCAAGGCCCGTAAAACCGTCGTCGGAAACGCGCAGGGAGCGATATGCCAACCTGGCGCCGCGAACCAGCACGTTGGTGGTATCGGCCCGGCCAAGTAGATCGTTGTACCGATCGGCGATTTCGGGCGATTCGACAGCAAGCGCAAGCGTCGCCCTGAACACGAGGTTGGGTACGTGCGTGGAGTCGAGTTGGAGCGCACGATCACTGGCGACGATGGCGTCCCGTTCGTCGCTGCCGTACTGCCATCCATAGACAGTGTGGTAATACACGAGCTTGGTCCATGCGTCGAAATCGGTGCTGTCGATTTCGAGGATTCGGGCTGCCGCCTCCGCCGCAGCTTTCCCGTCCGTTCGCACCGACGCCAGCATCGACTTGACCCGCAGCCGGTTGCGCTCGCTCAGCGAGGCACCGTACTCGTCTGCACGCTCGGCGAGCTCCATGAACGAGAAGAACCCGCCTCGCATGGACGCGGCCCAGCTCTTGATCGTGATGGCGTCCGTCATCGCCAGAGCGAAGGTGGTGTCGAGAGCTAGCGCCGTATCGATCGCTTGGTCGGCCTCGTCTACCAGACCGCGTCGCATCGCCTCCTTGGCGTGCAGATAGGCTTTTAGTGCGCCCGCCGAACCGGTGGCGTAACGATCCAGCTCCGGAACGCTCGGCGCACTGTCGCGCCGCCAGACATTGGTGATGATGTCGACCGCGAGTCGCTGCACCAGGGCGCCGATACTATCCACCGAGCCCACGAGTGCGACCACGCGCAATGGGTCCGAAGACCCGACCCGGTAGAGCCTAACCGCCAGGTTGAACGTGCCGGCTTCGGCGGTCAGCGAGCCGAGCACAAAGCGGTTTGCCCTCGCACGCCGTGCCAAACTCGCCGCCTCCTCCGGATCGGTGGGACTCACGGCGCGCGCACCGCGATCCGGGCGCAGCGATCCCCAGAGCGCCCACGGATCCGCCACCCGTACGCCCGGTGTCCCATCGAGTATCGTCGCGAGCAGATCGGGAAGTTGTTCGGACCATTGCAGGCCTTCGTCCGAGTTGGCCCTGAAGGGAAACACGGCGAGACCGACACCATCGACGGCCGCGGGGGACCTAACGACGGCCGTGCGAACCACCACGGCAGCCAGCGCGACGGCGAGCGTGACTCCCGCGCCGGTGGCGATGCGACGCCAATTGCGCGGGCGCCTGATGGCGACGGTCGGTCGAGTGACCGGCACTCCCGTCGACAAGCCCTCGAGCACCTGCCTGAAATCGTATGCCGTCGAAAACCGGTCGGCCGGTGCCCTCGCAAGCGATTTCCGGAGGATGGCATCGAGCTCGGGACCCACCGTCGAGCGCACGTCCGCCAGCGATGGCACCTCGTCGGTCAGCTTCTTGGTGAGGACGGCCTGCGCGGTCGGCCCGGTGTGGGGGGGCACGCCACCCAACATCTCATACATCACGCACCCCAGGGAATAGAGGTCGCTACGCCCGTCGATCTTTTCCCCGCTCGCTTGCTCGGGACTCATGTACTCCACTGTGCCCACGACCATACCCGACCTGGTGAGCCGCTTGCCCCCAAGCTGCGAGACCGCACGCCCCACGCCGAAATCCACGATCAGGGCGTGATCGCCCGAAAGCATGATGTTTTCCGGTTTGATGTCCCGGTGCACCACACCTCTGCTGTGCGCGTAGCTCAGCCCGTCCGCTACCTCGGCACCGATCCGAACCGCATCATCCACGGGGAGTTGGCCCTCGCGGGTCATGCGAGCCCTCAAGGATTCTCCTTCGACGTAGGGCATCACGTAATAGAGGAAGCCGCCGGCCTGACCGGAGTCGTAGAGGGGCAGGATATGCGGGTGGTGAAACTGTGCGGCGATATCGATCTCGCGGAGGAAGCGTTCGGGGCCTAGCGAACCTCCCAGTTCTGCATGCAGCACCTTGACCGCGACCTTCCGCTTGTGCTTGAGATCCTCTGCCAAGTAGACGGTCGCCATGCCGCCCTCGCCAATGCCCCGCTCCAGGCGATAGCGGTCCGCCAACGCAGCGGAGAGCCGTGCGTCAATTTCGGTCACCGACGCCACTCTCCGCGGGCATCCACGAGCAAACTCGCGGCTCGGCATCTGTCGGTAAACTGACGCTCCACTTCAGCCGTCATAGATGCGGGAGTGTCGAGGTGGCGCCCGATCATGTGCAGCTGTGCGACACCAGTCACCCTGCCCCCCGTATCCGCTTCGTCAGCGCCGGCTCTAAACCCATGAGTCTGGCGTAGAGCGTGAGCTGACCACGGTGATACATCTCCTGGGCGATCCCATGGTGCAACCATTGCATCCGCGTCCAGTGACTGCCGTCGAAGTTCTCGATCTCACCGTGCATCATCTCCTCACCGCACGCTCGAAACTTCGCCTCCGCATCGTCCAGCTGTGACGCGAGCAACGACAGCAGCTCCTTCTTGGTGTGCGCGTCATACACCGATGACGCATACATAGCGAGCAACTCGGGCCAGGGTGCCCTTTTGAGATCCGTATCCAGTCGCGTGAGCTCGCCGGTCATCATCATGGCGACCTCGAGTACGTGCTGCACCTGCTCGCGCACACTTCGCACCTCCCGAGTCGGCCGGAAGTCGAACTTCGTCGCCGGGATGTTCTCCACCTCGGCGATGAGTCCCTCCCGCACGTCTCGCCAGTTGGACAACGTCTCGTCCAGGAAACTCACCCGCTCCCACCTCCTTCCTTCCCATTAGCCTGCTCCACCGGCCAATCCCCGGCCGCCTCGACGATAGCGCCCACCTTCACGTACGGCTTTCTTGTGTCTTCGGCGAGATAAACAGTGGCCATGCCACTGGCGCCGAGGTGGCGTTCGATCTTGTACCGGTCGGCGAGGGCGGTCGAGAGTCGGGCCCGCGCGTCCATCATCCGCCCACCTTCTCTCGCAACAGGGTCAGGAAATTGCGGATCAACACTACTTGGCCGGGGCCTCATACTCCTTGCGAATAACAATGCATTTCCGCGCCGAATGCGGTTGCGGCCCAGTGCTGGACCGGGTCCGGTTAACCCCGCCAAGTGACGCCTCCGCTACAGTTGACTATCTACCGCCCTCGCGAACCAACCTCGCAAGCCTCCCCGCTATCTGGTCAACCTCCGGCTGCAATTCGGCATCAGCGTTCTTCCACAGATCCACGAACTCGTCGTAGTAATGAATGGCTTTCTCTCGTTCGCCGCGCAGCTCGTAGATCTCGCCGAGTCGTCGATAGGTGGATGCCAGGGCATAGTGTTCGTTCAACGGATTCCACAACCCCGGGGTGTCTGCCACCCGTTGATACCAACTCAGCGCCGAGTCACCTTGTCCCCACGCATCGAACGTCGTCGCGAGTTCGAACATGCCGCAATTCGAACAGTTATCATGGTCGGTCAGCCATGCTCGAAAGTGCTGGATCGCCGTCGTGGTATCCCCCTCGGCGAGCGCCAACCGGCCGCGGGCAGGGTGTCGCACGTGGTCCCGTCGCTGGAGCTGCGCGTCAACTTCGCGGTTGAACTCGTTCTCGAGAGCGCGTGCGCGACCTGTTTCGCCCGCCTCGGCAAAGAACCGGATCAAGTGAGCGTAGGGACGGTCCGTGGGTTCCATCTCGGCTAGCGGGTGCTGCGCCAGTGCCGCGTCTACAGTTGCGATCGCGGCAGCACGATCCTGCCGGTACCGGAGGTCGATGAGTGCCAAGTCGGTCGCGTCGATGACGGCGCTGCCACCGATACCTCGTTCCACGCTGATTCGCATCGCGCGCCGTCGGAACGCCTGCCCAGCAGCCAATTTGCCCATGGCCTCGTTGCTCGTCGCGCGTGCCGTCTCGCCCCACCACCGCCACACCAGGCTCCTTGGCTTGGACTCGAGGAACTCGCGCATCAGTGAGTCCATGGCTTGATAGTCCCGCTCTACACCAGGTATCCAGGCCACCTGGTACTCCGGGCTCGGATTTCCCGGCAGGTCAGAAAGACTTCTCACAACGAGTTCCTTCGCCTCATCGATCCGGCCTTGGCCGATGAGAGCCTCGATGAGATTGAAGTACAGCACGTCAATAGGTCTGATCTGAAGTCCACGGCGGGTCAGCGCCTCCGCCTCGGCGTATTGGCCGAGGACATTGAGCTGCGACGCCAGGTTGTTCAGCGCCGTGATGTTGTCCGGATCGCGCTCGAGGATGAGCCTATACACCCGGATCGTCTCGACCCGATCGAACACGGCCGAGTAGTAATAGAATGCTTCAGCATTCAGACGCTCGACCTGTGGGAGCCGGTCCCGATGCACAAAAGCCTTGGTTGCCGCATCGACCGTCAGCGAAGGTGACACGCCCGAGTTACCATAAATGACCGCGATCTTGCGCCACGCCATGGCGAAGGCCGTATCAATAGAGACAGCCTCCTTGAGTAGCGACAGAGCCCGATCGGCGTCACCTTCGATCTCGCTGGCACGTGTCGCCCGGGAATACAGTTCGAGCGCGTCGAGCGAGGCCGTGGTCACCTGTTCAAGGGAGGGAGCAGACCGAATCGTCTTCAACGATTCGCCGATGCGCTCGCGCAGCCGTCGCGACAACTTGTTGATTGCCGGTATGATCTCATCCGAATTGCCGGCGGTCTCGCGCAAGGCGATCAGATCGGTCTCGTCCTCCGGCGATACGAGCCGAACCGAGATGACCGCCCCGGAGCCGATGGGATTGATCTCGCCCGCGATGACCGCCTTGACGCCCTCCCGCGTAGCGATCTCCCGTGCAACGGCCAACTCGAGCGATGCTTGAGGCTCCCGCTGCATCCGTTCGAGCACCGATCGGACATCGCCGGCCGGCATGAGCGTCACGACCGGGGACTGCCCAATATCGACGCGGAACAGCTCGGTGATGGAAGTCGCGAGCGCGCTGTCGCCTGCCTGATGGACGAAGTCGGAGAGGATCACCACCTCCCTCTCTCCGAGTACGCCGGAGGATACGAGCGTCGCCGCCGGGCCAATGCCGAGGAACCGTGAGGCCATGAACGCCGCCGCCACTAGGCCCAGTCCGGCAAAGGCCACTCCACCACCAAAGATGGTCTTCTTCCACCTGAAGTGACGCTCCAGGCCGACCGGTGTCCTCGGGTGGATTCCCGTAGCACTTGCCATTGCCCGCTTCCGCTCGTGATGGCCCGTCACGAGCACGATGGGAAGCCCCATGCCCAGCAGTCCGATCGCGCCCACAAACACCCAGGTCGGTAGCCCGAACGCTTGCACGAGCGCCCATACGATGGCGAGCACGCCAACCGACGCGAGCGCGAAGAGTCCGGTCACACGGACCGGGTGCGCTTGCCGAGCCGCAGCGGCATAGTCCACGGCCGGTAGGGGCTGCGTCCCGGTCGGCGTCAGCCCTCCACTCGACGTGAGCAGCGCCTCGAGGTGTGGGACCAACTCTTCGGCTTTCTGGAATCGGTCAGCCGCTTTCTTCTCCAGGCAACGCATAACGACTGCGTTGAGCTCGGGCGACACGGCCTCACGGCGTGATGTCACCGGCGTCACCGGCTCGGTTACGTGCATCGACAACACTGCTTGCGGACTGGGGCCCGTGAATGGTGGTTCGCCGGTCAGCATCTCGTAGGCCATCGCCCCCAGCGCGTAGATGTCGGCCCGGTGATCCACGTTGGGATCCGCCACCGCTTGCTCGGGGGCCATGTACGCCGGGGTGCCAAGTGCCACGCCGAGCGACGTCAACGACGATTCACCGGTCGACGAACTAACCGCTTTGGCCACACCGAAGTCGGTGACAACCGCGTGTCCCTCGCTCAGCAGCACGTTGTCCGGTTTGATGTCGCGGTGCACTACCCGATTGCGGTGGGCGTACGCGAGGGCGTCGGCCACCTCGCGAAGGATGCGCGCCGCTTCGCCGACGGGCAGCTCGCCCTCGCGTGCCAAACGATCGCGCAGCGATTGCCCTTCGATGTAGGGCATCGCGTAATACAGGAGATCGTCTTTCGATCCCGCGGCGAGGACTGGGACTACGTGAGGATGCTGTAGTCGTGCCGCCAGCTGGATCTCCCTCTTGAAGCGGTCGATGCTGACGCCGGCTCCCATTTCCGGAGGGAGCACCTTGATGACCACCCGCCGACCCAGTTCCACTTCGTCGGCCAGAAAAACGCGCGACATCCCGCCGCCACCCAGCTCTCGCTCGATACGGTACGCGTCACCGACGGCTGCCTGCAGGCTGCTGTGAAGTCCGCTCACCCTATTCCTTTGCAGCTAATTGCTCCAAAATACCGGAGGTGGAAGGTCGGGACTAGGGTCGGCGCCTCATATGCGCAGGAACGGGATCTCGGATTAGGTGCGGTCGAGAGACGGGCAACGACGTTGGTCATGGTCCGATAAGATGCGATATAATCGGGGCCTTCGCGAGGAGTCGAGCAATAGGCTTCTAAGTTCCGATCCACTGAACTGACACGATCGATTCCACCAGATGGAATTCGGGATCGCCGGTTACGACCCTGGCCTCGACCTCCCGGGCCAAGGCAACGGCAAAGGCATCTGCGTAGGCCAATGAAAAACTTGCCTTTACGTGTGCTGCCGCAAACGTGAGAGCACGATCAGCATCGACGACTTGGAGAGGTAATCGATCGATCAACGCTAGTGCACGATGTGCCGCCTCCAGGCTGCGCTCTCGCTCGGTGATGTAGGCGACCTCACCGAAACTCACGATCGACAGCCACAGCTGAGCCCGTTGCCGTTGCGCCTGGCGCAGCAGCCGCTCAACCTCCTTACCACCCACCTCATCGCCGAGATACGCCAGCAGGGCGTAGGAGTCTAAGACATACCTAGCGCTTGCGATCACGCTTACGCTCTCGCGCTCTCTCCTTCAAGAGTGCCGGACCCAAGCCCTTCTTGCCTCGCAATGCCCCGCGACCGGCTCGTACCGGATTCCCCTCAGCCGGCACCAAGCTGAGCACGCCCCCGTAATCGACGACGTGGACTGAGTCACCGGGCTCGATGTGGTACTTGCGCCGCAGGGTGGCCGGAATCACGATCCAACCCTTTGCAGAGACCTTGGCGGTTTCCATAATAGATCACCTGTCAGTTATACATTATTATATGAAAGTATAACATTAGATTCGTGCATCGCCAGGGTGAATCTCACACACGTGTAATCTCATGTTAAGAACCAGTTACGAGGTAACCATTCTTGCGCACCCTGGCACAAAAGAAACCGGGCTATCTCTATCATCACTCCTGTTATAGAGTCGAGCCCTGACGAGGGCTCGCTCGGCCAAGAAAAGCATCCTTAAGGATGCACTTCCCGCATCGAGCATCGCCCTCAAGTTGACTTTGTATTACAAAGTACTTTATCTTGTGAAACCTACAACCCCGGCACCCCCATGACCATGACACAATCGAAGGGACTCGGCATTGTAGGAGCCGCCGTGCTACTGGGAATCCTCGGCGACGCTCTCCTACGTGCGACCCCGTGGGGTATCAACGCCGTCATCTGGATGGCCGTGGCAGTTGTCGCCGGCTGGGCTCTCTTGCCCGGTCGCCCAAACACGACCCGCACGCTCACCGGATGGCCCGTCCTGACGGCCCTGTTCTTCGCGGCCTGCATCGCGTGGCGCGATTCGGAGTTTCTCGCGTTCTGGAACTCCGTCGCCGTGCTGATGGCACTGTCGCTTGCGGCATTGCAGGTCCGCCGAGTCAGGCTCCGGACCGGTACGATCATCGACTACGTCAAGGGCGCCAGCGTCGCCGGCGTAAACACAGTCGGGGGCGCATTGCTCATCTCCCCCAGCGACCTACCTTGGCACCAACTCTCGGGCCGCGGCAGGCAGGTGAGGGCCGTCACCATCGGGCTGTTACTCGCCGCCCCCGTTCTGCTGGTCTTCGGCGGGCTGCTCGCATCGGCCGACCCCGGGTTCGAGCGGATCGTGCGATCCGTCATCGACCTGGACTTCTCCACACTGGCGTCCCATCTGGTCCTCGGCGCCGGGATCGCTTGGATGTCGGCGGGCTTCCTCCGACCCATTGTTGCCGAGAGAGATCCGGTGTTCGCTGCCGCGACGAGCTTCCTGGAGCGGGGCAAGCACAAACCGACGCTCGGCATTGTCGAGATCGGGATACCGCTCGGCGCGCTGATGGTGATCTTCCTCGTCTTTGTCGCACTGCAGGCACGATACCTGTTCGGTGGTGAGACCGTCATTCTCGCCACGGCCGGCTTGAGCTATGCCGAATACGCCAGAACCGGGTTCTTCCAACTGGTCGTGGCCGCCGCGCTATTGCTCCCGGTCCTACTTGCCGCCGACTGGGCGTTGAAACGCAACGGCAAACGAGACGCGCGTGCGTTCCGCATCCTAGCGATAGCATTGCTCGTCTCGATCGGCCTGATCATGCTATCCGCACTGCACAGGATGAGCATCTACATGGACGCGTACGGCCTAACTGAAGACCGGTTTTACGCCACGGCGTTCATGGGGTGGGTCGGTTTGGTATTGGCCTATTTCGGCGCCACGGTGCTCAAGGGGCGTCGCGACCGGTTCGCGTTCGGGGCAGTAGCCAGAGGATTCGGCCTGCTGGCCGTTCTCAACACCGTCAACCCCGATGCGGCGATCGTGCGCGTCAACCTTGCGCGCGCGGAAGGGGGAAACGAGTTCGACATGGACTATGCAACGCGGCTCAGCGCGGACGCCATTCCCCGGTTCATCGAGCGGATGTCGGCTCTCACGCCGGAGGTCCAATGCGAAGTACTCCGATCCGCGGCTCAGCGGTCGACCCGCGGCGGGGGCGACTGGCGGACCTGGAACCTGGCGCGGTCTCGGGCGAAGCGCGCGTTATCGCGCCGTGCTGCGTGCCCAGCGGACGACACGAGCCAGCCGGCGGGTGACGGTGAGAAGATGCCGGGGCCTGAACCAGAGCGGGACGGCGGGGATTCACCGAGCGCAGGTCATGCGGCATGAGGGCGAGAGCCGAACACTCGACCCTGCTGATTCAATTCCAACGGGAGTTGCTATAGACTCCCTCTCGAAACAGGTCGAAGAAATAGTGCAGCTCCGGGTGCTCGATGGGCTCCTTACTGAGATCCCGTTCGAGGTGACGTTCGGCGACGTAGGTCCTGTGCGACGCCCCGTGGACCAAGACGTGATACCAAGGCCTGTCTTTGGGCGGACGGGATTGCGCGACCTCCTCGTACCACGCGTCCGAGCCTTGAAAGCATTCGTCCGCTCCGATGATCACCCCTCGGTAGTCGAACTTGCGGTGGTGAACTATTTGCCCGATGGTGAAGATGCTCAACCGAGGCTCACAGACCGGCGACAGCTGCAAAGGGTGGAGGGGGGACGATTTCGGTCATGGCAGGACTAAGGTGTAACACAACGCGGGTTTTGGGGAGTCCCGCCCTGAAGGGCGGGCTCGGCCAAGTACAGCATCCTTAAGGATGCACTTCCGGCACTAGGCCGGCCGAGGCTGGAGTGTGGGGCAGGACCATCTGCAATCGCCAACTCACAACCTGCATTCTGCATTCTGCACTCTGCACTCTGCAATCATCTGTTCCCCACCTTTGCCTTCAACTCCTCGAAGAAGTTCTCTACCACGATCAGCTCGATGTCACCGCCGCCGTCACGTTCGGTGGCACCGACTTCCGTAACTCCGTCACCGGACGCGGCGTGTCCGTCACGATCTTCATGATGATCTGCTGCGCCGAGTTGCCCATGTGGGGCGGCTCACCGGTCAACATCTCGTAGAGCACACTGCCGAGGGAGTAAACGTCCGACCGCGCAGTGAGATCCTTCTCGGCGGTCGCCTGTTCGGGACTCATGTAGTGCGGCGTGCCGAGACTGAGACCCGTCTCCGTCATGCGCCCACCTGCTGCCGCGCTCACCGCCAGGGCGATCCCGAAGTCGGCAACCATCGGACGGCCATTGTGGAGCAGGATGTTCTCGGGCTTGATGTCGCGGTGGATCACACCTTGGCTGTGAGCGTAGTCCAGCGCATCCGCAATGTCGGTGGTGATGCTGACCGCCTCCTCGATGCCGAGCTGCGTTTCGCGGTTGAGCTTGTCCCGCAGCGTTTCGCCGTCGATAAACGGCATGACGTAATACATGACGTACTAGAGGAATAGAGGAAAGGGCCAGGCATGTCTCGCTCGTGCTCGGCATCCCCCGATGTATCATCGTCCCATCCGCCCGCCGTCCCACTGTCGAACAGCGGCAGGATGTGCGGGTGTTGCAGGTTGGCGGTGGTCGTGATCTCCTGCACGAAACGCTCGGCGCCAAGCACCGCCGCCAGTTCGGGCCGCAGCACTTTGACCGCGACCTTGCGTTTGTGCTTCAAGTCCTCGGCGAGGTAGACGGTCGCCATGCCGCCTTCGCCCAGTTGGCGTTCGATGCGGTAGCGGTCGGAGAGGGCGGTCGAGAGCTTGGACGTGATCTCGGACATGGGACCTAAGATGCAGTGCCGAAGCTCAGGTGGCCAGCCATCAATCGGGAGACTTGCAATGGATGCCCCTCTAGTGCCGCCGAACTCCCACGGTAACGACTGTGTTTCGTAAGACCCCTACACCCTCTACCTCGACTTCCACCACGTCTCCCGGTTTCATGGCTGCCGTTGCACCTGGCGTACCCGTGAAGATAACGTCCCCGGGCATCAACGTGACATACCGACTCACGTAGCTCACGATCTCGTCGACATCGAAAATCAAATCGGAGCTACGCTCCGATTGTCGCACTTCACCGTTGAGTCGGGTCTGGACGAGCAGGTTGTTGTAATCCAACCCCGTGGCTATGGTGGGCCCGAGCGGCCCGAAGGTGTCGGACGCTTTGGCCCGAAGCCACTGGAGATCCGCACGCTGCCAGTTGCGCTCGCTCACGTCGTTGCCGGCCGTGACCCCGAAGATATACTCGTGCGCGTCGGCGGCCGAGACGTTACTCGCTTCCTTGCCGATTACCACGACGAGTTCTCCTTCGTAGTGGAGGTTCTCGGCGTCGGACGGCATCACGATGTGCGCCTCGTGTCCCACGATCGAGGTTGGGTATTTCGCGAACAGCCCCGGGTATTCCGCCGGAGATCTGCTGCCAAGGTGGCTGCGGTAATTGAGGCCGACCGCAATCACTTTCGACGGCTCGACGGGTGCAAGCAATCGCACGGCGGAAAGCTGCGCCGTGCGGCCGGTACGGCGCGGTGACTCGAACAGGCCCCCCTGCAACTCTGCGATCGTCTCGCCCTCGAGAATACCGTACGACACCCGGCCTTCGACCGCGTACCGAACGTAGCGAGTGACTTGCTCTTGAGCAGCGGCCGTATGCGCTAGCACGGCGACGGCCACTGCGCTCAGAACCCCTGAAGCGGTGTTGCGCATGGAGTCCTCCCGTTGTGCACGATGTCGGGTGTATCTCCTTATCGCAGCGCGGCTCAACCTAGCACGTGGCATTGGCGCGTGAACTTCACGACGAAACCCGCGAGGTCGGTCGAGAGCCGGGACGTGATCTCGGTCATGGGGCTAAGATGCAGTGTCGAAGCTCAGGGGGCCAGGGACGCCGGGATTTAATCGGAATGCCTCGAGCCGTCAGGCGAGAGGCGACGACACAAGGCCGTCGGGCTGACGCCCAAAGGAGCGGGTGAAACCCGCTCCTTCGTAGTCGGGACGCCGGGATTTGAACCCGGGACCCCCTGAACCCCATTCAGGTGCGCTACCGGACTGCGCTACGTCCCGTGAACTTCAATTATACCTACAAGTCAAGAGAACCCCATTCAGGTGCGCATCACGCGGCGGAGCGTCAGCGACGCGCGGGACGGTCAGCAGCGCGAGCCAGAGGCGAGCGGTGACTGACCAACCGGACTGCGCTACGTCCCGTGAACTTCAATTATACCTACAAGTCAAGAGAACC
>JBHHZE010000055.1:0-19605 GCA_046757925.1 Gemmatimonadales bacterium
TGTACCTGCGCGGCAGGCGCAGGACACGGCAAGCCGAGGAACCGATGTATGTCGCCACCTACCGGCTCCGGGGCGGGATAGGGCAACGTGACGCCGGCTTTGCCGTAATTGCGCTGGGGAACGGTGTATACCGTCTGCTGCCGCTCCAGGTCGAGATCACCAGCCCCCCGAGAGACAATCTCTTTGTTCCGGGCGAACCAATACACATCACTGCGGA
Source organism: Gemmatimonadales bacterium (assembly GCA_046757925.1). Classification (GTDB taxonomy): domain Bacteria; phylum Gemmatimonadota; class Gemmatimonadetes; order Gemmatimonadales; family GWC2-71-9; genus JAZDCZ01. The sequence continues at coordinate 218 of JBHHZE010000055.1, forward strand.
GGCCGGCGGGTCGGTGCGCGCCCGAGTAGTCCGAGTGGAGTTCCTGATCGACGCACGCCTGGTCGCAGTCGATTCGGAGCCGCCCTATGGCTTCAACTGGCACGGAGCCGAAGCAGGACGGCATGTTGCCACTGCAAGAGTGCACAACACCCTGGGCGACAGCGTGCTGTCGGCGCCGCGGAGTATCTTCGTAGGTATGCATGCGCTGGAAAGGTCTATAGCACGATCGGAGGACGACGCGGAACAACGAAAAGACGGATCGATGTATCTGAGTAGTTCCGACCTGGAGTTCGTGGAGGACGGCGGAGATCAGCTCGTGGGACTGCGCTTTACCAACATTCGAGTGCCCCGCGGAGCACAGATCAGAAAGGCATATCTCCAGTTCACGGCAGATGAGGCGACGGCGGAACCAACGGATTTGATCATCCACGCGCAGCTTGCCGGAAACGCCGAAACGTTCACGGACGTCACGCACAACATCTCGTCGCGGAGGCTCACCTCGGCAGCGGTCGACTGGTCACCGAAACCCTGGACGGTGGTCGGTGAGAGAGCGGAGAGACAGCGAACGCCCGATCTTGCCGGCTTGATCCAGGAAGTGATCGACCGGCCTGAGTGGCGGGAAGGAAACGCGCTGGTGTTCATTGTCAGTGGATCGGGGACCAGAGTGGCGGAGTCTTACGACTATGGCGGGGTTCGAGGACGAGGGCCATTGTTGCATATCGAGATCGCCCCACCTGGACTCTAGGCCCGGGTTACCTGTGGGGCCAACCACAGCCTACAAGCGAAACCAGCGATCCAGATAGTCGGCGGGCTATACGAGTATCCGACCGCATGCGTTGCGGCGCTCTGGCCAAGGGCCGCAATTGGCCCTATTCTATATATGAGGCCTACACGTCTCTGGAGATGCGGGAATCAGAACCTTCCAGTCTGATACGAGGCACCTAGCAGTTCCGCAGGCATTCTCGACCGCGATGTGAGGCGACAATGAACAAGTTTGCGTTTGCTACTCTCAGCGCCGCGCTTCTCTTCGTTGCGTGTCAATCCGCACGCACCGGGCGTGCTACGCGGGTACTGGCGGCAGCGCCGGCGATGGCCCGCAGCTATGCGCCTGATGCTCTCTCGGTCGAGGCCTCCAACGCGATCATAAAGGGAACATGCATGCTGTGTCACAACGATCAGGCGCGCATGGGGAACATGACGCTGGCGTCATTCGATGTGGCACGGACCGACCAAAACGGTGAAATCGCGGAGAAGATGATCCGCAAGCTCAGGGCCGGCATGATGCCTCCAGCTGGGATCCCGCGGCCGGGCGGCGACACACTCACGGCCTTTGCCGTGGCGTTGGAAACGCGGATGGACCGGGCGGCAGCTGCCCACCCGAACCCGGGTAGACGTACCTTCCAGCGCCTCAACCGAGCCGAGTATGAGAGTTCGATTCGGGACCTACTGGGACTCGATGTGAACGCCGGCGATTACCTACCGCTCGACACCAAGAGCGCCAATTTCGACAACATCGCGGACGTTCAAATGCCTTCGGCGACGCAGATGGAGGGCTATCTCCGAGCGGCCAGTCACATCAGCCGCATCGCAATCAGCGATCCCGATGCGAGCCCCAGTTCCACCACCTACCGCGTAGCCAAGACCGCGTCACAGTTGGACCACGTAGAGGGTGCCCCGATAGGGACGCGTGGCGGACTTTCGGTGGTGCACAATTTTCCAGCGGATGGCCAGTACGTCTTCAAGCTCGAACTCCATCCGGGACCGACCGGATTCCTCTACGGCATGACCAGCCCGGGCGAGCAGCTCGAGGTCTCCATCAACGGCGAGCGGGTGGCCCTACTGAACATCGATCGTTGGATGGACGAATCGGACCCGAGCGGCATGAGAATCGAAACGGATTCCATTTCGGTGCGAGCCGGTCCTCAGCGGGTCTCCGCCGCTTTCATCCGGAAGTTCGAAGGATCGGTCGACGACTTGATCAAACCCGTCGACCACACGCTGGCCGATACCCAGATCGGTAGCGCCTACGGTGTCACCACTCTCCCCCACCTGCGCGACCTCGCGATCATCGGACCGTTCGCTGTCACCGGAGTCTCCGACACCCCCAGCCGGCGCAAGATCTTCACCTGCCGTCCGACCGCTCCGGACGAGGCACGGCCATGTGCCGAATCGATTGTCTCCCGGTTGGCTTCTCGCGCGTATCGCCGTCCTCTAAACGGCGAGGATCTGAAGGGCCTGATGTCCTTTTACGAACATGGCGCTCGAGACGGTGGCTTCGAGGCCGGTGTGAGGACTGCGCTCCAGGCCATTCTGGCGAGTCCCCATTTCGTGTTCCGTATCGAAGAAACACCACGCCACAGCCGTCCGGGTGACGTCTATCGCATCAGCGACTACGATCTGGCGGCGCGGCTGTCGTTCTTCCTGTGGGACACTCCGCCCGACGACGAACTCATCGAACTTGCGAAACGTGGCAAGCTTTCCGATCGGGCGACGCTGAACGGCCAGGCGCGGCGAATGCTGAGAGACCCCCGTTCCGAGGCTCTGGCCACGAGGTTCTTTGCCCAGTGGCTGCGCCTGCAGGACCTGGAGAAACTGCACCCCGATGCGCAGCTCTATCCCTACTACGACCGTACGCTCGCCGAGGCGATGAGACGTGAAACGGAACTACTCTTTTCGTACTTGGTTCGCGAAGACCGCAGCATCCTCGAACTCTTGACCGCAGACTACACCTTCATCAACGGGCGGCTGGCGAGGCACTACGGAATTCCTGGTGTCACAGGGGCGCATTTCCGGCGGGTCAACTACCCCGACGACACGCGCCGCGGCCTACTGGGCCATGGAAGCGTTCTTGCCTTGACATCGCACGCCAACCGGACGTCCCCTGTACTAAGGGGCAAATGGGTAATGGAGGTGCTGCTGGGGACGCCGCCTCCGCCGCCGCCGCCGGGCGTGCCCACATTGGAGGCGACCAAGGGTACCAAGGCGGGAAGATTGCTCACCACACGCGAACGCATGGAACAGCATCGTTCTAACCCGGTTTGTCAATCCTGCCACCGCTTCATGGATCCCATCGGGTTGGCACTCGACAATTTCGATGTCACCGGTAAGTGGCGTATCAAGGAAAACAGTATGCCGCTCGACACGCGGGGCCAGCTTTACGACGGCACGCCGCTCACCAGCCCTGGCGATTTACGAGAGGCGCTGCTGGCGCGTCCCGACGCGGTCCTGCGGAACTTCACCGCAAACCTGATGGCCTACGCCCTGGGCCGGAGGGTGGAGTATTACGACATGCCTGCGGTGCGGAGGATAGTCAGTGAGGCCCGTGCCAACGACAACCGTGTATCGTCATATATCCTGGGGGTCGTCAACACCGCGGCGTTCCAGATGAGCAAGGTAGAAGCCGCCGTGGCTGCGAGCGGCGGCGAGGGACGGTAAACGCAGGGGCGATGCATGCATCGCCCGAGGAACGAACAACGCAGGGGCGATGCACGCATCGCCCAAACCGGAGGAGAAATACGGATGGCATTCATTACCGGAAAGCACATATCCCGCCGCACGGTTCTGCAGAGTATCGGGGCGACCATGGCGCTGCCCTTCTTGGACGCGATGGTGCCGGCCGGACGAATGCTGGCCCGTGCAAGATCACACGGCCCAACCGAGCGGACTCGCCTGGTGGCCATCGAGATGGTCCACGGTGCCGCCGGTAGCAACGAACTCGGCGCTTCCAAGTTCCTCTGGGCGCCGCAGGCGGCGGGTAGTGATTTCGATCTCACACCCAGCAGCTTGAGCCCGCTGGAGCCGTTCCGCGACCACCTTACCATTGTCAGCAACACCGATGTGCGCATGGCCGAGGCTTTCGAACCGCGGGAGATCGGCGGCGACCATTTTCGCTCCAGTGCGACATTCCTCACGCAAGCACATCCCAAGCAGACAGAGGGTTCGGACGTTCACGTAGGGATCTCTATGGACCAACTCTACGCGCAGCGGTTCGGCCAGGAGACGCCTATCCCCTCGATGCAGCTCTGCATCGAGAACGTGGACCAGGCGGGCGGCTGTGCCTACGGCTATGCGTGCGTCTATACGGATACGATCAGCTGGGCATCCCCAGCCGAACCGCTGCCCATGATTCGGGATCCCCGCGTGGCATTCGAGGAGTTGTTCGGCGCAGGCGGCACGCCCGAACAGCGCGCCGCACGGCGGCGCACCGAGCGCAGCATCCTCGACTGGTTCGTACAAGAGGTTACCCGCATGCAGCGGGATCTAGGGCCCAGCGACCGCCACAGACTCGAGCAGTATCTCGATGACATCCGGGAAATCGAGCGGCGCATTCAGAAGATCGAAACCCAGAACGTGAGCGGTGAGCCCAGGGAGCTGCCGCAGGCACCGGCCGGCGTGCCCGACTCGTTCGAGGAGCACGTGAAGCTGATGTTCGACTTGCAGGCGTTGGCGTTCATGTCCGACATCACCCGCGTGTTCTCGTTCAAGATGGGCCGTGACGGCTCGGGCCGGGTGTACCCCGAAAGCGGTGTCGATGCGGCCTTCCACCCCGCTTCGCACCACGGCGGCAACGAAAAGAAGGTGCTGGACTTCTCCAAGATCAACCGCTACCACGTCAGCATGGTCCCCTACTTCCTGGAGAAGCTCAAGAACACGATGGAAGGTGACGCGAGCCTGCTGGACAAGACTCTGATCATCTACGGGTCACCCATGGGAGACTCGAACCTCCACAATCACAAGCGGTGTCCGCTCTTCCTGGCGGGCCGCGCCAACGGCCAACTCGGAGGCGGCGTTCACATCAAGGCGCCGGACGGCACGCCCATGGCCAACGTCATGTTGAGTCTGCTGCACAAACTCGGCATGGACGATGTCGAGAAGTTCGGCGACAGCACTGGCGCGTTTTCCGTATGATGAAGCAGCGTACTCTTCGCATCGACGTGGTAGGTGCAGCGATCTTGGCGGTGCTCGTTTGGGCACTGCCGCCCGAATCACCGGTCGCCGACGCAGCGCAGCGGCGTGACCTGGCAGGAGTGCGGACCCTTCTCAAGCAGGGTGCCGACGTAAACACGCCGCAAGGTGACGGAATGACCGCACTGCACTGGGCGGCAATGAACGACGACAAAGCTATGGCCGAGATCTTGATGTATGCCGGCGCCAATTTGGAGGCGGCCACGCGCGTGGGCGGCTACACGCCGCTGCACCTCGCCAGTAGAGAAGGACACGCGTCGGTAGTTGCAGCGCTGCTCGAGGCGGGCAGCGACGTCGACGCAACCACCGCCACCGGTGTGCGCCCGCTCCATCTGGCGGCCGCTTCGGGCAGTGTGGAAGCCGTAGCCACGCTGCTGGACCACGGCGCCGACGTGAATGCGATCGAAGCGGCCTCCGGTAGAACGGCCTTGATGTTCGCCACGGCGCCGAATCGACTCGGCGTGATCGAGTTGCTGTTGCAGCGAGGGGCCGACGTGTCGATCGCCACGAGAGTGGTGGACTACGCCGCCCGCTCAAAGGAGGACGGCCCGGAGCGTCGTCGCAGGACGAAGCTCATGGCGGCGGCGCGCGAGGCACAAGAGGGAGCCCGGGCTACCGAGGAGCGGGCACAGGAGCAGCATCAGAGTGTGGCCGACGCGTCAGCCGCCCAACTCCAGAGCAAAGAGGCAGAGACAAGCGAGGTAGAGCCGAACGAGCAAGAGAGCGAGACCAAAGAAGAGGAGCCGACACGGCAGAGCGTGGCCGATGCTTCCGCCGCTCAGCTCCAGAGCAAGGAGGAGGGCGCCACCAAGAAGGACGAGCCCAAGCCACCGTCGTTCGGGGACCTCGTGGGCAAGCAAGGCGGCTTCACCGCACTGCACTACGCGGCCCGCGAAGGTGAGATCGAAGCCGCCCGGCTACTGCTCGATGGGGGCGCCGATGTCGACCAGCAGACGCTAGGCGATCGATCGAGTCCGCTACTGGTTGCCGCAATCAACGGCAACTACGACCTGGCGATGATGTTGCTCGACCGTGGCGCCGACCCGAATCTCGTCAGCGAGGACGGTGCCGCACCCCTCTTCGCCACGCTCAACAACCGCTGGGCCCCTAAAGCACTCTATCCCCAACCCACAGCCTTCAAGCAGCAGAAGACCACCTACTTGGAACTCATGGCCGCGCTACTGCAGGCGGGTGCCGATCCCAACACCAGACTAGAGACGCATCTGTGGTATACCTCGTTCAACTTCGACCTGCTGGGTGTGAACTTTCAGGGGGCAACTCCGTTCTGGCGGGCAGCATATGCACTCGACGTTCCGGCCATGAAGTTGCTGATCGCCCATGGAGCCGACCCCAACATCCCCACCACGAAGGCGGTGCCACGACGACGGCGGCGCAGTGGTGATGATAAAAAGAAGGAAGAAGACAAGTCCGGATTGCCACCGGTTCCAATTGGCGGTCCCGCAGTGTACCCAATTCACGCCGCCTCGGGCGTGGGATACGGTGTGGCCCGCGCCGGCAACTCACACCGCCACGTTCCCGACGGATGGTTGCCCGCCGTCAAGTACCTGGTGGAAGAACTCGGCGCCGATGTGAACGTCAGGGATCACGACGGCTACTCGGCCGTTCACAATGCGGCGGCGCGAGGCGACAACGCGTTGATCGAGTACCTCGTGGAGCAAGGTGCCGACGTGACCTTTGTGAGCCGCAAGGGCCAGACAACTGTCGACATGGCGAACGGTCCACAGCAACGCGTGCAGCCGTTTCCCGCAACCATGAAACTGCTGGAAAGCTTAGGCGCAAAGAACAACCATCATTGTTTGTCGTGTTAGTCGAGGACGGTCGAAGATGGTGGAGGACGGTCTAAGACGGTCGAGGACGGTTGTTAGTGTTACTGAGCGCGTGCCGACGCGTGACACGCGACGACTCGCCACCTACCGGCTCTACGAACATACATTTTTTTTGTAAACTGCCAGTCGTCAACGACCACTTCACCCTCGAGCCTGCGGGTTCGCTCGAGCCGGCCCGTCACGACTGCCGCGTCACCGCATACACGAACCCGCAAGTCCGACGTTTCGTATCGCTGGAATCGCATTCGTCCTGAACGCACAAACCCGATCACCTCCGCCCTAGCCATCCGCGGCATGCCAGGCACGGTCACAGCCAGTTCGCCGGCCCAAAGGCTGTCCAGCACAGCTGCGTTGCCCCGCATGTGCACCTCGTTCCACACGTGCCCCAGCCGGACGAGTTCCGTCGAGTCGGTGGACTGCTGAGAAACACCGGGCTCGGAGATGACAACCGTACAGGACCATCCTTGACCTCGCCACGGCACCGCGTTCTTATATAGTCATCGGTACGTCACAGGCAAAGCAATGCTCCAAAGGGGGAGAGATGTTCCGCAACTGGATTCGTTCATTCATCGTCGGTGTCGCGATCGCCACCATGTCAACTCAGACGGTCGCCGCGCAAAACCCGGAAACGATATCCAAAGCACTCGGCACGATCAAATGGCGTGGCATCGGCCCGGTCAACATGGGCGGTCGGACGTCGGCCATAGTCGGGATGCCGGGTAACCCTAAAACGTTTTGGGTCGGCGGGGCGGACGGGGGGGTGTGGAAGACTACGAACGGCGGGACGACCTTCGAAGGACAGTGGCAGGACGAAGAGTCCTATTCGGTGGGAGCGCTGGCACTCGCACCGTCCGATTACAACGTGATCTGGCTGGGATCGGGCGAAGGCGACCCCCGCAACTCCGTTTCGTACGGCTTGGGAGTGTGGCGCTCGACCGATGGGGGGACCACGTGGAAGCACCTGGGACTCGCGCGTACCGAGCGTATCAAACGCATCGTAGTGGACCCGCGCGATCCCAATGTAGCGCTGGTCTGCGCCCTGGGACACCAATGGGGCGCAAACGAGGAACGCGGGGTCTTCAAGACTACGGACGGCGGAACCACCTGGAAGAAGGTTCTGTACATCGATCAAGATACCGGCTGTTCGGACATGGACATCGATCTCTCGAACCCACGCAACGTGTACGCGGGGATGTGGACCTTTAGGCGGAAGCCGTGGCGGTTCGACGACGGCGGCAAGGAGACCGCGCTATACGTATCGCGCGACGGCGGAGATACCTGGAAGAAAATCACCACGACCCCCAAAGAGCCGATGGCGCGGATCGGGTTGAGCGTAGCGCAGTCACACCCCAACATCGTCTACATGGTTACCGAGTACAAGACCGCCGGCACGCTGTTCCGCTCGGAGGACTACGGCGAACACTGGAAGATGATAAACGACGACCGCAACCTGAACTTCCGGCCGTTCTACTATTCCGACGTGTTCGTCGATCCCAGTGACGCCAACGTATTGTTTACGCTGTCAGGCGGCCTCTCCAAGTCCACCGACGGCGGCCGCACGTTCCAACGCATCGCGCGTGGAGTGCACGGCGACCACCAGTCGTTCTGGATCGATCCCGCCGACGGCGATCACCTCCTTTCCGGTAGCGACGGTGGGTTCCAACTGAGCTACGACGGCGGTGCAACGTTCCACGTCATGCGCAACGTGAGCCTCGCCCAGTTCTACCACATCTTCGTGGACGACCGCGACCCGTACTACGTGTGCGGCGGCTTGCAGGACAACGGCAACTGGTGTGGCCCCTCACGCTCTAAGGACCGCGGGATCATGACCGGAGAGTGGTACACCGTGAGCGGGGGCGACGGGTTCTATACCGTCCCCGTTCCCGGTCAGCCCAACCTGATATACTCGGATGCGCAGGGCGGCTATTTCCGGATCACCGACACCAAGTCGGGCCAGACGCGCTCCATAGAACCATATCCCTGGATGGTCGGGTCGCAGGGCCAGTCGATGGCACAGGCCAAGTACCGCTTCAATTGGGACGCGCCGATCTACATCTCACCGCACAATCCCGGCACCGTGTATTGGGGCGGCAACGTGTTGTTTAGAAGCCACGACTACGGATACAGTTGGGAGGTAATCAGTCCCGACCTGACGACGAACGATCCCGAGAAGCAGCGCGATTCGGGTGGTGAGATCTACAACGACAACACGGCGGCCGAGTTCCATACTACGATTCTGACCATCGCCGAGTCGCCCGTCGAGAAGGGCGTGCTGTGGGTGGGAACCGACGATGGGAACGTGCAAGTGAGCCGCGACGATGGCGCTACGTGGACCAACGTACGAGATCGTGTAAAGGGATTGCCTGCCGAGACGTGGGTTGGGAACATCGAGGCATCGCCCACCGAGGCTGGCACGGCGTTCATGGCGGTCGACAACCACAGGCTGGACGATTTCACGCCGCATCTCTACGAGACGCGCGACTACGGGAAGTCGTGGCGCGAACTCTCGGCCGGACTCCCCCAGGACGACTATGTCAAGGTCGTCCGCCAGCATCCCAAGAATCCCGATCTCTTGTTCGTAGGCATGGAGCGCGGGATCTACGCTTCGTGGGATCGGGGCAAGACGTGGGTGAGCATTCGAGGGAATCTCCCACGTGTTTCCGTGCGCGGCATCAAGATTCAGCCGCAGTACAACGATCTGGTGATCGGAACGCACGGGCGCGGCGCCTGGATCCTGGACGATATCCAACCGTTGGTAGAACTGGCCGATGCCCTCAAGGAACAGGTGCATCTCTTCACGATGCGGACGGCAACGGCGTGGGAACGTTGGAGCAGGGGCAGCAGCTTGGGACAGAGCGTCTTCACGGGTACCAATCCGCGACCCGGGGCTTGGATCAACTACTATCTGTCGGAAGCCGCAGCGGCCAAGCTGCAGGGTCCCGGCGTTGCTGACGATGGAGCGGGAACCAACGGTGCAACAGCGGCGACCGACGGCAAGGGGGTGACCGTCCGCATAACCGACGCCAGCGGAACGCTGGTCAGGGAGTTCGAGGATCGCGATGTAGGCCCTGGGCTCAACCGCGCGATTTGGGATCTCACCTGGAAGGGTGCGGACCCCGTTCCCGGGCAGCGGAGGGGCGGCGGCGGGTTCTTCAACTTTGGGCCGCAGGGACCGCCGGCCGTGCCCGGTACTTACACCGCGACCATTATCGTCGGCGGACAGGAACTATCGACCGAGTTCAAACTGCGTGGCGACCCGACCGTTGACGCTTCACAGGCGGACTACGAGGCACGCTTCACTGCCGCGACGCGGGCGCGCGATCTCCAGAACGAGTTGAACCAGATGGTCGGCACGATCAACGATCTCGACAAGCAGCTCGACGGGCTGCTCGAATCGATCAAGGGCAAGGAACTCTCGAACGAGGCCGAGGTGCGGAAAACGGCGCGCGACGCCGACGAGAAGTTGACCACTCTGGCAGCAGAACTCAGGCGCCCCCCAGGGAGCATGAACTACCGCGCTTGGCCGCGTCTGATCGAGCAGCTCCGCTTCGTTGCGCGGGGGCTGCAGGGGCCCCAGGCCCGTCCCACCGAGGGGCAGATCGAGGTCCTGAACGAGGTTGAGAAGGCAGCGGCACAGCGTGCCGGCGAGCTGTCGGCCATAGTGGACGGGGTCATTACCGATCTCAACCGGATGCTCGAAGACGCGCCCAAGATCATTGTCAACTGGAAGAAGCGGGGTATTAGCTAGAACCAACAAAGACGGTGGGGGACCATAAAGTGTCGCCCTTGACACGCCACCAGTTTCCTATACCTTACACCTCAAGATACATAGAGGTACAGGGTATACATGATATCCAAGGAACTCGTGGCGGCTTCGTCCCGTCCCATGGTATTGTCGATTCTGGCGGGGGGCGAGAGCTACGGGTACGAGATTCTCCAGCGCGTGAAGCTACTCTCCCACGGACAGCTCGAATGGTCTGATGGCATGCTGTATCCAGTACTGCACCGGCTCGAAAAGGACGGCCTCGTTACGGCAAGCTGGCGGACTGCCGACTCGGGACGACGGCGCAAGTACTACTGTTTGAGCAACAAGGGGAAACGCCAGCTGGAGAGCGATCGTAGGAGTTGGTTGGAGGTGTACGGAGCGCTCAGTTCTGCATGGGAGGCCGGCAATGTTTGAGCTAGAATCCGCAATTCGCACGTGGAGACGGGAGTTTCGGCAGCAGCAGGCCCTGACCGACAAAGCGCTGGATGAGCTGGAAGACCACCTTCGCTCCGACTACGAGGCCCACATGGCTACAGGATTATCCAGCGAGGAAGCATTCGCACTCTCTCGCGAGCGCCTCGGCCAGCCAAGTGAATTGAGCCCCGAGTTCAAGAAGGTCGAGGGCAGAGGATGGCGACGTCTCATCATTGCCGGCTGGTCTCTCTTTGCAATCTCGTTCTTCCTGCCGGTCCATACCTGGGGAATTACGCTCTGGCATAACAACATTGGTGATGGCGTAGTACCCGGCGTTCAGGCCTTCCTCGCAGCCCTCTCCGGTGAGGCTGGGGTCATAGGAGTTCTAAGCGCCGGCACAAACTTCGTGATGGTTCTAACCGCGTGGTCTCTATCGGCAAGAGCCCGCAACGTCCGCCCGTTCGCTGCCGCTACCATCGTTGCCGCGTTACTGAATGGCTGGTGGCTGTACGAGGTAGAGACGATCGCGAATTTGAGGATCGGCTACTTTCTATGGTTGGCCTCGTTTGGGCTGGTGGGAACCGGCTTGGTAATGAAAGCCCTGAGCGGTAGACGCGTGGCAGCTCGGCAAACCGTCACCTAGACCGTCTTAGCCCATCCTAGGGCGTCTCTTATTTGTTTGCTATCGCTGCTCGTATGGCCCGGACTGTCTGCTCGACGCGAAACTGCAGGAGTTTCTTGCCGACCTCGATCGTCTTTTCCTTTGGCGCGATACTGAGGCCGTTGATCGTGGCCTTGCCTGCCGCGACTCGCTGGTCGTAGCGAACCGTGACAGGGTCGGTCACCATCTGCATCGCCGTGATCCAATAGAAGTCGTGGAGGCCGTCGTTGGTGGGCTCCACGATCCCCAGTTCGTCATTCATGTAGGCGACCACACCGTCGTTGTCGTAGTACTCGGGGATGTAAAGCGCAGTTGCGTCACGCCATTTGGTGTTGAGCACAGCGGCGACGGTCTTCATTCCTCGCTGATTCCCACCGCTGTCGCCGATGTAAACGATGTGCCTGAAGCCGTGGGCTTCGAGACTCTCGCCCACGTCGGTCAGCACCGCCTCAAAAGTCTCCTCTCGCAGACTAATGGTCCCCGGATAGCGCATGTGACCGGTCGGTTTCTCGATGTCGCCCTCGGGTACGAGACCGATGATCGGAGCGCAGAGTGTGTTTCCCAAACTCCGGGCGATCCACTCGCACGACGTTCGTAAGATGTAATCGTGCTTTCCAGTCGCTACATAGGGCCCGTTCTGCTCGATGCCGCCGGTGGGGATGATCGCCGTGGTCTTGCCAGCCGCGATCGCGTCGCGGACCTCCATCCAGGTGAGTTCTTCGATCCACACGGAGTTGAGCGCTTCGATCGGGCGCGGAGTGCGCATGTCCTCCTGGAGCAGACGTTCCCGCTCAGCTTGCCGCCGGGCGCGCTCTTCCGGGCTCAGGTTACGCCGTTCCTGTTGTGCCGCGGCGTTGGTCGCGATGGTGGTAGCCAATACTAGTGCCGCGAGGCTAGACAATGCGGTTCTCATTGTGGGGTCTCCTATCAAAGACGGTGTGAGACCGTCTAGGATGAACCAGGACGGTCTAGGCAGACAGGGCAATGATTAGCCCGCCCAGTGGAATCACCGTTCCGGCCCAAAACACGAACATGGTCTTGGTCAGTTCGGACTTGGTGCCCGCGATCTTTACCGCCAATTGGGCGAACTTCCGCTCCCACTTGGCGTCCATTTCGGCAAGCCGCCGCGTCCATTTGGCATCCATCTCGGCTAACCGTCGTACCCAATTGACGTCCATCTCTGCCAGCCGCTGCTCCAATTTGGCATCGAAGCGCTGAAAGTTGAGTTCGTTGAACTCTCTTAGATCAGTGCGGTACGTGGTATCCACCTGGTTAAACCAATTGATCAGTTCGTTGGTTACGTCTTCGCCCAACGTGTCGTAGAATTTCTTGGAAAGTTTAGCCGTTACCGGCATCGGCGGATCTCCTGTCAATGTCCGCCGACACCATACAACATAAGCTCGGCAGGCCGAGTACCGAAAGTATGCATCTTGTAGCAGGATTGTGCGGTTGGATTCAGAACGCTACTGAGACTCGTGCCGCAAACCCACTATGCCGTCGCGGTGCCAGGCGCAGGCTTACACGGCCGAGCGGGGCCTCCTCCCAGCGATCTGTCCTTATGGCCGCACCGATGATGGCGCACTGGATAGTCGGGGAACGCATGACGGTCTCCTGGTCACAGGACGGCTCCGGCATATAGCGGATCCGTCAAGGCATCGTCAAGCAACGCGACTGCTGACGGACCCGCTCAGTTGTTGGGCGCTCCAGCCTTTACCCAGGTCCGAATGACGTCGATCTCATCCTGCGACAGACAGCAGTTTCTGAGAGGCATTCGCGCACCGGAGCCTCCCACTGTCGTCTGCGTGCCCTGGATCTTGTGCACCAGGTAGCTGGAGTCCGGGAGAAACGGACGGATTCGCTTGAGCGTGGCCACGTTGCTCTCGACGTTCACGATGTCAGCAAACGCTTTGCCCGGCTCGAGGCTCATATCCTGGACCGGGGCCGAACCCGCATGGCACTCCGAGAGCGCACAGCGCGCCGTGAAGATGGGCTGGACCGAACCGGAGAACGTCACGAAGGCAGGCCTGTTGCCGTCGCCATTATTCCCGGAGTCGGTCGGCCCCGAACCACCGCCGGAACAAGCGAATCCGGCTATGAACAGAACAACTGTGACTACCGCTATCAAACCGATAGGTTTCATACGACAGATCCTTGTCGGACTGGCCGGCATATCGCGCAATAAATACGCGCAATAAATAATAGTCTGCACGCGGAGCTGGCAGCGCAAGGGAACCGGCACTCTGTGAGACCACCAAACACCGGTCGTGGTGGCGACTGTAAAGCACCCTACAGTACGTGCAGACTGGCGAAAGCAGATGTATTCGACTATATCGATCTGTTCCGTAGGCCAATCCGGCACCACAACCAACCTGGCGGCGCCAGCCCGGATGCGCTGGAACGCGCGTCAAAGAGCGGCCTCTAGGTATCCGCGATAGCGTGGGAAAGATTACATGCGACGAGTCTACCTGCTTGTCTTTTTCTTCTTATCAGGTATTAGCGGCCTGATTTACGAAATCGCATGGGTTCGCCAGGCGTCGCTTACTTTTGGGGTCAGTGTCTACGCCTATAGTGCGGTGTTGGCCGCCTATATGATCGGTTTGGCCCTGGGCAGCTATCTCATGGGAAAGCGGGCAGACGAGAGTAAACGGCCGTTGCGCACGTATGCATTGTTGGAAATAGGCATCGCGGTTGTAGCGACACTCTCTCCCTTCGTCCTCACCTCCCTGAACGGGTTTTATGCAGCCGTAAGCCACGCCCTGAACCCCGGCTTGGCACAACTCACGCTGCTGCGGCTCGTGCTGTCGATCGTGGTGCTCACACCGGCCACGATCTTGATTGGTGCCACGCTGCCTATCATGAGCCGAATCTACGCCACGCATGTGGGGCAGGTGGGCAGCGACGTGGGACGGCTCTATCTGGTCAATACCGCCGGAGCGGTTCTGGGCTGTTTACTCACGGGAATTTTTCTGATTCGGCTAATCGGTTTGAGAGAGACCGTTTTTCTGGGTGCAACACTGAACCTGTTGGTGGCGGCGGGTGCGCTGTCGTTAGCTCGGTTATCTGCCGGACGACAAATCCGAGAGCAGGCGTCCGCCTCGCCGGAACCCGGTGAGCTGTCGACCGAGCCCGCCCGGCCTGCACATCCATATCGAGCACCGCAAGCACCCTTGGAAATCCCACCGGGGGCGCTACGTTACGTAGCCGTCGGCTACGCTATTTCCGGGTTCATTGCACTGGGATATGAGGTGGTGTGGGCCCGCATCCTATCCATCCACACGCTACACGCGGCATACTCCTTTTCATTGATGCTCACCGTATTCCTTACGGGCCTGGCGGTTGGGAGCGCGTTAGGGACATGGTGGCTGCGCCACCGCCGGGGCACACTGACGCAGTTCGGAATCTTGATGTTGGGTATCGGCCTGCTGTCCGTACTGGCCTTGTTCGTCTTTGCTCGTCTTCCCGCTATCCACATAGAAGACGTGTTCGGCGGATACAGCATCACTCGCGAGATTCTATACGAGCTGCTGTTGGCATTCATCACCCTGTTTCCCGCTACTCTCCTCATAGGTGCACTCTTTCCGATCGTCAGTAGTTTGTACACTCGCGAGCGAACGGCAGACGTGGGACTGCGCATCGGGACCGTCACCGCACTGAATACCGTGGGAGCGATCGCGGGTTCACTCGGCGCGGGGTTCGTTTTGATCCCGCACTTGGGTCTGCGCAACACATGTCTGTTGTTGTCGGCCGGGTACTTGGCGCTGGGGACCGGTGCCCTGTGGCTGTTCACCCGCGACCGTCCACGGCTACGCTGGGCTCCCTTGCCGATACTGGGCTTGGCGGTACTCGCTACATTCGTCATGCCGCCAGGTCTCTATCTCGGTTTTCGGGAGGGGCCATCGCCGTACTTGGTGTTCTACAAGGAGGGAGTCGAAACCACTGTAGCTGTTTTTGACGTGCCGGAAGATAGAATCCAAGAGTTGCTTTCCAAGAGTCCTGTCGAGCGCCCAACGGATGGCGCCGAGCGAGACCGCCCCGTCCGCAGCTTCAAGGTCTCCTTCGTCAATGGACGCGATGAGGTCCCCACCGACGACGTTAGCATGATTGCCTTTCGATTGTTGGGGCACTTACCCCCCCTGCTCCGGCCTCATGCGCGTAACGCTCTCATGTTGAGCTTCGGCAACGGTATCGCCACCGGCACATTGAACACCCACGACATTCCCACGATAGACGCGGTCGATCTGTCTCGCGAGATGATCGAAGCCGCCAAAATCTATCGGGAGGAGAACTACGATGTGTTGCACAGTGACCGGTTGCGCCTGCATGTAGAAGATGCCCGCAACTTCTTGATGCAGACCGACGATCGGTACGACATCATCACAACCGATGCTACCCATCCATCCAACGCCAACAGTTGGATTCTGTTTACCGAAGAGTTCTACGAATTGGTGCAACAGCGCCTCTCGACCGACGGCGTATTCATGCAATGGCTTCCCATCCACAGTTTATCCGACGCGGACTATCAGAGTATCATGCGGACGTTTCGCCATGTGTTTCCGCATACGACGTTGTGGTTTACCGGTGGGATCCACAGTTTCTTGGTAGCGACGCCGCGGACATTGACGGAGGAGGGGCTCAAAACGATGTTGGCGCCTGCCGCGAACGATTCGATCGTGGTGAAGGACCTGGGAGGGCCGGTTGCCATCTCGAAGTACCTGGCCATGTATGAAAAAGGCTTAGGCGTGTACGTGGGTTCTGGACCGTTGGTCACAGACAACAATGCTTTCTTCCTGCCTATTCGATAACGATACTCCCATTACTCAGGTGGACCTATGACCGAATCACCGACAACGTACCGAAACTATCTCTGGGCGGGGACCGCCCTCCTCGCACTCGCCGCAACGTTCGACCTGATGACGGCCCATCATCACAGTGGCGGAGGGCTGCTGGCACTGGCGGGCTTTTTCGCTCTCGTTACGTCTGGTCGGCTCGATCGGCCCGGTCCGCTCAGGATCGTAGCCTCGACACTCGGCCTGGTGGCGCTCGCGTTGTTGTCGGCCCGCTGGTTTTTCTAGGGTCCTGACTCGCGCGAAAGCCCGACGTGGTCCATTGGACGTTGCCGACACCCGCCAGGCCCCACCTGAGTCACTTTGAACCAGGCAGGCTCAATCGCTCCACAATCATGTCGCAACAGAAGTTGCCTAAGTATTTGGCTGTAAACGAGTTATAACAGACGCGCCGGGGGCCCGGTTGTTGCACATCTAGATGCCAACGATCTCTCCGAAAGGCGGCACGAGGTGACGGCAACCGCACTTCCCGTATCCGACAACCCACTCCGAACCGCGCGGGCTCGGTGGGACAGAGAGCCCGGCGATCGGGCGTTGGAGCGGGCGGAGGCAAGCTATCGCTCTCTGATCCAGGGGGCGTTGCACGGGATCTTCCGGTCCAGCGTGGACGGCAAGTTCCTGGTCGTGAATCCCGCGTTAGTGCAGTTGCTCGGCTACGAATCTGCCGACGAACTGCTGGCCGTCGACCTGGCTCGTAACATCTACGTCGATCCCACTGAGCGAGCCAGGTTGATCGAGCAGGTCCGCACTACCGAGCGGATCCAAGGACTCGAGGTGGATTGGCTGCGCAAGGACGGAAGCCGCATAACGGTACGCCTGAGCGGGCGGCCCGTGCTCGATTCCAACGGAGAGCTTCGGTGTCTCGAGATGATCGTCGAAGACGTGACCGAGCACCGCCGGCTGGAAGCCCAACTCCGCCAGGCGCAGAAGATGGAAGCGGTCGGTCAATTGACGGGCGGGATCGCACACGACTTCAACAACATCTTGACAGTCATTCTGGCCGAAGTCGACTTCGTCGCCAACTCGCTGCTACCGAGCCAGGCGGACCTCCGCACGGACCTTGAGCAGGTGCAGGCCACCGCACGACGCGGGGCAGCGCTCGTCAAGAAGCTCCTGAGCTTCAGTCGCCGTGACAGTCTGGCAATGAAGCCCCTGGACCTCGTGGGCCTGGTGGCCGATCTGTCCGGCATGGTGCGCCACATAGTGCCAGAAGATATCGAAATCCAACTCCAATCCGACCAGTCGGTAGGGATGGTGCTGGCGGACCCGGGTGCTGTCGAACAGATGCTTCTGAACCTGGTCACCAATGCGCGGGATTCGATGCCTGACGGCGGAATCCTCAGGCTCGAGTGCGGCCGGACGTGGCTCGATAGCGGCTATCACGCCACTCATCCTTGGGTCGATCCGGGCGAGTACGTCACGGTTGCAGTGAGCGACACCGGTGTGGGAATGGATGAGGCGACGAAGGAGCGGATCTTCGAGCCGTTTTTTACAACGAAGCGGCCGGGGCATGGCACCGGTCTTGGCATGGCCATGATCTACGGCCTAGCCAAGCAACACCGCGGCTTTGTACACGTGTATAGCGAGCCGGGTCATGGCACGAGAGTAAAGATCCACTTTCCGATCGCGGGCGCAGGGGACGAGCCGTACGCGCCGACACAGACGCCGAACGAAGTCCGAGGTGGTGTCGAGACGATCCTGGTGGTGGAAGATGAGCCGGCAATACGGCGTGCCACACGGCGTGTGCTGGAGAGCGGTGGGTATACCGTACTGTTGGCGGCCGATGGTGAAGAGGCGCTAGAGCTGTTGCGGACGTCGGAACGGGAGGTCGATCTCGTGATATCTGATCTCGTAATGCCGAGGCTCGGCGGTCGCCAGCTGTACGAGGCCATGAAGCAGGAACACAGAAAGTTGAGCGTGCTGTTCACTAGCGGCTATTCTTGGCCCGACTTGCAGGAGAGCGCCGTGCTAGAACCCGACATGCCGTTTCTTCACAAGCCGTGGACGGTTGCCGAACTTCTCGGTCGAGTGCGTGAAGTGTTGGACAAGGATCGAGAAGTATTCAAATGCTCCGCTCGACTACGTCATAACTGATATGGCATCCTGACCCAACCGGATCGAAGGACCAGATCCAAATGAAGTCGCACCCCTCTTCAAGACTAATCGAGCTGGCGGTAGTCGTTATGATCATCCCGTCTTCTGCTACCGTTTCGAACGGTAGCGGACCACCGTCGAGACTTTGGAGATCGTAGAAGCCCGCTACACTCTCTGGAGAGACCGGATCATCTACACTCGCTGGTGAGAAGGGATCCCCATCTCCACAAGCTGTAACCGAAGTGCATGCTAGAACTGTCGTGAGGAACCGTCGCATGACCCACGCCGTGAGCGAGGAGTAGGTGTACCACTGCATGTTGCCTCCGAGGAGAAAGACTCCAGGGAGGTTATTCCGGGTTCGTCAAGACAGCGTCAAGAGTAATGAGAATCCGTGTCTAAACTCGCAGCTCGATACGCATGCGCCTAGCGATACATCACGGTGAGCAGCCTGCGATGGAGCGCTACGATCGCCAACGCGTGCGTGATGACCGCCGCACCGAGGTAGAGCCACCAGGCCATACCAACCGACGACGCTTCCCAATAGGCCCGGAACACCCAATAGGGCGGGTACACACCGAAGAGGTACTGCCATGGGGCAGCCGCACGGCCACACCCATCATGAGGGCGACACCGATCCCGATATGATACAGCCGGCTCCGCGCCTGCAAGATCACGTCCACCCGCATCGTGCTCAGCAGCTGATTCATGCGAGTGATGTTCCGGTGACCTGAATGAAGACCGATTCCAGCGTCGTTTCTTGGCTGTGGATCGATGCAATGCGTCGATCGCGGATGAAC
>JBHHZE010000056.1:0-19138 GCA_046757925.1 Gemmatimonadales bacterium
AGCGCGCTGTTGCCATCGGTCTCTGTCACCACATCGTATCCCGCGCCATGTAGGATGTTGGCGACGGCCGAGCGGACGCTATCGTCGTCGTCTACAACCAATATGCTTGGTCGTGGCGACTCGCCGGCGCGCCGGCGGTCAAACTCGACTTGCGAGGCGTTTCCCACTGCCACGCGCTTGTATGGTACAGCCTTGCTCATCCGTCCGCCTCTCATACCGGGGGCTGGTTGAGTGAAAGCCAATAGCGCGCAACCTGCTCGAAGACCGTGACGAACTCGTCACTGTTCGAAGGCTTGAGGATGAAGCTGTTTGCGCCCAACCGGTAACTCTCCGCAACGTATGCCTCTTCCCTGAGTGACGACTGCACCACGACGGGGATGTGCTTGGTTTGTTCATCCTTTTTGATTTGTCGTAGCACCTCTAGCCCGGACACCTTTGGGAGTGACAGGTCCAGCAGGATCATGGCCGGGCGCGGCTTCCTCTTCTGCTCGGAGTAGGCTCCCACCCCATGCAAGTAGTCCAATGCCATAGCCCCATCTTTGGCGACGAATACTTCCGCCCCGCAGCGGCTCACCGCTCGGCACGCCAGTTCCGCATCCGTTGCAATGTCCTCTACCAACAGAACTTCTAGCCCACCGTATATCAATTTGTCTTCTCCATATCTTCCCCGCATTCACAATGTTCCACCATGAGATGCGGCGTTGTGGTCCAGATAAAGCAGAGCGTATGCCGCGGTAATCGGGTTCCCCGCGGGCGCGGGTGCTTGCACGTAACTGATATGCTAACAATGAGTTGGGTTGCCGCAGGCAGGGAACGAGAACCGGGATGAAACGCTGCGTTGTCACACGGCTGTGAAACCGGCATGGCCCCCACCATCCAACGGCGACGGTGGGGGGGAATAAGTCCTTTTCTATTGGTACCTTAGGACAGTCACAAGAACGTGACCGGTCCGCGGGGGTTATTCACAATGTCGTGACGGATTGGTAGAGGTTGGACCCACACGGATGTCCGGTCTGCGTGGGCGAACTGAAGAGCGCCGATGGACACTGCCGGCATGCGAGGCCATCACTAGACCACTCACTCGAGCCCAGATGCGCCTAGTGGCCAGTACGAAACTCGCTGGGCGAAAGGTGATGCTTCTTGATGAGTCGATAGAGGGTGCCCCGAGGTAGTTGTGCCTGGACCGCTGCTTCGGCCACGTCACCCCGATGCTCGCGCAAGAGGCCTTCCAGATACTCCCGTTCGAAAGCGGCCATGTGCTGCGACCGGAGTTCGAAGAATGCTCTGCCTCCTCCCCGATCCTCGCCGGCCGCCGCAACAATCTCCTCCGGTAGCTCATCGGCCGTGAGGATGTCCCCTTGCATCATGGCAAGCGTTCGCTTGATGGTGTTCTGAAGTTCGCGAACGTTCCCAGGCCACTGGTAGGCCGCTAAGACTTCCAGCGCATCGGCGGAGATGTCGGGAGCGGGTCTTCCCGTTTGTCGCCCCAAGTGCTCCACGAAGTAGCTGGTGAGGAGCGTGACGTCCCCGCCACGCTCGCGCAACGGCGGCAGCTCCACCCGACCGACATTCACCCTGTAGTACAGATCCTCTCGCAGCCGACCGGAGGAGAGAAGTGTGGCTGGGTCACAGTTCGCGGCTGCAATAACCCTGATGTCCACCGCAATCTCCCGTGTGCTTCCTACGCGCCGGAACGCACGCTCCTGCAAGGTCCGCAGCAACTTGGCCTGCAGCGCTGGGGATAGTGCATGGACTTCGTCAAGGAAGAGCGTGCCGCCGTCGGCGAATTCCATGAGTCCGATGCTTCTGGCGTGGGCCCCGCTAAAGGCCCCTCGCTCGTGCCCGAAGAGTTCACTCTCCACCAAGTGCTCTGGGATGGCCGCGCAATCGACCGGTACGAACCGGCCCTTGCGACCGCTGCTGTTGCGATGGATGCTGCGGGCGACCAGCTCCTTGCCGGTGCCGGTCTCGCCGACTACGAGGACGTCTACGTCGGATTCAGATAGTTTTCTGATGGTGTGAAAAACCTGCTGCATCGGTGGGCTGGTGCCGACGATTTCATCGAACGCGTAACCGCGGTCCATATGACGTTCGAGCAATCGGTGCTCGCCGCGCAACCGTTGGGCATCCAACAGCCGCCGTACAACTGTCACCAATTCCTCTGTGTTCACCGGCTTGGTGAGGTAGTCTGCAGCGCCGAGTTTGAGCGTCTCCACCGCAGTATCAACCGACGGGTACCCCGTGAGAATGAGAACCGGTAGCTCGGGGTTGTGAGAGTGAGCGGTGCGTAACAGGTCGATGCCATCGACAGCCGGCATGCGTAGATCGGTTATGAGGAGATCGAAGCTTTCTGCGGCCAGCAACATGACCGCATCTCTGCTTTTCTTCTCGCTCACGATCTCTATACCTGTGAGTCCGCGTAACGAAGCCTCACAACGATCGAGTTCAGTCACGTCATCGTCGACCAGAAGGATGCGCGCATGGCCGGCTGGTGACGTCATTGATTGTGGCCGTTGGCCTCGGGAGGCCGTTCGTTGATCAGCAGCCAGTAGAGCCCAACCTCCGACACAGACTCCACGAACTTGTCGAATTCGATGGGCTTAACGACATAGCTGTTGACCCCGAGCTTGTAGCTGTCAACGATATCTCGTTGGTCGCGTGATGACGACAGCACAACGACCGGAATGTTCCGCGTGCGGGTATTTTCCTTCACCCGGCCCAGAACCTCGAGGCCGCTCACCTTGGGTAGCTTGAGGTCGAGCAGGATCAGTCTCAGCCCGTCGTCGGCTGCTCGGTCGGCGTGTCGGTCGGTGCGAAATATAAACTCTAGGGCCTCCGTTCCATCCCGAACCACCTGAACCTTGTTTGCAAGATTGTGCTTAGCCATTGCTCGGAGGGTAAGTTCCACGTCGTTAGGATCGTCCTCCACCAGGAGTATCTCCACCGCCTGCGGCTCCATTGGCTGTCTCCTTGCCGGTTGGTAGCGCAAAAAACACCGTCGCCCCCTCGTCCAACTTCCCTTCGGCCCACACCCGCCCCCCATGCCGGCCGATCATTCGCTGCACTATCGCCAAACCAACACCGCTGCCCGGGAACTCGTCGGCATAGTGCAGGCGTTGAAACACGCCGAACAGCTTGTCGACGTACTGCATGTCGAATCCCACGCCATTGTCCCTCACATGGAAGATGTGTTCACCTTTCTCAGTCTTGCAGCCGATCTCGACAACAGCCTGCCCCCTGGCTCCCGTGAACTTGATCGCATTGTCGATCAAGTTGGAAAACACCTGCCGTATCATCGTGGAGTCGGCCTGAATCGATGGCAGTTGTCCCAGCTCCAGCCGGATGGATCGTTCGGGTACTTCCGCTCGCAACTCATCGAACACGGCTGTAGCGAGTTCCGCCATGTCAATCTCGCCGAACTGCATATCGCGCCGGCCGACTCGACACAACGTGAGCAGGTCGTCGATGAGCTGCCCCATCTGCCGAGTGTTGTTCCGAATGATATCCAAAACACGCAGTCCTTCGGCGTCGAGGCGTTTGCCGTGATCTTCCTTCAGTACCGCCGAGAATCCATCTATTGCCCGTAGAGGGGCCTTGAGGTCGTGTGAGACTGAATAGGTGAAGGACTCGAGCTCCTCGTTGGCCGCTGCCAATTCGGCGGTACGCTCGGCGACGCGTCGTTCGAGGTTGAGGTTCAGCTCTCGGATCTCTCGCTCCCAACGCTTGCGGTCTGTGATGTCGTGCTGCACGGTCGCCATGGCAATCGGAGTCCCTGTGTCATCCCTTATTAGGAACGAGTTCACGAACACCGGGATCGGTCGGCCGGTCTTGAAATGCCGCAGGGTGCTCTCGCCGCTCCAGTGTCCGTCCCGCTTGACCGCAGGCACTTCAATCTCCGAGGACCGGCTCAAACCCTCCTCGGTCAGGAAGTCCTCTATACGTAGGGCGGCAACATCGGAGTCCGGATCCAGCCCAA
The DNA here is from genome assembly GCA_046757925.1 of Gemmatimonadales bacterium. GTDB lineage: Bacteria > Gemmatimonadota > Gemmatimonadetes > Gemmatimonadales > GWC2-71-9 > JAZDCZ01. Next base: position 3,977 of record JBHHZE010000056.1, read on the forward strand.
CGAGAGCCTTGCCTGCTTTGTTGATGTACAGGAGTTTTTCATCGGAAGACGCTATCGCGATGAACTCGTTGCTATGTTCGACGATTGCCGCGAGTTGTCTTATCTGCGCATCTGCGCGCTTGCGCTCGCTGATGTCGCGGGCGAACGCGCAGATGTATTCCGTGTCGTGGAGCTTCACATAGTTCGCGGTGACTTCTACAGGGAAAAGTCTGTCGTCCTTACCCCGATGTTGGCCTTCGAAGGAGCCCGAACCGAGCGTTTTCACCTCCTCAAACCGTTGGCGCCACGTGCCACGGGGGTAGTCGTCAGTGATGTCGGTTATGCTCATGGCCTGTAGTTCGTCGCGGGTATAACCCAAGAAGCGAGCGGCAGCGTCGTTTACGTAGGTAAACCGTCCGTCTCGATCGATCCAGAATGCGGCGTCTGAACTACGATCGATTGCAAACTGGGTAAACTGGAGCGCCTCCTCAGCCCGCTTGCGCTCGGTGATGTCTTCAACCACGGCGATGTGATGGACTGGCTTCTCGCCCGCAGGCGACATGGCCGAGACGGTGAGATTCACCCACACGGGTGACCCATCCTTACGAATGTACCGTTTCTCCTGCGTGAAATGCGGGATCTTGCCTCGTTTGAGTCTATCCATGCTACCGAGGTCGGTTTGCAGGTCCTCCGGGTGGGTGATCTCCAGGCATGTGAGGCCCAGCATTTCGTCAATTGTGTAGCCCAGAATGTCGCAGAAGCGTTGATTGATCTGCAAGAACCGCCTCGTCTTCGTTTCGACCAGTGCGACACCCACGGCTACCTGCTCGAACAATGTCCGAAATCGCTGTTCACTTTCCTTGAGTGCACTCTCTGCGCGTGCTCGCTCGGTCACATCTCGGATGGTTCCTATCATTCTGACAGGCTCACCACGGTCATCGTACTCCAACTCTCCAAGACCGTGGACCCATCGTTCTACGCCGTCACGCGAACGTACGATCCAGTATTCTCGATCGAAGCGGCCACGTTTCTCCAGAACGTCGCCGCTAAGATAGTCGCGCATGACTTGTCGTGACTCGGGATGGACCAGAGATAGCCAACCATCTATGGTACGGGGAAAATGCTCGTCGATTCCAAAGCTCTCATCCAGAACGGGCGAGCTGGTCCACGTTCCGGATGGCACATCGAAGACGTAGGTGCCGAGTTGAGCCACCCTTTGAGATTCTAGTAGGAGTCTCTGACTCTCGGCCGCCGCATCGCGCGCCCGGTTCCGGTCGGTCACGTCCAACAGCGAAACCAACACACGAGACAGCGTCTCTTCGTGGCCCGGGACGATCGAGAACCGTACCGCGACGTCTCGCATCGAACCTTTGAGAGTCATGACTTCCGCCTCGACTTCACATGTTGTCTCTCCACGGCCGATGGCGGCCAACTCGGTCTTGAACGCCTCGTAACTCTTTTCCGTAAACGTCTTCATCAGTCCCGCACGCAGTTCCGATTCGTTCCGAGCTTCTTGGAGTTCCAACGCCCTGCGGTTTACCGCCAGGACCTTGACCAGCTTCGCACATTGGCGCACCACCTGGGGACGATCGTTCAGAAAGGCCTCGTAGTCGTCTGCGTCAAAGAATCCGACCTCGTCCAGATAGCTCTTGACTTGGGAAAAGTCCTCCTCCCAGATCGAGACGGGAGCATTCTCGAACAGTCCTCGAAACCGTTCCTCACCGGACCTGAGTTGCCGGAGCAGCGGATTTCCGATTCGCCGGAACGTCCAGATTCCGAGTACGATCAGAATGAGGCTGCCCGCAGCACCCAACAGGCCTGCCCGGACAAACGGAGCCCGTACCTCGGCAAGATCGATCTTGGCGACAATGCCCAGATCGAGCACGCCCACGGGCTCGTACGCCGCCAGGACCTTCTCTCCCCGATAGTCGAGGCCGATGACAGTACCGGACAGCCCGCCCAGGGCGCGGCGCATCGGCTCGGCCCGTTTCCCGAAAAAGGGCAGGGTATCGTCGGGCATGCCTCTTTCTCCGTGGCGGTGCCGCAAGATGAAAACGATGAGATCGCCCTCACGCCGGGCAAGCGTAAACTCTCCGGTCTCGCCAAATCCCTCAAACTGTTGGTGAGCGGCTCTTATCTGGGAAAGAGTTGCCTGGTAGGATCCCTGGGGACCACGGACCGTATCGGACCGCGCCATAGCTTCCAGGATACGGGCCTGGCTCTGGGCCACCTCAACTAGCCGCTCACCCTCCTGGCGGAATGCCGCACTGTATAGGAAGGATAAGACGGTGCCACCCACACCCACCGCAACCAGGGACATGACGACGATGAGGACGGACATGCGGTCCCGGATGCGTATCCTGCTCATTTCATCAAGACCATCAGCTATTTCCCTGTTCCGCTGCTATTCGAGGCTCTTACCAGCGACCGGGCGTATTGCCGGAGCCACTGGACCAGTCCGAAGAGCTTAACTCGCAGTTCCGAAGATCTCCTAAAGACTTCATGAAGGAATCTTTAAGATAACGGGATGGGACACGGCGGCGGTAGAAAAGCGAGCGGTACAACAGAGGGCGGTAAAGGGCGGTAGAAAAAACGAGCGGTAAGGGGCGGTAGAAAGAACTGTAGGGCGCCAAGTTCAACAGCGATGGCTAATTGTCTTGTACAGACGCCAGGTGAGAAAACCTGCGCGGGCGCGTATGCTGTCTATTTCTGAGAACCGGCCTTCCGTGAGAATTCCGACGTCTTTGGCGACTCGCCAGATGTAGGAGAATTCCGCGAGCGAGCCCAGCGATATGTCGAGATAGCGCCTGAACTCTTTGCAGCCCCGCTTTCGTAGGGCATCTTCATAGACACAAACTACAACGCTCACGCCTCCCATCCCGTACCTTTCATCGCGAGCCGGATCTTTCCTACGCAACTACCGCCCTCCACCGCTCTCCGTTTTACCGCCCTTTACCGCTCGTTTTTCTACCGCCTTTTTTCTACCGCTCGCTCTCTTACCGCCCTTGTTATTCTGCCCTCTACCGCCCCTGACCACTCACCAATTCAAATCCCAACGGCTGTCCCACGAGTTCGACTTTGACGAGCTGGCGCGGAGTGTCGCGACTCACGTAGAACACGAACGACTGGCCACCCGTGTCGCCATCGATGCGGAAAGCCGAGAACGTTCCGGCCGGCACGGTGATATCCTCCACACCGGCGACCTTCAGCTTCACCTGTCTGATCGTTCCCTTAGAAGCGTCGAATGCGTTGAGGGTCCAGGACGCACCTTCGGCCAACGGCAACGTGGGAAGCAGAAACTGCACGGCGTTGAGGTCGACGGTTCCCGCAACCACTGTCGTGTCTACATCGACTACCTTGGGTGCGCCGCCGGGTTGAGGAGTCTGTGAATGTCCCTTCACTCGGCCGTCCGAATATGTCAGCCGGATCTCGGCAGACTGACCCGCGAACTGTCCGTTCTGTTCCACCGTGATGGGTGTAAGCGTGGCCGCGTCGAAAGCGAGTGTGGTCGCCTGGCTCATTCCGATCGCGGCAAGCGACATATTCTCACTGTAAACCAACGTGTCGCCCGACCGGCTGAGTTCTGTGACGAGTTGACCCATCGGATTGCCCTGGACCGTGATCTGAAACGAGTCCGTACCAACCTCGAGCTGCGACGTGTCGAACTCCACCGCGATCGCCTTGGGAGCGAGATCGTCAGGCGATACCGGGTTCCCGTCGGTGTCTATGATGTGGACCGGCGAGATAGCCACGAGTTTGTCGTAGATCGCTTGGCCATCGCCCACTACCACCACGACCGCAGAGTCGGGATGGATGACCGTGCGTGCGGCCTTCTTTGTGTCGGCAGCAGTCACAGCCGCCAGACGCTCCCGGTACTTCGGGAGATAGTCGTCTCCCAATCCCATGAGTTTTGTGTTGGCAACCGCCCGGGCGACCTGCTGCGGCGTCTCGATCGCGAGCGGGAACGAGCCGACCATGAAGCCCTTGGCCGACGCGAGTTCCGTGTCGGTGAGATCGTCCTGCCGAATGAGTCGCAGCTGGTTCAACAGTTCAACCAGTGTGCTGTCGGTGACCTCGGTACGAACCTCTGTGCCGGCCTGGAAGTACCCGATATCCTTGCGGCGCAGCACCCCGGAACCAGCCGTATAGGTCCACCCGTTCTTCTCGCGCAAGACGCTGAGGAGCCTGCCCTCGAACCCGCCTCCCAGGACCTGATTCGCAATCCGGGCAGCGTAGTAGAGATCGTCGGTTGGCCGAAGTGCGAGGTTGCCGATTCTGATCGAGGACTGTGCCGAACCGGGACGGTTTACAAGCAGTATCTGGGTTGGACGGCGCGCCGGCGGCGTTGGAACTTGTGTCGTGCGCGGCTCGCCACGCCACTCCCCTAGCGCCCGCTCCGCCAGGGACCGCGCCCGATCGGCGGAGATATCTCCCGCCACTACCATGAGCGCACCGGCGGGTACCAGGTAGTCTCGTGCAAAGCCTGCCACATCATCGCGTGTTATGGCCGACACCGAAGTTTCCGTCGGCGATCTTCCATAGGGATGGTCCCCGTATAGTTCGCGCGCGAAGTACCGGGATACGAGTTGCCCCGGATCCGACTTGCCGGCACGGATCGTCGAAAGCATGCGCTTTCTGTACAGCTCCAGTTCCGATTCGGGGAACGTGGAGTGTAGCAGAACATCGCCCATCAAATCGAACACCAGTTCGACTTGATCGGTCAAAACGGTCGATGACAGCACGAAGAAATCGTTGTCTGCACTTGCCGTAAGGCTCCCGCCGGCACTCTCGATCAGTTCGGCGATCTGGTCGGCCGTGCGCGACTCGGTACCCTTGGTCAGTAGTTCCGCCGCCGCAGACGCTAAGCCCGCAAGACCTTCCGGTTCGTAACGGGTACCCGCGGCCGTATTGAGCGACACACTGACAATGGGAAGTCTGTGATTCTCGACCACCACCAAACGCATACCGTTATCTAGAGTGGCTTCACTTGTTGCCGGGAACTCCAGGGGACGCAACTTGCCAGGGCTTGGCGGCGCCGTTGGGTACTGTGCCGCCAGTGAGGAGGCCAGAACGGCCACGAACCCTAGCGTCGATAAGCTGGCGCGATGTCTCATGGTACTGCTCCTTGGCCGGCGGCCGCCTTTGGTACGATGGTAATGGCGAAACTGTTCGCCGGAACGAGATACTTCCCCGCGACTTGCTGCACGTCGGCGGCGGTGACTTTCATATAGTCGTCGAGGTCCGTGTTGATCTCACTCAACTTGTTGTGGAAATAGATGTAGTGCTGTAATCGCTCGGCCTGCTGCATGCTCGTCTGAACGCCAAAGATGTAGCCGGAGCGGAAGTCGTTCTTTGCCTTCTGGATTTCAGCGTTCGTGACACCTTCGTCCACGATGCGCCGCACTTCCGCCGTCAACTGTGTTTCTAGAGTCTTGGCGTCGGTCCCCTGGTTGGCGATCGCGATCGTCAAGAACATTCCCGGCCCGCGCCGGGAGTCTACCTGTGAAAGCGCCTGGACGGCGGACTTGGCCTCACGTACCAGCGCTCTATTGAGTCGCGAACTCTCGCCGCTACCGAGTATGGTGCTCAACAGGCGCAACGCGCGTGTATCGTCGGTGGAGTGCGGTGGGATGCGGTACGCGATAACGACAGCGGGTAGATTGGCGTGCTCGTCCACCCAAGTGCGTGACCGCGCACCGGATCCGAATTCGTAGGAGCACTGAAAGTCGCCGTGCTCCGGACCTCGGGGAATGTCACCGAAATACTGCTCGATCAAGCTTTTCGCCTCTTTGGCGTCGAAGTCGCCGGCGATAGTGAGGGTCGCGTTGTTGGGCACGTAGTAGCGGTCGAAGAACGCCTTTACTTCTTCTACTTTGGCGGCGTTGAGATCTTTCATCGACCCGATGTTCGTGTGACCGTAGCCGAAACAACCGGCGGAATCGTATACCAGTGCGCTCGCCTCGAGGAACGAGAGCGCATACGGCTGGTTCTCGTAGCTCAAGCGCCGCTCCTCTTTCACTACCTCACGTTGGTTGTCCAGGTTCTCCTGGGTCACGGCCAGCGAGCGCATCCTATCGGCTTCCAACCATAGGCCGAGGTTGAGGCGGTTGGACGGCAGCGTCTCGTAATAGTTCGTGCGGTCCGGGCTGGTAGTGCCGTTCATCGTGCCACCCGCGCGCTCCACGAGCTGCGCGTGCTCGGCCTTGGCGACATGGGCGGAACCTTGGAACATCATATGCTCGAACAGGTGAGCGAACCCTGAGTGTCCCGCGACTTCGTTGCGGCTACCCACATCGTACCAGATGTTCACTGTGACGACGGGTGCCGCGTGGTTCTCGGCCAGCAGCACCCTGAGACCGTTGTCGAGAGTGTAATCTTCGAACTTCATTCTGGTCTGAGCTTCCAGTGCCGATGCGAGCAGTAGCGCTCCCAAGCATCCGGCCGTACCTAGTCGTAGCATCGCGAACCCTTTGAATGAAATGGATACGACAAATAGAGCTGCAGTCGAGCTTATGTCAACCGGGCTTTCCAGCCCCGATGCTGCTTGTGATGCGAGCTGCCTTGAGCTGGCGTAGCTCGCGCTTGGCGACCCTCACCTTGTGCCAGAAAAACCCAAACGGCACGAGCGCCACGACACCAATGCATGCGGCCAACGCCGCCCCCCCCAAGTTGGGCGTTCCCGCTCCCGCAACCAACCAGATCGCCGCCATCTCCGACGCAACAACGACCCCGCCAAAACTGTCCCGCATGTATGACATGTCCTTGCGGTAAAGATCGAGCTTCTGCTCGACTTCCGTCTGCACCGCGCCCGCGGCCAGCAGCTCGCCCACCTCGGAATACATTGCTCCACAGGTCCCGCAGACCCTAAGTGGTCCGCGAACGAAGCTGGCCAAACCCCGCCACCAATGGCGTGTCCACTTGAGCCGCCGGATGGGACGCCTGAGGATCTCCAATCCCTGGCCACACAACTCGCAGTTACCGGCATCGATCGGCATTGCAACACTCTACGCGCTCAACTCGGCAGGAGTTACACTACACTCCCGGGCGACGAGTTCGTGAAACAGCCCCACCAGTCGCTTGACCATAGGGCCCGGACGCCCGTCACCGACGTCACGACCGTCCAGCCGTATGATAGATAAAACCTCGGTGGTGGTGCCGGCGAGAAACAACTCGTCCGCGCTCCACAGGTCGGCCGCGAAGACCGGCGCTTCGCGGGAGGGGATGCCTGCGTTGGTGCAGATCTCCAGCACGGCAGCCCGCGTAATTCCCGGCAGGATGTAGTTGCTGTTGGGGGCGGTGGTCACGACCCCGTCGAACACGGCAAAGAAGCTGGCTGCGGTGCCCTCCAACGCTACGCCGTCTTTAATGAATATGGCCTCGGTGGCCCCGGCAGCGTGCGCGCGCTGGTTCGCCATACAATTGGGGATGAGACCTATAGACTTGATGTCGCAACGCGTCCAGCGGGTGTCGGGTACCGTAATGACCGAGGTGCCCTCTGTGGGATCGCCCTTGCGAACGAATGGCATTGTAGTCGCGTACACCGTTGGCTGGACGGATGCGACAGGGAAGGCGTGCTTGCGCGGAGCGGCTCCGCGGGTGACCTGGAAATAGACCGCGCGATCGCCCGATGCGGCACCGTTGCGACGCAGCAGCTCATGGGCTACGCCCGCGAGAGACGGCACGTCTACGCCGACGATCTCCAGCGCCCGCAGTCCGTTGGCCAGGCGAGTGAGATGCGCGTCCATCCGGAAGAAGTTTCCGCCGTAGCTCAGAGCGACGTCGTACACCCCATCCGCAAACAAGAACCCGCGATCGTCGGGCGAGATCCTTATCTCTTCCTTGGGCAGGAACTCGCCATTGAAGTAGGCGATTTCACTCATGCGGCCAATCTCCAGTAATGTCTGGGCGTCCTGCGCCCGTTTAGAGTGAATCCTGCTGTACCACCACCACGGTCAGTGGGTTTTCGGATACCGCGCCGGTGTTGTCGCTCGCAGATATCGTGAGGCGGTTCTCGCTGTTGCGGATCAGCGGGACTGTGGCCTTGAACAACCTGAATCCGTCGGTAGTGTCGACGACGGTGCGCGCCCCGCCGGTTATAGTGACAACCACAATCGGCTCCGTGCGCGGCGGGTTGCGCGTTGCCTGCCCGGAGAGCCGTACGACGCTATCGGAGGTGATCGCGGGCGGCTGCGTGTCGAGGACGATGAAGAGTCGGGCTGTCGGGTCCGTGATGCACGCGGCGCCCACGAGAACCGCGGCGCAAATGACGACAATATGCTTCATTCTCACTCCCATTGAACTGTCTATGAGATGGGGCGCCTTCATGCCTTCAGCGCGACAGCAGCGCACCCCATGCCAAACATACCCATCCGGCGAGGAAACAGATCCCGCCGATCGGCGTGACCGCGCCGAGCCAACGCACGCCGGTGAGCGCGAGCGGGTACAGGCTACCCGAGAAGATCACTATGCCGGCCACGAAGAGCCAGCCGGACCACGTGAACTGCGCGGCCTGCCACCGGCTGCCGACCCACGCTACTGCGAGCAACGCCAAAGCATGATACATCTGATAGCGCGCTCCTGTTTCAAAGATCTCGAGCGACGCGCTCGTCAGCCGGTCTTTGAGACCGTGAGCCCCAAAGGCCCCCGCGGCCACCGCAGTGAAAGCGAAAGCCGCGGCGAGGACCACGAGGGCGCGCTCAGACATCGCTGTCCACACCGGTCTCGGCCTCCCCGGCCAGGACCACGCGCGCGCGGTCCGCGTCTTCCGGCCGCACGAGGATCAGAGCGCCACTCGGCAGCGGGCCGTAGCCGCCGCCCTCACCGGACTGGATGAGAAACGGGATCCCTGCGGCCGTGAGACCGGCCGAAGCGAACTCGGCCTCGAGCCGTGTCCTGAAGCTCGCGACTTCCTGTGGATCAGACATCGTCGGCTCCGTGTCGAAAGACGCGCTTGGCACTGGGCGCACTTACGCCCAAATCCAGATGACCACCGTAATTATACATATGGACAGGGCATTTAGTCCCGCCCCGGCCAGGGCCATGTCGCGCGAGCGGACCACTCCGGAACCGAATAGTATGGCATTGGGCGGGGTCGCGACGGGCAGCATAAAGGCCATCGATGCGCCGAGGGCGGCAGCCGCCATCAGGGGGAGGGCGGGCTCCCCCAACCCCTGTGCCACACCGACCATGAGCGGCATGCCGAGCGCCGCCGTCGCCGTATTGCTGGTGAGTTCTGTGAGCAGCACGAATACAACCGTCGTTGCCAGCACGACCAGGACGAACGGGGCGCCTCGCAAACCGATCAGTCGACCACCAACCCAATCGCTCAGACCGCTCGATCCGAACGCGCCGGCCAACGCGAGCCCGCCGCCGAAGAGCAACAGCACGCCCCACGGGATCTTGCGGGCCGACTCCCAGTCGAGTGCGGTGTCGAATCGCGAATTCTTAAGTGGAATGACAAAGAGCAGCAGTGCCGCGCCGATCGCGATCGCGGCATCGGATATGCCGGGGATGAGATCGGTCAGGCCCGGAATGCGCAGGTCGCCTATGGTCTTGGGGGCGCGCATTATCCACGAGGCGGCGGTCAACCCGAACACGCTGAGCACAAAGCGCTCACCACCCGACAGGGTCCCGCCAGTCGATTCCGCGCCCAACATGGCTTTGAGCCCGCTCACCTCGCCACGCACCCGAAACATGCGGACCAGGAGCCACCAACATGCGAACAGCATCGTCACGGCGATAGGGAAGCCGAGCACCATCCAGCCTGCAAACGTGATTTCGGTGTGTGCCAACTCGGCGACCGCGCCGGCCAGGATCGCGTTTGGCGGTGTACCGATCAGTGTGGCCACGCCGCCGATGGAGCAGGCGTACGCGATCCCCAGCATGAGCGCCGTGGGGAATCCGCCCGATTCGCCCTTGGAGCCCACGAGTGCGAGCGCGATCGGCAGCATCATCACGGCGGTGGCGGTGTTGGAGATCCACATGCTGAGGGCCGCCGACGCGAGCATGAACGCCAGCACCACCCGCGGGGCGTCGGCTCCGACCCGGCGTATCGTACCCACGGCGAATCGCTTGTGGAGATCCCAGCGTTCTAAGGTTGCGGCCAGGAGGAACCCACCCAAGAACAGGAAGATCACGGGATCGGCATACGACGAGGTGACTTCCCGCAACGTGCGCGTGCCCGCTAACGGTAGGATGACGATCGGCAGTAACGAGGTGGCCTCGAGCGGCACCACTGCGGTCAACCACCACGCGGCCATCCACGCCGCGAGGCCCGCGACGTGCCATGCCGGCAGCGCCAGTGCAGCGGGCGGCGGCACGAGGAGTGTGGATACGAACAGGCCCGGCCCCACGGCAAGCGCGAGCCTGCGCACTACAGCTCCGGAAACAGCGATAGGGGATTCGTGACCGTAATGCTCTGCTTCAGCTCGTCGGAAAAGGGCAGCGCCAGGAAGTCGTCCAGGTTTCCACGCAGGTTCTTTACCCCGGGGCTGGGCCAATCCGTGCCCCATACCACGCGATCTCCGATCTCGTTCAAGCGCGGGAAATACTCGAGCAGTCTCTTGGGTGGAATCCCGGACAGTTCCAGATACACGTTCTTGTGACGCCGCATGATGAAAAACGCCTCGTCCATCCACAACGGCCGGCCACCGTGCGCCATGATGATCGTGAGGTCGGGGAAGTCGATCGCCACGTCATCGATTTCCATCGGCCGGCCATACTTGCAGCGTGCACCGGGAAAGATGCTGGTGCCCGTGTGAATGGTTACGGGGAGTCCACGCTCCTCGCAGCGCCGGTAGACTCGGCCCAACGCATCGAGTCCCGTGGTATGCGCGTTGGCGGGGAACAGTTGGTGCGGCGGATGGATCTTGAGGCAACGGATCCCCATGTTCAGCAGCTCCTCTACCTGGCCCTCGGGATCCTTCGTGAACCGCGGATGGACGCCGCCGAACGCGATGAGTCTGTCCGGCGCATGGCTCGCATACTCGGCGGCAAACGTATTTGTCTCGTCGGTAAACCCCATCAAATCGGGGCTGGGATAGTTGATGAGTCCGACGCGCCAAATGTCAGCGTCATCCATCAATCCGATCAAGACTTTGGGATCGTCCATGATGGAGATCAGCCGCTCTCTAGTGTCCTCCTGACCCTTCCACATCACCTTCGCTATGTGCGGCTTGAGTTGGCGCCACGGCTGGATGTGAACGTGGAGGTCGGTAACCCCGCTCACCGGCCTTTGAACTCGGCGGGGCGCTTCTCCAGAAACGCCGCTACACCTTCTTTCTTGTCTTCGGATGCGAACGCTATCCCAAAGAGCGCCTTTTCCTGTTTGAGACCCTCATCGAGACCGGTGCGCATGCTAGCCTGTGCCGATCGCTTGATGAGCCTGAGCGCCACGGGGCTCTTCTTGGCGATCGCCGCCGCGAGTTCGGTGACACGCTCGCTCAGCTTGTCCGGTGGTGCCACCTCGTCCACTAATCCTATATCGTGGGCTTCGGATGCGGAGATGATGTCGCCGGTGTACATGAGTTTGAGCGCACGCCCCAAGCCGACCAGGCGCGGTAGCCGCTGTGTTCCGCCTCCGCCGGGAAGAATGCCCAAGTTGATCTCAGGCTGGCCCAACTTGGCCTTCTCCGAGGCGATCCTGATGTCGCAGGCCATTGCCAGCTCGCATCCTCCGCCCAGGCAAAAGCCGTTGATCGCCGCGATGAGCGGCTTGGGAAAGGCTTCGACCGCCTCGAACACGTTGCGGCCGCCGCTCATGACCTGATATTGATCGACCGCGGTTCGGCCTTCGAATTCGTTTATGTCGGCGCCGGCGATGAAAGCTTTCTCACCCGCTCCGGTAATGACCACTACCCGAACATCGTCGCTGCCGGCCAAGTCTTCCAGCAGATCTATCAACTCACCCCGTGTGGCGGCGTTCAGTGCGTTGAGTTTGTCTGGCCGGTCGATCGTGAGTGTCGCAATGTGATCGTCGATTTCAATCAGGACGTTCTTGTGTTCTTCCATTGTCGTCCGTTCCTCATGGCTGTGTTATGACTGCGATTATTGGGGCCAATCGTAGAATCCCTTGCCCGTCTTCTTGCCAAGCTCACCCGCTTGGACCTTGCTGCGCAGTATGTCGGGCGCTGCATATTGTGCGGCACCCAACTTGGAATGCAAGTAGTCGGCGATCGCGAGCCTGATGTCCAGGCCCACCAGGTCGGAGACCTCGAGCGGCCCCATGGGGTGCCCGTAACCTAGCACCATAGCCTTGTCGATATCTTCGGGCGACGCCACTTCCTGCTCCACCATCCGCATCGCCTCGAGTCCCAAGACCACGCCGAGCCTAGAGGAGGCGAAACCCGGCGTGTCGCGCACCACTATCGGCTGCTTGCCGAACTCCTCGGCGAGGGCGCGGGTGCGGGCCACCGCGTCGGTGCCGGCATCGGGATGGGCGATGATCTCGACCAGCTTCATGATGTGGACCGGATTGAAGAAATGCATACCCACAACGCGACCGGGTTTGTCGGTGGCGGAAGCGATCTGCGACACCGACAGCGACGACGTGTTGGTCGCAAGCACCGCGTTCGGCTCGGCTAACCGGTCGAGCTTGCGGAAAAGGTCCTGCTTGATGGCGATATCTTCCAGTACGGCCTCGATCGCGAACGTCGCGTTGCCGACCGCCTCTTCGATTGACGAAGTCGTGGTGATCCGCGCGATCGCCGCCTTTGCGTCGTCGTCGGAGATTTTGCCGCGCGATACCCCGCCTTGCAGGTTTTTCTCGATGCGGGCCGGTGCGGCGGCTAGTACTTCGGCATTGGAATCGGTGAGCACAACTTCATAGCCCGCCATCGCCGCGACCTGTGCGATGCCGTGGCCCATCGTACCTGCGCCGATAACTGCGATTCGTTTCACTGTCTGATTGTCCTGGTAGTATCTGGGTGGTCTATGACACCGGATCCAACGTCGCTGTCAGCGACATCGGCCGAGCAGCGGCTCTCACGCCGCTGACAATCTATGGTGAAATGTGAAAATGTGAAAAGTGAAAGGTGCCTGAGCTGTAAATGTCAAGACTTGATCTGACAGACCGTTTGTCTCCTCGGTGTCCGTTAAGTAGCAGTACGCTCCTACCTCACGCTGCGATGATCTTTTCCCTGGCCAGGTCCAGGCTGTCCAGGAAGGTCTCCATCGGAGTCTTCCCGAAACACCACCGGCCCTGGTGGGGGCGGTCGCAGTTGTACCCCTCGAGCCAAGCATCCAGATCAGTCTGGATCTCCTCCAGCGTCCTATACAGCTTCTTCCTAAACGCCACCCGATAGAACTCGTTGAGCACCGTCCTGTTGAACCGCTCACAGATACCGTTCGTCTGAGGGCTCTTCGTCTTCGTCCGTGTGTGATCGATGTTCTCCACCGCCAGGTACAACTCGTACTCGTGACGCTCAGCATTGCCACAAAACTCCGTACCACGGTCCGTCCGTATCCTCGATACGGGAATCCCATGATCGTCGAAAAACGGAACCACTCGATCGTTCAACAAGTCCGCCGCCGTCAGCGGAGTCTTCCTATCGTACACCTTCGCAAAGCCTACCTTCGTGTACGTGTCGATGAACGTCTGTTGGTAGATACGCCCCACACCCTTGAGAGTACCCACGTAGAACGTATCCTGGGCACCACAATAACCCGGACACTCGCTCTCAAATTCCCCATGCGCCTCCTTCTCCAGCTTGGCCTTCTCCAGTGCCTGAACCTGTGACTCCGTCAGCACCAGACCGTCCTGCGCTACCTTGGCCTCCAATGCCTTCAACCGCTTCTTCGTGTTCTCCAAGTCGTGGCGCTGCCACACGCACCGCACCCCCGCCGGCGAAATTGTTATCGCAACCTTGCGAAGCTCGTTAGCAACTCGCACCTGGCCCCACGTCGGCTGGTCGATCGCCATCTCCACCACTGCCTCCTCTACCTCCGCCGACACCCGATTCTTCATAATCGGCTTGCGACGGCTGATCTCTTCCAGCGCCGCCTCTCCTCCCTTCTCGTACAACTCCTTGAACCGGTAGAAGCTGTCACGGCTGTACCCCATCATCTTGCACGCCCGTGATACATTTCCCAACTGCTTCGCCAGCTCCAGCAAACCTACCTTCACCCTGATAACCTTCCGCTCCTGGGTCATGACCCTTCTCCTCCTTCCCTTCGCGGGAACAGTGGGACCCAAGGATTCTAACTGGCTGTCAGATTAAATACTAGCACATACAAGTTAAGCTCGGCGGGCGGTCATGGATATTCGTACCTCTGTTTATATTCTGTTTGTATGTTGCCCTATCTCCGACAAGAGGTTAGCCGTAAATGGGAAAACCGCTGTGACCGCGAGACCGAGTGATTGGGTCAGGCAACGCCCGGTTCTCCGCCTTGGAGCAATCGTGTTGTCTCTGGCTAACAGTGCAGACTGGTCGCCGGTGTTCAGCCGCGCGGGCGATCTGTACGACGAAGTGTCCGGCGAAACGATGGACGTCTCGGTCCGCTACGATACAATCACCCAACAATTCGTTGACAGTATCCCTTATCCGGTGTTGCCCGAGGGCACCCCGTTCGGTTGGGGGTACCGTATCCGAACACGCGGAGGGTGGTGGCTGGCGGTAGCGAGTGAGTATCGGCTATATCGAACGACGCCGGGGGGGGGATACGGTTCGGATCGTGGAGCGTGAGCACGAGCGAGTTCGTCTCAGCGAAGCGGAGCGGGACTCGGCGCTGCCGCCAGGGCTGAGTCCACGACAGCGCGCCCGACTCGTGGGAGACCTGGGAAGACCGGAGTATCGGCGCGTGTTCGAGCGGATCGTGATCGACGATGACGACAACGTCTGGGTGATGTTGGCACGGGAACCGAACGTCGACACAACCACGTTTGACGTGTTCAACCCCAAGGTCCTGTACCTCGGCGCCGTGACCGCTCCGTATCGTGTCGAGTCTTTGCCACCTCCCGTCGTGCGTTACGACAGGATCGTTTTTCTGGTGAAGGATGATCTCGACGTGCCGTTCGTGACGATGATGAGAGTTGTGAAATAAGAGGTTGGGATCTTAATTACGGTGTGGTCCTGTGAACATCGTACCTGACGTCAATCTCAGCGACATCAGCCGAGTGGCGGCTCTGAGCCGCTGACATCATCGTCCGTCACGCGGTCTTTCTCACGATCGAATTGCCTGATGTGG
>JBHHZE010000057.1:0-18203 GCA_046757925.1 Gemmatimonadales bacterium
AAGAGATCTGTGTACAGGCATTGGTCCCCGTCCTAGGTCCTATTGAACTAGGCGGGAGCTTCGGCCATTTCTATAACTTAGACGAGGCGCCAAGCGCGGTTCTTAACCCCAATTTCAGGTTCTCTGGCTGGGAGATCACATTTACAGGCCGAGTTCGTCCGTTTGGCCGCGGCTCGTTCTTGTCGCTGGGCTATGGCGTGACCGCAGTACACCTCACGGTGCGGGACAGGCCGACTGGAGTGACGGTCTCGAATACCACGACGACAGATGTTGGTCTGATCGGCTTCGAATTCCCCATTTGGCGGATTCGACCTTTTGTTGAACTGCGTGTACTGAATATCCTGGATGAAAACGCAGAGGCTGTCACTCCGCGGTTTGGGTTGAACGTCAAGTTGCCCTGAAGGTCAGGTCCAGACGACCGGCACCTCGTACAGACCGGAATTGGCGTTTGCGTCACGAGTCAGGACCTGACAAGAGTCGGTTCGGCCAAGAAAAGCGTCCTTGTATATAGCATCTCCAGTGAATGAGGGTGACCATTATAGCGGGTGACAGCTCGCCGCGTCCTTGGTCTGCGAGACCGTCTCTAAGCCGGGGCGTCACCCGCTACTCGTTGTGAACCCGGACAGTTGCCAGGGGACGCAGACCCCGCATCGTGCAAGGTTGGGTCTCGACGAGCACTCTGTTTTGGAGGTCCCATGTCTGGTCTGCTGTTCGTCGGTATCGATGTTGCCAAGCACACGCTGGACTTCGCCGAGTACCCCCAACGGGAGCACCGCACCGTCGAGAACGACGAGCGCGGAGTGCGTACGCTGGTCGAGGATCTTCGCCACCGGTCCCCGGAACTCATCGTGCTTGAGGCCACCGGTGGATACGAAGTGGCGATCGTCGCCGCGCTGGCTGAGGCCGAGTTGCCGGTGGTGGTGGCCAACCCACGCGGTCGAGCATAGCCCGCTATGGCGAGCCCAGGACAACTTGCTCCAAAGCACTCCCGGAGTCGGGCCTGTTCTCTCTCTCACGCTGCTCGTGGACCTTCCGGAACTCGGCAGGCTTACTCACAAGCAGATCGCCGCCCTCGTCGGGGTGGCGCCGCTGGCGCGCGACAGTGGTCTGACGCGCTGGTATCGCCAAATCTGGGGTGGCAGAGCGCCCGTTCGCGCTACGCTCTACATGGCCGCCCTTGCGGCAACACGGTGCAACCCCACCATCCGTTGCTTCTATCAGCGCCCGCGTCAGGCGGGAAAACCTCACAAGGTCGGCCTGACAGCCTGTATGCGAAAACTGCTCACCGTCCTGAACGCCATGGTGCGCACCAACACACCCTGGAACGACTCGCAGGTGGCCACAGACTCTTGACTTTGAACACAGATGCTTACAGGACGCACTTCCTGCAGTAAGCTGCCGAGCGAGGCCTCGTTAGGCCTCGACTCACCACTCGGATGTCCCCATGTGCGTGTCAATGTGGGTGAGGTGCGCAGCGTGTGGATCCGGCGACTTGCTACACATCCGTTGTGGAGTTGACCCGAGAAAGTGGACACACGGTTAGGTGCGGATGATTATTGGAAGAGGAGGTGTGTTCATGACAGCAAGCATGTGATTAGAACCCGGAGCGAGGAGCATGCTGTGGTTGGATCATGCAAGTATTTTGGACCGGTCGGTCGTCGAGCGCTACTTGTCGGGCTGAGCGTCCTCACCGCTGGACTGCTGGCGTGCTCAAGTGATTCCCCCGCAAAGTTCGGCACGCCAGTTGTGCGGGACAGTGCGGGGATTCAGATCGTCGAAAACACGACACCAATCTGGTCTGATGGGGATGCGTGGCTGGTGGATACGGTTCCGAGTGTGCGGATCGGGGGAGAGGCAGAAGACAGTGTTCCATTGGTGGGTGTCCGGCGGGCACGAGTAATGGCCGATGGTCGGATAGTCGTCGCAAGCGGGCGAACTGACGAAGTATTGCTGTTCGATTCACTGGGCAATTTCCAGCGAGTTATTGGCGGTTCCGGCAAGGGACCCGGCGAGTTTAGCCGCGTGGAAGACCTGTACAAGTGTGTAGGGGATACACTGGTGGTCAATGATTTTTCGCGTGTGAGCTTTTTCAATGCCCATGGTCAGCATGTTAGAACGACTCGGGTCGGGCGGGAAATCTGTGGGTGCGGGGGTATCCGGATTTTGTGCTTGGACTACCAGTATGGTACGACTTCGGAGGACCGTTGTGGGATAGTCAGGGTCTTGGCGATGAGGTCGAAGATTGGAGGGTATTTGATAGGGCCGGACGCCTTCTTGGAGTCGTACGCATTCCTGCCAGGCTGCATGTGCTCGCGATTGAACGAGGCTACGTGATCACGGTCTCGACGGACGAGTATGATGTTGAAGCTGTGGAACTCCATCGGTTAGATAAGAGGACCGGACAGTGATGCGGTAGCCATGTGGTCGCGTCGGCCAATCCATGGTGGCGGGCGCCGTCGTTGCCCTTCTTCGACCGTCCTTGTAAAGACATCGACGCAAAATCCGGTACCATCCCGCACTATTTCGGTTAGGCCCCGCCGAGCGTATCTTTGTACTGTGGCAGCAACCCAACCATTGAGCGGTATGGATGCCGATTGCTGCCAAGTTTTCCAAAGAGTTCTACGCCAAACTCGGCCACGGCGTAGCCGACGAACTGGTAGATTGGTTCAATAAAGTGGACACAACGTACCGCTCCGAGTTCAGAGAGCTGTTCGAGGTCAACTTTGCACGATTTGATGCGAAGCTGGAGCAGCGCATCGTTCAGGTCGATGCGAAGCTGGAACAACGGCTTGCGCAGTTCGAGGCCAAGATAGAGCAAGGCGTGGCAGAACTCAAAGCGGAGTTTGACAGTAAGCTCTCGGGACTCGAAAGCCGGCTCATCAGATGGATGTTCGTCTTCTGGGTAGGGACGTTGGGGACGGTCATAGCCCTACTCAAGTTGTAACGCCCCGTCCCAGTCCGTCCTCGACCGTCTTTGCCCGTCCTCCTACAACACGTTGTCCTTCCGCCTCCACTCGTTGTTCTCCCTGTTGGCATCGGGCAGCATCACGTCGGGATCCAACGTGACTGCAACAACCGCCCGCGGATCGTCGACCAGTACGCTGAACAGATCGCTGGTCTGCCAGATTTCGACCGGGAGCTTGCGATCGACCGTACTGCTGTCAGCGAACTGGATACGCATGTGAACAGGCATCACCAATCCCTGAAGGTTGTTAAGATGAATGTGAGTGCCCTCTTTCGATACGGTCACGGAATCGACCGATTGATCTAGCAAATCGGTGGTGTAGAACCAGCCGCGCCAGAACCAACTCAAGTCTTCGCCCGACAGGTCGTCGATCGTGCGGAAAAAATCGGCCGGCTTGGGATGCTTGAACGCCCAGCGCTTGATGTACGTGCGAAATGCCTTGTCGAACCGCTCGTGTCCCAAAACCACCTCGCGCAACATGATTAGCCCGAACCCCGGCTTGCGATATCCCATGAAGCCCAGTCCCTGCCCCCGGATCTTGTCGGGATGGGTCATGATTGGCTGATCGGAGATCGGCTGCTGCATCATTCGGGCGATATATGGAGCGCTAGTGCGCTGCGAGCGCGATGCCGTGTCGCCGTAGAAATCCAAGTTGGAATAGTGGTTCAAGAAAGTGTTGAAGCCCTCGTCCATCCACGCGTAGCGCCGCTCGTCGTTGCCCACGATCATCGGGAACCAGCTGTGCCCCAACTCGTGGTCGGTAACGCCGAACAGTCCCTGCCCCCGTGCGCGCACCGAGCAGAACACTATCATCGGATACTCCATGCCGCCCGCGATGCCCGCCACGTTTATCGCCACGGGATAGGGATAGCGGAAGAAATGCTCCGAGTAGTAGGAGATCGTGTGTCTGGCGTACTGCGTGGCGTCTTCCCAACCGGCGCGCCCACGATTGTCCGGACCCAAGCCCTCCTTGGGGTACACGGACATGATCAACACGTCCTCCCAACTCGTCGCATCCCAGATGAACGCCTTGGACGCGGCCCAAGAAAAGTCGCGCACGTTGTCGGCATGATAGCGCCACGTGAGGTTCCCCTTGCCCGTGGGACGGCTTTCCGGCGTCCCCACCTCTTGCGCACTCACGATGTGAATGGTCCGAGCGGTATGCCTGGCCTGCTCGAGACGCTGCTGTTGATTCTTGGTCAGCACATCTTTGGGGTTGAGTAACTCGCCCGTGGCAACCACGACAAAGTCGGAGGGCGCGGTTATCGCCACATCGAAACTGCCATATTCCAGATAGAATTCGCCCTGCCCGATATACGGCAGCGGGTTCCAGCCGTTCACGTCGTCGTAGACGTACATGCGGGGATACCACTGCGCCACCTCGTAGACCCAGCCATCGGCGGCCTCAAGCCGGCCCATGCGATCCGCACCATACTCGGGTATCACGAACGACCAGTCGATTCCGAGCTGTATAGTACCACCGTCCGGAGTCAGCGGCTCGGCGAGATCTATCCGCATGCGCGTGTCGTTCACCATGTAATCCGCTTTGCTGCGTGTTCCGTCACGAACCACGTCGACGCGCTCGATGTGGTCGCCACCCTGTGCAAACGCGCCCCGCCATCGGTTGGACGAGTTGACCAGCGCCCCACGGCTCTCGGCTGTGAAGAGGTTTTGATCCAACTGGAGCCACAGTTCGGACAACGAGTCCGGCGAGTTGTTGGTATATGTGATCGTCTCCGACCCCGTGACACGGTGGGTCGTTGAGTCGAGCGATACTTCAATCGAGTAGTCCGATCGTTGCTGCCAGTAACCCCTGCCGGGTTTGCCGCTTCCCAGCCGTATCTCGCCGGCGTCTCGTAATTCGAGTGGAGCAAAGATTTCCTGGTTGGTGGGCGGCAGCAGGGTGGGGTTCTGGGCCCGCATAGGTGCGGCTGCGAGTGTGAGCCCAGCCGCGAGGAACAGGGTGAACGTGAAAATACGTTTCATTGTCTGATGCTCTTTTAAGCAAAGTTTCGCCGATTGGGGTCCAGCGTTGCCGCTGAATGATAAACCGTGGTGTCCGCTAGTGACAGGTACACTACTGGACTTGTGAAGATCAATCCGACTAATTTGTAGAACTTCTGGCGTCCCCTTTTCTGGGTACAATCGTCGGTTGTCGCCGCGCACCACTCTCGAGACCGAGGTAAGTATGAAGAAATCTGGCTTTGTTCTGCTCAGTACGCTCGCCACTCTGATCGCCGGCGGGCCGTTGGCAGCCCAAGGGTTCGGGTCGGCAGTAGCTGTGGGAAATGGGGAGGTGATGGTTGCCGAGCCTCTCAACGAACTGAGTCCTGGATTGGTGTACGTCTTTCGGCCGGGTGGCGGCGGAGCGTGGACCGAACACGCGCGTCTCGAGGCGTCTGATGCCGCGGCGGGCGATCATTTCGGGAGGGCGATCGCCACGGACGGCAACACTCTGCTGGTTGGTGCCACGGTACGCGACAGTTCGACCGGTGCGGTCTACGTGTTCGTCAAGGACGGTTCCGAGGAATGGACGGAGGCGACCGTCTTGACCGCCGGCGATGGTTCGCCGGGCGATGCGTTCGGCCGGGCGATCGCGATTAGTGGCGATCGAGCGCTGATTGCGTCGTGGGCTCAGAACGATAATACCGGTGCAGTCTACGTATTTACCAGAGATGGCTCGGGGAACTGGTCGCAGTCGGCCAAGCTGGTCGGCAGCGACGTGACTTCCGGGATGTGGTTTGGTCAGGCTGTCGCGTTGGATGGCGACGTGGCGCTAGTGGGCGTGCCACGGTCGAACCAATCGGCAGGTGCGGTATACGTGTTTCGGCGCGATTCTTCGGGCGCGTGGAACGAGGAAGCGAAACTTGCGCCAAGCGACCTCACGCAGAACGATAATTTCGGGTCGACGGTGGCAATCAGTGGTGATCGAGCGCTGCTTGGCGCCCCGGGTCAGCAAAGGTTTACCGGGACTGCGTACGCGTTTTCGTACGATGCCGAGTCGGGAACGTGGAGGCAGGGCGCCAAGCTCATGCCCTTCGATGGCCCTCGACGCGCACAGTTCAGCGCGGCCATCGGTTTCACCGGCGACGAGGTCTGGGTGGGTGCGCCGGGCGCGGGCGGCTTCGAGGGTAGAGTGTACGTGATGCGGCGCGATGTAACGTCGGGTGACCTGCTGGGAGCCGCGAAGCTTGGGGCGTCAGATCTACACAGGCGAGATTCCTTCGCGGCGACTCTGGCGGCCCGCGGCAACGTCGCGGTGGTCGGCGCTACGGGTGATGACTACGGAGCGGGCACCGCCATAGTATTCGAGAGGAACGGAACCACCGGCGAGTGGATGGAACGCGGTAGGGTGGTCAGCGAGGTTGTGGGCCTCGACCCAATATTGGGTGGCGAAGTCGATTGCGACCAGGGCGTGGCGGCGCGGTTCGATTGCTCTCAAGTAGACCTGGTCTCGTTCCTGCCGGTGCAGGCCATGGGCGGGGCGCGCGGTGTAGGAGTCAACGACTTGTGGGGCTGGACCGATCCAAAAACCGGCAAGGACTACGCACTGGTGGGACGCATGGACGGCACGGCGTTCGTGGATGTCAGTAATCCGCTTCGCCCCCGCTACCTGGGCGATCTCCCCATGACGAAGGGGGCCAACGGAACCGTGTGGCGCGACATAAAGGTGTACAAGAACCACGCATATATCGTGTCCGATGCTGCGGGTCCGCATGGGATGCAAGTGTTCGACCTGACACGCTTGCGCCATGTGACGGTCGCACCCGTCACCTTCACCGAGGCGGCGCACTACGACAAGATCCACAGTGCCCACAACATCGTGATCGATGAAGACGCCGGCTTTGCGTTTGCTGTCGGAAGCAGTGGCGGTGGCGAGACATGTGGTGGCGGTTTGCACATGATCGACATCCGTGAGCCGGAACATCCGACGTTTGCGGGTTGCTTCTCCGACGCTTCTACAGGTCGCAGGAAGACCGGCTACACGCACGACGGACAGTGTGTGACGTATCACGGCCCCGACGAGAAATATGAGGGCAAAGAGATCTGCTTTGGCGCCAACGAGACGGCGCTCAGCATTGCCGATGTAACGGACAAGAACAATCCGACGGCGGTGTCGACCGCCTCGTATCCCAATGTTGGATACACGCATCAAGGGTGGCTCACCGAAGATCAGCGCTACTTCTACATGGACGACGAGTTGGACGAGATGAATGCGGTGCGGAACGGCAAGGTCATGGGCACCCGCACTCTCGTGTGGGACGTGGCCGATCTAGAAGATCCCATCCTCGTCAAGGAGTATTTTTCCGCCAGTCACGCCATAGACCACAACCTGTACATCAAGGGTGACTACATGTACCAGGCGAACTACTTGAGTGGTCTGCGCGTACTGGACATCCACGACAGGACTAGCCCTGTTGAGGTGGGATATTTCGACTCGACGCCCTACGGCGACAACGAGGCTAGCTTCGGTGGCTCGTGGAGCAACTATCCGTTCTTCAAGAGTGGTGTCGTTCTCCTTTCAAGTATGAAAGAAGGACTTTTCATCTTGAAGAAGAAGGAAACTACGCTGATACCATAGCATGCATCGCGGTGGGCCACAACGCGGCAGACATAGGTGCGGTACAGCGTTGAGGCGTATGATAGGCCGCTGGGCCACCGTCCTAATGTTGACTGCGTGTTCATCGGCTGGAGGCGTGAACACGGAGAGTATTTCACCCAACAGTGACTTGCCGCGCTTCCAGCGCGTGGTTGGAGGGATCCCGGTCCTCGATGAAGACGGCGTTCCATACACCCATCCGTTTCTAGGTGGATTGAACGTTCCCCGCCCGCAATTGGTGGACATCGATGGGGACGGTGATCTCGACCTGTTCCTGCAAGAAGTCTCCAACCAGGTGATGTATTTCGAACGCGTCGGGAATTCTGATGAGCTGCACTACGTGTGGCGCACCGACAAATATCAGAACCTCGATGTGGGCGAATGGTACCGATTTTACGACATCGACGGCGACGGTGATACCGACCTTCTAGCGGAACACCCTTTCAGTTACATACGCTACTACCGTAATGATGGAACGCTGCGTGAGCCATCGTTTGTACTCGTGGCCGATTCGCTGCGGGATGACAGGGGGAAGCCGCTTTTTTCCGATCGCCAGAACATCCCGAACGTTGCCGATATAGATTGTGACGGGAACTCGGATCTGCTGGTGGGCCATCTCACCGGCACCGTGACACGGTATGAAGCGCGCGTTCAGGACACGTCCGGTGTTCCGCGCTTTACGCGCCTCACCGATCGGTTTCAGGACATCGAGATAGTTGCCCAGATCGGCAGTATGCACGGTGCCAACACCATGGCCTTGGCCGACATCGATTCCGACGGCGATCAGGATCTGCTCTGGGGTGACTTCTTCGAACCGGGACTGTTGCTGATAGAAAACACGGGCACGTGCAGTAACCCGGTGATGCGCGGGGAGCCTGTGCCGTTTCCGGTCGGCAACCCGCTGAGGACCAGCGGTTACAATGCACCTACGCTGGGCGATATTGACGGAGACGGAGACCTAGACATTCTGGTCGGAGCCCTGGGCGGTGCGTTCAACCCCAATGTTACGTCGGCGGATAATCTCTATTTTTTCGAGCGCACATCCAATGACGGGTTCACCCTGCGAACCCGGCGGTTCGTGCGCGACATAGATATCGGAAGCGAGAGCATCCCGGCCTTCGCCGACCTGGACGGCGATGGGGATCTTGACATGCTGCTGGCAAGCAAGATCGACCCCGTTGAATTGGAGACCTCCCGGATATTCGAGTTCGAGAACATCGGCACGCCATCGGAACCGTCATTCAAACTCATTGGGGGAATGGACATCAGAGGCTTGTACCACTACGCTCCCGAATTCGGCGATCTCGACGGTGACGGCGACCCGGATATGCTACTTGGCTCGTGGAAGGATAGGATCGCTTTCTACAGTAACGAGGGACCTGACGCAAAGCCGCAATTCACGCTCCGTGACTCGGCGCTGGTACGAATCACGAGGGGCAGCAACACCACTCCCGCTCTCGTAGACATCGATGCCGACGGCGACCTGGACCTTTTCATCGGTGAGTCATCGGGCACGATCAATTTCTACCGCAATGCAGGTGATCGAGTCACGCCGGATTTCCTTCTCGAGAGCGATCGCTTCAACGACATCGACATCGGCCGCCGCAGCTATCCGACGTTCGTTGACTTGGATTCCGATGGCGATCAAGATCTGATCGTCGGCGGTGACTCGGGTGTGCTCCGGTTCTTCCGCAACGTTGGTACAGTCGAACAGGCGGTATTTGCGGCCGATAGCTCGTTCCATTTGACCCTGGACGGGTTCGCCGCCCCCACCTTCGTGGACATCGACGCCGACGGTGACGTCGATCTCTTTGCGGGCGGCATCGGCGGCGGTCTGTTGTACTACGAGAACCGGCGCTAGTACTCCGGTTGCCGCCCCCCGGTCCTGGTGGCACTCGCCTTCTTCCTGTTATCATCGCTCGACTTGTCGGGATAGTCGGGCGCAACCGGTACAGGCCTGGGATCGGCCTCGATCAGCGCCTGAAGATGCTCGATGCCGGCCTTCAACTGTGCATCTTCTCCCAAGAAAGTCGCGTGCGGCAGGTTGTCGATCACGACGTCCGGGTCGACTCCGTGGCCCTCGACCAGCCACGTCCCGTCGGGGCCGTAGACGCCGAACTCGGCGGCCGTCACTATTCCACGGTCCACCAACCGGTTGCTGCTCGTGAGCCACACCTCTCCACCCCATGTGCGAGTCCCAATAACCTTGCCCAGTCCCAGCCGCTTGAAGCCCTCGGCAAATGCCTCGCCGTCGGATGCGGTGGACTCGTCCACCAACACGACGATGTGACCACGGAACGCGTACTGCATGTTCCAGTAAGCGTCGCCGACTCGCGGTTGCCAGTACATCCACGCCTTTCTGAGTAGTTTCTCCAAGATCCAACTTTCGATGTTGCCACCGCGATTGTGACGCACATCTATCACCAGACCCTTGCGATCGAACACGGGATAGTAGTTGCGATACCACTCGGCGATGTTGCCGGAGCCCATGGCACGCAGGTGCACGTAACCGATGTCGCCGTTACCCAAACTGTCGACGGCGAGGCGCCGCGTATACTCCCACTCGTCGTAACGCAGGTCGGCATCCCGTCGGCTCGAGATCGGTGTCACCATTACGTCACGCCGGTTGTGGCTTTCACGTGCGAGCACCGTGAGCCTGACCTGCTTTCCCGTCTGGTTGCGCAGCAGTGCGCGTACATCGGCTACCGAAAGTGTTGTGACCCCGTTGATTGCCGTGATCACGTCGCCTTCGTTCACGTCGACGCCGAACCGCGCCAGTGGCGATAGTTCGTCGGGGAGGTCGGGGTCCGAGCGGTAGATGTGGTCCACGCGGTAACCGCCGGCTCGCTCGTCCCTCGTCAATACCGCGCCGAGCGTGGCCGTGGTGATGTCCTCCGGGCCTTCCCGGAAGTCGCCGCCACGAACGAAGGTGTGGAGTGCCGAGATCTCTGCCGCCATTTGCGCCTGAAGATCGGCGAGATCACCCCGGCTGCGCACGCGATCCACCAGCGGGAGGTATTTCTGGAGCATGGCGTCCCAGTCGACACCGTGCATGTTGGGATCGTAGAAGTAGTCCCGCTCGAGCCGCCACGAGTCCAGGAAGATCTGACGCCAGTCCTCTTGGGGGTCTAAGGCGAATTTCCAGCCGGACAGATCGACCTTGGAATCCGCCAACTTGATTCCCGCTGCCGCTGAAGACTTGAATACGTAGAGTGCGTCTCCCTTTCTCACCGCGATCTTCTTGCCGTCGGCGGAGATCTCGTAGCCGCGTATTCCCTCCACCAGTTTCTTGGCCTTGGGTTTGTCGTTGTCGATGTCGAGTGCCATGAGTGACGCCGTGCGGGGCAGGGCGGTCTCGCGCTCAATCCAAAAGAGCCGTTTCTCGGTTGCGCTCAAGTTCGAATAGTTGCCCGCGGGTACCGGAATCTCTACGACGCGTTGTCGTATGCCGTCCAGGTCAATGGTGATTGGTTTGAGCACACCGTTCTTCTTGTTGCCAGCCGCATCTTCGCTCGATTCCTCGGCATGTAGCTCGTCGGGAAGCTGAAACGGAGAGCGGAGTCCCGGCTCGAGTGCCAGGGCATAGATCTTGGTACTCTTGTCGAAAAAGGGTTCGGGTTGGTGGGTACCCCATGGGCTCCTCACCAACGACCGGAAGTTTCTGTCCGACAGGAAGTAGATCCACTTCCCGTCACTGCTCCACGTAGCGCTCCCGCTGTTGAACCGATCGGTCGTGAGTGGTGTCGTAGTGGCATTGGCGACGTTGTAGAGATGTAACTGCCCGATGTCGTTGTGAGCGGGTTTGCCGTATACGATCCATTTAGAGTCTGCGGACCATGTCGGCTGATCGATTCCCCAGCGTGGCGAGAAGGCTATCTGGCTCGATTCTTTGGTGATGGTGTTCGTAAGCCAGAGTTCCTGATCGTGGTTCCAATGGACTATCCACTTCCCGTCCGGCGATGGAATCCCATCCATTCGAACCACGGTTCCGCCGCTACTCAGTTGCTCGGGCTCCGCGATCCCCAGCGCGGATACCCGCCACCACTCGACTTCGCCGCTCTCGTCGGACAGTACGGCGAGAGACTTTCCGTCGGGCAGAAACCGTGCGGTGCGATACCTGACGCCGCGCTTGCGCGTGGCCTCCACGAACCGGCCCGCAGTCACGGGTGCCACGAACACCTTTCCTCGGGCCGTGAGTGCTATGCGGTCGCCCGACGGGCCCAAATGCCAGGTGTCCAGGTAATCCATCGGATTGTCGACCCAGCGTTCGCGCATCTGATCGAAGTCGGAGGTGAGGAAAACGTCCAGCTCGCGATCGTTGCCCGACGCGATGTCGTACAGCCATAGGTCGGCGCCCAGCTGGTATGCGATGCGGCCGTTTCCGAGCGAAGGCGTCTTGACGTCCCAACCCACGTGGTGAGTGTGCTGCACTAGGTCCCCGCCGTCGGTGTTCATGGACCAGAGATTCATGGTACCGTCACGATCGGTTTCGAAGTAGACGCGACCGTTCCACCACATGGGATTGCGGCTCGTTCCGGCGTAGTCGGGTGTGAGCGGCTGTGCCTCCGGTTGGCCGGGGGAGAACTTCCAGATGCTTTGGGCCGTGCCGCCCTTGTAGCGCTTGGTTCGGCTACCCTGTTCGGCGAAGCGTGTGAAGTAGAGGGTGTTGCCCGACGGATCGTACGATCCCTCCGCGGCCTGCGCCAGTGGGATCAGGTCGCGTCTGCCGGTCGTGGGATCGATCGCCACGAGTTGGGCGTTGGGCAACGTGGCGTAGTTCCTGGTTTGAAACAGGATTCTCCCGTCCGGGGTCCATCCGGTCACACGTGCACCGCCCTCGTACGTCAAGCGGCGGGGTAGGCCGCCCGTTGCCGGCATGACGTACACTTCCGTGGGACCCTCGTACGAGGCCGAGAACGCCAGCTGCGATCCGTCCGGAGAGATTGCCGGTCGGGCCTCGTCGGCCGGATGTGTGGTTAGCCGGGTCGCGGCTCCCCCCATCGTGCCCACGCTCCAAAGATCGCCCTCGGCGCTGAATACGATGCGGTCACCGCCGACCGTGGGGAAGCGGTAGTATCCCTTCTGGTCCTGTGCGACTAGCGCAAGCGGGATCAGGGCGGCTATGCCAACGAAGATCAGTCGGCGCATTCGAGACTCCTGGCTGTGCGTTTCTGGTCGATCCAATTACCATAGCCTGTGGAGCCAATGGCCGTAAGTGGCGAGCCAAGCGGCGAAGCTTTGGAGTAAAGGGCGGTTATTAGCGCTTTTGTTTGAGCAGCATCTTCTTGAACCACCGTTCGCGTAATTCCCGTTTTGTCATGTCGAGTTCTAGGCCGCGCAGCTCTTTCTGGTGCCTCACCTGCCCTTGGCGGCGATGCTGGGCCATCACCTTGTGCAGTTTCATCTGCTGATCTTCGGTCAGGAGATTCTTGATCCTGATGAGCATGCGCAGGTGCGCGCGCTTCATCCGTTCTTCGGCCTGCATCAGGCGGGCGACCTGCTCCATTGCCGCCTTCTCGTCAACCTTTGCCGGGCTCATGAGTTCGGTGAGTCTCTGGGTTTGATCCTGGAGATCCCAGTCGAGTTCCAGTTGTTCCCGCTGAAATTCCCGAATCACTTTGGTGATCGCGTCGCGCTGTTCGCCTTGGAGATCGATTTGTCGCTGTGCCTGCATCACCACTTCGGGAGGAAAGACGTATTCCTCTATACCCTCTTGGGCCAATGCGGGCGCCGTACTTGCTACGCAAAGTGCGATGGGGAGTGCGGCGTATCGTTTCATGGTTACATCCTCCGTTGTGTTGCCGTATCTCGGTTGGTCTGGACTCCCGAGTCATTCGGTCGGTATAGTGGAATGCTCAACCGTCCCACAGTCGGTACCTCGCTCAACATCTCGCGACTTCGCGAGTGTATCAGGAAATCACTCGGTGCGCGCCAGGCCGCTACGTTGTAGCTGTCCGGGATTGTGGGATAGCTATCTGCTCTGGCGAGCCATAGCGTGGTTCCACCTGCAATCGCGACCAGCACGATCGCCGCCCATGCCAGCGAACGTTGCCGAGTGACTGCATGAGGTGACTCGAGCAGCTTTGCAAAACGCGGTGTACGCACGCTCACTTCGTTGCGCAAGCAGTGAAACGAATGAGCCAGTCCGTCTTCGTGAATATCGCGATCGCGTTGGCTCATGGGTCCACGTTTCCCTCGAGCAGTCGGCGCAATGTCGTTTTACCGCGTTCGTAGTGGGTGCGCGCGGTACCGAGCGAGATGCTCAGCACATCGGACGCCTCGGCGATCGTGAGATCTTGATAGAACACGAGGTGCAACACCTCACGCTGCCTCAGTGGTAGCTGGTTCAGTGCTTGGATCAGGGCTCGGCTCGTCTCCGACCTCACCACGGATTGAGCGGGATCGGAGTTGGCGGATGCTGTATCGGATGAGCGACGCGCGATCCAACGTTCGAGTCGCCTGCGATAGCGCGACACGCTGCGCCGCTGCTCGGCCGCGGTGCGCCGCACGACGCCGAAGAGCCAGGTGCGGAACGTGGAGTTGCCGTCGAACCGGGCGCGGCCGTCCAGGATCTTCAAGTAGGTTGCCTGCAACGTGTCCTCGGCTTGCGAGTGGTCCCAGCGGCAGCAAGTGAGTGCCCAGCCGAAGGCGCCGGCGTGGTTGCGCTCCAGTTCGCTCCTAAGGTCATCCGGCCTCATCCGGTGAAAGATGGCTCTCCTGTGGCTCTCTTGCACTTCCGGTAGATTAGTGGCGGTTGGGAAAGATCTATATGACAGGGCGTCGGTCTCACCTCGTTGCCACCGATGCGCCGTTCGCTTATTTCTCGTAGGAGTTGGATCGGTGGATTGGAAAATGGACGTGAGATATCTTTGATCGTACGAGAGTTTTCGGCCCGGCATGAGCTTGCTCCCGTTGGTGGCACTGAGTCTGTTCGTCGATGGCGGCAGACCGGTGTCCCAGGCGCCGGGCCTTGCAAGGTCCGATCGCCTTTCTTAGCATTGGCGGTGTAACGGCCACGTAACTGCACAAACTGCACGGCCTCGCTCTTCTGGATGAGCGGCCGGGCGTTGCCTACCCCGACGCTCCCAATCGCGGTACTGCGTGGAGCCGTTGAGCGTGAGTTGTCGCAGATCTCGCTGCGGCAGGCTGCGCGTGAGATCGGTCTGAGTCCGAACGCGTTACGCAACTTCCTCGGTGGGTCCACGCCGCGCCGCGGCACGCGGGCGCGCATGGAGCGCTGGCTTGCGACCAGACCGGCCTCAGGCAACGTCCCCACGCTGCGCCGTTTCCTGCGGCTTCTGGAGAACGTCACCCCCGATCTCCCTCCTCGTGAAGCCGCCACGTTGGGTCGGGAAGTGAGTCGATTGCTGCTGGATGCGTACGAGCGACAGCGGGTCCCGCCTCCGCGCTGGGTCCGCGAACTGCTTCGCCACTACCGGGCGGAGCGACCAAACGACACGCAGGGTTGACTCGGCGCGGGCGCCGAGCGTATTCTCGGCCGTTCAGTTTGTGTAGTTGCGACTTCTTGGCCGGAGCATTTTCGTGGGCCCAGCAGGTCCGAGGATCCTCGTGGTGGACGACGATAGCGCAGTGCGGCGGGTGCTGGTCCGCTTTCTCCGCTTGAAAGGCTGCAACGTTCGAGAGGCGGAGCACGGTCTCGATGGGCTGGAACTGCTTCGTCGGGAGCAGTTTGACGCGATCGTGTCGGATATATCGATGCCGCTGTTGGACGGGTTCGGAATGTGGCAAGCGATTCGGCGAGAGCGACCCGGATTGACGGCTAGAGTGTTGTTTGTGAGCGCAGTGGGGCCTCCGGAAGAGCTCGCGAGGGTTGACGGCGCACGCTACATGGCCAAGCCGTTCGAGTTGGCCAAGCTGTGGTCCGTACTCGTCACGCTGTTGGCTGGCTCGGAGCCTGACGTTGCGGAATAAGGGACGGACGCCGTGGTTGCCGCGTTCGAGGCGTCCGCGTTCGCCGCTCCCTGCGGTCTACCGGGGTCTCTTGGCGGATCATGTGAGCGGGGGCGTTGAGCCGAAATCCGGGCCTACTGGCAGAGGAACTCGGTCCCGAAACGCGTTTTGTGGCTATTGACGAGATTCAACGCCTGCCGGCGCTCCTCAACGAAGTCCACCGTCTCATCGAGGAGCGGGGCCTTCGTTTTTTTGCTGACGGGCTCGAATGCGAGGAGGCTGCGCCGGGGCGGCGTGAACCTCCTGGGCGGCCGCGCCCGTACGAAGTACCTGCATCCACTTACATGGCCCGAGCTGGGTGCCCACTTCGATCTTGCCCGTGCCATCGAGCGGGGCACGCTTCCATCCATCTACTTTTCTGACGAACCGGCGGCGGATCTGGAGGCGTACGGGGGCACCTATCTCCAGTTCACGAACGTTGCCAACGACGCCCAGGTGCCACGTACCACCGTGTACGAGTATTTCGAGATCTTCAAGGACACGCTTGTGTTGCGTGAGTTTCCCGCTTGGCGCAAGTCGATCAAGCGGAAAAGAGCACCCTGGTCCAGACGTTGCCGGCCCTGGTTGGCCGGCCGTATCTGACGCTCGACCTTCAGGAGCTACGCGACCAGGCTCGCCGGGATCCCGTGTCGCTGCTGGCGCGTAGGAGCGAGCTGGTGCTGGACGAGGTCCAGCGTGCGCCGGACCTACTCCTGGCCGTCAAGAAGGCGGTGGACGCGGATCGCCCGCGACGGGCTGGTCGTTATGTGCTGACCGGCTCGGCCTATCTGCTGCTTACGCGGCGGATATCGGAGTCCCTGGCAGGTCGGGCGTACTATCTCAAGCTCTGGCCACTCACGCGACGAGGGCGGCTGGGCCTCGGGCGGGCCGGCATCTGGAGCGAATTGCTGGCGGCGCGGGTGCCGCAGGTGCGGCGGCTAGACGGGACTCAATTCGGCATCGAGTGATGGATCCCAGGTCGAGTTCCGGAACTCCGAGGGCCGCCACGCCGGCGAACGCCATTTCATGGTGCCTGTGGCCCGATGCCGTGCGCAGCCCGCGCGTGGCCAGCACCGCCAGACAGGCCGAGTGAGTCGCATGGTACGCCGCATCCAGTCTCCCCTCGACGCTCATGTTGGGCAGTCTGGAGTCAGCAAGTCGGTGGCACGACGGCGTATTGGACAGTCCTGCGTGAAGGATCGTGTTGGGGGCTGACTAGGCCGGCGGCTGCGAGGCGAGCCAGGTCGCGCTGCGTGGACGCGCTGCCGATGTCGAGTTCCCGTTGCAACAACCTGAGATGAGGCCGCGCGGAGGGTCGGACTGCCATGTAGCGGAGGAGGCGGCTCAGAGACGGGGCGATTCCGAGGATGTCGAAGTGGTTCAGCTTGTGTGGGACGTGTCCGGAGGGGGCCGTTCGCAATGAGCGGTCGCGCAACCGGGGTGTGGTGGGGGTGGAGAACGTGCACTAGAATCTAGCGCAAAATATCGCACTAGACAGTGGTGCGCCATTCGTGGATGTCGAGCCGACCAAGGGTCCTTTGATCCGTTATTACATGGCTTCAATGGGGCACGAATCACGGTATTCCTTGCCGATCGGAGGTATACCCCGCGTGCGCGCGGCGTCATGAACATCTACTACTGAGTGCTCTTTGGCTTCGGTGGCTTTGGAATCTGCCCCTCTCGAAGATCTTTCAGTGGTGGCGGTTTGGGCTTTGGTGCGGGATCCTGAAGTTTTTTCTCAATCATGTCGACGCAGCTCCTGCATTATCGGGGAAGCCACCGAAACGATGGATACTCGCTGAAGTTCCGGTTCTGCTGTGCGACTGTGTATGACGAAAGGTACATAGGCGACGGCGGCAAGAATACCGCAAAACATAAGCGCCCCGTTAGCACGGTATAGGAATTCGGCTTTGGCCGAGTTGACGTACCAGTTCTTGTCGGCCGCAACGGCGTATTGTGCGTCCAACCAGCGGTCATACTCTGCCCTTGCCGTGGAGGCATCGTCTCCTTGGTCTGCGTACCACTTGCACAGCTGATGCAAGAACACTCGGCGCTCCATCGCCGTCGGCAAGGCTTTGTATCGATGTCCGTGATAGGAGCGGATCAGATAGTAGGCTGCACGTGCGAAGAAGAAGCCGCCGGCGCCTGCTGCCGTAGAGAAGATCCAGGCCAGCAGACTGGGGTTGATCCACGCGTCTTGGAGCATCCGACCCAGCAGGCCGCCAAGGATCACCAGGAGGCCGAACGGGATGCTAAGTGCCGCCCGAAGCTTGTCGCGGTGTTCGAGTTCATCCCGGTAGAGTTCACGCGATTCAAATGACATTTGGTCCTGCCTCGGATTTCGTAGCGCAGTGGCCTCAGGACCACGCGGGTGCCCGCAGGTAGCTGGATACTCCATCCGTTACGTTTTTGCATGCCGTGCAGGCCGGTGCCCGCGTCCCAACGGTTTAGCTAGTGCCTCAATACTCTATCTGGTGGCACAGGAGTACGGTTCTAATCTAGAAGCCATTGGGTACGGTACGATACCGAAATTTCGCGACTTGGATCAAAACATTGCGTCGGTAATCTCGGGTGCCGGGAACCATACCAAGCTGGATACATGTCCCTGACACCTCCCGGCGGCTTCAATGGGGCCGCACTTCAATGAGTGCGGAAACCGTCAACCTCGATTATGGGGGAACGCCAGGG
>JBHHZE010000058.1:0-17816 GCA_046757925.1 Gemmatimonadales bacterium
CCGCGCCGCGCCTTCGCCGTACGCCTCGCCCGCTACTGCGCCCGAAACCCCGTGGAGGACGCCGCGACTTTTTTCGAGGTGGAGTCTCCGGCACTTGCGAAGTGGATCCCACATGCCGACCAGGTGAGCGGTATCTCTCAGCCAACCCTGTTCGTCAATGGCGGCGAGAGAGGCCGTGGTTCTGCCCGGGCTCAATCACTTGTTACATATGAGCGACCCGGGCCTTGTCGCGAAAGCCATCGCGGACTTTCTTGCACGGCAACCGCTCTGAATAACCGCTGGAGAACCCGCTTCGCCGCGCGGCGTGTTGCCATCTGGAGAATTCCACTACCGGTAGACATCCCGCCGGTGCCCGATCTTCACGACCACAACGGTTAGTTCCTCGTCACTGACCGTAAAGAGAATTCGGTAGTCACCTTGCCGAACCCGATACTTGTCTTGACCCGACAGTTTCTCACAACCTGATGGCCGCGGATGCTTGGCGAGGGCCGCTATTCGTCGGACAATGCGGCGCCGGTCCTTGAGTGGTACGCCCTCGATCTCCTTGGCCGCGGACGGTTTGATCTGGAGTCTATAATTCGCCACGGCGCTTGAGATCCCTGACGACGGCCTCGAAATCGAGATTCCGTTCCTTCGCCCGATCGTCAAACGCCGCCAGGTCGTCGGCATCCTCGGCGAGGCTCCGGCGCACGGCAGAGTTCACCAGCTCCGAGAGACTCCGCTCCGTCTGAGCTGCCTTGAGGCGAAGAGCCTTGTGCAGGCTAGGATCGAAATACACCGTGGCACGCTTCGCTTTGGTCATCGGAACAAGATAGCACTATAACGTTAAGACCTCAAGACGTCATACCGTTAACTTCTACCCTCACCCACCCTTGCCTTTTGGCCGGACGAGCACGAACAGTCCCCGGTTAGCCGGAATCTGAACCTGCGACAGGTCCACCTCGGCCGCGTCCTGCAGGCCCTCGACCGCCGGCGCATAGGCACGTAGGCCTGACACCGCCCCCGCCGCCACACCAAGCGTGCTCGGATCGACGGTCAGGCTAACGGTCTCGTCCTTCGGCGACCATGACGCAAGAGCTATCAGGAGTCCGTCGGGACGAACATATGTGGTGGCCAAAATGCGAGGGTGATTTGTCTTGACCGGCGCACTGTCCAGCCAGTACCCCAGCATACGGCTCTCGGCGATCCCGAATTGGTCCATCAACTGCCACATGGGACGCGGATCTATATCGCCGTACATGCGAGCCGTCATGCCGTACAGCATGCCGCGATACGGGCGTCCTCCGTCCTGGAGCATCTCGCCCATCAGACCGAACGGCAACCCGGACACCTCGGTGAGCCAGTAGTCTTCGTCGCGGTCGTACTCGAAGTACTCTCCAAACCAGAGGCGCGAGATGAACGGGAAATGCTCCATGTACAACATGGCGCTGTTGATGTAACCGTCGCGCGGGTTGAACTGATTGGCAGAGTGCAGGTCGATGATCACCGTATCACGACGCGCATGGAGTACCGAGATCATGCGCTTTACCGTCTCACGACTAAACGCGATGTCATCCAGGTACAGCCCGTCGATGTGCTGGTTCGCAGCGAGCCAGGCGAGTCCTTCGATGTAGTAATTGGTCCAGCGTGACGTGCCCTTGTCGAGCATAGCGGCGTCGTCCACGCGCCACGCGTGCCACGCAGAGTGGTAGTGGTCTTCCAAGTGTTCTTGCATCCACGAGTGTCCGCCGCCTTCGCCGTCGTTCAGGATCTCGTCGCCCAAGCTACGTAAGGCAAAGAGTTCGTAGGCGTGATAAGTCAGTTCGCGAATCGTGTCGTAGAGCTTGACCTTGATGCCCTTGGCATGAGCTTCCGTGATGTATGCGGTCTGCAAGTCCAGATTGAAGAACGGGTAGTTGATGTAGGGATTGATCTCGTTGGCATGGTGGATATTGACTACCGTACCTCCCCACGACACCACCGAATCGACCGGCACGTAGCGATGTACGAACCGCGTGCGAAAGTGCGTTCGGGTGTCGATCGTCTTGAACGGCGTGAGTAGGAAACGCACATTGAACTCGAGTGTGTCGCCGGCAGTCATCCGGCGCGCGCCGGAGTAATTGAATGCAGTGACGTCATCTGCACGCGTTTCGATGCGAATGCCGCCGCGCCCGCCGTTGAACCATGACGCCGGCATGCGGAGTGGTTGGTTCTGATAGAAGTTGGTGTTGAGCGGCCGAACGTAAGAATCGTCGCGCAACACATACTGGAGTCCTGCGTTGATTCCACCGAGCCAGACGCCTTCCTGGTGGTTCTCGATCTTCCATTTCCAGTCGACTCGTTGCGGTCGCTTCCCTCCGCGGAAGCCCAATCCGAGTATATACTCGGCAGCTTCGGGACGGAGCGAAATCGGGAAGGTTATGTCGTCCACTTTGAGATCGCGCAAAGCCTCTAACGTGATGCGATAGTCGAGCATGCCGTCGTACTCCAACGCGCCTTCCACCCGCACGGCCACGCGGTCTGATCGACCCTCGACATGCCACTCGGCCCGGCCACGTGCCTCCTGTCGTACCGCAAACCGGGACGGTTGCAATTGCTCGGTTCGACCACCGATGACGATCTCGAGTTCCATTGGACGTGCGAGCACTTGTTGTGCGGCGTCGGCGAGATGGGTGAGTTCGGGACTGAAATAGCTGAGCACCTGGTCCGGCAGTCCTGAGGCGCCCAACTCGACGGTCCGGCCGAGGATCGTAAGAGAGTGTCCATCTACGCGCACCGGATCGTAGGGTTCGATGATGAAATCGGGATCGGTACCGGCAGTCGAGTTGAGCCAGGCGAGTCGCGTCATCAACTCGGGCGAATCGAAACCGTGGTTGGTGGCGCGATCTGGTTGGACGTCGAGAGTGACCCGCACCGTCTTGCTGCTGTGTCGAGCGGTCGATACCGTCACATCGCCCTCGTACGTGCCCGGGGATTGGCCCTCAGGTATGGCGAGCCCGATCCAGAGCGGCTGTACGGTGCCGGCCGGCACAGACACATCCTTCACGAACCGCTGGCCTCTTTCATTTATCCCACCGCAATTGAAACAGGTGAGCGTCTCTCCGAGCGCTGCGGGGAAGCCCTCGAACGTCACGTGCACATCCCTCACGGTAACTGCACCGGTGACCACCGCGAGTTGAAACGTGACGTACTCACCGCGGAGCGCCTGCGTGGTGAACGCACGCGTGTGTTCGTGACCCGCCCAGTGATACGGTATGAAGTGACGCATGCGCACCGGATAGTCGCGGTACTCGGGTACGAGGGCCCATCCGTCTGAGGCGGTGGACATGAAGGCGGCGGTCTCGGAGTCGCTCGCGATAATCTCCATCGGAAAGAAGCTGTGGAACTCGTTCACCGATTGGATGCGCGTGGTGCGCGCGCGTGGCAGGTGTGATGGATACGCGGCATGCGTGTGGCGCTCCCAGGTCGCGTCCGCCTCCGACACGAACTTCGGGTATGTGACGCGTGGATAATTCCCGCCGGTGGACTCCCACGGCATGTAGTAGACGTAATAAGTGGCCGACCCCGGGTTCGGCTGAAAGGCGATGTCGCCCGACACATTTTCCACGCGCAGTGGGAGCACGTTCGAGATCGGCTTGTTGGAAGTCGCATCGACCACCACGATGGACTTGGCTCGAGGCTCCGGATCGTGCCGCCGCCACGGGATGGTGGCCATCACGGCCTCACCGACCGCGCTGTCGAGCACGACCACGGCGCGGTGATTTCCCCATGAACTTCCCTTGACGCCTGCCGCGAGATGCGGTTTCCAATTTCCCGCTTCGAAGATCACGCCGTTGATGACGTGGGAGATCTCGGGTGCGCGGTACAGTGCAGTTGCAGCGTTCGATCCAGAGCACGATGTCAGCAACAGCGTGGCTACGACCGCACAGAGCAAGGGTTTCATTGGCGGTGCTTTCATAAGGATACCAACAGGGCTCGAAGAAGCAGGCGACCGCCGAGATCGTGGAACAGGCCGGCGTGGTCAGCGGAGAGTTGCTGGATAGCTCGACGCATGTCCTCCTCACGTTCCACCGCGCGGATCAACTCGGTGGCGAATATGCCGACGTCAGTGGCGCTGTCGTACGTGAGTGTGCGTAGCTCAGCGGTCCGGCCCAACGCGTCCAGCGCGGGAATGGCGAGGAGGCCCTTCCGATCGGCAATGGTGTGCGTGAAGTTGCTGGTGTCGACAACGGCTGCAAACTCCGAGCGGGCTTCGTTGCGTTTGCCGAGTTCCTGAGCTACCACACCCAACAGATAGTGCAGCAGTCGATCATCTGGGTGGTACGGGCGTCCCTGGCCCAGATGCTCGGGCCACTCCAGGGCCGTATGTAGGTAGTGTGATGCAACATCGAATGCGCCGCGTTCTATCGCGTCGAGTGCGGCAAGTGTGTGTGCCTGTTCGTACAACTGATGGCTCGTGCGTGCACCTTCCGACGGAAGCACGTCAGTGGTGTTCAATAGCTCGATCGCCTCGCGTGGTCGTCCGAGCTGATTGAGCGACCGGACGTGCAGGAGGTCCATATTGAAGTCGCCCGGGAACAGAGCACGGCCCGCGCCCGACTCGACTAGCGCGTCTTGCCAGCGTCCCCGATCTTGCAGGTATCGGACAAGGTTGATACGAATCGTCCGGTTGGTGCTGTCGACGTCTACTGCACGGCGCAGGTCATCCTCTGGATCCCGCGCAGCGAGCTTCTCCCGCAAGTGTGCGCGGGCCACATAGAACGGAGCGAAGTTGGGCCGGTTGCCTAGCCCGGCCAGTAGATCGGTCGCCTCGTCTTCCCGATCGAGTGCCCACAGGTTGAGGGCTAGTAGATAGACCCACGACCAGTGGTCGCTGTGTTCCTTAGCCCACCTGAGTACCGGAATGCTCTCGCGGCGGAACGGAAAGACCAACGTCGGGTCGGCGCCACCAATGAGCACCGATACGTCACCATCGATCCACCCGCGCCACGCCCGTAGCAGCGGGTTCGGCGATACGTCCATGCCGAGCTGGAGCAGAGCAACCGCGTCTTGGGGCGCACCGCGTCTCACGTAATCAGCGGCGAGTTCGAGGATCGTCTGGTCGGGGTACTCGCTCCGCAACGCGTTTGTCATTGCCCGCGCAGACGTTGCGTTCGGTGCCGCGAGATAGGCCTCGGCCGCCGCGAAGTGGTGTAGGGGATCGATCTCGAGGAGTTCCTCACGCATGGACGTGGCCAGGCCAGTATCGCCCAGCTTTCGACCGATCATCGCAAGCACCTGGCGCGGCGGCATGCTGTACCGATTGTAGTCCAGCGCCAGCCGTGCGTACCGAGTTGCTTCATTGTAGCTGCCGTCGGCGAGCGCTAGTTCGGCGAGCTGCACGTTGGCGACAGAGCGGTACGCAATTGCACGAGCGGCCCAACCGTACGCTTCGCGGGCGTCGGTCACGCGGTTGAGCGCGCGGAATAGGTTCCCCGCCGTGAAGTTCGCAGTCGCATCGTAGGTGTCGAGTTGCAGCACGCGGATCACGTGCGTGAGTCCCAATTCGTATTGGCCGCTGCGATACTCCAAGTCGGCTACTCCCAGCAGCGCCTCTCTGTGCCACGGCTCGGCGGCGATTGCCCGCTCGAACATGCTACGGGCGGCGGCGTAGCGACGGCCTCGTGCCAACTCGCGTCCTTCTTGGTCCCAGCGGTCGGCGTCGGGAATCTTTCCCCGTGCGGACGGATCCGTTTGGAACGGTCTTGCCAAGGTCCGCGTGCCCGCATCTGACGCATAGTCCAAGCCGAGTGCGGGCAGCGTTATGCGGTAGGCGCTGCCTTGTGCGAGGTCAACGGTTTGTTCCACCGGTTCCATGGCCGAGAACGATATGGGGATGGCTGCGATGACGCGATCCTCCGATAAGACGCGCAGCGTGTCGGTGATGTCGCCGAACGCGTTAACGCGCACGGTGAGGCGTCCGTTATCGTGCTGCACGTGCATAGCCCCATCGCGCGACGCATCGGTGAGACCTCCAATGCCCTCCAGGGGGAACCATGTCTCAGACCAGCGGTCCGTGGCCCCGGGATCGAGCCCGACCTGCGTGATCGGATTTACATCCGCCCCGGGGGCATACTGCACGAACAGTCGGCCCGCCTGATATTCAACATACTGCCCATGCGTATCGGTAAGGAGTTTTTCCCACACACCTCCCTCGCGGGACAGTGCCCAGAGCCACAGTTTCTGGCCGGGCATCTCTTCGTAACGCGCCCAGTGCCCGAACCCGTAGTCGTCGTCGTGGTAGTAGCCGCCAAAGAAGTCGTTCAGCTCGCCTACGACATGGTAGGACTTGTGTCCATCGAACGTGTTGTGGGCATATGTGGGCAGGTAGCGGCCGGCGCTGTCGATGGGCCAGTCTCGCCTGGCTCCGGAATGTGCGAGAAACGCGTTGCCCGGGATCGACATCTCGAGGTCGTCGCGAGCAAAAGCCGCTGCAGTCATCCAGTTGTAGTACGGCTGCTCGAGCGGTGTCGGATTATACCACAGCACTCTTGTCTCGAAGTACGCGCGATCGGGTGGCAGGCGGATCTCGACGCGCCAATGGGTGCGGGACGGCAGATCCATCGTCCCCACGATACAACTCACGCTCCCATCGGGGTTATTTGTCAGTACGTAATCTACCGGCGTAGCCGTCGACGGTGCGTGACCGATCACACCGAAGTTGAATTCGATCCCGCCGGACGTCCAGGGACCGCGCAGTGCGATGTTTCTGAACTTCATTACGTCATTGCGATAGATGAATTCATGGCCGGTTCGCTTCACCACCGCACCCCACACCTTACCGCCGGCCTCGGGGAGTACGAACACCTCGATCAGAT
This sequence comes from Gemmatimonadales bacterium, assembly GCA_046757925.1. GTDB lineage: Bacteria > Gemmatimonadota > Gemmatimonadetes > Gemmatimonadales > GWC2-71-9 > JAZDCZ01. The sequence continues at coordinate 6,837 of JBHHZE010000058.1, forward strand.
CGTTTTCGAGGTGGATTACCTTCCATTTCCGCGAAACCGCGTCGTTTGTATATCCCTCGAAAGAGTGGTATGGATACAACCGGGCATCGCGAGTGAGGATCGGGATTACGTTGGGTTCGGAGAACGGATACGTCTTAATGACGCGCGTTTCTTCCGAGATGTGCGCCGTCTGGGCGGCGCACGGGGTCTGCGACAACGCGAGCGCAGCAATGAACGCGATAGCAGTGCGACGCAAATGGGCCATGGCGAATCGTCTTAGAGGCTGAAAAAGATCAAGGTACATGTTACGACAGCATCTTGCGAGCGACCCGTCCCATCTGCTGCAACCTTTCGAGCGATCGGGGCATCCAACTCGTTGAATCCTCTTGGGCAGCCGCACCGTAGGGGAACCACACCCATCGTATCGTGAGAAGAAAATGGATGACATGCTGAGAGATCTGCGGCACGCGATTCGCTCCCTCGGGCGGCACCGTTCGTTCACCGCAATTGCGGTTGGGACCATCGCGCTTGGCATTGGGGCCAATACCGCGATCTTCAGCGTCGTGCGTGCGGTTTTGCTTCGACCGCTCCCGTATGAAGATCCGGGTCGGTTGGTGGCAGTGTGGAGTAACTTGACGAACCGTAACCAACCCAAGTTTCCATTGTCCCCGCCCGACCTGCGCGATTTTCAAGAGCAGGCAACGACGTTCGAGGATCTGGCCGGTGTCATAACGTTCACCCAAACACTAACTGGCGGTGACAGCGACCCGGAGCAGATCGACGTGGCCGGAACCACGCCGAACCTGCTCGATGTGTTGGGACTACACCCGATGATCGGACGGGGATTCGTGGCAGCAGATGCCGAGCCGGTCGGCCAACAGACCAATGCTGCGGCCATTCCGCCGGCGTCGGTCATCCTGAGCTACGAACTCTGGCAGCGCCGGTTCGGCGGCGACAGAGACATCGTCGGGCGCTCGATCGAACTCAACAACAACACGGCCGTGGTGATTGGAGTGATGCCTCCCGGCGCGGCCCTCTATTTCGGTCCTGACAGTAGGCTCACGTCCCATGTCGATCTGTGGACGGCGTTGCGCATCGACGTTGCCGCGTGGCCGGCCCGACGCAACGTGATTTGGGCCGTCGTAGGAAGACTCAAGCCAAACGTAACCGTTGCCCAGGTCCGGGCGGAGATGGACCGCTTTACGGTACGCATGCGGGAAGAGTCGAGCCTCCGCGAGACGGCAGGTTTTCAACTCGACGTGATCCCGATGCTGCGGGAATTGACGGCCGGTGTTCGACCGGTGGTACTTGCGTTGTTTGGGGCGGTGGCGTTCGTGCTGCTCATCGCCTGCGCGAACGTTTCGAACCTGTTGTTGGTCCGTGCCAGTGCGCGTGAGCGGGAATTCGCCATTCGCGCGGCGCTGGGCGGGAGCCGGGGTCGTATCGTGCGCCAGCTCTTGATGGAGAGCCTGGTGCTGGGACTGGTTGGCGGAGCATTGGGTCTGATGCTGGCGGTTGCCGGCAACCGTGCGCTACTCGCGTTCCGGCCCGCGAATCTGCCGAGGATCGACACCATTCATATTGATCTCACAGTTCTGGCCTTCACCGCTCTCGCCTCGCTCGGTGCTGCGCTGTTGTTCGGTTTAATGCCAGCGATACAGGTCTCGAAGCCGCAATTGACCGAATCGCTGAGCGATCGCGGCCGATCGTCATCGCTCTTGGGGCAACGGAAGCTGCGCAACGGGCTGGTGATAACGGAAGTCGCGTTGTCGCTCGTGCTGATGATCGGTGCCGGACTCATGATTCGTAGCTTTGTCGCGCTGCAACGGGTGGAGCCGGGTTACGATCCTACCAACTTGCTGACTTTCAATCTCGCACTCCCCGGCAATCGGTATTCCGACTCCGAAATGCGAATATTTTATGGCGATTTGGAAGACCAAGCCCGCGCGCTGCCCGGGGTCACCGATGTCACTGCTGCGTTTTCGCTCCCGCTGCAGCCACAAGTATTCACCGGGCGCTACGGACCCCTCGAAGCTCTCACCGATGCGAGTCTGTACGGTCAGGCAGATTACCGGGCGGTTCGGCCGGGATACTTCAAGACCATGCGAACCGCGTTCAAGGAAGGACGACTATTCAGCCCAGCGGATTTTGCGGACAGTACGCCGGTGGCGGTGGTGGACGAACTGACTGCGGCGCGCCTTGCTCCCGGTGAGAGTGCGGTCGGCAAGCGCATGTTGGTGCGAATCACCACGCTCGACCCACAGGAAGTGGAAGTGATCGGGGTCGTGGAGCATCAACGGTCCTACTCGCTTGCTGCCGACGGCACCGAAACCATCTACGTGACGAATCGTTATGCCGGTACGTTCGGGAACCTGGGTTGGGTGATCCGCACCACGGGCGACCCGGTGAAGATCGTGCCGCGGTTACGTCAAATAATGGCGGGACTCGATCCCTTGATACCGATTTCGGACCTCCGAACCATGGATGATCGGATTAGCGAGGCAATGACGGGCACGCGATTCGCGCTCGCGCTCATAGGTCTCTTCGGTTTCATCGCACTTGCACTAGCGAGCGGCGGGATTTACGGCGTGCTGTCGTACACGGTACGCCAACGCGCCGGTGAGATCGGCGTGCGCATGGCATTGGGCGCTCGATCTGGAAACATCTTGGGTTTGGTGGTGCGGCAAGGGATGAAACTGACGGGAATCGGGCTGGCCGTTGGTCTGGTCGCGAGTTTTTGGGCTACTCGCTTAATGCAAGGTTTGTTGGTTGAGGTCCCGGCAGCGGATCCAGTGACCTACATCGGAATGGCAGCGATGTTCGTTGTCGTGGCCATCGTCGCATCCTGGGCACCGGCCAGACGAGCTACGCTCATCGATCCGGTCGTAGCGCTCCGCGACGAGTAGGTGCTTAACGGTCAGCTAATCCACACTTCGTGAACGTGCTGCCACTCGATACCGCCGGGGGTTCCCTCTCGGCGGCGAAACACGGCACTGCTCACGCGTCCTTTTTCTTCACCGTCACGTGTCTGCCATTCCTCGTAGGTCACGAGACACACGTCATCATCAATTCTGCGGCATGCAACATTGCCGATCCTGATTCCAAACGACTCCGAGGTGTATGAACCGTACGCTTCCCATATGCCGGCCAGCAGTTCGGCCCGCCGCGTGCGAGTCCCTGAGGGTGATATGATCTCGAAGTCGGCCGCCAGCGTGTCGCGAATCCGGGCGAATTCCTTTTGCGTTCGCGCAACGCGTCCTGTGAACCAGTTCTCGAAGAAACGGTGAAGCTCGATCACATCCTTACGACACTTCTCGTCCATCCAGCATTATAACTGGTCAGGTCGGTGACTCGCCGTCGTCCTGTCCATCTGAAATCCGGGAGTTCTGTACGAGATTGCTTCCCGGGTAGGGGAACAGGTCATCGATTTCGGTGCCGTTGGTTTCTGAATCCTGCCTCTCGTTGACGTTTGCGCGCCAGTGTACGAATGAACAGCAATTGGCACATTCGGGACATGCAACTCGTCCGATCCTATGACGTTCCGATTGCCACGAGAATATCATGAAGCCGAGTCCGCAACCCAGACACTTGAAGCTATGGACGAAGACGCCTTCACGTTCGGATGCCTGCACGCCGGTTGACGCAACGACGGCTGCGGTTGGCGCGGGGTTGGGCGCTGCCTCGGCGCGTTTGTCATAGCGTCCGGTGCCGAGTTTGGGTCTTGGTGCTTGCTTGGCCATCTGTCCGGTTCTCCCCATCTGCCCTGCTTTGACGTGGATTGTTGTACCCTGACGGCCACGCTGTATGAGGAGAACCGCATAGCCAGCTCCGAAGTTTCCGATCGACACTGTGTTGGTCCCGCATGGTCCGCGAGTGATTGCAAGTAGACGACTGCCGAATCCGAGAAGTAGATTCATAGGATATTGCATGGCGGTGAAACTGATTGAGAGATGGGGTCTCCGATGCGAGTGAATTACGCGATCGTCTTTGTAAGTGATATGGACCGGTCTGTGGCGTTTTATCGTGATGTGGTTGGGCTCGAGCTCAAGTTCGAGTCGCCCGACTGGACAGAGTTTGCGACGGATGGAGCAACGCTCGCTCTGCACAAGAGCCATGAGCCCACCGATAGGGCCGGAGGTCAGGACGGCATGCCCGCTGGTCGGTGCCGGCCGGGACTACAAGTGCCCGATCTCGACGAGTTCCATCGAAGAATGTTGACGCACGCCGTATCTTGCATTCAGAACCCGACAGAGGTGTTCGGCAGCCGAGTTGCGCAGTACCGTGATCCCGACGGCCTGGTCATCTCAGTCGGTGAAGCCCGCACCGGATAAGCGAGCTTCCTTTGCATGCAGCTCCTACTCAACCCGCTTCTCGACAGAAATAATCCCTACAGTGATGCGCTCCGCACCGTGTTGAGTCACCGCCGCGCACGCGAGGTGGAACGCGAAATAGCTTCCTGGCCTGACTACGAGCCAACGCCACTAATGGATCTTCCGGGCTTGGCGGAGCACTTGGGCATTCAGTCGATCGGTTACAAGGACGAGGCCGCTCGCTTCGGGTTGGGCAGCTTCAAGGCGCTGGGTGGAGCGTACGGCGTGTTGCGAGTGCTGCAACAGCTCGCCGGAGCGCGTCATGCAGGTGATGTAACTGTAACCTGCGCCACCGACGGCAACCACGGTCGTGCGGTCGCGTGGGGCGCGAGCATGTTCGGCTGTCGGTCGGTGATTTACCTGCCGTCCGCCGTGAGTGAGAATAGAGCGGCAGCCATTGCGGAGTTGGGTGCGGATACGGTACGCGTGCATGGAACCTACGACGATGCGGTACGGCAGGTGGAACGAGATGCCAAAACCAACCATTGGATGGTTGTGTCAGACACCTCCTACCCCGGTTACACGGATATCCCGCGGGACATCATGCAGGGTTACACGGTGCTCGTGTATGAGACGTTACGGCAACTACCCGGTGGAGTTCGTCCGACCCATGTATTCGTCCAAGCGGGAGTCGGCGGTTTGGCGGCGGCGGTTTGCGCGCATTTGTGGGAACAGTGGGGAGCTGACCGTCCGCTACTGGTCGTGGTCGAGCCCGAGAACGCAGCATGCGTTTTTGCCAGCGCGGTGACAGGCCGTCCCATGCCGCTCGATGGGGCAGTGGAGAGCGTGATGGCCTGTCTGGTTGCGGGCAGCGTTTCGCTCGAAGCATGGCGCGTTCTAAAAACCGGTGCGGATGCATTCATGACGGTGTCGGACGGTGCGGCAGAAGCTGCAATGGGTCTGCTGGCCGGATGCATGGGCGGAGATCCTGCTATCGTCGCTGGTGAATCGGGCGTTGGCGGCCTGGCGGGGCTACTCACTTTGTCCGAAGACCAAGATGCCCGTCGATCGGTGCGCCTTGGACCTGACTCGCGGGTGTTGCTCATTGGAACAGAGGGCGCGACCGATCCCGAGATCTACGAGCGCATCGTGGGTCGTACCCCGCGCCAGGTAAACACGGCTCGTTTGTGGTGACGCCATTCCAACGTCTCCGTTACGCGAGTTTGAGAGCGCTGATCGGAGCGGTGGCACTAGTCGCATCTTGGGCCCAACCAAGCGGGCAACGCCCATCGATCCGGTTGTTGTGTGTGGGGTGTCGTTGCTTCCCGAAAGACGTCGGACGATAGGACTAGCTGATGAATCGAACCGTACATTGGGCGCCGTGAAGATACCGTGGATGCTGATGACCGGAACGAAAGATGTTGCTCCAATAGGTAATGCCGACCTGAAAAGTCGTCTTGCAGTGTTCCCCGCCTTACCGCCCGGCGGTAAGTACGAGCTGGTTCTCTCTGGAGCCGAGCACTCTGCCTTTACTGATCGTGCTTTGCCCGGCGACAGCGAGCAACGGAATCCCAATCATCATCGGGTCATACTCGCGCTGACTACGGCCTTTTGGGATGCTTGGCTACGCCGGGATGCTGCCGCGAGAGCCTGGCTCGATGGCGCCGGTGCACGATCGGTGCTGGAGCAGGATGATCGGTGGCAAACCAAGTGACATGTCCCTGCGGTGCTGGACTCCCGCCGCCCGGCGGCAGCCTCCCGAGTTGACTATGCGCTTGCGGCTACTAGCTCTTCACTTGCGTGCCGAGCGTTCGAGCTTGCCACCTTGGTCTTCCGGAACGTGGGACCATTCTTGGAGCTGAGCTTTGGGGCCGGTGTTCCCATGTGGAGCCTTCCGTTCAGCTCGCCGCCATCCTGGACTACGAGGCTGGGCGTGGTCACGTCGCCCTCGATGCGGGACCCGGGCTGTACCTCCACACGCTGGTCCGCATGGATGTTGCCGCGAACCTCGCCGCCGACCACCACCTCTTTGGTGAAGATATCTCCGGTGACGAGGCCGCCCTTAGCGATCAGGACCTGGCCGTCCGCCCGTACGGTGCCTTCTACAGTGCCGTCTATCTTCAGCACTCCGCTGGTTTCCACCTCGCCCACGACCTTGATACCCGGAGCGAGAATCGAAATGCTCGTATCCTGACCGATGGTCCGCGGTGCGCGGCCCCCGGTCTGGTCACTTGTGGTCGATGAGAAGATCGCCATCGCTACCGCTCCTTGATTGGGGTATCCGTTCTGCCGACGGCAACAGGTAACATATAGCGGCATAGACGGTCTCGAAGTGACATGAATCACTAGATACGGCCCAGGCATCGCCCGGCGTGCTGGGATCGTTGGTGCCAGTCGTGAGATCGCGGCCGGCGTCATGGCTCTCGCCGTGTCGGTGTGGCTCTACAGTAGAGAGTCGGTTCTCTTCAGACCCTGACGGAAGCCTAGTGCATTCGATGTTTCCCGGCTCCGTCGACGAGTCCCCGAAGCCGTTGCAATCCTGTGGGTGACGTGTAACATACGGCGATATGTTGGTCAATCCACTTAAGAGTTACGGCTGCGAATAGGACATAGACCCCATGAAGCTCAAGCAATTGACGCGTGTTGTCTCTCTGACAGGTGTTGTGACCGGTCATGTCTATGCGCAGGAGGCCGATCTACGTCCCACAGTCACGACAAGTGCAACGGGGTCCGTGGAGGTGCAAGCTGACCATGCCCTGCTCACGGTTGGAGTAGACATTCAGGACTCGACGCCGTCACTGGCGGCCGTTGCTATGGATGCCAGACTTACCGGCATCTTGGACACCCTCCTAGGGCTGGGCTTTCCGCGTGACTCCCTGCCCACCGCTGGCTACAACGTCACGCCGAATACAGACTATAGCGCGGGCCGCCGGATAGTGGGTCACACCGCGAACGCTGGACTGTGGTTTTCGGTGTGGGACCTTGGCCGGCTACCCGTAATTATCGAGGCCGTCTTGGCAGCGGGTGCCACGGACGTTAGAGGATTGAGTTTTGCGTCCAGCGACGAGCGACAGGCTCGCGATGAGGCGCTGCGCCGCGCAATTGCACAAGCTCGTCAGGATGCGGACGTCCTGGCCACTGCGTTGGGGGGACGCCTCGGTGATCTGGTAGAGGTTTCCAAGGGCGATGTCCAAATAGTGAGCGGCTTCGAAACCGTTCAAAGACGGCGGGCGCGACGAAAGCGGGGATCGGCTTCGGCACGGCCTTGGCCATAGCGATCTCCTGGAGCGTGAACAAGTCCATCATTTGGGCGATCATCCACGGCTTCCTCTCGTGGTTATATGTCATTTACTACGCGATCAGGCGGTAGCCGTTGACGTAGGAAAACAGAAATATTTGTCGGAGATGAACATGGTCAAACCCGGTTGCGTGCGTTCGCTCGCCGTCGTCGTGCTCACTTGCGTGGCGGCTTCCACCGCCACAGCTCAAACGCACATTCCGACTCCCGAGTCTGTCCTGGGATTCAGAGTAGGGGCGGACTTCCATCTCGCCACCTACGACGAGTCGATCGACTATTTCCGAAAATTAGCGGCGGCGAGCGACAGGGTCCTGCTACGCGAGGTGGGGAAAACCTCCGAAGGCCGTCCATGGTACGTGGCTCTGATCTCGTCGGCGGAGAATCTCCAGCACATCGAGCGCTATCGGGAGATCGCGCAGCGATTGGCACATCCCAAGGGCCTTACCGAGGCAGAGGCACGCGAACTTGCGACGGAAGGCAAGGCCATAGTGCACATCGACGGAGGGCTCCATGCGTCGGAAGTGGCGCACGCCCAACACACCATCCAGCTTGCGTACGATCTGGTAACCGGCGACGCCAATCCTGAGATCCACGCCATACTCGACAATGTGATCCTTTTACTTTGGCCGTCGATCAATCCGGATGGGCAGAACATAGTGGTCGAGTGGTATCGCTCCAACTTGGGCACGTCTTACGAAGTGGCTCCACTCCCGCGGCTGTATCAGAAGTACATCGGTCATGACAACAATCGCGACGGCTACATGTTGAACATGATTGAATCCCGTGTAATTGCGCGGGTGGATCGATACTGGGAGCCGCAAATTCTGTATAACCACCATCAGACGGCGCCGTTTCCCGCCCGAATTTGGATTCCACCGTTCGCCGAGCCGATCTCCGAGTTCGTGCATCCGCTCATGTGGCGCACGGTCAACCTGCTTGGGATGTCGATGGCAGAAGCGCTCGAGGAACGCGGACAGCCGGGTGCAGTACACATGGGAAGCGGTTTCGACAACTGGTATCCCGGTTTCATGGATCACTCCAACAACTTCCACAACGTTGCGGCCTTTCTGACCGAAACGGGCTTGTACCGTTACGCCACGCCCCATTTCTATACGGTTGGCGACTTCCCCCAGCGGTCGCGCGATCTCAGGCCGAAGTCGCTGTATTCCAGTCCGTGGAAGGGTGGTTGGTGGCGGCTGCGCGACGCGGTCGACTACATGCTGACAGCCTCGATCTCCGTGTTGGACATCGCTGCCAAGTACAAGCAGGATGTGCTGTACAATCGCTATCAGGCGGGAAGGGATGTCATCGAAGGATATACGGAGAATCCGCCCTACGGCTATTTCATTCCGCAGGAGCAGCGGGACCCTGTTGCTGCGGTGGAACTGCTCCGCCGGCTGGCATACAACGGCATCGAGATTTCACAACTCGATCGCGCGGTGGAGTTTGCAGGACAGTCGCTGCCGGCGAACACGTGGGTGATTCCAATGGATCAACCGTTTGCCAACTTCGTGCGCCAACTGTTCGAGCTACAAGACTACCCCGACTTGAGAGAGTTCCCCGAAGGTCCACCGGACCAACCGTACGATGTGGCCGGATGGACTCTGCCCTACCAGATGGATGTGCGTGTGATCGAGGCAGCCGAACCGCTCAGCGATGAGATACGTGACGCGATGAAACCGGTTGCCGGGAACGCAGTCGAGTGGAACGCCCATGTAGCGGATGCAGCAACGTTCGACTCACCGCCCGGTGTGGGGTTCAATAGCAATGCGGCCGCCGCCGGCATCATCCCACCCCGGGGCCGCGCAACTGGCAGCGGCCCGGCACTGTTGCTCGATGCTGCACAGAACAATTCGTTTCGCGCGATAAATCGCGCGTGGCGCGAAGGGGGCCAGGTGCGGTTCGTTCCGGGTACCGCTGGGAAGGAGGGAGCGGGTGGATCGACCGGACAGTACTTGATCTCCAATCTTGGCCGCTCTGCTATCGACGCCATTGTGAGTGACTACGCCCTGCAGGCTAAGCGCTCGAGCGTCAGGGGTACGCGCATCGCGCGTCCACGCATAGGGCTGTACCGCCCGTGGCAGTCGAGCATAGACGAGGGCTGGACCCGCTGGCTGTTGGAACAGTACGGGTTCCGGCTTTCCTCGGTTTACAACAGCGATGTCGTGGCGGGAGATCTCAAGAGCCGGTTCGACGTAATAGTCCTTGCCGATATGTCGGGCCGCCAGATACGGGAAGGGTTCGCGAAGGGATCGGTGCCGGGCCGCTACGCGGGTGGAATCGGTAAGCCGGGTATCCGCGAGCTGGACGAGTTCGTGCGTGGTGGCGGTACGCTGGTGACGCTCAACAGTAGCAGCCTGTTTGCGATCGAGGCCCTGCATCTCCCGGTGGTGAACGTCGTTGCCGAACTAAAGCGGAAGGAGTTTTTCCTCTCCGGCTCGATCGTGGAGATGACCGTCGATCCCTCGCAGCCGGTGATGACGGGAATGCCGGAACGCAGCAAGGTCTTCGTGGCTCGCAGCCCGGCCTTCAAGACTAAGGAAACTTTTGAAGGATCGGTGCTGGCCAAGTACGAGAAAGAGGGCTCGCCGCTCCTCTCGGGATACCTGCTGGGCGAGAAGTACATCCAGGGCTACGCGACCGCACTCGACGTGCATCACGGTCAGGGACACGTCGTGTTCCTCGCAATGCGGCCGCAGTGGCGGGGCCAGCCGTTCGGCAACTTCAGGATGCTGTTCAATGCTGCGCTGTATTCATCCGGCGTTGCGGCCACCGCTCCGGAAAACGACGACTTCTGGACGGCACCTCCGAGCGAAGAGAAAAAGGAAAAAGAGAAAGAGCAACACGGCGGGCGGTGAAGCGCTCCAGGACACCGTCGGCGCGCTGTGCCGGCGAGTAAACCCTGGTTACGAATTACTACTTACCCAGCTGGGCGAGCGCCCACACCGCCCAGCGCCTGACCTCGGCGTTGTCGTCGGTGACGGCCCGGTCCAGGGCGTCGGACGCACGGGGATCTCGCAGCATTCCCAGCGACCACGCGGCCCAGCGCCGCACGCTGTCCGAATCGTCGTGCTCGAGCGCCGCGATCAGCGGTTCCACCGAGGTGCCATTACCGATCTGCCCCAGAGCCCAAGCGGCCCAGCGACGTACTTGGGGGACATCGTCGGCCCGCAGTGTCAATGCAATAGCCCGAGCGGCTTCACCAGTGGGATCCGATACCTCCGCCAGACCCAAAATCGCCATGGTGCGAACCTTTTCGTCTCGGTCGCCAAGACTCCGGAGCAGCGCGTCCAACGTGGTGCCCGAGCGAACACCGTGCCGGCCGGCATCCGAGGCGTCGGCCGCTCTCGGAGCGCCACCGACAACTACCGGATCAAGATCGACGCTCACGGT
>JBHHZE010000059.1:0-17344 GCA_046757925.1 Gemmatimonadales bacterium
TATCCGAGCCACCGCAACTATGACGCTCGCGCTTCCCAAAACCGGACTCCAGACGGAAACCGCTAAGGACTACGTAGGAGAGCTATACCTCGCCGATATCGGCGTTCCGAACAGTCTCTATCGCGAAATCGGGCTCGACAAGATCCCGTTGCTCTTTTCACACCAAGATGTCATTCGTCTCTAGACCCTAATCCCGGGAACATTCTGGTCTGGCGCTCCACAAGTATGGGATCTACCTTACCCTTGCCTCCTACCGACCGTCAATGACCGATCTGATTCATCAACTGCAGCAGGGCCTACCAGAGCGCTACACCGTGGAGCGAGAGCTACGTCGCGGCGGCATGGGCAATGTGTTCCTGGCTCGAGAACATCATCCCAATCGCCAGGTAGCGATCAAAGTATTGGACCCGAGTATCACCGCACGCCTGGGTAGAGAGCGATTCTTGCGGGAAGTGGATCTCGCATCGAGCCTCACACACCCCCACATTGTGGCGATTTTTGCTGCTGGCGAGGCCGATGGACTGCTCTACTACGTCATGCCCTACGTGTCGGGTGAAAGCCTGCGCGAGCGAATCAACCGTAGTGCGCAATTGCCGGTCGACGAAGCACTGGCATACGCCTACGAGGTGGCCGACGCGCTCGATTACGCACATCAGCGCAACGTGGTACACCGAGACATCAAACCGGAAAACATACTGCTAGAGGGCCGGCACGTTCTGGTAGCAGACTTCGGAGTCGCCCGTGCGATCAGCGAGGCAGGTAACGAACCCATCACGGCACCGGGCGTGGCACTGGGTACCCCCGCCTACATGAGCCCCGAACAGGTTACCGCTGACGGCACAATAGATGGCCGCGCAGACGTCTATGCTTTGGGCTGCGTGCTGTATGAAATGCTCGCCGGGAGGCCGCCCTTCACTGGCAACGACGCACGGACAATCCTCACTCGCCAAGTCACCGAGCCAGCTCCATCGGTCAAGTCAGCCAGGCAGGACTTGCCCGATGGGGTGGAGGAGATAGTAGCTGCGGCGCTCGCCAAATCTCCCGATGACCGCATCTCTTCGGCGCACAACCTTTCACAGTCGCTCGCAGCGGTGCGAGCAGCTACCACCACAGGTTTTTCCACGCCAGTGCCACTTACTCACACCGGTGGAAGGTTTGCCGCAAGGAGTCGCATGAAGTCGGCCATGATTGTCGCGGCAATTCTGATACTCGTGGTACTCATGTGGCGTCCCTGGAAAAACCGTAACGATACCCGTGTTGCCGGCAGCTCCGTCTATCGCGATTCCGTGGCGGTCATGTTGTTCGACAACCTGACGGGTGATCCCCGGTTCGATTACTTGAGCATCGGCATAACCGACGAGATAATCCGGCATCTGGCGCGACTTCAGCCCGTCAAGGTCATCTCGCGGCATTCAGTAGAAGCACTGGAGACCGACAAGCTTACCATACCCCAGGTAGCCGAATCTCTGACCGTGCGGCACGTAATACACGGTGCGATCCAACTCAGGCAGGATAGCATGCGCATGAGCGCCCAATACGTGGACGCCTCGACCGATCAGGTTGTTTGGGTGGAAGCTGCTATCGGCGATTCCACTCGCGCCTTTGACATCCAGGAGGACTTGGCCAACCAGATTGAAGCTAGGTTGAGCACCGTGATGGGATTACCTGTTGTACCGGATACTTTGGAACACGAGTACCATAGCCCAGGGCACGAAGAGTATCTCGTGGGATCACATTGGAAAAACCGCCGGACGCCAGAAGGATTTACGCGCGCCATCGCTGCATACAAGCGAGCCATCGAGTTGGATTCTACCTACGCGCGAGCCTATGCCGACCTATCTACTGTCTATGCTCTCTCGCTCACATACCGTTATAACATCGGCTTGGACGGATACCAGGCGGCCGGGACTGCTCTGTCTATGGCCGAGCACTCCGTCGAGCTGGAGCCGAATCTCGCGAGCGCCTACGTAGCGCGCGGTTATATTCGCGCGGTCTCCAACGCGCCCACCGATATTGTGGCGTCTGACTTCGAGCGAGCCGGCAAACTGGAACCAAACTCCCCAAGCGTGCCCTCATGGTCCGCTAGAGTCTTCGGCAGAACCGGTCAGCTCGATGAGGCCTTGCGTGAATCTCGACGGGCAGTTGCGCTGGATCCACGATCTGCTAGCCGGCGTATCGGTCTGTCCTTCTGGGCACTACGTTTGGGCGACTACCAGCTTGCAATCGCCGCAGCCCGCAAAGCGAACAGGTTTGAGCCCGGGCTCATGTTGTCACAGGCTCTCGAGGCACGGGCACTTCTATTGAGTGGAAGCACTCCCGAATGTGTCGCCATGGAGCTTGGCCCTTATGCGGTAATCAGGGCCATGTGTCTTCGGGCAATGGGGAGAACGGAGGAAGCCAGGGCTATAGTAGATTCGGTCACCGCCCAGCTTCTCCAGGGTACCGGCATGGACACTGTGTTCACAGACGTTTCACGAAGTGAAACTCTCGCAGCATACTATGCCGTGAGCGGAGACGTGGATAGTACGCTCACGTGGTTGGAGCTTGCCTACGAACTCTCTCCCAGCGGGCTGGAAACCATGGTCCTACAATCGGCCTTGTTCGAGCGGGTCCGAGACGATCCCAGGTTCAATGCGCGCGTCAAAGCGATTCGCGATCCGATCTGGCACCGAGTCCAGGCGAGCAGGCCCGTCAACTTGGCCAAGGTCCTAGTCCCCAAATGAAAAGCGGCACGCACGCCGCGGCGACCAGCAACAGCCAGCCCGCACCCGCATAGTTGGCGTCTGCACCGCTGTGCCACCCATGCATTCGGTCGATGAGATTCTGCGTCTCTTGGTGTGGAATCCTTGCAGCCAGAGGAGGAATCCTCTCCGCGGTCAGTGAACCCAGAATGGTCAGGAAGAAGCCCAAGGGCACCGTTATGAACGCCGCTGACAATCCAAACTCTGCGGTCAGCCCAGACCCTACCACAACAGTCTTGAAGAGAAACGGCGAAATAATCAGATAGACAACAAGACATACTACCATCGAGGGTATCACTCCAAATCGGTTGATCCTGCTCGACCACGTACCAAGCACGAGCTGTGGTGTAATACACGAGGCACACAGACAAAACGCCCAGAAGATGTTTACCACCAAGAGCGGCGGTGGTCTGAGCGCGAGAACGGTCGCGACGGCCCCACCAATGAATATCACGAAGTAGCCGAGACGAAACTTCCTCTCCTGACTCACACCGGGTTTGAACACAGACAGGATGTCGTGAACTATGAGAGCCGCAATCCCCAGCATATGCGCCGCAACACTCGAGATGCCGGCAGCGATGATGCCCGCAAATACCAAGGCCACTACCCACGGCGGGGTGAACGCGATGTTGAGAATCATGGTCGTCTTGTCTGCGTCCCTCAATGGAAAGTCAATGCCTTGCTGCTGGAAATAGTAGACGCCGGCAAATCCCATGGCATACGTGGCGGTGAATATGAAACCTGCTAGAAACACGAACCAGATCACAGCCTTACGAGCACTTTTGACGCTTGGCGCAGTGAAAACACGAATCGCCAGATGCGGCAGTCCGATGGCGCCGAGCGTAAACCCGAGGAACAAGGAAACGTACCACTTGAGCGGAAAGCGCATATCAAAGTAAGACGGAAACACTTTCAACATCGCATTCGTCATGTCTGCATAGCCAAACTGCGGCATCCACCAAAGGCCAGATCCCAACCCCTTCATGATCACCATCAACGGCACCACAAAAGTGACGGCCATAACTATCATCTGTAGCGCGTCGTTGTAGGAAAGTCCCCTCATGCCACCAAGCGTGACATACCCCGTAACGGCAACTGCGGCGACAACGAGTGACGGCAGATACGGAAGGCCTAACAACGTCTCGAACACCTTCGCCGTACCGATGATGTTTCCCAAGGCATACATCAATAAGACGACCACCATTATGGCTGCGGCTATCAGTGCGGCGGTATTGCCGTAGCGATCCTTGATGAAACTCGCCGGCGTGAACGAACCGAGCCGCCGAAGTTGAGAGCCGTAAAGCAACACGATGAGCGGAATGCTCAAAGTCCACTGGATCCAGAGAAACACAAACGGGATATGACCCTGAATGATGAGACCGACCACGCCGAGCGATGTCGCCAGGCTCAACCACGTCGCTGTGAGCGCCATACCGTTGACCGCAGCCGGTATGCTCCTGCCCGCCAACCAGAGATCGGTCGAGTCATGCGTACGTCGTTTTGCCCACAGTGCGACGACATAGTAGACCGCGAACAAGGCCAGCACGACGCACACGGAGAGAGCTACTTTCTCCACTCTCCAACCGACACTACCTTGGGCAGCGATCACTTCTACCTCGCGGACTCCGACTCGTCCTCGCTCATCTCCTCATCCAATCGGTTGGCAACCCGAGAATAAAGCATGGCAAGGAGCAGAATCCCCGGCCAGCCCACGATGAGCGCAATGGTGTAGTGAAGAGGGAATCCGAACAGCCGCGCGCTCGGACTCGGGGGAAAAAGAACAAACCAGATACCCAGATGCCCCGCTAGGAGAAAGAGAACCAGGAAGACGACGGTGACGACCTTTTCCTTCGCAACCACCCTCACGAGGCAGAACCGCTCACCAGCTTCACCAAACCCGTGAGTGTGTGAACCCTGTGATCCGGATCGAACCCCAGGTGCTCAAGATGATGGCCCGTGCCCGGACGATCGATCCATACGCCCTGAAAGCCATATGATATTGCTCCGGCCAGATCCCAGGGGTGAGACGACACCATGAGGATTTCTTCCGGCTCGAGCTTGAGCCCATCCCGGGCCATAGCGTACACGCGCGGGCTCGGCTTGAAGATCTCTATGTCGTCCACCGTGAAAACGCCTTCGAATCGGTCCTTGAAGCCGGCCGCGTCAAGCGCTGAATTGACCATGTCCCGACTGCCATTCGTGAGAATCACACAACGGACACCGGCCTCTCCGAGGGCCTCGAGCGCCGGACCCGAATCGGGGTACGGAGATACTTTCTTGTAGGCACCCAGCAAACGATCTCGAAGTCCACCGTCATCACCGCGTCCGTAGACCTCGAGTGTGGTGTCCAACGAGTCGCACGTTACCTGCCAGAAAGGTACCCATCGCTCCATCAGCGCTCGCATCCAAGAGTACTCCAACTGGATGCGTCGCCAAACCACGCTGAACTCGTTGCCCTCCGGTCCAAACGCGTCACGGCACGCTTGCACCACGGAATGAACGTCAAACAGGGTACCGAACATGTCGAAAGCACATACCTTCACTGCATTGATGTCTCTGGTCATAGATCTCTACCGGTTGAGGAATGGATACCACCAACAATATCGGCGACCCGACGCAACGTCCATCGCTGCCGCCGGTGGTCAAGAAGCTCGGCGCGGTCTCGTTCTTCAACGACCTAGCAAGCGAGATGGTCTATCCGCTGCTGCCAGCCCTCGTCACCACCAAGTTGGGCGCCCCAGCCCTGGCGCTCGGCCTGCTGGACGGCATCTCCGATGCCGTCTCCGCATTCGTGAAGTTCGGCGCTGGTTGGCTGGCCGACAGGCCCAAACTGCGTGGACCCCTGATCATCGCCGGCTACGGCATCGCCGCCGTGACCCGGCCAGCCATGGGATGGGCCGGAGCCGCCTGGCAGGTCATCGCACTGCGCGCGACGGACCGCGCCGGCAAGGGTGTCCGCAATCCTCCCCGGGATACCGTCATAGCCGACGCCACCGACGAGCGATTGCGTGGCCGCGCCTTCGGATACCACCGTGCAATGGATCACGCCGGCGCCGTTCTCGGCCCCCTCGTCGCCTGGCTCATGATGACAGTCGGCGGCATGGTCCCCACTCACATCTTCACCTGGAGC
The DNA here is from genome assembly GCA_046757925.1 of Gemmatimonadales bacterium. Taxonomy (GTDB): domain Bacteria; phylum Gemmatimonadota; class Gemmatimonadetes; order Gemmatimonadales; family GWC2-71-9; genus JAZDCZ01. Next base: position 5,872 of record JBHHZE010000059.1, read on the forward strand.
ATCGTACCGGGCCTGCTCGCGGCAGCCGTTGCGGTATTCGCCATGCGAGCGGTAACACCCGCGCAAAAACCAACTGCCTGCAGACCACCGCCAAGCCCGGCCTCACCAGAGACAGCCGTATCCGCGCGACCATCGAGCATACTGCTGGCTCTAATCGTTGTGTTCGCCTTCTCCCGTCTTCCCGAAACACTCTTCCTTCTTCGACTTCAAGACTCGGGCGTGGCAATTGCGCTGATTCCAATAACCTGGGCCGTGTTGCACGCGGTCCGCGCATCCGGCAGCTATCCGGGAGGCTGGGTATCCGACCGGCTGGGTCCTCGACTCACCATGATCGCCGGCTGGGGGACGTATGCCTCCGTGTGCATCGGCTTGGCAACCACAGGGTCAACGTTCGCCGCCGTCCTTTGGTTTCTGGGACTCGGGGTCGCAACCTCGCTCACAGAATCCCCCGAGCGGGCCTTCGTCGCCGCTTCAACGGCTGGCAGGCGGGGAACCAGATTCGGACTTTACCACGCGCTCGTGGGTTTGGCGGCGCTGCCAGGAGGACTGGTTCTGGGATGGATTTACTCCAGCAGCGGTGGATCCACTGCGTTGCTAGCAAGCGCCACACTCACGGGAGCACTCGCAATCGGCGCAGCCATCTTGACCAACTAGGGCTGGGACCACGACTATCCGTGTACATGGTTCGACTCTCTGAACGAACCCGGACGATCGGAACCGCCTACTCGGACGCCGCAACCGATATTACGTTCCTGTCATGAACCAACCGCCGACCCGCCGGATTCTCCTGAGCGTCGTGTTCGCAGCAGCCATCGGATTCGCCCGCTACCTGGATCGCCGTGATGCAGATGCGCCAGCATCGAGGAATCCCGAGTTCACCTTGCGGGACGCGGCCCGCGAATCGGGCATAAACTTCGTTCACCGTGCCACGACAGTGGACGAGAAGCTCGCCAATGTGGCGCCGCACATCGCAGCCGTCGGTGCCTCCGTTTCCGTGAGCGACGTCAACGCCGACGGTTGGCCCGACCTGTATTTCACCAGTAGCCGCTTCGGCACCCCCAACGCCCTATTTCTCAACCAACGCGACGGAACGTTCCGCAACGTAGCGCAAGATGCCGGCATCGCCGATCTCAACAGTACGGGCCAAGGTGCCTCGATGGGATCGGTCTGGGGTGACTACGACAACGATGGGTTGGAAGATCTATTCGTCTACAAGTACGGCTACGCACAGCTGTTTCGAAATCTGGGAAATCTGAAGTTCGAAGACGTCACTCAAGCGGCCGGTCTCCACAGATGGATGAACAGCAACAATGCTCTCTGGTTCGACTTCGATCGCGACGGACTGCTAGATCTCTACGTGGGCGGCTACTTCCGGTCCGACGTCGACATGTGGCACGTGCAGACCACGAAAATCATGCACAACAGTTTCGAGTTCGCAACCAACGGCGGACACAACGTGCTGTACAGAAACATCGGTGAGGGCAGGTTCGAGGACGTGACCGGCAAAACGGGCTTGACGAGCACGCGCTGGACACTGGCATCCGCTTCGGCGGACTTTAACGGAGACGGCTGGCCGGACTTGTACATAGCCAACGACTATGGCCCTGAAGAGCTGTATCTCAATCACGAAGGCAAGAACTTCACGCTTGCCAGCGCAGGCCTCGCCGACGATTCCAAGAGCGGGATGTCGGTGGCACTGGGTGACATCTACAATCGCGGGCGCACCGACGTGTTCGTCACCAATATCTCCGAACGCGGCTACCTCTTCCAAGGCAACAATCTACGCGTCAATTTTCTCGACGAACTGGGACGTTTCGAAGAAATAGCCAAGGGTGTGGTGGCCGATGCCGGGTGGGCGTGGGGTGCGCAGTTCGGCGATCTCAACAACGATGGGCGCATGGATCTGTTCGTGGCCAATGGTTTCATCTCGGGCGATCGCAAAAAGGACTATTGGTACGGAATGTCGAAGGTAGCCGGGAGCGCTGGAGCAATCTTCGAGGACGCCAAGAACTGGCCGCCCATCGGGACCGCGAGTCTGTCTGGCTACGAACGATCCCGGGTTCTCATCAGCACTTCCAACGCCGAATTGGTCGATGTGGCAGAGGCGATAGGGGTGACAGATCAATACGATGGCCGAGCGGTCGTTATGGGCGACCTCTTTAACCGGGGCGTGCTGGACGTCGTCGTTGCGAATCAGAATGGACCGGCACTTCTCTACAAGAACTCGGGAAACCGTGCGCACCATTGGATCGAATTCAAACTCATCGGACACAGGAGCAATCGCAGTGCTATCGGTGCCGAAGTTGTCGTAGAGTTCGACGACATGCAGCAACGCCAGGTTGTCAGTGGCGGTGTGGGGTTTTCGAGTCAGAACGATCGCAGATTGCACTTCGGCTTGGGAAAGGCGAGGCGTGTGGGCCTGGTGTCGATTCATTGGCCGTCCGGAATCCTGCAGACCATCACCGGTCCCGCCATCGACCAACTTCACACAGTCGAAGAAAGTTCGAACTAGGGCCGCCATGACAGACGTAACTTCGGGCACGCCAATCCGGGGCGGAGTCCCACTGCTATACAAGCTGGCGAAGATCAGCCCCAAGTACTTGATAGTCATCCTGGTTACTCTGATCCTGGCACTCGGAGAGTTCCGTTATTCGATCCTTGGGGGTTACGACCGGTTGGCGGTTACGCTCGGCGTCTGTATGGCCACGGAGTTGTTGCTGTCGCGGTTCATGCGCGGCAAGTTCGCCAATCTCCAGAGCGCCTACGTGAGCGGCATCAGCCTGGCCCTGCTCACCAAACCACAGGCCAACATTCTCTGGCCATTTGCGCTGGGAGCATTCCTCGCGATCTCGTCCAAGTATGTATTGCAATACCGCAACCGCCACATATGGAATCCCAGTAACTTCGCCATCAGCGCTTTGCTCCTGGTCGCCGCGGGCAACGTGTCGATTCTGAGTCATCAGTGGGGGAACGACCTTGCTACGAACGCGGTCATCTGGGTTTTTGGTCTACTGATCACGTGGCGGTCGCGCGTCTTCCACATCACTGTCACCTATGTCGCGAGCTTCATCGTATTGGCGCTACTCAGGAACGCGATCGTCGGCGGGCCGCTGCTGGCAGAGATCGCTCCCATAACGGGGCCGATGTACCAGCTGTTCGTGTTCTTCATGATCACAGATCCCAGAACAACGGTGAGCACGCGATCCGGGCGTTTGGCGGTTGCGGTCTCGATAGCGCTGGTTGAAATGGCGATCCGGTTAGCCGGTGATTTCCAGGTAGGTGTTCTGGCACCGCTCTATCCGTCCCCACCGATCCTGGCACTGTTCATCGTAGGCCCGATCGCCATGTGGATCGATCTTTATCGCAAGGGCAAGCTGGAGCCGGTAGGAGAGGTGGCCGAGTGACATGGGCTTAGGACGCTGGAACGCGGGGCGCTCGGACCGGGACCGGCCACAATCGACTCAGATCCCTAGCGCCACACCAATCCGAAACGAGACCAGGTTGGCCTGACTGCGAATGGGGAGGAGCGTGATCGAGCCATTGCGGTTTTCGACTATCCCTCCTCGCCGCAGATACTCGGCCTCGCCGTTGTAAGTCGTTTGGGCAGACAGATCGAGAGAAACCGGATGCTCTCCATTGGACAGGCGTAGCAACAGGCCGCCACCACCAGTTGTCGCAAACGTCAAGTCGTCGAAGTTGGTCGAACTGGCAAAGTCGCCAAAGCTGGCGGTACCGCTCACCGACGAGACCGTTGCAAAATAGGAGAAGCCTACGGTCCCATAGACATAAGGCCTGACCGGTCCGCTGCCGAAGGTGAATTGCGGACCGGTACCCAGATGCACGATGAAGTTGTCGGTATCCACATCGACACCCACACGCCTGATGGTGTTGCTGAGCGGCGCGACGAAACTCTCATGGCCATACAGTACCCAGGAGCCGTCGAACCTGAGACCTACATGACGGCCCTCGTCGAAGTTGACCACACCGTAGACACCAAGCCCGCCTCCCAAGTCTACGAAGTTCTGAAACTCTCCGACGGGCCGCGCAAGCGTGAAATTCACTCCGACGATGCTTTTGGGACCCCGCACTTCCCTGAGTTGGGCGTCGGCATAGTCGGGAATCGACACCGCCAATGCGCCAACCAAAAAAGGTGACACCAGCCAACGGACGTTCATGGATCCTCCGGGGTTCACGCTTGGTATCCACGGAAATGCAAACCGCATGCCCTCACATTGGCTAGATCCAACACCTTACAATCGTTGGAGTTAGCTCTGATTCCACTGCGCTGCGGGAACCGATGTCGTCCTCCGATGAGGACGGTCCAGACCCGCAGCCAACTCCGCGGTCGCGCGATCGTGCCATTCACCCCTGGCTCGGATCCATACGTCACGCGATAATGCAGCCTATGATCCGATGTCTTGCCGGTCTCATGCTTTCGCTCGCCACCGTGCTGGTTTGCGCCAACCCACTCGCGGCCCAGGCTACTGGGGCGCATTCGGACGGACTCGAGTTGGGCCCCTACGCGGTGGGGTATCGCGTACTCTATGCGCTGGACCGTTCCCGCGTGTGGGATGCCGTTTCCGATTCGCTCACCGAGCAGGAATTCTACCGGCCGGTTCGTATCAGCGTGTGGTATCCGGCCGAAGATGCGGGCGACGCATCCGTCATGACGTACGGTGAATTCCTGCACGACGAAGCCCCCAACCAATACTTCCGGCAGTTGAACGATCTACTGGCCCGGCGGTTCGTCGAAATCATCCGACTCGGTCTGCCCGATCTGTCCGAAGAGTCGCTGTTCGGAATAGGGCTGACTGCAATCCACCACGCCACTCCGGTTTCAGGAACCTTTCCATTGGTAACGTACTCGCCGGGTGGAGGGTCCACGCTGCCCGACAATTTCACTCTCGCTTCGTACTTGGTAAGCCACGGCTACGTGGTGGCATCCGTGCCGGAGATCCCATTTCCCAACGGCCGCGTTCGGCAGACATACCAGGCCCAAACAGACGAGGAGGCACGCGATGTCGCGTTCGCCATCGGGGTACTCGGGGGGTTCCCCTCCGTCAATCGGCGCAAACTTGCCACAACGGGGTTCAGTCGCGGCGGGTTGGTCGCCCTGAAGGTGGCTATCGACAATCCCAACGTCGACGCCGTTGTTGGACTCGACCCGTCATATGCTTTCGCCACGACATTCGAGAGGATTACCGAATCGTCGCAGGTCGACGCATACGCCTTTCGCATTCCCGTATTGACGCTCCTTCGCACTACAAGCGACAGCAACGGTTCCGCTCCGCGTCGTTTCCTACTCGATTCGCTTCACTATGCCGACCGATATGTCGGCCGAGTGACATTACCGCGACACTCAGACTTCGCAGAGATCAGGTCAATGCTGTACCCCGCCTTGCGGAAGAATAGCGACCAACCGTCGTTGACTGCGGGACAATTAGGCTACGCAGCCGCCGCCCGCTACATGCTCGAATTTCTAAACGCTGCTCTCAAGGATGATCCTCGCGGTTTCGAGTTTGCCGCTCGTTCGTCAAACGAGACCGACTTGGCAGATCAGCTAGTCGCAATGAATGTCATGTATGCGGCTGACATTCTCACGGAAGACGAATTAGTCGGACTACTCGATCGCGAGGGTTACGATGCTGCAGTCCAGCGCGTCCGAACCGCAATGGAGCGATATCCAAACCTCTTGGCAGCCCGACCCAAGGTGCTCAATAGGATTGGACACGATCTACTAAACCGGCAAGAGCTCGATCTCGCGGCTCAAGTCTTCCGTCTCAGCCTGGAAGTGTATCCGCAATCGGTCCGAGCATACGAGGGATTGGCTGCCATCTACGTGGCGCTCGGCAATTCGGAGCAGCTCATGTGGGCCTACGAGCACCTCCTCGATGTTCTTCCGGGCGATTCGTCCTTGAGCCGGCGGCAGCGGGACCGCTACCGGCAAGATGTGGGGCACATGCTGCGACTGCTCAAACTGAAAAAATAGACGGCGACCGCCACGAGTTTGCTCGGCCCGACAACCCTTCGCTATCTCACAACTGCCGACACCAATTCCAGCATGATCCGCGTACCCCGTTTGATCTGCTCCACGAGAATGCGTTCGTCGTTGCCGTGCACTCGCGCCTCATCTCCCAACGGCAGTAGGTCGGGACTGAACCCGTAGCTCACTATTCCCAGGTCGCGCGTGAAGTGACTGTCCGTGAAGCCGGATTGCACCGTCGGAATGACAGGTGCGCCCGGATAGTTTTTTTCCACCACTTCCTCGATCGCACGGTAGAGGTCGGTGTCAGTAGTCGATACCGCCGGCGTAAAGCCCATGATCTTGCGGATCTCTATCGACTGGTCGTTCAACACGTCTCTTAGTTCAGACACGAACGCTGCGGGATCCTGGTCGGGCAACAGACGGCAGTCGAGTTGTGCCGAAGCGTCGGGTGGCACTACGTTGATCTTGCTGCTGCCTTCCAAGATCGTGATCGAACACGTGTTGCGCGTGATGGCGGCGAAGAACGGGTTTTCGGTCTGAAGTCTGAGCAGCGCATCCCGGTCTTTCACGGTCTCTGCCATATTCTGGAATCGTGGACGCCAGAACTCGTCGGCTTCCGGAGCCATCGCGCGAAAGTACGCATCCACTGCGGGCACTATGTGCGGCGCAAACTCGTAAGTCTGCAAACGGTACAGCGCACGAACCAAGCGATTCACCGCCGACTGCACATGCGGCGTAGATCCATGACTCGGCTGACCCACTGCCTCGAGTTCGAGCCAAAGTGGCACCTTCTGCGTCACCTCGACTTCGAATCGTGGCTTCCCGTCTTCCAGCGTGCCGCCACCACCTTCGTTCAGCAGAAGTCCCACACCTTCAAACGCCGAGCGACGGTTCTCTACCATCCAACCCGCACCATAAAACCCGCCGGCCTCCTCGTCCGCCGTGGCCATAAAGATCACGTCGCGATTCAGCTTGACGCCCCTGCGGTGCAGGGTGACGAATGTCATGAATTGCTCGATCCCAAGCGTCTTGGTGTCCAGCGTACCTCTGCCGTAGAGAAACCCGTCGCGCACCTCACCCGAGAGGGGATCGGCCGTCCAGTGTTCCGGATCGGCGGGCACCACGTCCATATGATGTAGCAGAACCAGCGCGGGCTTATCTCCCCCTTTCAGTCTCGCCCAGATATTGCCTCTGCCGGGCGCTGACTCAGCGCTCTCGTAGGGGATGCCCTCTTTCTCGAGGAGCTTTGCAAAAAACTCCACTCCCCGCATCTCGTTCCCCGGCGGATTGATGGTGTTGATTCGCACGTATTCCCGCAGCAGACGAAACGCCTCCTGTCCGACCGCGCCGGCGTCAGCTTGTTGTGCGTCTAGCGACGCAACTGTGCCGCTCAACCCCATCGTTGCCACGAGTGCAAGTCGGATGATGCGGCTCCCAATTTGGATTCCGTAACTCAAATTGCCTCCAGGTTCCTGACCGTTCGATCGCTCTGTAGATTGCCCGTATTGACAGTCGTCTTGGGCTCGAATAGAAGCACGTGAACTTCTTCCGCAGCAACCGGCTTGTGTTCCACGCCACGTGGCACGATCAGGAACTCACCTTCGTCGAGCGTCACGTCCTTGTCGCGGAACTGAATGAGCAATCGGCCCTTGATCACCAGGAAGAGCTCGTCTTCGTCCTGGTGGCTGTGCCACACGAAGTCGCCCTGGAGTTTCGTCAGCTTGACGTACTGCCCGTTCAGCTCACCGACAATGCGTGGATTCCAGTGGTCGCTGAATAGCGCAAGCTTCTCCTCGATGCAAACTTTTTCCATTGATGAAGTCCTCATGCCTCCGAGTTCTAATGCAGGATGTCAGAAGTTTCTCTCGGCTTGTCCGCCGGCCGGTCGATTATCAAGCCCGTCTGTTTCAGAAGAAAGGAGTGTGTAAGTGCCTCGTTTGCAAACAACTTCTGACATAGTCTCGTACAAACGTTCAGCGCCCACCCATGATGCGTTCGATCTCATCGACCCTCTTGGGCGCACCCTTGGAAAGATTGTCATACCCCGTCTCTGTCACGAGAATCATGTCCTCGATCATGATGGCGATACCCAAGTCCGGCACGTAGAGCTTGGGCTCGACGGTGAACACCATGCCGGGTTCCAGAGGCATCGAATAATCGCGACTGTCCAACGCGTCGAGGCCAATGTGGTGGCCCAAGTCACGCACACCGGTGCCGCGCGCCCCGCTGTAATCGCTCAGTCCACCGCCATTGGTGATCCAATACGTGGGAGACGGCATTACCCCCCACACGTGCTCCACACCCATGCGTTCGATATCCTCGTATTGCTCGAGCCCATGGCGCTGAAACACTCTTGCAGCCGCCCGGATCACTGCCGTCATCATAACTCCGGGACGGACGTGAGCGATCGCCGAATCCTGAGCCTCGAGAACGATCTCGTACAGTCGGCGTTGCCGGCCCGAGAACTTGCCTGACACGGGATACGTGCGGCACACGTCAGACGTATACATCCGCCACTCCGCAGCACCGTAGTCGATGAACAACAGTTCGCCGTCCTGCATCACACGGTCGACCGCGTTGTAGTTCTCCGACCGCAGAGTGTAGAGACTGACAGACGGCGCACCCGACACTACTATCGGTCCGAACGACGTGCGTGGAGAACCGCGTTGCTTCCACACGTACTCCATTAGGCCAGCTATTTGGAGATCGTTTATCCCGGGACGGATCACATCCATCGCTTCCCTGAGACCGATCGCACTTACCTCGGCAGCTTTTCGCAGCGCTGCGATCTCATATTCGTCCTTGATGAGCCGCATCCGCGCAACAAACGGCGCGGCATCTTCTATTCTACTGCCAGTCAATATCGACGCGACCGAGCGTTCCAGTTGCTGTCTAATGCTGAGAGGGAATTGGAGGCCGTCCGGCGCGTAGAGCTGCGCCTTGTCCTTTGTAAAATAGACGACCGGCGCGTCACCAATGAATCCGGGCAATCGCTGCGAGAACTCGCTCAGCGGATACGTTTCAGCGATTCCGATGCTTGCCTCCGCACCTGCGCCCGGCGCAAGACGCCTAATCGGACGGTTCCAAGTAGCTCGCCGGAATCGGAGATCGTCCATGGGATACTGCGCTCCGGCAAACTGAAACGAGTCGGGTAGAAAAAGGGATTCGTGCACGCCGTCGGAACGCGGCGTCATCACCAGTATCGCATAGGGCGACTCGACACCCGTCAGATACCAGAAGTCGAGGTCCTGTTTGTCACGTCCATCGTTGCGAATTAGATACGCGCCAGGAACCACGACCGGGGCGCTGAGTTGTTGCATCAGGCGGGCGCGCCTAGCGGCATAGACCGAGGGCGGAAACGCGATATCGCTCTGGCTCCGAGCAACACTCGGCAGTAAGAGCGCTAGACAGAGAATCGTAGTGCGCAGCATCATCGTATCTTAGTCACCGAACGTCGAGCGGCCCAGGACTACGGTCAAGATGTTCGGCAAGACTGGGAGATTGGGTGGCAGGCGCGTTCCAAAACGCCCGAACGGTGGCCTGGACTTGAGAACTAAGCATCGTCGCACGGTTCTTTGCCATGGCAATAGTGTACTATAGTCAGTGCCGATAGTGAATTCCCTGTGAAAGTTCGACGGTCAGCTGACTGGAGGCCCTCATGTCCCCGCCGTTGTCCTACGTTCGTCTCCGGGCGTTTGCACCCGCCGCGCTCGTCTTAGTCCTCGGTATCAATACAGCCTTCGCGCAGGTCGGTCACATAGAGGGTACCGTGAGGAATGTCCTGACGCTCGATCCGGTGGCTAACGCCCGCATCACGGTCGTCGGCATCGGCTCATGAGTTGAACGAGGACGGCGTCGTCCAGGGTCTCGACGGCTATGTACGGCGGGGAGGCCGTGTCAATATCGATCATAGAATCGGCACCACATTCGATTTTAGCGCGAGCGGGTACTATACACAGTCGATCGCCGACGATCCTCAGGGCGGTCGGAATGCGTTCTCCGCGTTGAGTCTCTATCCGATCGACGTGGATCTGACCGAGCTGAACCCGGATCCGCGTGATGAAAACGATTTCCTGATCCAACCGGATCCGGGCATTGTCCCGGAGAATCCGCTCTATTCGGCACGCAACAACGACATCACACGCACACGTGGTCGCATCCTCGACGCTGTACTTGTTTTTCCACGGCAGCATGCCATAACCGTGGACTCGTAAGGAAAAGGGACATGGACCGGGTGCCCGTGATGACGCCCTGTAATATACGGATTGCCAGCTCTTTGGCGAGCCAAGCCACCCCCTGTCGTATCATCCTTTCAGGCGTTCAATCTCCTCTCAGGCGTTCAATCTCCTCCAACGCCTCGATGTCCGCATCATCCAACGGGCGCCCCGTTCGCTTCGTCTCGATGAGATCGTCTATACCGATGAGCGGGATGTCGACACCGCCAACGTTCACGACCGAGGAACGGGACACCGCAGCATCGTACTCCACACTCCATGCAACCGTAAAAATGTGGACCTGCGGGTCATCACCAATTACCGTGATCGGTCGCGCAAGAATTTCGCCCACGCCCCACTTTTGAGCGAAACCATATCCCAACTGTGCAAGGGCTGCCAGAACATTGACAGCATTATCGCGCGTGCGCTCGATGAGTATGTCGACATCGGTCGTGGCACGGACGTAGCCATGCAGCACACACGCCACTCCGCCAATGACGAGATAGCGTGCATGGGCCGCGTTCAAGGCATGGCAGACCTGGACCGCTAGGGTGCCAGGTTTTACCCGCCGATTAATTGGGCCCTTTTCCATTCGTAATAATCGTCGTACGAAGAAAACCCTATGACTTGCAACCGGGGCGATTTCTGCTGAGCCTCACGACCCAGTCGCCCAAGCTGCTCCGCCCGACCAAGTCGCTCCTCCGGCGCAAGACGAAGTTCCGCTCGCAAACGGTGAACACGGGCGGCGGCAATTTCACCGGCGACATCGACGGGTTGGCACACCGAGTAAGGACTTGCGGGTGTCTCCTGCACTACGGTCTGGCCTCGCCCCTCCGGCAGAGGTCGCGCCAAATACCGGCGCAGCGCTTCTACCACCAACCAGCTGCGGGACCGGTCGAGCGCACGGGCCCGCTCGTCCGCCTGGTTTACAACGGACTCGGGAATCGTGATCGAGATTCGTTTGAGTGGCATAGTATGAGTAAGTATTACTAATGCATACTAACCATGGAGTATGCTCCTGGCAAGCGCGCCATACTGGTCTCTGGGAAGCGGTGCCCGATACAGGCTATGACCATACTGTCACCTGAAAGCGCTTTTTCTTCATCCGGGCAGAACTATACTGTCGCGGGGTTAGAGGCTATTTTGCAGGCTTGTTGCGACCGTGGCGGACCATTAGGCGCGAGCGCATGTGAGCGCCGTTGACCCGCCAGGTCGCGCGTACAGCAAGTGTGCTCATCCAGAGCACATTTGTGCCGCGAGCGACCGTGGCGGA
>JBHHZE010000060.1:0-17298 GCA_046757925.1 Gemmatimonadales bacterium
ACGGCTCTCGAGCGATACGGTTTCCAGTCGAGCGTCCGCCAGGATTGCTCCCCCAGCGTAGGCCGGGTATCCTGACTCAGGCACGATGCACATGTCGCCAGGATCGAGCAGTGCAAGCGGAAAGTGCGACAGGCCGTCCTTAGCACCCATGAGCGGGAGCACCTCGGACACGGGGTCGACCGTGACGCCGAACCGCCGTGCCATGTAGCGCGCGATCGCCTCGCGGAATTCCAGCAGTCCAACCTGAAATGAGTATCGGCTCATGCGCGGATCCGCCAGAGCCTCTCTCAAGGCTCGAACGGCGAGCTCGGGCGGATCTAGATCCAGGTCGCCCGCGCTCAAATCGATCACATCGACTCCGGCGGCCGCCAGTTTGTGCCGGACAGTAGCGAGCTCGTTCACTACATAGTGCGGCAAGCGAGCCGAGCGTCGACTGGCGTACATCAGACTGCAGCCCCCACGCCATGACACGCGAAGAACTCCTCGGCAGCGTCGAGCACAGTATCGGCACTTCCACTCACCTGCCTGGCGGGCGGTAGTGATTCCATCAGTACGCGACCGTAATTCCGTGTCATGATCCTCGAATCCATGAGTATGACGACGCCGACATCCGATTTCGAGCGAATCAACCGACCGAACCCCTGCTTCAGTTTCAGCGCGGCGTGAGGCAGTAGATAGTGCCTAAATCCGTCGAGGCCCTGCTGCGCGAGCACCTCGAGACGCGCTTGGGTGAGCGGTTCGCTCGGTACCTTGAAAGGGAGCTTCGCCAACACGAGCGCGCGAAGTGCCCTACCCGGTACATCTACACCTTCCCAGAAGCTATCGGTCCCTAGGAGAATAGCCGACCCGACCTCGCGAAATCGTCGCAGCAGGCGATCCCGCTGGCCTTCCCCCTGTACCAGAATGGTCCAGCTACCCCCAATCGTTCCCTTGAGCGTACTCGCCGCCCGCTTCAGGGCGGCGTAGCTGGTGAAGAGTACGAACATGCCACCGTCGGTGATCTGGGCGAGTCGGGTCACCAAGGCTGCGACGGCGCGATCGTGCCCGATCTCGTCCTTACGAGGATCGGGGACATCGGTGGGGATGCCGAGCAGACACTGCGCTGAAAAATCGAACGGTGATACTAGAGACTCTTCATCCCTCACGCGACCCGGCGGGAGATCCAACCCCAAGCGGTCGCGGAGAAATGAAAAATCACCTCCCGTGGCAAGTGTCGCACTGGTCAGAATCACGCTGTCAACCCGATCGAACAGGGTTTCCTTCAGTATGGGTGCCAGATCGAGCGGCACTGCAGCCAGCCCGACTGGAAACGGCAGTCCGCCGGTCGGCTTGCTGCCCCGGCGTTCCATCCAGCGCACCACGCGTTCGGTCTGCTGTGGCCTCAGGGTCAGCAGCAGCCCATCAGAGGCCGACTGGAGACGCCTTACGACGCCTCGCAATTCCAACAGCAACTGTGACCGTGTATCCGGCTCTTCCTGCAGTTCCATCCGATCGGCGACCGTATCAACGCCATCCCGCAACCTATTGAACACGTTGACGAGATTATCCAGCGCAACGCCGAGTCCATGTTCCCAGATCTCGTCCGACTCGAAGGCCGCATCGAGCCTAAGGGTGTCACCGTTTTGCGAGGCCAACCGCTCGGCTAGCAACGAGAATACCCGCTCCGCGTGCGCGCGGGCAGCGCCCAGTTCACGCAACAGCGTGCCGCTCACGAGTTCAACAGACGCTCTGCTGGCGGCATCGTCCCTGCCCACGAGCTCTCTGAGGAGTGTAGGGATCAATCCCCTGCCATTGCGCTCCATTCTGTTCAGCACGCGCATTACGCCCCGAGAAGTGACCTGTGCGCCGAGATGTTGTGCCGCCGTGTCTTCCAGGTGATGTGCCTCGTCGATGACCAGTCTACGGTAAGGAGGCAATACCGCGCCCTCGGTCCAGTTCTCTTGCGCACGTCGCACCGCCAGATCCGCCGAAAGCAGATGGTGATTGACGACCATGACGTCCGCTTCCGCCGCTCGACGCCTCGCCTCGAACACGAAGCATCGATCGAAGTGGGGGCACTCCAACCGTGTGCAGAGATCCGCCTCCGCGGCAACTTCGTCCCACACCTCATACGACGGCACCTCTGTGAGATCGGCCAGCGATCCGTCAGCCGTAGACTCTGCCCAATTTGCCAGACCCTCCAACTCGCGGTGTCGTTCGGGTTCGAGCAGCGACTCTTGCGCTCCCAATGCAACCTTCAGTCGCGCCAAGCAGAGATAGTTGGTCCATCCCTTGAGGAGCGCATAGGTTGGTCGGTACTCCTCGCCGGCAAGAGCCTTTGCCAAGACGGGCAAATCCTTTCCAATGAGCTGCTCTTGCAGATTGATGGTGTTGGTCGAGACTACAGTGCACTCGCCGTTGGCGCGGGCCCACTCCAACGCAGGCACCAGGTAGGCAAAGGATTTTCCCACCCCGGTTCCCGCCTCGAGTAACGACACTCCACCATCGTTGTAAACGTCCGCCACGTAGGAGGTCATGTCGCGCTGGCTCTTCCGATCTTCGAACATTCCCATGACTGCCGCGACGGGACCGCCCTCGCCCAGCATGTCCGCGACGCTCACCGAATCCAGTCGTTGATGTTCTGCGGCGTGGGGAATCTCCGTCACAACGTAGAGTGATGAAGCGTCGTTGTTGACGATCCCGAATCCTATGCCGGCCTCGTAACACTTTGCCGCGACATTGAGATCGGCTTGCGAAGGTTCCAGCACCCCGCTGGGATGATTGTGCAACACCATCTCGCCGCGTGTGGCTACTCCCGGCAACGCGAGCACCGCATCAGCCGTCCCGCGCGCCACCGGCCGAACAGCTGTGATCGTTCCTTCTCCGTCCACTTCAGCGACGAACCACACCTCGCGTCCCCCGGCGCCTGCGATCTCGGCAACCAAACGGGATCGGGCTTCGTCCGACAGGGCTGTCACGTCTTGAGTTCCTTCTTCTTGGCCGCGGGAAAGAGCACGTTGTTGAGGATGAGCCTGTACCCCGGCGAATTGGGATGCAATGAAAGATCGGTCGGCGGATCACCTATCTGGTGTTGCGGATCTTCGGGATCATGCCCTCCCAAGAACGTCCATGTCCCTTTCCCGAAGTCGCCGTGAATGTACTTGACCCAGGGTGCGCCATTCTCGTCGGCCAGCACCGTCACCCCGGGCTTCAGCTTCGTGCGGGTGAACGACGTCGTGAGACCATAGAAATCGGGTATGACGCTGCGGTGACATTGAACCAGCATGGTGGGAACGGGATCGATCTTGGCGCTGAAGTTGAACAATTGGAATGCGCCGAGTTGTTGTCTCCGCCCGGGATTGTTGACCTGGTGACCGTCGATATCGGAGAAGCTGGCGATTGCCGCAGATTGCTCGAGCCGCACGTGGTCGAACGCAAAGCTACGGTCCCAATGCATGAGCTGCGAGGCCGCCGGATCCATGGGTGTGCCGTCGCTGTATTGTGCTGCTACATCGACACCCTCCGCGGCCAACGCTATCTCCAACGTTTCCGTTGCAGTACACATTGCGAAGAGAAACCCCCCATCACTCACGAAATCTCGTATGCCTCGTGCGACTCCCTTCTTGAGGGCGGCTACCGAACTGAATCCAAGTGCACGAGCCATCTGTGCGTTCTGTCGCACCATTTCGGTGAGCCATGCCGTCCCGCTGTAGGTGAGATAGAACTTCGAGAACTGGCCGGTGAAGTCCTCGTGGTGCAGATGAAGCCACTCGTAGTCGGCCAGCCCCCCTCCAATCACTTCCGCGTCCCAAATCTTGTCGTACTCGATACCCGCATACTGCAGGGCCATCGTGACCGCGTCGTCCCACGGCGCGGCGTTGGGTGGCACATATACGGCCACCTTGGGTGCCTTCTCGAGCGGCACCGCGTCCATGTTGTTCGCCTGGATTACGCCCCGAATCGCGACCACATCCGAGTCGGATACCCGTGCGACCGTTACGCCGGCCAGCGCGGCCTCTCTAGCGGCCACGGGATCGTACGGCATCAGAAAGCTACCGTCCCCGTGGTTCAGCAACCATTCCGCGCTACCTCCACGCTTCAGGGTTCGATAGGTCACTCCGTAAGCTTTGAGGTGATTGGATTGTGTATCGTCCATGGGAATGAGCATCCAGGATGCCGGCGAGTATCCGTGCAGCTCGGCAGTCGAGGATCGCCCTCGCCATGCGGATCCCAGAATCGGGACTCCCACGGCTGCGAGAAAGTCACGTCGTTTCATCGCGCTAAGACTGCGGAATCACACCGCGTACTCGGTCGAGCAGGCGCCGTGCCTCTGGAACGACAGCGCTACTTGCATGACTGATGATCAGGTGCTCCAAGTGCCTCACAGCCGCATCCTTGCGGCCCTGACTGCTGTACACGAGCGCGAGCGCGAACTCCGCCAAGGGTGCAGCAGGCCCCACCGAGTCCACCTGGAGCGCCTCCGTGAGCAGCGGCTTTGCTCGTTCCATATCTCCGCTGCGTTGGGCCAACTGACCACCGTAGGTAAGCACGTCTGCGCGACCGCCACCCAACGGCAGTTCGCGGGCCACTCTTTCCAGCTGGTCCACCGCTTCACCCGTGTCGCCCCTGAACACTGCGAGTAACGCCTCTCCCAAACGGGGCACTGAGTCGGGCGCAATCCTTTGAATGAGCGCCAGCATCGCCGTGCGCCGAGTCGCCTCCTCTCGGGACTCGGCGTAGGGACCTGCTGCCCTGAAGTACTCTGTTGCCCCTTTCAGATCGCCGCGGAAAAGTCGGAGCCAGCCCCGCACCGCCGACGTTCCCACTGTCGAATCTCCCTGAAGGATATTCTCTGCACGATCCAGTTTGCCTTGTTGTGCCCAGGCCCATGCGATTCTCTCTTTCAGACGACTTGCATCATCCCCGTGCAATCTACCATCCCATTCGCGGAGACGCTTTTCTGCTTCTTCGACGTTACCACCCTCAACCGTAACGCGAATGAGAGTTGCCATGGCGGCAGCGGCGTCGGCGGGTGCGCCGTTCGCATTGATACGCTCGAGCACTCGCCGTGCGGCACTCAAGGCGCCTGCGTCGGCAAACGCACGTGCAGCGGCGAGTCTAGCGCGTGCCGCATCGTCACCTGTGCTTATCTCGGCAAGCCGCTCGAGCGCATATCCGCGCGCACGTTCGCCGGCGGGGCTTCTACCGGCGCGAGCTCGGTCGGCAAACCTCCTGAGCATCGGAGCTGCCAGCCTGCCATCAGACGGCAGGATACTATTGAGCATCGTCCAGCCTTCTTCCGGACGCCCCCACGCAACCAATGTCTCGGCGGCAAGACGTCGGGCGGAGTAACCGGCACGATCGTTAGAAAGGACTCGGAGCACGTTGTCCCGATCCACTTCCGGCACCTGCTTCAAGCTGCCCGCACCCGCAGCAACGTAGTGCTCGTTGCTACGCACTGCGTTGGTCCACTCGCGCGCCGCGTCTACCCAGCGCCGTGCAAGGACATACATGCGACCCAACTCCGGGGCCAGCGCCGTTCCACCCAAACGCTTCCGCCCGGCGAGCAATACATCGATCGCCTTGTCCGTCCGACCGACGCGAGACGTGGCGATTGCCCAGTGGCGGTACGGATCGACACTGTCGGGGAAGATCTCAACCCATCTAACGCCGGCAGCAGAAACACTGTCGGGGCGATCGAGCGATGCCCATGCCCGCAACTCTACTTGATGCAGCAGTTTGTTGGCAGAGTCCGTGATAAGCATGGAATCGACTATCGAGACCAACGACTCGAGCTTCGCCAACCGCGTGAGCACACGCTCCAATCCCAAGAGCGCCACATCGTTGGCGCGATCGCCCGCCAGCAGCTCATGATATATGGCTGCGGCCTCTTCGTAGCGGCCTCGCCGCTCTAGGTTCAGTGCTCTCCCGGTCACGACTCCTGACTGAGCGGCTGCGGCAGCGGCCGAACCTATCGCAATGAGCGCACTGAGAGCGATTCGACTACGGACGGCGCGCATCGTTCAACCGCCGGAAGTAGTCCAAAATGAGGCGGCGCTGCTCCGGCGATAACGAGCGCAGATCGTCCCAAGTGGGGTACTTGTAGCGCGGCGCGTTCGCCGCTCCGGTGCGCCCAGAAGGCGGCAGCTTGACAATGTTGGGATCCGCGGTCTCGCTCACACGTTCCTCACGCTGATCTTCTTCATCGCTGCGCAACGTGCGACCTGCGTCGAGTAGTCGGCGGAACAACCGCTCTTGCCGTTCCACTGTCTTCCGGTCCAGACGGGCTGCCTCGAGTTCGCGCGCGAGATCTTTCGCTTCCTGGGCCAACTCGTTGGCGCCAGGGATCTCCCCATCCGCCTGCAATCGCTCCATCTCGTTGCCAAGCGCGCGTTGCCGCTGGGCAAGAGCCTGGAGCTGCTGCAGCAACTGGCTGCCTCCCTTGGGCATTAGTGACAGCATGCCATTGGCCTCGTTGTTCATTTGACCCTGCTGCTGCGCCATCTGCGCCAGACGCTCCATGGCCTCGCTCAGACCGGATCCAGACTGCGCACCCGCAACATCAGAGCGCGCCCGCAGTAATGCGTGGGCTAGCGCGTTCAATCCATCGAGCGCCTCACCTGCCAGTTCACCGGCACGACGGGTGTTGGGGTTGGCTCTTTGCAGTTGATCGAGTGCCTGTGACATGCGGAGCTTCGCAAAGCCGAGAGCGCTCCCCAACTGAGGAGATACTAGAGCATTCTTGCCTGCGGCTCCTTGCAATCGTTCCAACAACTGATCCACACCAGAGCGGTTGGCTGCCTGTGCACCACGAATATCGTCGCCCGACTCCCCGCGGTTGAGCCGTTCCATTATTTCGTGTTGCCCCTGCGCGAGGCTGGCTGTCTCCACCAACGACCGATCCATCGCGTCCAACACTTCCTGACGCCACTCCTGGCGCAACTGATCGCGCCGTTGCTGGAGACTCGACGCAAGCGGCTGTAACGACTTACTCGCCGCTTCACCCGACTGCTTGGCACTCTGACGTTGACCACTCTGTGCCTGCTGTGCGGCTTGCTGCATGCGTTCCGCGGCGTGCTGGGCGCGTTCAGCCGCACCGTCCAAGCTCTCGTGCGACTCACCCGACCGCGCTACCTGTCGTGTCAACTCCTCGAGCCTCTGGGCAAGAGAGTCAGCCTGCTCCGTCAACGCCCGTTCTCGCTCAGCCAGCGCACTGTCAGACATCTCGTTAGCCGTAGACTGGTTCCACTCGTTCTGGCGTTGTGTCAGCTCCTCAGCGTCATCACCCAGCGTCGTCATCTCACCTTCGATAGCTGCCCGCTCGAACAGTTCCTTGCTGCGTTGCAACTGTTCTCTGAGTTGCTTTGCGGACTTAGCAAGCCTCCTCAGGGCTTCCCGCACGCCGTCGGCATCTAGATCCTCCATCGCTTTACGCAGCGCTTCCAATCGCTCGCGCATCTCGTCGGTTACGGCCTTGTCGAGAAGATCCCGTATCTCTTCCAATTGCTTGTGGAACTCGGGATCTGTCAGTCCCGCAGCCCACGCTTCGTCCGATAGTCGGCGGAGTTCTTCGGTGAGATTCTCCGCCCGCTCCAACGTCTGCCGCTGCTCCTCCGATAGTTCTTGCGCGCGCTCCACCGAGTTGAACTGGAGATCGTCCGCCGTGTTCTCTCCCGCCTTCGAGCCGTCGGCCTCCGTAGCGCGTTCGCGCTCGGCCGACAGGTCTTGTAGGCTCTGGGCGATCCGCTCCTGCTCACTGAGCAACGAGTCTGTCTGTCGGTCAATCGAGCGGGACCTGTCGCGCATCGCCTCTCGTAACTCCGCCATCGACGGCAACCACAGCAAATATTCGCGGCTCTCGCCGATGTTCACGCGGGGCGCGTTGTCGTGAGCCCTAACCTTGAAGTGAGCGGTGTCACCCGGCAGGAAACCCCGCTCATTGAGATCCAGAATCCATTGCACCACTACGCGATCGGCGGCATCCCGCGGCATGGGGAGCTGTTCGATTATCCGTTCGCCCGTGACGCCGAGCTTGCTCGTCCTCCAACTAACCAACTCGAGTCGCGTAAGCTGGTTGTCGTCGTTGGCGTCGATTACCATGGGCTGTTTGAGGTTGAGAGGAGCTGCAGTATCGGCTCCCGGCACCGGAACGTTCACCGTCGGGGCGCTGTCGGGGACGGCAATCAAGTACAGTACAGGCAGCTCTGCTTCGGGCAGTTGCCCGGTCTTAGCGGCAACACGTAGTTGCCAACTCGCGCTCCGGGACACTCCAAACGTACCAGCAAATCGCTCACCGTCGCTCGCTAACGGTACGGACGCCCCAGCACTGTGCCACTCGGCGGACTCTACATCCAACGTAATGCGGCCCTCCGTAACGATACGCGTTCCGACCGGTACACGGACTGGATCGGGTCCCGCCACCAACGGCTCGTCGGCGCGCTCTAAATAGCGGGGATATCTAGCGATGAGATCGAGAGCGGTCAGAAACGCCGGGAGCAGGACGTGGACGTGCAAGGTGTCCGAGTTGCGAGAACCACTTGTGGCTCGCATAAAACGGTCGCTCTCGAGCGGACCAATCTTGACAGTCGCTGCACCGACACTGTCCAACTCGAGCGATCTTGCGGCCCACGGCTCTCCCGGTGCCCGCAGCCACAGTGTTGCCGCGCTGCGCCCGACCGCTGTGATCGAAACCACCACACTGTCTCCGCGCTGCACCTCAGTGCGATCTACATCGATTAGCACGGGGCCGCGGGAACCAAGCATGGTAGTGAGCGGACTCCAGAACTGGCTCCCGCCACTGGATGTGGGACCGGCCAGGAAGAACAACGTAGCCCCACTCGCCAGCAGCGTAGCGCCGGCTGCAACCGAGCGACCCGCACGCCTCCGCATAGCGGCAAACGCTCCGAGTCCGTGCTCGGCCAACCAGAGCACAACACGCGTGTCGGCCAGGTGTGCCAAGGACGAACCATCGAGGTCTCCCTCCCACTCTGTTAAGCCACCTATCGAACCATGCCGTAAGCCGCGGCTCACCTCAACGTGGCGGGCAAGCTCTTTGGTACGGGTTTGTCGCAAGTGACTTATCGACCAGAAGACGCCCCACCCAAGCGCGCCAACGAGACCCAACCATCCCAGGAGAACGGACGCGGGCATCGAGCGATATAGATGCAGGCGACCCAAGAGCAGTCCGGCACTCAGAGCCAAGAGTCCGAGTCCCACCGTGAGACTCAGCCCAGCGACGAGAACCCGACGCAGAAACTCTGCGCGGCGCTCTTCCAACCAGCGTCTCGTCTCGGTCACCGGCTTGCCGTCACGGCGTAGACAAACAGGTTAACTCCCATCTCGATGGCCGCTTCCCTGACCTCGGGAGCATCCTTGTGCACTTCGGCATCTTCCCATCCATCTCCCAAATCCGATTGATAGGAATAGAATACCGCCAAGCGATCATCCAGAAAGATACCGAATGCCTGCGCCGGTAGCCCATCGTGTTCGTGGATCTTGGGTAGGCCCTGCGGGAAGTCGTAGACTATGTGGTACACCGGGTGATCCAGCGGGATTTCCTCCAGCGGGTGGTCGGGAAAGACCTTGGCGATCTCACGGCGAAACGACTCGTCCATACCATAGTTGTCATCGGCGTGGAGAAATCCTCCGTTCTCCAGATACTCCCGCAGGATCTTCCCCTCTTTCTCGGAGAACACCACGTTACCGTGGCCCGTCATATGGAGATACGGAACGTCCCAGAGAGCGGGGTCGGCGAGCTGCACCACACGTTCGCGCCGAGCCACGTTGAGCCCCGTGCGCTCTCGTATCGCGCTCAGGAGATTAGGTATGCTCGACGGGTTGGCATACCAGTCGCCACCTCCGTCGTAGTGCAGCCGCCCGATTGTGAGCGAGTCGACCACTCCTGGAGTGGATCCTACGAGTGCGAGCGTCAGGGCCACAACTGCAAATGGATACCGGTTCATAGATTGGTGATCATTCTGTACGCGTCTCTGCGTGGGATGGCGAACTCTGCCGCCACCTTGGCCGATGCGTCTCGGCGGGTTACTCCATGAGAGAGCAGGTCGAGTGCGCGCTCCCGAACTTCTGCCTCGTCGACATCTACGTTGGTCGGTTCGGCTCCGGAAACGCAAACCGTCACCTCACCCCGTGGCGGGTGCATTTGGTAATAAACCTGCAAGTCACGCAAGGTCCCTCGTTTGACTTCCTCGTGCACCTTGGTGAGCTCCCGCGCTGCCACCGCTGTGCGATCGGCGCCGCACGCGTCGACGAGATCTCCCAGCAGTTTTACCAGTCGGTTGGCGGCCTCGAAGATGACCACCGTCCATGGAGCACCCGCAACGGTGTCGATGAGTTTCTGGCGATCCTTGCCTTTCCTGGGCAGGAACCCCAAAAAAGTATAGCGCCCCGCGGGCAATCCGGAGATGCTGAGAGCGGCACTGACAGCGGACGGGCCGGGGATCGCTACAACCTGGACACCTTCCTCCTGGGCCCTCCTGACCAGATCGAAGCCGGGATCGCTGACTCCAGGCGTGCCCGCGTCGGTTATCAGTGCCACCGCTGCACCATCCACCAGCGCATTCAACAATTGATCGAGACGGGAGGGCGGCGAATGGGCATGGAAGCTCAGCATCCGTGGTGCGGCTTCGGCCCGCTCGAGCAATACGCGGGCCCGACGCGTGTCCTCCGCTGCGACTATCTCCACATCGCGCAACACCTGAAGCGCGCGCTCAGACAGATCACCGAGATTGCCCAGCGGAGTTGCCATTACGTAGAGCGTAGGAGCCTCCGCAGTCTAGTACTTGCCAAAGCGGCGCGGGACGGTTGAACGCCACGCGCCGCTGGTCAATACTCTGTTCGGGCGTCCGCCCGACAGTTCAACTCAAATGCTGGTCCAGCTTCTCGACGAGGTACGCCTTCGGTACCGCGCCTACCACCGTATCCACCAATTTACCGTCCTTGAACAGAAGGATGCTCGGAATAGAGCGTACGTTGAATTGGGCGGCGATTCTAGGGTTGGCGTCCACATCCACCTTGACGACCTTGACCTTGCCTTCATACTCCTCAGCAAGTTGCGCGACGACCGGCGCAATCACCTGACAAGGGCCACACCAGGTAGCCCAAAAATCAACCAACGCCAGTCCCTCGTGCTGCTCGACCTCGCTGGCGAAGCTGTCGTCGCTAACGTGCAACAGCAGTTCCGTCCCTGCCATGTCTTACTCCCTCACATTATGTTGTGCGCACTCGGATATGCCGAGACGCGATTCAAGAATTCCACACACGGAGTACCCCGTGACCACATCCGATGCCCGGATCGCCCATGTTGGAATCGCGCTAGCCGACCTCGATGGGGCCATAGCATTCCACCGCGACGTCCTGGGGCTCGATCCTTCCACTCCTGTAACAGCCGACGGCGCCTCTATTGTTTCCCTGGATGTTGGCGGCGTCGACGTCGAACTCATGAGCCCTGTCGAACCCGAGAGCCCGATAGCCAAATTCTTGGCAAAGCGGGGGCCCGGTATTCATCACATCTGCTATCGAGTCCCGGACCTGGACGCCACTCTACGGCTCTGCCGCGAACAGGGTTATCAACTCGTGGACGAAAAGCCGCGTCCGGGAGCCGGCGGACGCAGGGTCGCCTTCTTGCACCCGAAGACCACCCATGGCGTCCTGATTGAATTTACCGAATAATCACCCGATTCGCGCGGGTATACCGCCGAATCGTAGAATCAGCCGACGGGACAGCGTCTGATCGGGTTGCCTCCTGCCTCCAAGTCGATGCTGCGAATCAACCACCCCCCCTTGTATTGGGTCAGGGTGAACGGCACTACCGGCGCACATCCCTTCCGGGTCAGTTGCACGTACACCACCCGCTCGCCGGGCGCAACGCTGAGCTGCTGCGTCATGCCACCGCGTGGAACTACCTGAAACTTCTCGTGCTCCAAATAGGCTTTGATTACCGTGAGCCGCTGGTGCAGAACGTCGGGCTTCATTCTCTTGGAGGCCGGCCCATCGTTTGTGCCCCAGAGTTCTCCCATCGCGACCAAGCTGTTGGCTTTGACCGCGTTCAAGAATCCCCGAACCGTTGCCTCCGGACTGGCTGGAGGGGGGACCGACGGCGCGCCTGCGCACGATGAAACCGCGAGCGCCAAGAAGACCGGCAGGGGTAGACGGCGAGCTTGCGTGATCTTGGAGATCGTCGTGAATTTCATTCGATTCGAACCTATATCTTTCTAGGATGCAGGGCAAGGAAGCGATGCGACTATATATCAACGTAGACCACGTAGCGACTATCAGACAGGCCCGGCGGACGGACGAACCGGACCCCCTGGAGGCAGCCGTCGCATGCGAGCGGGCCGGTGCGGACGGGATCACCATTCACTTGCGAGAAGACCGACGCCACATACAGGATGACGACGTCGAGAAGATCGCCGGCGGTATAGACTCGGTGCTCAATCTGGAGCTGGCGACAGCCAGCGACGTCGTCGCGGTGGCAACGGAACTCAAACCACATCAGGCCACCATCGTTCCCGAAAGGCGTGAGGAAATCACGACGGAGGGAGGGCTGGACCTGGGAGAGGGTGAAAAGCACGCCCGCCTAGTCGACACGATCGCACAGCTCACCGACTGCGGCATACGCGTTAGCCTGTTCATCGATCCCGACATGGAGACGATCGATCGAGCGGCCGCGCTGGGCGTGCCCGCTATCGAGCTTCACACCGGGGAATATGCAAACAACTATCTATGTTCCGACGAGCCGATCGTCAGATTGCGAGATGCTACCAGGCATGCCCGGTCTGCCGGGTTAGCGGTCCATGCGGGGCACGGGCTCACATACCGCAATGTCGGTCCCGTGGCCGCCATCGTGGATATCGAAGAACTCAACATCGGGCACAGCATAGTGAGTAGGAGCGTCATGGTGGGCATGGAATCCGCGGTACGAGAAATGAGAGCCTTGATCGACCAAGCCCGCGTTGACCGCACTCGGGAGCGACCCTAACTTAGCCAACCCTTTCACCAGTTGTCGACAATGACCGGACAGATGGGGCTTACAGAATTCTTTGCGATGGAGGCAGGAGAGTATCTCGAGCGCCTGGATGGTCTCCTGTCCGCATCCAGCGAGCCGGATAGCGGCGAATTCGTGCGGCTCACCCGGGCCCTACGCGGCTCAGCGCTGATGGCGAACCAGCGCGCTATAGGCGCCGTGGCAGAGGCATTCGAGAACCTCGCCCGCGCGTTCCAGGACCGCAAGATCGAGTGGAACGAGGCGACCAAGCAAGAGGCGATTCGTGGAGTCGACGACCTCAAGGTCCTGGTGCGGAGCATCGGCAATTGGAGCGAAGCCGAGAACGCCAGGGCTGCCAAGCTGGCCGCCGATTTGGGTGCGGCGGCGGGTGGAGCGCCGACCGGCAGGTCGGCAACGCCGGATACCGGTCTCGACTCCGGAACCAGAGCGTTTGTCGCTCGGGAAGGCGCGGCCGTCGCCAGCGCTCTCAGAGAACTAGCGCAGGCTATCCAGCGAGGAATCATCGATACGAGTCAACTGGACCGCGTCCTGCGCTCAATGCAGCCGCTTAGAGGTCTGGCCGTACTCTCCGACCTCCCCCCGATCCCCGAACTGCTCGCCGGTGTGGATCGCTCAGTCAGTACGGTATTGCAGCAGCCCGAACAGCCCAACGATACGGCACTCATGTTCGACGTTGCCGCAAGAGCCCTGTCACGTGCCGCCCAAGAAGTCGCGGCATCGGGAGCACCCGACCCCGATTCCGCCGAGGGGCGTGAGTTCGCGCAGCGGTTGCGCTCGCTCGTCGACATCGGTGGCGACGTCGTGGCCATAGAATCCCTATACTACGACGACGACGGACCCCACGTGGTGGAAGAGGGAATCCAGTCAGTGGCACCTGGGCGGCTATCGGCACTGGAGTTGGTTGCGCACGGTGAGCACCTCCAGCAGGCCGCCGACGAACTGGAACGTGCCCAATGGGATACGCAGCGAGAATTGCGGGCCCTGGCTCTGTCCGGCACGTTCAGGTCCCTGGTTTCCGCCGCCGGAGCTCAGCTGGCCGCCGCGATGACCGCCTTCACAGAGGCAGCTAGTGATGCGGTGCATCGCGGAGTTCCCGTACACCAGACCGCCGGTTTCGTGACCCAATTGCGCAAGGTCGGGGTTGCACTCAGCACTGCGGCGGAAGGTGAAGAATTGCGCCTCGAACAACAACTTTCGGAGGCAACCGCGTCTCTCAAGGCCCTGCCCTCCGCGCCCGCCCGCTCGACCGCCGAGCAGGCTGCCATGGCTGCAGCTGATGGTCCCCTCAGCCGGCCGACCGCTCCGTCGGCTGCGGTTCAGAGACCTACAGAGGCCGCACCGCCACAGTCGGCCCCCGTAGCAGGAGAGGATGAATCGGCAAACTTGTTGGCCGCTAGCTGGTCCGATTATGAGGCGATCACCGAGTCGTGCGGTCCCGGTGAGGCCTCGCTGGAAGAACTGCTTGCCGGTCCGTCGGCGACTTGGCCCAGGGACACCACTAGTGTTGCACCCTCCTCCGGCGCCGCTGTCGAGGAAGGCATCCTCCCGATCACCGAACTGTGCTACACGGGGACTGCGGCGGCGGAGAGAGCCCAGCAGGTCAAGAGCGAGATACGAGAGGTGCTTGCGGTCGACACGATCGACCGGCCGGCCCTCAACGATCTCGTAGAGGAACTACTAGATCTCGTCGAACTCATCGGGCAGTAGGGACGACCGGTCGCGCCGATTCGGCTGGACCGGTGCCGTCGGGATCGCCATCTCCGTTGTTCTCCTCTGGTGGACGCTGCACGATGTGTCGCTTACAGAAGTGTGGGAACGGGTGCGGGGCGTCCGACTGCTGCCCTTCGTGTCGGCTATTGCCGCGGCTACACTCACGTTTCCGCTCAGAACCGTCCGCTGGCAGTACCTCCTCAGGCTCGAGGGAGACACCCTTCCTTTCAAGCCCCTATGGCACGCCACCGCCATAGGCTTCATGGCCACAAATCTTCTGCCTGCCCGTGCCGGCGAGTTCGCCCGAGCTTACGCTGCAAGACATATGACCGAGGTGCGATTCACCGCGGCATTCGCCTCCATCGCGGTCGAGCGGCTGATGGACGGCATTACCCTGGTCGCATTCCTCGCCATCGCAACATGGTCCGGGGGATTCGCGTCGGGAACGGCCGTAGGATCCGTTACACTTGGGCAGATCGCCCGTGTAGCGGGCGCATTCTTCACGCTCGTGCTGGTGGCCTCGATGATCGTGGTGCATTGGCACGCGGTGGCAATACGACTCATTCAAACCGTAACCCGACGGCTCCTTTCAGAGTCTTGGGCCGCTCGCGTCATGAACATCGTGGAGGGATTGCTTGCCGGACTGGATTCGCTCCGCAGCGTTCGACGACTGGCTGCGGTGGTCTTCTGGTCTCTGATCGTGTGGCTCACGGGTGCGGCATCGTTCTGGTTCGGATTTGTGGCTTTCGGCATAGACGCACCGTGGTCGGCCGCCCTGATGCTGCAATCGATCATCGCATTTGGGGTCGCCGTGCAGTTCAGCCCCGGTTTCTTCGGACAGTACGAGGCTTTGACTCGCGTGACCCTCGGTCTCTATGGCTTGGGACTGGGCCAGGCCGTGTCTTTCGCAGTAGGGTTCCACTTGGGCGGATTCATACCGATCACGCTGCTCGGTCTGTGGTCGCTGTCACGAGCACAGATGAAGATGAGCGACCTGAGCGCGCATGGAGACGGCGAAGCAGGTGTCGGATAGTATTGCGGTAGCGGCGCACGCCAAGGTCAATCTGTTCCTCCGGGTTCTGGCGCGAGAGCAATCGGGTTTCCACAGTTTGGAGACCTTGTTCGCTCTATTGGAGCTGCATGACACACTCACCGTCGAGCGCGTCGCCGACGGGATCGAGTTGCAGGTAGACGGCGCCGACACGGGACCCGTTGAAGAGAACCTCGTATACCGCGCTGCAGGGATGGTGTTGGAGGCGACGGGAACCAAGTTTGGCGTCAGGGTTCACCTTCACAAATCAATTCCAGTCCGTGCCGGCCTGGGTGGAGGCTCGACCGACGGGGCCGCCGCGCTGCACGCGGTCAACGCATTGGCTGACGGACGCGTGCCACGCCACGAGATCTTACAACTGGCCGCCAAGTTGGGTAGCGACGTCGCGTTTTTTGCTTCGGGAGCACCGATGGCACTGGGCTGGGGACGTGGGGAGCGGCTCTTCGCCATACGGCCGCCCCATCCAGCCCACGTACTCGTTGCGGTACCCCATTTCGGAGTGAGTACCGCAAAGGCCTACCGCCTACTCGCAGACTCCCGAGCTCGAGATGTCCGCCGGGGATCGGTCCTCTTGGATGCCGCAGCGTTCGAGACCTGGGGTGGGATCGGCCGGCTGGGCGGCAACGACTTCGAGCCGGTGGTGTTCGGCAAGGAACCGCTCCTCCGCGATCTGTTCGAGCGCATGGCCCAGACTCGGCCACTCATGGTTCGGATGTCCGGCTCGGGCTCGGCTGTATTTGCCATATACAAGAACGCAACGGACTTGGATGCCGCGGCAATGGCCCTGGGCGAGCGGGATCAGATGCTGATAAGGACAATGACGCGGGGAGAGCCGGTGGCCGGGCCAGCCCAGAACCCGTTTCATTGGCAAAGTGACCACCAGTGAGCTGCTCACCGCAGACCAACGACTCTTGGAGGCGGCCCAGTCGGCTTAGCGCTCGGCGAGCGCATTCATTCCGCGCATCGCGTGGTCTCGCTGCTTGCGACGTCGTCCTCACCCGGGAGAGTGATCATGCGCTCCTCAGTAGCGCTATACTCGCATATCGTTCGGTAGTGTCAACATATGCAAACCGTCCTTCAAAGCTCATGACGGACAGCGGTACCACTATCGATGTATCGGCACAGGGTGGGAGCCTCACCATTGCGCTCACAAGCCAGCACACAACAACAGGGCGCCTGTTCGTACCCGGTGGGGGAAACGGCGGGGCGGATCTCGACGCCGATCTTGTAGGCACGTGGACGCTCTCCGGCAACACTGTGCGCTTCTCTCAAGCCGCCGACACATTCGTTCGGGACCTTGCGTTCACCGTCAAGGGACAGACGTTGGCGTCGCAAGGCAGTGCGGGCGGAGCAACGTTCGACATCGTACTCAGCCGATGATGGAGAGGAGGCGTTTCTAGCAATGAAAGCTCTCGCCGTTATTGGCTTGGCCGCTCTGTGTGCCGTACAGCTAGAGGCACAGGAAAGCGCCAAGAAAGCTCCAGCAGCCCCAGTCACAGCTGCGCGGTTCAGTGTGAGCGCATATGCCGGACCC
>JBHHZE010000061.1:0-17265 GCA_046757925.1 Gemmatimonadales bacterium
GCGAGAGACGACGGCGATGCCCTGACGCGGGCAATTTAGAAAGGCGAGCGTTTGCGGTGCTGATCTCAGTAGGGCTCGACCGGTATGTCTCGAGCCGCAGGCGAGAGACGACGGCGATGCCCTGACGCGGGCAATTTAGAAAGGCGAGCGTTTGCGGTGCTGATCTCAGTAGGGCTCGACCGGTATGTCTCGAGCCGCAGGCGAGAGACGACGGCGATGCCCTGACGCGGGCAATTTAGAAAGGCGAGCGTTTGCTCGCCTCTCTAAATTGCCCCGCCAGGGCTCGAACCTGGACTCTTCTGATCCAGAGTCAGACGTGTTGCCAGTTACACCACGGGGCAAGGAATGGAGCTGAGGGGGATCGAACCCCTGACCTCTGCATTGCGAACGCAGCGCTCTCCCAGCTGAGCTACAGCCCCAAACTACACCACCCCACCCTTTGAGGGGGCGGGGCGGCCTCCGCTGAACGTAAGACAAGCACGTAAACCGAGTCAAGTCTCCTTCGCACCCTACACGATCACACGCACCGGCGATCGCCCCTACCTCCCACTTCACTTTTCACATTCCACTTTTCCCCACCCATTAACCTTCTCCCACATACGGCACCTCAACCTCCATACCATCGCGCGCAACCTCAACATCCTCGAACACCGCCCGAGCCTCGTCCGCCAGGAGCTTTGCGCTCGTCGAGTAACGCGCAGACAGATGGGTCAGGATCAACCGCTTGACCCGTGCCGCCAGCGCCACCTGCGCCGCCTGGACCGCGGTCGAGTGCGACGTCTCCCTTGCGCGATCCTTCTCCTCCTCGCCAAATGTCGCATCGTGAACCAGCAGATCGGCTCCCGTGGCGGCGGCCACCACGGCACCGCACGGTGCCGTGTCGCCGGTCAAGACCACCAATCTGCCCGGCCGTTTGGGCCCCACCAGTTCCGCCGGGTCGATCACTCTGCCGTCATCCAGGGTCACGCTCTCACCGCGGTGCAGCCTACCCCACAGCGGCCCCTCCACCACACGCAACTCGCGGGCCTTCTCGGGATCGAACCGACCCAACCGCTCGTGCTCCCTGATCGCATAGCCTACAGCATCCCGGCCATGCTCGACCGCCAAGACCTCGAGATCGTAGTCCTCCCGGCCGAGCCGATCGCCGGCTTCCAGTTCGTGAATTTCAACGGGAAAACCCGCCCGCTCGAACCCCAACTGCATGCAGGCGCCGAGTACCCGGTTTGCTCCTTTGGGGCCGTAGAGATGCACCGGATCGGTCCGGCCCTGGAGCGCCAGCGTCCGTACCAGCCCAATGATCCCCAAGTAGTGATCGGCATGGAAATGCGTGAAGAAGATTTGGGAGAGCGAGAAGCTCACGCCATAGCGCATCATCTGGCGCTGCGTCCCCTCGCCGCAATCGAACATCAGTGTCTCGCCTTTGCGCGCCACAACGATGGACGAAACGGACCGCTCGACCGTGGGCCGAGCGGCGGATGTCCCCAGAAATTTGACGGATAACATGTGGACGAATATAGGGGATTGTCCTGCTTTTTCCCCTCGCTCACTCGCTACACCCTACTCCCCTAGAACACCGACACGAACGTATACCGCCCCGGCCGTTCCCTGATGTCGTCCAGAAGCTTCGTCATGGAGACGAGGAGTTCGTGGACATCCCCGTGGAGAGTAGAATCGCTCAGAATCTTGCCAAGCGATCCCGAGGTATCGGCCATCGACCTGAGGAGGTCGCCCAGCGCCGTGGTGGCGCCGGCAATGCCGTCGGTCATTCCCTGCACGCTCTCCGTCAGCTCGTCCAACTGGCTCAGAGATTTGTTGATCCCCGGATTCGCAAGCGTCGAGTCGAGTCGCACCGCCACATTTTGAAACGCCAAGAGCGTTTGCTGCAGGTTACTCACTAGCGGGCCCTCGCCGACACTGGCCATTGCGTCTAGCGCGCGCTGTGTAGCCACCAACGTGTTGTGTAGATCTTGGCTCATTTGTTCCGAAAGCATGCGCTCCATGCCAGTGAGTACCTGTACCGCATTGTCGGTGAGTTTGGCCGTGGTCTCAGCCAGATCGCTCCCGGCCAACCCGGTGATCACCTGATCCTCACCCAATGCTATCGACGACGTGCCCGGCTTGTAGTCGACGAACTTGGCGCCCAGGAAATCCAGCGACTTGATCGTGGCACTCGCATCTATCTTGGGTGCGAACCGTTCTTCAACTTCGATACGAACCAACACTTGGCCTTGAGCTTCGAGTTCCGCGTGGGCTACACGTCCGATGTTTACTCCCGATATTTGCACCGGATCGCCAACGGTGAGCGTGCCGATGTTCTCGAAGCGAGCCATGAGTTCAACGTGCTTCGCGCCAAGCGATCTTCCAGTCAGCCATGTGAGTCCGCCAAAGAACCCAGCGATGGCCACTATCACCAGAAGACCGACCTTGACCTCTTGCTTGTAGTAAAGATCCATATAATCGACCTCTCAGGTCGCCAAAGCGGTACCCAGATCGCGCTCGAGAAATTGCCGCACGGTCCGATTCTCGCTCTCTTTGAGTTCAGCCGGGGTTCCGGCCGCCCGAATCTGGCCGTCTGAAAGTAAAACTATGCGATCCGAGACGCGAAACGACCCTCGTACATCGTGAGATACCACCACGCTAGTGACACCCAGTTCATCTCCCAACTTTTCCACGAGAGAGTCAATGATGTCCGCGTTGACCGGATCTAGGCCCGACGTAGGCTCATCATATAACAGATACGACGGCTGGCCGGCAATCGCCCGTGCCAGCCCCACACGTTTCTTCATTCCGCCGGAAAGATCGCCCGGGAACTTGTTTGCGGTCTCCCGAGAGAGATTCACCAAGTCGAGACATTCCATGACCCGTCGCTGGCAGAAATTGGGATCCGACGCGCAGTCTTCATCCGTGATGCCCAGTCTGATGTTCTCATAGACATCCATCGAGTCGAACAATGCTCCAAACTGGAACACATATCCGATTCTGTTGCGGAGTACCGCAAGTTCCTCACGGGGGAGGTGATTCACGTTCAGTTCGTCGACGAATACCTCGCCCTTATCGGGGTGGAGCAATCCGTTGATGTGCTTGAGAAGAACGCTCTTTCCAGTGCCGGAGGGCCCCATGAGCGTAACGGTTTCACCGTCCTCCACAGTGAGGTCAACTCCATCCAAGACCACGTTCTCTCCGAAGCTCTTATGGACTCCCTTGAGTTCGATCATTGTAGCAAGAGCTTGGCCAGGGCTACGTCCAGAAACAAGATGAGCACCGATGCACTCACCACCGCAGCCGTAGTGGAACGACCGACTCCCTCCGCACCCTGTTTGGTGCTAAAGCCCATGTAGCATGGAATCAGCGTTACAGCCAAGCCGAACGCCAGCGACTTGATCATCGAGTACCACAAATCGAAGGGTCGGAAAAAGTATCGAGCTCCATAGATGAAATCCGCGTCACTGATACCGAGTGAACTCTTGGCAGCAATCCAGCCCGCTCCGATTCCAACCGCCTCGGCGAAAACTGCGAGGACCGGAAGCATGAGCGTGCCGGCTATGACACGCGGTATAATGAGGTGTGAGACCGGCGAACGTCCCAAGCTCTCCAGGGCATCGATCTGTTCGGTCACCCGCATCGTCCCCAGTTCCGCCGCGTAGCGCGCTCCGATCCTGCCAGCTAGGATCAAAGCCGTAAGAACGGGCCCAAGTTCCAAGATGATCGACTGTGTAATGACGCCGGCCGCAAAATAAACCGGTATGCTGGCCGTGAACTGATACCCCGCCTGGAGCGAGGTCACACCCCCGGCAAACCCGGCCGTCAAGAATACAATGAACAGAGAGCCGTATCCTACGTGCGTGGCTTGCTCAAACGTGCGCGGTAGCCAAATACGCCATTCTCGCATTCCGACGAATATTTCCCAGACCAAATACGAGATCCGGCCGATGTGACTGACGGACCGTAGGCTGGCGCGGCCCACCCAGCGCCGTACGTCGGGGTATCTACTCGCTACGGCAGCATAGGAGCCTGTTAGGCGCCACCGATCAGTCATCGCCTGAGCTGTCTCTTTCTCGCGATCAGAGTATCGCTCCCGCGAACAACGCGATCAGAGCCAGAACTCCCGCAACGGAGGACACAACAGCTTGCCGCTTGCGGTAACGTTCGAATTCCGGCAGCAGTTCGCCATTCTGGGTTGGTGTGGCAAGCATACGCATCTTGATGGCGGTAGGGACGGAGACCAGCAGGATCAACAACCCGGCGATGAGCCCCGCGCTCTGCATCACCCATATCCGTGGCGCAGCCATCACGGCGTCAGCCCCTTGCGTTCCCATCAACCTCATAGTCAACAGGATTCCCGATCCCAGGGTGAGCAGGGCTCCCAGCCCGATGGCGGACGATTGGACACGCGCCAGCAGGCGAAACACACCTGCGCGGATCTCCACCGATTCACCACGCGACGTGACTGCCATAATCATCGCTGCCATCCCACCACCAATCCAAAGGGACATGCCGAGAAAATGTATGAACCTGATGACGTTCATTTTAGGGTTCCTTTATGCACTGGTTCCGGCTCTATGCTCTTACGCCCCGCGAAGCCCTCATCTGGTTCATGCCAATAGAGTATCTCCGGCTCACCCAACTTCCAACACAGACAGATCTCCTTATCGGCCAGCCGAGACCTGAAATCCACCAGTCCGTCATCGAACCCCTTGAACACACAACCGACCTTCGAGAGTTCCTCCAAATATTCGTTGATCTGCCGGGCGATCCGATCCACTTCCTCGCGCAAGGACACCTGCTCGTCCGTCTCACCCAAGTCGCCGCGGCTGTCCGCAGCAACCAGTTCGTAGCTCTTCACTCCGGCCCGCCAGCGCCCATACGCGTCCACGATATCTACGACAATCTGCCTCACGTACGGAAGCGTTTTGTTGGCTTCTTCGAGCGTAAAAAAGCGATCTGACTCTTGCATACTCAATCACCGAGTGACCAGGAGCGCGGAAAGTCGCGTCATTCCGAAGCCGGCGTAGTTGACCGTTGCACGTCGCGGAAGATCCATCACCATCTCAAATGCATCAATGCGAGGTTGACAGCACATATGCTCCAACGTGTGGAATAGAAGATAACAGGGCTGGTCCTCACAAGAACCGAGACAGGGACTGTGTGTCCCGTGCCCGTATCACCGATTCCCATTCCATTCATCCAACGCGACGTTCGCAGACCTAAAGCCCTCCTCCACATAGCGTACTGCATGGTGCGCGGCGAACGTAACTTCACGCTCACGTCTCGGACGCACCAGGACGAGCGGTACAGCACCATGCTTCCAACGCCCGATGGTGTCTTCGGTCTGTGCAGCCATCAAGATTCCGATCGCCTGACCGTGCGCCCTAACCATCGGTGGCACACGCGCTTCTCGTTCAGCCGGGTCTGCCCAGAACGACGGACCTACCTCGACTGCAAACACCAGGTCGGGATCAAACCTCACCGCCACATCCAAGGGAAGCACTGCTCTCATTCCCCCATCGACGTATTCGCGATCGCCGATCCGGGCCGGAGGATAGTACACAGGAAGCGCACATGAGGCGTATAGCGCATCCACCAAGGGTACCTGAGATCTTCCTCCCGACCCGAAGAGAACGAGTTCCCCGCTCTTGCTGTCCACCGCTGTTACCGTAAGGGGTGTTCGTAATTCATCGAATGAGTCGGCATCCACCAGATGGGCAATAGTTTCTTTGAGCGGGTTAGCCCGAAATAAGCTGGTGGCAAAAGCACCCAGGATTATCTCGGGCGAAAAGGCTGCCACGTCACGCCGCGTCACAGATGTGATGCGCCTTAGGATTTGGGAATAGGAAAGGCCGCACGCGAAGCATGCGGCCAATACGGCTCCCATCGACGTACCCACATAGTGTACCGGCCTCACACTACGTTCCATTAGAGCCCTGACGGCACCAACGTGGGCCGTCGCCTTTGCACCGCCCCCACTCAACACACAAATCACGCGTGATTGCTTCACTAGCCTCTCGCCTTCGCCTTACCTCGCGCGTCCCTCCGCTGTCTGGCATGCTCGTACCATACCTTCTCGCTCTCCGTTTCCGGTACGAGCGGCGGGATCGGCCGCGGTCGACCCCGATCATCGACGGCAACGAACGTCAGGTAACAGCTATTGGTGTGACGCTTGGCCCCGGTGACTATATCTTCTGCTTCTATGCGCACGCCAACATCCAACGAAGTGCGGCCAACATAGTTGACATTCGCCTTGGCCGTCACCAACTCCCCAACATGAATAGGCTCACGGAACTCCACTCGATCCACCGAGACCGTCACGCAGGGACCCGCTGCATGCCGGATCGCCGCCACCGCAGCCGCCCGGTCGACCAGGGAGAGAATCACTCCGCCAAACACATTGCCCAGAACATTCGCCATGTTTGGCATCATGAGTTCGGTCATTGTGGCTTGCGACTCGTTCGCGGGTTTGGGAACGAGTTTTCCCTGCTCGGTGTTTGTCATCATCAAGTTCTCAATAGTCCACCGGTCGCAGGTACGATTCTCCGATCGCGGTGCCACTCAGCATCGCAACGGTGGGGAGACGGCGCTTCCAGTGCGTACCCTGCAACCGCGTGGTTACGATCTCCAACTCCTTCGCCCCGAACCCAAGCCCCAGCAGTTGCTCCGGTCGCAATCCCTTGAGGAGCCAATGGAGAATTCGGTCGGCCCGGTCGTAGCCGATCCCCAAATCGGCCTCGTCGGTCTGCCCCTGGATCAGGTCTGCGGTGGGCGGCTTCGCCAGAATTTCTTCCGCTATGCCCATGTGCCGCGCGAGCTCCCACACCTGAGTCTTGAATAGGTCTCCCAACGGATTGACGGGCGGAGAGTCGTCAGCATGCCACGTGAAGTAACCGAGCAGTCTCTCTGTCTTGTTGCCCGTGCCGAGGGGGATCGCATCGTACTTGGCAGATAAATCGAACAACGTTGCCATCCGAATGCGCGCCATGACGTTACCGCGACGCGTGGCGTCCGCCTCGGGATCCGAAGCGTTGAAATAACCGTCGACGGCTTGCGAAATGTCTATCGTCTCCATTCGAATGCCCAACTGTGCGGCTATCTGTTCCGCGTGGATGAGACTATCGGGGCTGGAACTGCTGTAAGGCATTCTTACGCCGACTACATTGTCTGGGCCGAGGGCACTGGCGGCGAGAGCCGCAGTAAGCGAACTGTCGACGCCACCGGATAGGCCGACCACGCCTTTTTCAAATCCCCGGCGCTTGACGATCTCCTCCTCCAGAAATGCAGTCAACCACCGCTCGGTAAGTGGACAGTCCAGTTCCAGCGGATCATCCCCATCGGCTGGTACCACCACCGGATGCTCAGCCGGCAAGTGCGCTCCCGGAGCCGTACTCCCCTTGCGCGCCGCATCGTACTCCAATCGAGGCATGCGATTACCTCGAGCATGTTGCAGCAGGTTTGAGAATTGAGTTTCTAGGTCAGCCAACAGAGGTTGGTCGCGCCGCGCACGGGTAATAGCGTCGAACTCCACGTCCGCCTGGATGATAGCTTCCTCGAACACCGGTGCTCGCACAACGACTTCTCCATCCGGTGAGATCAACTCCGAACCACCTTGGAAACCTTTACCTCCCTCAAAGCCGACTAGCTGCGCGAGCGCCACATACACGCCATGTTCGTCGGCCATCTGTCGTACCAGACGCTCCCATCTGCGAACCGTCGCAGGCCGACGTTCCCCACTCGGGTCGTCTTTGCTCTCCGGTGTAGGGCCACGTGCCGGCGCAGCACTCAAGACCAACAGCAACTGAGCGCCATCCAGTGCCGCCAGCATACCACATATCGAATGCCACGCGTCCTCGCACACGAGCATAGCCGCCCTGCCCCAGTGCGTGTCGAACGCGCTGACCGAGTCACCGTGCTCGACGAAACGCCGTTCGTCAAAGACACCATATGTCGGGAGGAACACCTTCCTGTGAACGTGCCGGATTCCGGCATCGGGCTTACCAAGTGTCGCAAACACGGCGGAGTTGAAGTAGCGGTTGCGAAACTCCTCGTAAAACCCGACGGCTACGTCAACCGGTGGCGCCCCTACAGCGGTGTGCTGAGCGCAAAGGTCCCGATAGAGGTCGCCGGCCGTCACCGCTACCTCGCGTACTCCGCCTTCGAGAAAATAGCCGGACATCACGCTCTCGGGGAACACGATCAGGTCGGCGGGTCTCTCCCACTTGCCGACGGTCGCGATCACCGATCCTACCCGCCGCAAGTTCTCGGCATAGTCAGCCTTGCTAGGCCGTATCTGGGCGATAGCAATCTTGATTGTCACAGCTAGAAAAGATAATTAGCGGGCGCCCGGAACGAACAACGACCTTCCATCGACCTCGCGGCCGAATTCCCCAATGAGCTGTTGGACGTCTGGCGAAAGTAGATAGTCCATCAGCGACTTGGCGCCCGCTGAGTTGATCCACGGGAACCTCCGTTGGTTGATGAGGATCACATGGTAAGGGTTCTCGAGCACCGGATCGCCACGGACCAGGATCTCGAGTTCCAGCGGAGATCTGTGCATCAGCAACGTACCCACGTCCGTGAGCGTGTAGGCCTGGAGTTCACTGGATATCTGGAGTGTCGGACTCATTCCCTGGCCGGACTCCCTAATCCATATCCGCGTCGGTGAGACTCGGGAATCGTGCCACAGCTGTTTTTCCTTGACATCCGTCCCCGAGCGGTCGGAGCGAGAGACAAACAGGGAGCCTGTGTTGCCGATGGCGCGCATGGCATCGTGGATCCTCAGACCCCTCACCCCAGCCGGATCGGTTCTCGGACCCACGAGGACGAATTCGTCGTGCATAAGGGGCTCTCGCGTCGTACCAAACCCCTGATCCATAAAGCGCTGTTCGCCAGCGGAATCGTGTACTATCAAGATGCTCGCTTCACCGCGCCGACCCAGCTCCATGGCCTGGCCGCTGCCCACGGCAATCACCTTGACGGCATATCCTGTCTTGCGCTCGAACGCTGGGAGCAACGCATCCAGCAGACCGGCATCCCGTATCGATGTAGTAGTCGCTAACACTATATCTTCGGCTTGTGGAACCGCAGCGCGTGGTGGCATTCCCACCGCCAGGAGGACCAGAAGTGCAACCGGGCTAGTGTAGTGTGTCAGACGTATGTTCGGCATTGTCCGTCCGCCGGTCGATGCTGAAAGCGATCTGTCTTGGGAAGAGGCGGTAGCGTAGTGGCAGCCCGTCCCGTTGGTGGGCGAGTTTCTGACACGCCGCACTGCAGCCTATGGCTTAGATTGTCCGGAATCGGCCTGCGACTGAGTCACAGGTAGTAAGGTATCGGGTTCACCGACCGCGTCGAGAGGCACCGGAATCGCCGCCCGTGGGCGCGCCTGGTCGACTCTACCACCACCGATGAACCTACCCAACACGGCCGCCACACCGATCAATACCAGGAAAAAGACCAACTTGACCACCCGCCGTCGCAGGCTCGGATGGAGCCGCATCCGCAGAGCCACGTTTTCCTCGCGAAGTGCGACCTTTTCGGCCGCCTTCTCGACCGTCGCCACGAGATGGCTCATCTCGATAGGCTTGGTCAGGAAATTCTCTGCCCCTAACCGCATAGCTTCCACCGCGGCATCGACTTCGCCGTGGGCGGTGAGCATGATGACCATGGCCCCTCTGGTTCGAAGCACCTCTAACACCTCGAGCCCCGACATGTCCGGCATACTGAGATCCAGCACGGTCACGTCGGGCCGGACGCGCTCGTGGAGGTCCAACCCCTCCTTACCAGTCGCCGCCCGATGGACCGTGTGTCCGATCTTCTCGAAGTAGTTGCCGAGGGATCGTAAGACCCCTTCGTCGTCGTCTATGAATAAGACCGAATGCTTGGACACCATACCCCCTAACCGGAACTAATTAGCGAAGGCATGAGGTATTCGCAATACCTGGTCGCGAACCTTGCCTGTCGATCAATGCTTTGAACGCCTGCACCCGACTCGGCCCGTCCCCCCCAAAGTTGTTGCCGAAGTATCCAAAGACGGTTTCTACGGCACCGAGCAATCTTCCTACAGCAACATTCCAGGTCGAGAGCAGGCGGCACATACCCTGAGACGGCGCCACGGCTCTAGCCGGGGCGGACCCACCCCAACGAACGTAGGCAAAATCTGCGGTTGGACAAGACGCGAGATCCAGCATTACCGAGCGCCTGACCCATCTCGCATCGGCCAGCACCAAGGAGATGCCTCTCTCCGCCAACAAGGTCTGGACGTCCCGCGTCAGCCATTCCGCACTACGGAATTCAACTGCCCATCTGAAACCCTGCGGTAAGTCTCGCACGAACGAACCGAGTACCGATTCACTCTCCGCAGTTCGGCGGAAACCCGGAGGCAGCTGTAGCAGGAGAGGTCCAAGCTTATCACCCAATAAACTCACCCTATCCACGAACTTGCCGAGCAATGGATGGGACATGTCTAGGCGGGTCTCGTGTGTCACCTGCTGCGGGACCTTTAGAGAGAAGATGAAGCCGTCGGGAACGCTGTCGCGCCAACTTTCTACCGTAGGTTCGGGGGGGATGCCGACGATTGTATCCGGTAATTCCACTGTCCGCAATCGTGCACCGTACTCCCGCAGCATGTCAGCCGGACTGGTCTCAGACGGGTAGAAAGACCCGATCCAACCAGAATACTCCCACCCCTGACAGCCCAACAGAACCGCGGTCACGTTGCCCCCGTCTGGCCTGATCTGCGCTCCCAGTACATCCGCATTTCAGCTATCTTTCCATCAGCAGTTTCGCAGAACAGCGCGCCTCTGATGTCGATGAACTGGCCGGTGCGGCGGCGGCGAAAGGTACATTTCATTTCGGTTGAAAACCACGGTCCGGCCACAAATATCTCACCAAAGCGGAATGAGATTTCCGCCTGCTCTTGGGGTATGTCCTTCCAATACTCGGCGATCGCGGCACGACCTTTGACAGCCCGCTCGAACGGCGATGGCAGAAAGGCACCATCATCGGTGAACACGGCCGCTATCTCGTCTGCGTTCCCCTGTTCCCAGCCGGTTCCGAACCGTTCGACCAGTTCGCCATACTCTTGGCGCAACATTTTCGACAGCTCACTCACGCTGAATGCACACTCCGTTCAAACTGCCATCAAGGTTAGATTCGATGGTCCCTCGTCGCCAGCCCGACCCTGACGTCCGGGCGCACCCGAATAGTATGCGACCGCCCGGCGAAGTCACCACTTTGGTGATCGACACCGATCCAGGAATCGACGATGTGGTGACCCTGGCACTCGCCGCACGCTCGCCCAACCTCGAAATCGTCGCGGTCACGACGACTTACGGCAACGCACCACTCGACCAGACAACCCGCAACGCGCGAGAAGTTCTTCGACTGTGCGGTCGCAGTGATGTTCAGGTCTTGCCCGGATCAGATAGACCGTTGACCAGAGCGCTCGTGACCGCACCCGAAACTCACGGCGAAAGTGGTGTCGGCTATGCGCCGGTGGCTCCCGCAACACGCGTCGAGCCGGACAATCCACACGTCCTATTGGATCTGCTGCAAGGGCTCAAGGAGCCAATAACACTGGTCACTTTGGGCCCCCTCACGAACCTGGCCCGAGCGATAAAGGAGGACGTTGAGTTGGTCCGAGACAAGGTCAGCCACCATATTGGCATGTTCGGTAGCATCCACGAGCGTGGCAACACCAACCGCTGGGCCGATTTCAACGCCTGGTGCGATCCCGAAGCCGTCGACATGGTGCTGCAGGCGGGACTTGATACATTGATGGTTGGCCTCGACGTAACACGTCGAATGGTGCTTAGCGCTGATGAAGTCCGAGTCTTGCTGAAGTCTCGGGATCCGCTCGTCAAGTGGCTGGCATTGGCCCTTGAGTTCTACGTAGAATATCATGTGCGACAGGAACGGTTGCAGGGCTGCGTTGTGAACGATGTTCTCACTATTGGCGAGTTGCTTGTTCCCGGCCTGCTGCAAACCCATACCTTGGATATTACAGTCGACCTTGACGCAGGCCTCGAACGTGGCCATACAAGGGAGCAGCCAGGTGGCGCAACCACCAAGGTCGCTTTGGATCTAGACCTGCCTAGAATGAAGCAGCTGCTGGACCGCATACTTGGACACAGCCTTGGAGGCGAGCATGTCGGGTGAGCACGTACAGGCAGCCGTAGTCGGGATGGGAGACATCGGACGGGGATGGGCGTCATTACTCGTGGCGTCTGGCTGGCCGGTGTCTCTGTACGACACTGAGGCAGTGGCGCTCAAAGATGCACGCGACGAAGTAAGCGAACGAGCCAGGGCGCTCATCCCACTAGAAGTGGCGACATCCGCAAGCGTCGACCGTGGAATAGCTGCGCTGACCGTAGGCCGAAGCCTCCTTCACGCCTGCGGTGACGCAGAGTGGGTGATAGAAGCAGTTCGCGAAGACCTGCGCACCAAACAGAAAGTCTTTGAAGGAATCGAATCCGTGGCCGGAAAGGCCAGAGTGGTTAGCACGTCAACCGGCGGATTCGCGGCGAAGGACGTAGCCGGTCGGTGCCTCCGGCAAGAGCGATGCCTGGTCGTGCATCCGCTGAATCCCGTGGAACTCATCCCGCTGGTGGAGGTTGCGGCAAGCCCTTACACGGACTACGCCCTCGTTGAGCTGGTCAAGGGATGGCTGCGGGCACTCGGGCGAATACCGGTGATGGTGAACAAGCAGGTCCCGGGCAGGGTCGTGAACCGTATCGCCGCGGCAGTCTGGCGCGAGTGCATAGACTTGGTGCTCAAAGGAGTCATCGACGTCGACGATCTCGATCGCGCGGTGTCCCTGGGCCCCGCATTGGGATGGGCCGCGGCCGGTCCTCATCTCACATACCATCTAGCCGCCGGCAAGCGCGGCGTGCAAGGGTTCCTCCAGCACCTGCTGCAGACATTCGAGACAACGTGGGTGGACCTTGCATGCTGGTCTAAGTTGTCTCCGGAGGAGCAACACAAACTGACACACGCGATCGAACGCACCTACAACGAGAACATCGAACTGATCCGGAGTGCCAGGGATCGACGACTGGCCGCAATGCTACAGGGAATGGAGCACGCGAGACTGAGATCTGGTCCGGCGGACCGGAAACCGGAGTCCGCCTAGTGCACGCCTAAACCGACACTAGAAGCCCTGTTCCATACATCAGTAGCAACCCTGCCAATACTCCACTAGCCGTCAGCGGATTGACTGCGAGGCCGTTTCTTTCTCTTGCAACGACGCCATAGAGCGACAGGAGCACTTGTACGATGGCACCGGCACCCACGGCGAGGAACAGCGTCGCCAACAAGGGCGAATAAGCCAGTCCGCCGATCCATGTGCCCAAAACAGTCGGTGCTCCGGCAATGAAGCCGAGAGTAGCAAGGGTCATCACTTTGGGTCGGTCACCCGCTATCGGCACCACAATCCCCAGTCCCTCGGTCGTGTTGTGCAACATGAAGCCAACAATAAGGAAGGTGCCCAATGCCGCTTGGCCGAGCGAATACGCTGCACCAATTGCCAGCCCTTCACCCAAGTTGTGTAACCCGATCCCCAAAGCTATGAGAAAGGCAACAGCTCGCCTCTCTTGCACATCGGTCCTACCCGGGGTGCTTCTGGCAATCATCTGCAGTACGAGCAGAGTCCCCAGTGCACCGACCACCACGAGCGTCACGCCATGATAAGCGCTCCCCAATTGGGAGGCTGATTCCAGCGCCTCGTGCAGTGCATCTACACCGAGAAAAATGAGGAGCCCTCCGGTGAGAGCCAGACCAAAGTGGATCCAGCGACGGTCGAGTCTCCGGATAAACTGGTACCACAATAGGCCTATGCCAACCGGGATTACCCCAACAAACAACCCGATGACCGCAAACACGCCGAAATACTGGGCGCCCGGTTCGGGGGTCACGGTCGCCACCTCAATTTCGTGAGAAAAAGTGGCGCCGGTAGAGCTCAGCACGGTAATCTCATGGGCCTCGTCCCGCACCCACGGGTAAGGCAGCTGCAGCGTGGCCCGGCCCAGTCTGTTAATGGTGGCTGACGGCTGGATCGAGAACTCCCAAAACGCTTCGTCCACACTCACCTGCGCCACCGTGACAGGATCTGGCCCGCCGTTGACCACATCGAACTCGATCAGATTCGGCGACAAGACAACGCGTTCGAACGACAGTTCTTCTACGGGGGGTGCTCCGCGACGCATGAAGTCCAACAGGTCCGTTTTCCCGAGAACCAGGGAGAGTGCCCCCAATAGCCCCAGCGGGAGGAGACCCCAAAGCCAGGTGGATGATTTCTCCATGCTCATGCCGTCGCTTCAA
Organism: Gemmatimonadales bacterium; assembly: GCA_046757925.1. GTDB lineage: Bacteria > Gemmatimonadota > Gemmatimonadetes > Gemmatimonadales > GWC2-71-9 > JAZDCZ01. The sequence goes on from JBHHZE010000061.1 coordinate 14,305, forward strand.
CCACGTCGAACAGTCCCATCCACCCCAACTCCGCGAATTCCGACTGATGGGCATGGAACATGAACTTCCCGGTGTACTGATAGGTGAACTCTATGATGTGTCGCTCGCCCATACACATCATCAACGTATCGGTGTATTCGCTGGGTTCGAGCGACGTACCGGTTTTGTAAACGTGGAAGAAGTTCGCATGTATGTGCATGGAGTTGATCAGATCGAACTCCAGTGCATTTACGAGGTAGATCCGTTGCAGCTCGCCTTTGCGGACCTCGATCGGATTGTTCCTATATGCAAACGCCACGGTGTTGGCCGCATAGATCTCATTCTCGCCGTCGAAGTTGGTATCGAAGCCGTTCATAACCATTACCATCTCTCTCGCTGGCGGCCGGCCATCCTTCGGGTCGATTATGAATGTGCCATAAAGACCTTTCGCGACGTGCTTCTTGAGCGGCATCGTGTGGCAGTGATACAGATGGAGACCGAACGGCTCGGCAGCGAATTCGTAGACAAAAGATTCGCCCGGAGAAATTTGCTCGAAGACTCCGTCCATGTTTCCTGGGTGTATACCGTGGAAATGGATGCTGTGCGGATGCGTACCGAGGTTCTGAAAGCGAAGCCTAACAAGATCACCTTCCGTTGCCCGCAGAGTCGGTCCTGGTACTTGGCCGCTGTAGGTCCACGCCGGATAGAACACTCCAGGAGCCACTTCTATTTCCTTGTCTATGGCAGTCATCTCGAACTCGCGCACTACCTGCCCCGAAGGAAGCCTTGACACCGTGCCGTAATCGAACGATTCCAAGAACGCAGTTGCGTCGAACGATCCGCTGGACACTGTACCTACCGTACCCGATGTACTGGGTTGGTGGGCTTTATCGACGAGACGCTCGGCGGCATTCACGACGGTCCCTACCGATGCAAGGCCGGCAGCACCGAGGACACCTCGTTTGAACAAGTCGCGCCGGCTAACGTTCTTCCCCATCATCCTACCTCTCTTCCTACCGGAGCACAGAACAAGGAGCAACCCAACTCGTGGCCCACCACCTTCTCTTTGAGAGGCGAGTGTCCGATGCGGATCGTTGTCGGACCCTGGAACGGTTGTCTCGCCAGCACTTCAAACGAAACGCCTGGTCTGAGTCCGATCGATGCCACATAACGCAGTCGCTCTGCATCCTTGTCTCCAACCATCCGAAGTTCCGCCACCTCACCCACCGGCAAATCCGCGAGACGCACGTACCGAGTCTCTTCAACCAGACCTTCTTTGGTGGGAATCGGAGCCCCATGCGGATCGTACTGCGGGTTACCCAAGGCCATTGCCATCCGCTCGATCAGTTCATCCGAGACAGCGTGCTCCAAACGCTCGGCCTCGTCGTGCACCGAGTCCCAGTCGTAGCCCAACTTGGTTGTGAGATAGGTTTCGACTATTCTGTGGCGGCGTACCATACGGAGCGCCGCCCTGAGACCTTCACCTGTGAGTTCGACGCCGCGATACGGCACGTACTCCAAGTAGCCGTCTTCAGACAGACGCTTGACCATTCCACTCACCGAGGGCGGCGCTATGTCGAGCGCCTCCGCAATGGCGCTCGTCTGGGCAGGTGTCCCGTCATACTGCAGCTCATAGATGGTCTTGAGATAATCCTCGGTCGAGCGGGTGAGCCCCGGCTTGCGGGCGGCAGCGGTCACGATAGCATCCAGATAGTTTAAGTCGTCCTAAATCTCTAAAGAGTTACGACGAAAAACAAGATGCGGATCTCCGCTACTTCCATAACTCTATGATAGGATTGATGATACGCTGAGTCATCCCCCACACAACATGGGCGCCGGCCCTGTAGGATGGCGTCACGATCGCCCGATCGCCCACCACCACCCGCGACACCCCTGCACTGTCTGCGAGAACTCCAAGGGGAGCCCACAGAAAGAGCGTGGATTCACTGTTGAGCATGATCGGGGGTCGGGTATTCAACCCAAACACGAACGGCCTCACGATCATGGGCGGTAGCCCCGGAGCGTGGGGATGGAGATCGTCAAGTTCGCCTAGCAACTGCTCTCCACTCAGATTCACGCTTGTCTCTTCGAATGTCTCACGCTGAACCGTATCGAAGAGATCCAGATCGACATCATCCTTACGACCGCCCGGCAGAGCCATCTGTCCTGACCAAGGATCATTCTCCCGTCGTGCACGCTTGATCAGCAGTAGCTCAGGGTCAAGGCCGGTACGTTCCAGAAGCATCACAGCTACCGCAGCAGCTGAGGTACGGGATGATACAGAGATTCTCCTGGGAGAACGTCGAGCGAGATGGCTCCTAACCCTATGTATGGGGTACCTCTGAGTATGCCGTCTTGCGCAATGCGGAACGCACACGACAGGCGCCGAGACCGCCGGAGGTGAATCGTAATGGAATCGCAACAACGGGGCTTGCCTGCATTGCTATATTCGTGATGGAATCCTATTCGTTTGGGATAAGCGTTCCCTTGGATCGGAGGATCGTATCAGAAACTTTAGTGTCGGACTCATTGCTCTAGCCACTGTTGCCGCAGCCGGTTTTCTGCTGCGACGACGCAAGCTTCTTTCGGCTGCGGTCAGGTCGAGACGAAAACCCGGAGTCGTAGACCGGCTGTACGCTGCCGGGCTGTAGCGGCAGAGGGCGGAGCGCTTCGGGAGCTTCGCCCTTTCTTTTTCGCTTCAGCGAAGGTAGCCAGTAAACCACGCTACCGTCTGATCCATCGCTTGCTCGAGCTCCGGGGTGTACCCGGCCCACGGGTGACGAGCGCCAAAGGTGTGCCCGGCACCAGGAATGATACTCAGCTCGGCGAATCTCCTTTCGGCCGAGTCATACAGGAGCCTGCCCTCGCTAGCAGCGACCGACTCGTCGGCCGCCCCATGGATGATGAGCCAGGGAGCAGTGACCTGGGCGGCCGACTGGATTACGGCATTCACTCCGCGAGCCTCAATGTCCTCTATCATGT
>JBHHZE010000062.1:0-17192 GCA_046757925.1 Gemmatimonadales bacterium
CGGCGATTTTTGCTCGGAGTTCGTGAGAAGTTTTGTCTATGACGGCAGTGCTGCCGAATGGGGGGATATCTTCGTTCGGTGAAGATGCAAACGGCGAGCTCTACGTGCTCATCATCGAGGGGAGCGTTTTTAGGATCGCGCTCCGGATGTAAACCCTTTCTGGTGACGAAGCTACACCGGGGTTCTAACCCCGGGGTTGGACCCCTAGTTCGATCCTCCCGCGGCTTCCTGCAACCGTACGTTCGTAGCCCCACCTAGATAGATCGCGTTCAACAACAGCTTGAAGCTGCCGTGCGGCTGGCCACGGCGAATTATCTCTGGGCCGAATAGGTAGAGCTTGCCCCGCCCCACGTCGGCTGCTGCCAGTGTGGTACCGCCCTTCAGGTATTTCTGCCCCCAGGCCCAGCCGCTCACCAGCGGCTCGTCACTGTCGAACCAACCCAGGCGGTGAACACCTTTAGCGGCGGCATCGGCCGAAAGCTTGAATACCGGGCTATTGTTGAAATGCACGATAATGTGGTCGGCCAGTCCGTACGCGACAGGCTGAGTGTTATCGACGGCGATCCTGTGGAGCGATCCGGGCATATAGTACCTCTCTTGCGGCAGGGGTTTTCCGCTGGAGTCCAGCAGGTAGTCTTGGACTGGTAGCCCGGCGAAATAGGCCATATTGGTGGAGCTGCCTATGGCGATCATGGTGCCGCCGTCGTTCAAGAACCGCAGCAGCTGAGGAACCGTCTTGTCTGCCGTGATGCTTCCCAGTCTGTCGCGGTATTGGACGGGGACACTGTTCGAGTCGGGCGGGGTGCCGAAGCGGCGGAACCGATTACGGCCGCTGTCCTTGGATGGGATGGCACCGTTCACGAACACCAGGACATCGAACTTCTTGGCCAGGTTGCCCGCGTCGAGAGTCTGGGGATATACGACCTCGAACGGAAACTCGTATTGTTCCAGCAACCAACGCGCCCACCCGGACGGCATTGACCCGCCGTAGCGGTCCCAAAGGCCGACTCTAGTGGGGCGCATCTTGAGTGCGTTGCCCCGCGGCGAGGTCCCCACGCCGTCGAAGCTGACACCCAGGTTCGTTGCAAGGCGTCGCAGAGTGCTTGCCGTCGAACTCCTTGAATCGATGTAGATCGTTCCGGCTGGATACGTTTTTCCGTTGGCACGGAATGTCTCGCTGATCCAGTACACATTCTCTCCGGCCGCCATGAGTCGGTTGGTCGCCACGAATCCGTCATTCACCGCATGGCTCAGCAGGAATCCTGCGGCGCTCCGCGCATTTGCCACGGTACCGGGGATCGGCTTCGCCAGACCGTCGATTTTTTCGAATGGTCCGTCGAACCCGTCGAGGATCCGATCGAACTCGACACCCATCTGTAGCGCGAGAGTCCAGCCAGCGTTGTCGTACGGGGGGATGGGCGGCCCGCCCGGATACGCGAAGTCGTTGGGGTGATCCTGAGGTTCGAACATGTCGAGGATGTGAGGACGGAAGGCCTGAGCTGTTTTCACAACGTACGAGCCCTTGGGATAGCGCTTACCGGCAACTTCGAAATCTCTGGTGGCGCGATCTATCGTTATACCGTTCTTGATGAGCGCGTTTACGAACTTCGTTGCAGTGGGGAAGTCCGGTTGGCCAGCCGGCAGAATGTAGCCTCTCGGATCGCGCAGCGCGGGATCGTGCAGCACGCTTTCGTAGTATTCCTGCGGCACCCCCCTCGCCCGGCGGAATCGTTGGTTGCCGGCGGGCTGGTCGTTCTTAGCGGCCAGCTTCACTGCCTCAATCCGCTTGGGATGAATGGTCCAGTGGTCCTCACTGCCCCGCTGTATGGAGTTCCTACCCATCAGGTAGAGGTTGTAGAGCAATGTCTCGCGGTATCGCGAAGCGTAGTCCATCACTGCGCGGTTTGCCGTAATCTCGTATTCGATCGACTGGCGGAAGTGCCACTTCTGCGGCTTGATCGGGAGCGGTAGATCGTTGTGCGGTAGTTGGTTGTCGGGCAGAAACTCGATGTCTATGGGTGTCGGGTTGCCCTTGGTCTCCGTCAGCAGGCCGATCATGTTGTGGAAATACGTGATGGTTCTGAGGCCGCCGTTCCACCAGGTGGAATAACCCGAGCCCGAGCGCATGGTGGTTCCCCCTTTACCTTCTGCGACGAAGCGGCTGTGCATTGCCGCTCCCACCATTTCGATGCCGAGTGGTACCAGCGGATCGAGAGTGTAGTTGAACGGATCCCGAAACGGCGGCGCGAACATGATCGTCCCGGCCGGACCGGTCTGATGGTGGTTATAGACAATCTGAGGGAACCACTCGTGGAACATGATGCGGTTCATGTTTTCGGTTTCTGGCTGGCTCACAAGAAAGAAGTCACGGTTGTTGTCGTGACCCACGTATTTTTGGTACAGCCGAGGGATTCCGGAAGTGGAGCGCTTCAGTGGATCGGATTCCCGCATGTACCAGTTAGAGACCAGTTCCATGCCGTCCGGGTTGGCGTGGACGGCCAAAAGCACGACATCGTTCAGGAAGCGCAAGGTCTCGGGATCGTTGCGGCTCACCATCTGGTAAACCCACTCCATGAGTTGGTGTGCGCCGAGCACCTCTGTCGCGTGGAGCCCGCCGTCGATCCAAATAACGGCCTTGCCCTCCGCTGCCAGCGCTCTGGCCTCGTCCTCGGTCAAACCTTCGGCGTGCGCGAGTCGCGCGGATATTTCTTTGTAGCGGGCGAGGTGCTTGTGGTTTTCGGGCGATGTAATGATCGCCATCAGCTGCGGCCGGCCCTCTGCTGTCTTGCCGATTTCTTCGAGCACCATTCGAGGCGAGGCGGCCGCGAGATCATTCCAGTAGTCCACCAGTTGAGTGTATGTGGCGAGATGATAGTCGTCGCCGATGTTGAAACCCAGCTTTTCCTTGGGCGTCGGGATATGCTGGGCCAGTGCCGGTGTGGCCAGGGCCACCAACAGGGCTGCAAGCACCGCCCGGTTGGACTTGGTTCTGATTGATCGCTTGTTGACAGACGGGGAGCTTGGCAGCGGAACGGATCGGAGCATGTTAGTCATACCTGGGTAAAGGTGCCGAGGGAGCCGCAGGAATAGGATACCTCTCCCAGCCGGAGAACGGTAGCCGCACCCCCACATTTGCACCGGGCCCGAGTCGGAGCAAGCGGGGATCGGTGCAGACAATGCTAGGAAGCCGCGCGGGTTGCCGGTGGCCAAGGCACGTCAATACCCAGCTCAGCGTAAAGGCATACGTCGGGACTCGGCGCGCACCGGCATTGGTCGGGTCGGCTCCAGGCGTCGGTTGGGAGTTGTACACCAGTTGCTGACCGGCTCTGTTATACTAGATAACACTATGAGTAACTTAGTTAACACTCCAGTAAACGTATATTAAATGGGACGTACCACGCCACACCTCCCGTCTCCTGTGGTCGAGGCTCTGCAAAAGCTGGGCTCGGACATTCGCAAGGCCCGGCTCCGGCGTCGCATGCAGATGGCGGAGGTCGCCGATCTCGCGCTGATCTCCTACCCCACACTCCACAAGGTCGAGCGGGGCGACCCGGGTGTCTCGCTTGGGATATACGCCTCGGTGCTGTGCGTGCTGGGCTGGACCGACCGGCTCAAAGATTTGGCCGATGTGTCCAAAGACCCTTTTGGGATTGCGTTGGAGGAGCAAAGGCTGCCCAAGCGAATCCGGCACTCGCGCACAGAACCCAAAGAGGGCTTCGACGCGTAGTTTCTCAAACCCAGAAGAGGGCCTCAACGGCATCAGAGCGGTTTGGTTGAGCGACTAGCGAAATCACCACATACGACAAGACCGACAGCAGCAGGGCAGGAAACACACGGTGTATCACAGACGCGTAGGGTGTGTATTGCCACAGCAGCAATGTCGCGATCCCTGCAACATATGAAGCGATGACCGCTGTGCCGGTACCTCTTCTCCAGTGTAATCCGAGTATGATACTGGGAAAAAAGCAGGCGGCGTATAGACTGCCTGAGAACGCGGTGAGCGTTACGATTTGCCCCGGCGGATTCAGTGCCAACAGCGCGGTCACCAGCGCAAACAGTCCCACGTAGAACCGTGTCGCACTAACGACGCTTCTTTCCGATGACGGTGGTCGCAAGAGAGAGACGATATCGCGCTCGCACGTGGAGGCCATTACCAGCAACACGCTATCCAGCGAAGACATGGCCGCGGCAACCATTGCAACCAACAGGAAAGCGCCGACCGGCGAACTAAACACACTGCCTCCACTGATGAGTGTCGGCACTACTAGATCGGTGTCTTCGAGTACAACAGGAATGATATTATGAGCGTAGATTCCAATCGGTAGTAACATCGAGTATACGAACAGAAACGTGAGCGTCGCGACCCACATACCACGGTGAATCGCCCTGCGGTCTTCCAACGCATAGAAACGAGATAGCTGCCTCGGCTCCACTATGAACTTGAGGGTGCCGGCTACGATCACACCCAGCAACACCGGAAACGGCATTGCGCCGTTCCACGAGAAGAGTGAAGCGGTAGCCGGTTGCCGCGCGACCTCGAAAAAAGATCCCATACCGCCTGCGGCCCGTGTAGTTCCCATGAACAAAACGATCGCGGCAAAGACCATTATCATGCCCTGTACCACGTCGGTCCGGACCACCGAGATGAAGCCGCCAACGGCGGTATAGGCCATCACGATCACGAATACTACGAGGATAGATACCCCGTAGGGGATGCCGAGGAATATTGCAAGCAGGTTGCCGATTCCCTTGAAGATCGCGGTCATGTAGAGGAAGCTGGCGAACAGAATGATTGCGGCGCCGAGCATTCGGGCGGGATTGCTGTCGAACCTGAAGCCGATGAAATCGGGTAGCGTAACCGATCCGGTAGATGCCGTGAACTCGCGCAACCGCGGTGCAACCCACCGCCACGCTATAAAACAAAAGATCACCACGGCGGGAGTCAGTAGTAGCCATGGGGTGCCGTACGAGTACGCCTGACCTGAGAAACCTACAAAACTGTTGGTGCTCGAGTATGTGGCGAAGAACGAGATGCCGATCGCCACTCCCCCCATCGTGCGGCCGCCGACGTAGTAGTCGGCGGTATCGTGTGTCCGCCTCTTCCCCACGATCGCATGATGGACAAGAAGCGCCGAGTAGATTGCAAAGAGGAGGAGAACAAACCAATGCTCGAGGATCCAGGTCATGTTCTTAGGGTCCCTTCTCAAACATCTCTACGACCTTGGGTTTCATGACCTTCCCCATCGCGTTGCGCGGCAGTTCTTCCACGCGTATGAGATCGGTTGGGATCTTGTAAGGCGCAAGCCTCTTCTTGCACCACGCCCTCAGAGCCTCCAGGCTCGGGTGCTGTTGACGGGACGACTCGATTGCCACGCAGACGCGCTCGCCCCACTCACGGTCTGCAACTCCAACCACAGCACACTCGGCTATATCCTCATGGGTTTGCAAAACGTTCTCGATCTCCAAAGCCGAGACCTTGTAACCGCCGGTCTTGATCATATCCACATTGTTGCGTCCGAGGATTCTGTAACCACCTTCCTCTTCAACCGCAATGTCACCGGTCGCGAACCATCCATCCACAAACGCTTCCGCCGTAGCTTTCGGACGGTTCCAGTACTCCTTGAAAACTCCGGGTCCCTTGACCTGGATTTCACCTTGACACCCGGGCTTGGCGGGGCTGCCGGATTCGTCCACTAATCGGACTTCGACGTCGGGTAGTGGGAACCCGACATGGCCCGGCACGCGCTCACCTTCGAGCGGGTTGGAGAGAGCCATTCCAATCTCCGTCATGCCGTAACGCTCTAGCAACACATGTCCGGTGATCCGCTTCCACCGTTCGAGGACGTCCCTGGGGAGCGCTGCCGAGCCCGAGACCATTAGTCGCATATGGCCGGCCGACCTCGACATTTCGGCTCGCAACCCACGAGATGCTCGTTCCCAGGCATCAATGAGTTTGACGTAGATAGTAGGCACGGCCATGAACACGGTCAGGTCGTCCTCTCGGATGCTGGTCCAGACGCGATCAGCATCGAATTGGGGGATGATCTTGCACTCCGCCCCGACCCAGAGCGCACAAGACAGCACGTTGACGATGCCATGCACATGGTGGAGCGGCAGCGTGAGCAGCGTGCGGTCGGCGGGGGTCCATCCCCATGCCGATACCAAGGTCGTTATCTGCGATTGCAGGGCGCCATGAGTGGTGACGACTCCCTTGGGCTCTCCCGTCGTACCACTCGTATAGAGAATCATTGCTCGGCGCTCGGCGTCGAGGTCGCATTCATCCGCCGGCTCACACTCGTACCCCAGCAGGTCCGACGTCAACTCAAGTGGGATCGAACGTTCCTGTACAGCTGCGGCAACGTGCGCGGCCAAGTCAGGCTGCACAACAATTGTGGTCGCACCACAATCATCGATTACGTAGGCCAGTTCACGCGTAGGATGGGACACAGCGAGCGGTACGGCTATCCCACCTGCCCGCCAGATCCCCCACTGCACAGCTACATAGTCAAAGCCGGGGTGTGCCAGAAACGCTACGCGCGCCTCTTGGAGATCGGTCTCGCCATCGAGTAGGGCGGCGGCAACGCGCGCAGATGCATCGAGCAGCTCCCGGTAGGTGAATGCGCGACTCGAAGAGGTGATTGCAACACGCTCCGCGTGGGGTGCGGCACGGTCTGTGAACAAGAGTTGCAGCGGGTCAGACACTCGATCGCTGTACCAAGGCGTCTGCCAGCACGCGGGCAACGTGCATGGACTTCCGCCCGGCTCCATCTTCAATCTGATGACGGCAGCTCGTGCCGTTCGCCACGATCCACGCACCGGGATCGGCTTCTCGGATCGCAGGCAATAGATCCAGCTCGGCCATCTTCATCGAAAGATCATAGTGCTCGCTCTCGTACCCGAACGAACCCGCCATCCCACAACATCCCGACTCGATCACCTCGACGTCGACGCCGGGAATCCAACGCAGGACTTGCTCCAGCGAGGCCATCGTCCCGACCGCCTTCTGATGACAGTGACCATGCACCTTGACTTCGTGGCACGGCAGAGCCCCGAGGTCGAGTTGCAAAGAACCCGCAACCCGTTCGTCTACGAGAAATTCCTCCAGCATGAACGCTCGTTGAGCCAGCGCCCGAGCGTCGGCGCCCGGCACGAGTGCGGTGAACTCATCTCTCAACGTCAAGAGACACGACGGTTCCAATCCGACGATAGCGACTCCGCGTTCCACGTACGGTTGGAGAGCGCGGATGGTACGGCGTGCCTCGAAGCGAGCCTCCTCCACCATTCCGACACTGAGAAATGTGCGACCGCAACAGAGGGGACGATGCGTATCGGTCGCTGTTGGTACGACCGGCGAGTAGCCGGCCACACGCAGTACCGACATGGCAGCGCGCAGGTTGTCGGGCTCGAAATATGTGTTGAACGTGTCCGGGAGTAGTACGACTTCGTTCGCTTCGGTTGACACGCGGTCATCCGCTCGGAAGAAGTCGCGTCGCCAGCGAGGCAACGTTCGGCGTGCGGACAACTCGAGAAACCGCTCACCAAGTGCCGCCAAAAACGGGCTGTGATTGCGCAGGTTTGACAGCGACGGCACTCGCGCGGCCCAGGGCGCGTAGCGCGGCAGGTACGCGACCGCGCGATCCCTCAATCTAGATCCGTGGCGTTGGCGATATCGATGCAGAAACTCGATTTTCATGCGCGCCATGTCCACACCGGTGGGACATTCCCGTCTGCACGCTTTGCATCCGATACAGAGATCCATTGTGTCGTACATGTCTTGCGACGCAAGCGCGTCGGGGCCGAGTTGGTCGGTCAGGGCGAGACGCAGCGTGTTGGCGCGCCCTCTGGTCACGTGCCGCTCGTCGGCCGTGACCCGGTAGGAGGGGCACATAACTCCGGGAGCCGCTCGCAAACAAGTTCCGTTATTGTTGCACATCTCTACCGCGCCCAGCAGGCCATCCCACTCGGACCAATCCAGGGCGGCCTCGTCAATTCCCCCGGTTCCATAGTCGGGCCCGTAGCGAAAGAGAGAACGGTCGTCCATCCGATACGGACTCACTATCTTGCCGGGGTTGAACAGTCCATCCGGATCGAAGGCCCGTTTGATCTCTTCAAACGCGGCTACCAATCGGTCGCCCAACATCGGCCGCAAAAACTCCGACCGCACGATTCCATCACCGTGCTCGCCCGAGTGCGATCCCTTGAACTCCCGAACGATATCGTGCACTTCCTCCGCGATCGCCCGCATTACTGCAATGTCGTCGGGATCCTTGAGATTGAGGGCCGGCCTCACGTGGAGGCAGCCCACCGACGCGTGTGCATACCACGTTGCCGTGACTCCGTGCCTGCCGAATACATCGGTTAGTCTGGCGTTGTATTCTGCCAACTTGTCGAGCGGTACGGCGCAGTCCTCGATGAACGAGACCGGTTTGCGATCTCCCCTCATGGACATAACGATGTTGAGACCGGCTCGCCTCACCGACCAGATTGCCTCTTGCAGCTGCGGCTCCACCGCCCGGACTACGGCGTCGGTAAACCCCTGGCTCTGCATGAGATCGTCGAGTCGTGCGAGTTGTCTGGTCTCTTCGTGCGACTCATGCTCGGCGAACTCCACGAGTAGCAGCGCGGAGGGTTTGCCCGCGACGAAGCGCGCGAGCGAAGAACGAAATGCGGTGTTGTCGCTTGCGAGCGCGAGCAATGTACCATCGACCAACTCGACTGCTGAAGGACCCAGCTCAACGATCTGTCTGACGGCATCCATCGCAGTGGCAATGGTGGGGAAGTGGCAAACACCGAGCACCTTGTGGGGTGGAACGGGCTGTAGTTCCAACACGAACCTGGCAAAAAACCCAAGCGTGCCTTCGGATCCAACCAGGATGGCGGCCATGTTGCAGTCGTCCGAGTCCAACCTGTGCAAGTTGTATCCGGCAACGTGGCGCAACACTCGCGGAATGCGGCGCGCTATTTCGTCCCGCTCGCGCGCATACAGCGCGCGCAACCTGCCGACTAGTTCACTGCGCCTAACCGCGTCACCGCCGTTATCGTAGATGTCGGTAGGACGGCCGAACCGAACTGCACTTCCGTCAGCCAGAAGTACGTCGATGCTCCGCACGTTATCGACCATGGTACCATAGCGAATGGACCGGGCACCCGCACTGTTGTTGCCTGCCATGCCACCGATCGTGGCACGACTGGCGGTGGCTACATCTACCGGGAAAAAGAGACCGTGCGGTTGCAGTCTGGCGTTGAGTCGGTCGAGCACGGTGCCCGGCTCGACGGTCGCAGTACGATTGACCGGGTCCACCGCGGCGACGCTGTTGAGATAGCGGGTCGTATCCAGGACCAACGCGCGACCAACCGCCTGTCCACCCTGGGATGTACCTGCACCTCGCGGTAGCACGGGCACCGCTTCTTCGCGCGCTATCTCCAGAACGGACGCGACGTCCTGAAGAGTCCTGGGGATCACGATCCCCACGGGTTCGATCTGGTAGATCGACGCATCCGAGCTATAGCGACCGCGGCTGAACCGATCGAACAGCACGTCACCCTCGATCTCCCGCCGGAGCCTGTTCGCTAGCGCGGAGTCGCCCACGCGGGTTTCGTTGTCAGGCACGTGAGCTTCGCATCTATCCCTATAGAGGTTCCGTTTGAGTACTCTGGGCCGTAACATTGCTCGGGGAAAGTTCTTGCACCCAACTCAAGGTACCATTGCTTTTTCGAATGGAAAGGACGTGAAGTGGGATCCCACACAGGATGGCACTTTCTACAGCTGCCCGGACCAACCAACATTCCGGACCGCGTTCTGCGCGCCATGGACCGGCCCACGATCGATCATCGGGGGCCGACCTTTGCCGCTCTCGCGCACAAAATAACGTCGGGCATACGGGAGATTTTCAAGACGACAGGGAAGGTCGTGATCTATCCCGCCTCCGGAAGCGGTGGTTGGGAGGCGGCACTGGTCAACACCATGTCACCGGGCGACGGTGTCCTGTTGTTCGACCACGGTTTTTTTTCGTCCCAGTGGCGCCACGTGGCGACACGACTGGGTCTCGACGTGGAATACGCCCCGGGGGACTGGCGCGTAGCCGTCGATCCCGGTTTGGTGGAAAACCTGCTGTCACAAGACCGTGACCGTCGGTTCAAGGCGGTGCTCGTGGTTCACAACGAGACCTCGACCGGTGTGACCAATCCCGTCGCGGCGATCCGTAAGGCGATCGACGCCGCCGGCCATCCGGCACTGCTAATGGTAGATGTCGTTTCGTCCCTTGGCTCCATCGACTATCGGCACGACGAATGGGGTGTGGATGTCGCGGTTGCAGGTTCACAGAAGGGCCTCATGCTTCCACCTGGCCTGGGCTTGAATGCAATAAGCGACAAGGCGCTTGCCGCCTGTGAAAGTGCGGCACTTCCCAGGTCGTATTGGGACTGGAAGGAGATCCTCGAGTTCAACGAGGATGGATTTTTCCCCTATACCCCCGCCACGAACTTGCTGTTCGGTCTGAGAGAAGCACTGAAGATGTTCCAGGAGGAAGGGCTGGACAACGTGTTCGCAAGACACCACCGCCTTGCGGTTGCGGCCCGCAGTGCCGTCGAGGCCTGGGGTCTGGAGATCTTTGCCCGCAATCCCGCCGAGCGCAGCAACAGCATCACAGCGGTGCTGGTACCTGACGGATACGACGCCGACGACTTCCGCAGGGTCACCCTGGAGCGCTACGACATGTCCCTGGGTGGTGGATTGGGCAAGCTCAAGGGCAAGGTCTTTCGTATCGGACATCTGGGCCACGTCAACGAACTCATGTTGGCAGGTGCACTCTGCGGTGTCGAAATGGGACTGGCCGTGGCGGGCATACCGTTCTCGCGTGGCGGTATCGCGGCGGCGATGGATTGCCTCATGAGCGCCTCGAAAGAGTAGCACGTGGCATTCTCGGGTGCGCACAGCGCGGGAATTCCCCTCACAATCTGTCTCGTTGCAGGTGCGGGTTGCCAGGCCGGCAGTGGCCAAACTCTCGAATTGAAACTCGCCCACTCAGGTGCCCCCGAGTCGCTTATCGCCATATCCGCGGAAGAGTTCGCCCGTAGGGCCAACGAGAGACTGGGAAAGCGGGCGACGGTAACCGTGTTCGGGTCGAGCCAACTCGGCGGGGACCAGGTCGTGCTTCAGAAGCTCAAGCTCGGGACCGTAGACATGTCGATACCGTCGACGGTCCTATCGTCGGTCATCGACGCGTTCGCCTTGTTTGAGATGCCCTACCTGGTTCGCGATCGTGAGCACATGAGGAGCATCGTGGATCAAGTCTTCTGGCCGTATCTGGAGCCCCGCGCCGAGACCCAGGGTTACAAGGTTCTGGCAGTCTGGGAGAACGGTTTCAGACACGTTACCAGCAATACGAGACCCATTGTCACGCCCGCCGATCTCCGCGGGATCAAGCTCCGCACGCCCAAGAGTCCGTGGCGTATGAAACTGTTCCAGACGTTCGGCGCGAACCCTACGCCGTTGCCGTTCTCGGATGTGTTCATGGCGCTCAAGACCGGCGTAGTAGACGGGCAGGAGAATCCACTCACCAACATCGTAACCGCCAAGTTGTACGAGGTACAAAAGTATCTTTCACTTACCGGGCACATCTACAGCCCCGCGTATCTGACAGTGGGGCTCGAGCGATGGCAAGCTCTGCCGCAGGATGTGCGTGATATTCTCGAGCAGACGGCGAGCGAAACCACGGAATTCGTCATGGATGCCGCCCGACGGATCGACGCGGAACTGCTCGAACGGCTAGAGCAGACGGGGATCCGCATAAACCGTCCGGACCGGGACGCCTTTCGGAACGCCAGCCAACCCGTGTACGACGAGTTTGGCTCTACCGTGGAAGGTGGGGCGGCAATCGTGGCCGCTGCGCTGGCCGCGGTTCGCGATTCTGCGGAGATACCTTAATATTAGTACCGAGGTTTGTGGTGACAACCAGCGCTCTTAGAGGACCTATTGAATGCGCATCGATCCTAGAAAATGTGTGGCGTGTGGCAACTGCGTCTCCGTTTGCCCAATGGAGGCGATCTTCATCAACCCCGCTACTAACCGGGCGACCGTGAACTCGGACGAGTGCGTGGAATGCTATACGTGCTACCGGGGTATGAGTATGGAACGGCTGAGCCCGGTCGTTGTGCGAACCGTGCGTCGGCTCCTGGCCGTGTTTCGGCTCCGATTCGATCCCGAACCCGACGTGTGTCCGACTTCGGCGATTGTACCGGACGAGTTGGAATGGCCGCGCACGGTGCGGCGCGCTTTCAGTGACGTTACGGCCAAGCACGAAAGTACGGGGATCCACGGGCGTGGAACCGAAGAGGTCAAGACGAACGACGTCACCAACAGAGTCGCAGTAGGTGACGTGGGTCTGACCGTCGAGCTCGGACGGCCGGGCGTAGGCGTGTGGTTTAGGGATGTGCAACATGTGGCGCAGGCGCTGGCCCGGGGTGGAGTCCGCTTCGAGGACAAGAACCCCGTTACGTCGCTCATGGCAGATCCGTCGACCGGCAAACTCAACCCCGAAATACTCAACGAGAAGGTCATGTCCGTTATCATCGAGTTCGGGATCACAATGGATCGGGTTTCGGAGATTCTTGCACTGCTCAAGAACGTGGCCGGTGAGATCCCCACGACCATGGCGATCGGTATCGCAACCCGGTGCGACGAATTTGGCAATACGGAGCTCGATCGGATTCTGGCGGAGAACGGATATCACGCGCTGCGTGCCAAGACGAACATAGGACTCGGGCGGTCGGCCGTTCCTGCGGTCGCGCTGTCGAGCGAGGAGAACCGATGACGCATACACTGCACAGGGCGGGTAAGTACGAAGACCTGGAAAACGATTTCACCGTTTCGGTGATGCCGGCCAAGGGCTACAACGATGCCGATGCTGTGGAGAAGCAGAAGGCGTTCCTTGCCGCGGCGCTCAAGTACAATCCCGTGAACGTCGGGGATTCCACCAAGGGATCGGAGTACCGTCCTTCGAAGAACTTGAAGCCCACGGTGCACTGGCGTCGCGAGTCGTCACCGGATCCCGCCAAGGTGGTTGCCGAAGTGGACGGTCCCACCACCGCGTCCGCGGTGTTCGACAATTTCGAGTCAGTCAAGAACTTGGTGGCGGAACTCAAGGAACTGGATCTCGGGATTTCGGTCAACATAGCGTCGGTGCCCGACAAGGCGATCGAATGCTGCAACGAGTGCGGTATAGCACGGCACAGCGTGGAGTATTCGCTGGGGTTTCAGGGCAGCACCGAGAAACTGCCCGACGACGATACTCTGCAACTGAGCAGCATGTGCGGGCACGGGATGGTGGCAGCGAGCCTCGTCAGGAAAATGCGGGACTGGGTCAAGACCGGCAGGCGGACTCCGCGGGGTGCCAGCAGGTACATGGCGAGGTTCTGCGTCTGCGGCAGCTTCAATCCAGCGCGGGCGGAGAGGCTGCTGGAGCGTGCGGCTGCGGGCAAGTAGCGGAGGCGAAGTCGTGAGACTCTCGCTTGTGGCACTTGCGGCGGTGCTGTGGTCGGCGTGCGAGCCCGCCACCGAATCTTCTGGCTTCTACTTCCCACCGCCGGGCGACTCCTGGGAGCACAGAGACCCTTCGGCTGTAGGCATGGAGCCGGCTTTGGTAACACAGGCGGTCGACTATGCCAGAGCGCACGACAGCCGGAACGTGCCGCGCGACTATTCGGGGCATGAGGAAAAGTTTGGGAAACTACTCGGCCCACTTCCCGAGGAGCGCGGTGGCCCCGCCGGATTGATCTTGCGTCATGGATACATCGTTGCCGAGTGGGGCGATACCAAGCGGGTGGATCTCACGTTCAGCGTTACGAAGAGCTTTCTGTCTACCACGACAGGTCTGGCGTTCGACCGTGGACTAATCGAGAGCATGAACGATCCCGTGGGCGAATACGTGCACGACGGCAAGTTCGATTCACCTCACAACGCGCCCATTACATGGGAACATCTGCTCCATCAGACGAGTGAATGGGAGGGCAACCTGTTCGGCAAGTCGGACACGGCCGACTTCTACCACCGTCGGGGACGCGAGCTGCCGCGCCAGCCCGCCGGTACCTACTTCGAGTACAACGATGTACGGGTCAACCTGGCATCGTACGCGACGCTCTCCGTTTGGCGGAGAGCTCTGCCGGAAGCGCTCGCGGAACTCGTCATGGATCCGATTGGGGCGTCGGATACATGGCACTGGTACGGATATAGAACATCCGATGTCGAGTTTAACGGCAAGACCATCAACTCGGTGAGTGGTGGTGGCCACTGGGGTGGAGGAATGTGGATCAGCGCCCGTGACCTTGCCCGATTCGGGTATCTGTTCTCGCGACGTGGTAACTGGGACGGCAAGCAGCTCATTTCGACCAAGTGGATAGATATGGCTACCACGCCAAGTGAGGTTAACCCGGTGTATGGCTACATGTGGTGGCTCACGCCCGACAGCACCGCGTCGCCCGACGCTCCTGCGGCTACGTTCGCCGCCCGGGGCTATGGTTCCAACATCGTGTGGATAGATACCAAACGAGATCTCGTGGCGGTGCTCCGCTGGTTTGGCGGCGACGCACCCGAGTTCTTTGGGCCGCTTCGAGAATCCGTCAAACAATGAGCGCATGCGCGCACCGGTAGGGGCGTTGCTTGCGCTGGCTCTGGCGGCAACCCCCGGATGTCGTCGTGCGGCGGTGGACGGCGGCGGTGCGATCGAACTCAAATTTGGCCATGTCGGTGCGCCCGGGTCGCTGTTCGCTCTTTCCGCGGAAGAATTCGCACGCCGAGTGGACCAACAACTGGACGGCCGAGTGAAGGTGTTGGTCTTTGGGTCCAGTCAGTTGGGTGGTGATGAGACGCTGCTACAGAAGCTCAAGTTGGGTACTGTCGATTTCGCGTTGCCATCCACCATCATGTCGTCCACCATCGACGAGTTCGGCCTCTTCGAGATGCCCTATCTCGTGGAAAGTCGGGAGCACATGAAGCGGATCGAACGGGAGATCGTGTGGCCCACTCTGGAGCCGGTCGTAGAGCGTAGGGGTTACAAGATGATCGCGGTGTGGGAGAATGGATTCCGGCACGTTACAAATAACTTACGTCCCATCGTGCGCCCGGATGATCTGCGTGGCATAAAGTTGCGTACGCCGCGCGGCAAGTGGCGAGTGAGGATGTTCCAAGCGTTTGGGGCCAATCCCACTCCCATGCCGTTGTCCGAAGTGTTCGTGGCGTTACAGACTGGCGTGATGGATGGGCAAGAGAATCCTCTCACCCAGATCTACAGTTCCAAGTTCCAAGAGGTACAGCGCTTTTTGTCGTTGACGGGCCACGTTTACACTCCCGCGTTCGTCATGGTCTCGAGAAAGTCGTGGGCCAAATTGCCTGAGGATGTCCGGGCAGCGCTCGAGGAGATCGCGCGCGCTACGCAGTCATTCGTGTATGAAACCGCGGCGCGCCTGGATGTGGAGCTACGCGCAGAACTCGAGGCCGCAGGAGTAGAAGTCAACGAAATCGATCGTGAGAGCTTTGCGGTTGCCAGCAAACCTATCTACGAGGAGTTCGCGACTCTCGTGCAGGATGGAGGAACGTTGATCGAACATGCATTGAGGTTGGGTACCGATGCCCACTGACCGTCGCTGACTGTCTTAGACCGCCTTCGGCTGCCTTCACGCTCCGTGTCTTCTCTCCGGCAAAAGTTTGCGAAGTTCCTCGAATACGTCGTCATACTATTGATAACAGCTCTGGCGGTGATCGTCGTTGTAGGAGTCGCGTTCCGCAAAGCGGGTGCCGCGCTGGTATGGTACGACGAGGTGGCTTCGATACTTCTCGCCTGGCTCACGTACTACGGATCATGTCTCGCTGCGCTCAACCGTGCGCATATCGGGTTCCCACGCCTCGTTCAAAGTCTTCCGCCCGGCTTGAAGCGTTACGCAATCATAATGCGAGAGGTAGCGGTGATAGGCTTCTTTGCCGTTGCCGGCTGGGCTGGATGGCAGGTACTCCAGGTGTTGCACGGTAGCTACCTGGTCAGTTTGCCCGGATTCCCCAGACAAATAGCTCAGTCGGTCATCCCCATCGGCTCCGTTCTGTTCATCGTTGCGGAACTGCTGAGCCTCGAGCGTCCTGCCGAGGGTGAGACGACGTGACGCTTCTCGTCATGTTGTTGGGACTGGCGGTGTTGGTGGCGCTAGACGTACCCATCGCGATAGCGCTCGGCATAGTGGCGGTCGTGTCGATGGTGCTGACGTCAGGCATGAGTGTGCTGCCCAATGTAGCTCTGGTTCTGTTCGACGGCACCACCAAGTTCCCGCTGATAGCGATCCCGCTGTTCATATTGGCGGGTGCGATCATGAACGCGTCGGGGATCTCGCGACGGCTCATCGCGTTTGCCTCGGCCATCTTCGGGTTCGTAAGAGGTGGTCTCTCGATGGTAACTATCGGGGCGTCGCTGTTCTTTGCGGAAATCTCGGGGTCGGCCGTTGCCGACGTGGCTGCCTTGGGATCGACCCTGATTCCGGCGATGAAGGACAAAGGCTATCCCACGCCGTTTGCCGCGGCAGTTACGTCATCGTCGGCCACGTTGGCCGTCATCATCCCGCCGTCGATTCCCATGATTCTCTACGGGGTCATGTCAGGTAGTTCGGTGGTAGAACTGTTTGTCGCGGGCATCGTGCCGGGAGTGTTGGGCGGGTTCTTGATGATGGGCGTCGCGCACAGGATGGCGGTGCGTCACAACTACCCGGTGGAGGAGGTGTTCCAATTACGACGCGTGTGGACCACGTTCAAGGCAGCCAGCTGGGCGCTGTTGTTGCCACTCATCATTCTGGGCGGGATTTTTGGAGGGTTGGTCACGGCGACCGAGGGGGCGGGGCTCGCCGTCCTGGCGGCCGTCGTGATTGGTGGTGTCATCTACCGCGAACTCGATCTCTCTCGGCTCAAACGCGCCATGTTGGAAGGCGGTTCGCAGACGGCGGTTGTCATGCTGTTGGTGGCCACGTCCGCGCTCTTGAGCGAGTATCTAACGGAAATTCAAGTGCCGCAGCGGATAGTGCAGGGAATGATAGGACTTACGCACAGCAAGGTCCTGATCCTCGCCCTTCTCAATGTCTTCTTCTTGATAATCGGTCTGTTTCTCCACTCGGCCGCGGCAATCATACTGGTTGTACCCATTGTGATGCCGCTCGTCCAT
>JBHHZE010000063.1:0-16192 GCA_046757925.1 Gemmatimonadales bacterium
ATTTGCAGCACCCGCACATCTTGCCGCTGTTCGACAGTGGCACGGCGGGCGGACCAGACGACGACGCATCCGGGGACGCCGAACAAGGGCGAAGCATGCCTCGCGAGTTTGGGCGAGTCATGCCTCGCTCCTTCCTCTACTACGTGATGCCGTTCATCGACGGCGAGACTTTGCGCGACAAACTCAACCGGGAGACGCAACTTGGCATCGATGAGGCGGTACGGATTACCTGTGACGTAGCTGACGCACTGGATTACGCGCACCAGCAAGGTGTTATCCACCGCGACATCAAGCCGGAGAACATTCTGCTGCACGACGGTCGGCCGATGGTGGCAGACTTTGGAATTGCATTGGCGGTGAGCGCGGCGGCGGGTGGGCGCATGACGGAGACTGGCCTCTCGCTAGGCACTCCGCACTACATGTCGCCCGAACAAGCCACAGCGGAGAAAGATCTCACGAACCGATCGGACATCTACTCCCTCGGCAGTGTGCTGTACGAGATGCTGACGGGCGAGCCGCCGCACACGGGGTCCTCGGCGCAGATGATCATCTCCAAAGTGGTGACCGAAGACCCTCGGCCCGTCGCTGTTCAGCGCAAGACGGTCCCTCCACATGTTGCATCGGCGGTCCACCGGGCGCTCGAGAAACTTCCGGCCGACCGCTTCGTCTCGGCGGCTGCGTTCGCCGAAGCCCTCACGAATCCGATGGTCGGCGCCGTCAGTCTAGCGCGTCCCGTCGCGAACGGCGCGCAAGCTCGCGCACTCCGATGGCAGTTTGCGGTAGCTGGCGTTGTCCTGCTGGCTGTCGGGGTGGTGGTGGGTCGTGTCTCGGCGCCGGCGGGAGGAAGCGACATCCGGCCCGCTCGGCTGGGATTGAATACACCCGAGACCGATCCCGTTGCCTTTTCGAACGCACCGATTGCCGCCGTGTCGCCGGACGGACGATATCTGGTGTACGTGAGTGGCAGTGGCGACGACCGACAGCTCGTATCGCGTCCGCTGGAGTCCCAGACCGTTTCCCGAATCGCGGGGACCAGTGGCGCATCCAGTCCGTTTTTCTCCCCCGGAGGAGACTGGATCGGATACTTCCACAAGCACGGTATTCGCCGGGTGCGGTTGACCGGTGGCACGCCGGTGTCAGTCGTGGATGACGCGAGCAACTTTCGGGGAGCGACCTGGTCACCGGGCGGAGAGATCCTCTACGGGCGCGCCGGACCCGTTTGGCAAGAGCGAGCCGGTCCACTGTGGGCGGTGCACGCCGATGGGAGCACGGCGCCGCGTTTGGTTGCCGCTCCGGACACGACTCGTAGCGTATGGGGGTTCTGGTTGCCAGATGCACTGCCGGACGGACAGCATGCGGTGGTTACATTGCTTGGCGCGACGCTGGGTCGCTGGCAGGGGATCGCGGTCATCGATCTCGATTCGGGGGAGTGGAGCGTCGTCATTCCGCCACCCGCATTCGGCGGCCGATACGATCCATCAGGACACCTCATCTACACAATGCCTGGGGGCGCACTTCAGGCCATACCGTTCGATGCCGGCCGTCTCGAGGTCACCGGGCCGGCCGCGACACTTGCCGACGGCGTGCACCGTTCGAGCTGGAGCATCCCGCAGTTAGCGATATCGCGTCAAGGAACACTGGTTTACATAGGAGAACAACCGCACGAGCTGGCCCTGGTAGATCACGATGGCGCCTCGAATGCTGTCGCTGCGGTGAGCCGCATTTTCCACCATCCGCGGTTTTCTCCGGATGGACGTCGAGTTGCGGTAGATATCGCCCGCGGGGGTAAGCGTGACGTCTGGATTCAGAGTCTCGACCAGGGCACCTTGACGCGTGTCACGTTCGAAGGTAACGCCAACGACCCTATCTGGACGCCGGATGGGCGACGCATCACTTACGCGTCTGCGCAATCGGGGACGCGGGGCATCTACGAGACGAGCGCCGACGGATCTGGGACACCCGATTCGTTGTTGACGGTTGCCGGATCGAACACGACCGCCGGGTTTTGGACACCACGCGGCGATCGTTTGATCGCCATCGCCGACGCTCCGTCCAGCGGTCTCGATCTGCTGATTCTGGAAAGAGATAGCCCAAACGCTGAGCCGCTCGTCGCGACGCCGTTCGACGATGCGCACCCGGCACTTTCGCCCGACGGCCGGTGGCTCGCGTACGTGTCAAATCAATCTGGACAAAGTGAAGTCGTGGTTCGATCGTTCCCGAAATCGTCGACACAAGTACAGATCTCGGTCGCAGGCGGCACCGAACCCGTGTGGGGGCCAAATGGACGACAACTCTACTACCGCGCCGCGGGGGAAACCGAAGGACCGGAGATGGTTGTCGCTCGTGTCGAGAGCGGACCCGACTTCCGCGTCGTGTCGCGGGAGAGGCTCTTTAGCGCCGATCAGTTTGTGGCCGCACCGCCGCACGCGAACTATGACGTCGCGCCCGATGGTAGCGGGTTCGTAATGGTGCGAATTGCACGAGCAAAACGATTTGAGGTGCTGCTCAACTGGCCTGAGGAGTTGCACAGAAGATGACGACGATCGTCTCGTTATGACCGATCTCACATCACGGCTCTCCACCGCTCTCGCTGGCCGCTACGAGATCGAACGCCACCTAGGCGAAGGCGGCATGGCGACCGTCTACCTCGCCCAAGATCTCAAACACGAGCGCAAGATCGCCCTCAAGGTCCTGAAGCCCGAACTCGCTGCGGTGTTGGGCGCCGAGCGTTTCGTGCAGGAGATCAAGATTGCCGCGCGACTCAGCCATCCGCACATCTTGCCGTTGTTTGACAGTGGGACGGTGGGTACAGGGGACGACGATATGTCCGAGGATGCCGAGCATGGGCGGGGCATGCCTCGCCCTTTCCTCTATTACGCTATGCCCTACGTCGAGGGTGAGACACTACGGGACCGATTGCAGCGCGAGAAACAGCTCACAATAGACGACACCCTGCGCATCGCCAAGCAAGTTGCCTCGGCCCTCGACTACGCCCATCGCCAAGGCGTCATCCACCGGGACATCAAGCCCGAGAACATCTTGATGCACGAGGGCGAAGCCATGGTGGCCGACTTTGGGATTGCGCTGGCGGTGAAGCAAGCGGGTGGGAATCGCCTGACGGAAACGGGACTGTCCTTGGGCACACCGCAATACATGAGTCCGGAACAGGCAACGGGCGACCAGAACATCGACGCTCGGAGCGATGTGTACTCCCTGGGTGCGGTGGTCTATGAGTTGTTGACGGGAGATCCACCGTTTGTAGCGTCGTCTACCCGGGCCGCAATCGCAAAGCTGTTGACCGAGCGACCGACCGGGATTCGGGTAATCCGCGACTCTGTGCCCGAACGGCTCGAGGCCGCCGTGCTGAAGGCGCTTGCCAAGCTGCCGGCCGACCGATTCACGAGTGCCGCCGAGTTTGCCACGGCGCTCGAAGCCCCAGCTGAACCCTCCCCGCAAACCCAACGGAAGTCCCTCGTCGTTCTACCATTCGTGAACCGCAGCCGAGATCCGGAGAACGAGTACTTCAGCGACGGTCTCACGGAAGAGATCATCACCGATCTTTCGCAGATAAGAGCGCTCGGCGTCATCTCGCGCAACTCGTCGATGCGGCTCAAGGATAGGACCGACGACACCCCGACCATCGCCAAGGAACTCGGTGTGAGCCACGTCGTCACCGGCTCCGTCCGGCGAGCGGGCGATGCCCTGCGCGTCACGGCGGAACTGGTCGAGGCGGCGAGCGACACACCGGTCTGGAGTGAGAAGTACTCCGGCACCACGGCCGATGTATTCGGCATCCAAGAGGAAATCGCCCGGAAAATAGTCTCCGCACTCGAAATGAAACTCACCGATACGGAGCAGCGACAGGTCGCCGAGCGACCGATAGAAGATACGGTGGCGTACGATTGCTACCTTAGGGCGCGCCAAGCGATGTACGAGTGGACCGCGGCCTCGCAGGATCGGGCCGCTCGCCTCGTCGATGAGGCCCTGGAGATCGTGGGCGAGAATCCACTGCTCCTTGCCACCAAGGGTCAGATCTGCTGGAACTATGTCAATGTGATGATCCGGCCGGAGGAGCGGTATCTCGATCAGGCGGCCGAATGTGCCACCAGGGCGCTGGCACTGGATCCGGACAACCACCTCGGCATCTTCGTACGCGGACTCGTCGCCGGTCTGAAAGGTGAAGTCGAGAACGCTCTGGCGGATCTCGGACGCGCCCGCGAGTTGCGACCGGGTGACGCCAACGTACTTACCGAACTATGTCGCTTCTCAAACGCTGCAGGGCTACGGGACTGCGGAGATATGTTGGACGAGGTTCTCAGGCTGGACCCACTCACGCCAGTGAGCCAGCTCGTCATAGCTTATGACCACATCATGAACGGCCAGCTTCAGGACGCCGTGGGGCCGAGCCGCCGGGTGATTGAACTGGCGGGCCCGATGTCGCCGCTCCATATATACGCCGCCTGGGCGTTGGCGGGCGCGGGGCTCAGCGAGGAGGCGATGGAGGTGCTCGAGCGGGCGGGGACGAAACTGCCTAATACTGCCCAGGGATCGTGGGCTCTATTCCTCACGTATGCCCTCACCGGGAACGCCGAAAAGGCAGCGGCTCACGCAACACCGGAACTGACACGGGCAACCGGTTTGGTGGATTTTCTTGCCAGCACGATGGCCGACGCCTACGCCCTGATCGGACGGAACGACGATGCGATCATGTGGACCCGGATCGCCGTCAGTCGTGGTTTCATCAACTATCCCTATCTGTCCCGTCACGATCCGTTCCTGGAGACCGTGCGCAGCGATCCACGGTTCCAGGAGTTGATGGACGAGGTGAGGCTGCGGTGGGAGGCTTTGGTAGAACAGGAATGAAGCCAAGACCTCGACCCAACCACAAGCTGTACCTGGAGATCCTGTGACGGATGTCGGCCGAGCAACTCTGAGTGACGGACCTTTGCTGGCAGGTACAGGCAGAGGCCGAGAGTCTATGAGCCAATGGCGAATAGCCAACAAAGAGTGATGAAAGCGAAACCAGCACGCTTCGACATTCAGGATTCTTTGTTCTATATTTCGTGGTTCTGATGACCGACATCACCGCCTGCCTCTTCGCCGCCCTTAGCCGTAGCTATGAAATCGAACGCTGCGTCGGCGAAGGCGGTATGGCAACTGTCTATCTCGCCGAGGACCTCAAGCACGACCGCAAGGTCGCTATAAAGGTCCTGCGCCCCGAACTGGCGGCTGTGTTGGGCGCCGAGCGTTTTGTACAAGAGATCAAGATCGCTGCCCGGCTCAACCATCCCCACATCCTGCCGTTGTTCGACAGCGGGACGGTCTGGCTCGATAAAGCTTTGGACGATCGCGACTCGTTGCTTGTAGTGACGAAGTCGATGCCGGGAGAGGAGTGGGGTGTCTTGAAACGCGATCCGCGGTTCAATGATCTGGTGAAGCGGATCGGATTGGAATGATATGCGGAACACCGCGCTCGTAAGCTTCGCAACGATCGCGTTAGCGGCGGCATGTCAGGGTGGACCCGCCGGAGATGTACGAACCGGCACCACTTCAGGACCAAGGCCCAACGTCGTTGTTATCGTTGTGGACGATCTTCGCTGGGATGAGTTTGGTGCGGCGGGACATCCCTATCTCCAGACCCCCAACATCGATCGTCTCGCCAGTGAGGGGGCGCTGTTTACCAACTCGTTCCACGCCGTTCCGCTCTGCTCGCCCAACCGTGCAAGTCTCCTTACGGGACAGTATCCGTCGCGTCACGGGATCATCGACAACGTGGCGCGCAACCGGCTGAGCCACCAGCTGCAAACGTTCCCTCGGGCCATCCGGGAACACGGCTACAACACGGCGTTCATCGGCAAGTGGCATATGGGTAACGACCCGACACCCAGGCCCGGGTTCGACTATTGGGTGGGACTTCCGGGACAGGGCCGGACGGTCGACCCGAGACTGTACGAGCGTGGTCGCCTGCACGAGGTCAAAGGCTACGTGACTGACATACTGACCGATCGAGCCATTCAGTTTATCGAACGGGAGCGTGACGGTCCGTTCATGCTCTACCTGGCGCACAAGGCGGTTCATCCCGACGCGCGCCAACTCGACGACGGTTCGATCGATTTGAGTCACAAGTCCAGCTATATCCCTGCGCCGCGACACCTCGGGCGGTACGACGACGCTGTATTCCAGCGTCGGCCGAACGTGGTTGCCTCGCCCGACGAGCTGACCGACAAACCTGCGCTCCGTCGTGCGCTCGCCTATCGAGCATCGGACGACATCACCAGAGAGTTCGGCGGCATTCTCGATCCGGGGACGAGCGAGGAAACCATTCGGCGTCGCGCCGAGATGCTGCTGGCGGTGGACGAGGGCCTGGGGCGCGTGATGGCGAAGCTGGAGGAGCAGGGCATCTTGGACCAGACGATGATCGTGCTGACCAGCGACAACGGGTTCTTCTATGGCGAACACGGCTTGAGTTTGGAACGCCGTTTGCCCTATGAAGAATCGATCCGCAATCCGTTGCTCGTGCGCTACCCGCCGCTCGTCGAGGCCGGCGCAAGGATCTCGGAGTTGGCGCTGTCGGTCGACATCGCTCCCACCGTGTTGGAGGTAGCCGGTGTGCCGATTGGCGACGAGATCCAGGGTCGGTCGCTGGTGCCGCTCTTGCGGGGAGATGTGCGCGACTGGCGGCACTCGATGTTGGTCGAGTTCTACACTTACGAGAACCCGATGCCGTGGCTCATGGACATGGATTACCGGGCGGTACGAACCGAGCGCTACAAGTATATTCACTGGATGCAGCATCCCGATCTGGACGAGCTGTACGACCTCGAGGCAGATCCCTACGAGATGCGGAACATGATAGACGATGCGGAGTCTGCGGGGTTACGGCGTGATATGCGTGCCGAGTTGGGCCGACTTGTACTCGACGCGATGGAATTGGGCGGTGGGCCCTAACGTGAACAATCATTCACTTCGTGTCTACGACTCGATCCTCGGCATGCTTTCCAGCGTCGAGAACCCGACGCCTCTGGTTCGTCTCAACCGGGTCATCCCGTTCGAGCACACACAGGTATGTGCCAAACTGGAATGGTATAACCCGTTCGGAGCGGTCAAAGACAGGGTTGCGTTCAACATGGTGCGCGACGCAGAGGAGCGCGGCGATATAGCGGCGGGCCAAAAACTGGTGGAGCCCACGTCCGGCAATACCGGTCTCGGGCTCGCCATGATCGCCAATGCAAACGGTTACAGCCTGACCACTCCCCTGTCCGACCAGATCCCACAAGAGAAACGAACCATGTTGCGGCTCTTCGGGACCGATGTGCTGGAACTGGCGGACACGCTGTGTCCCGCTCCGGGCGCACCTGAGGGTGCAATTGCAAAGGCGCAGGAGATCGCCGAGCAGCCCGACTTCCATATGCTGAACCAGTACGGCAACGAAGCCAATCCGGAGGCCCACTACAAGACCACCGGACCAGAGATCTGGCGTCAGACAGAGGGCAGGGTGACCCACTTCGTGGCAGGTCTCGGGACGTGCGGCACGATCACCGGGGTGGGCCGTTTCTTGAAGGAACATAACCCCAAGGTTCAGGTGCTGGGCGTTCACCCAGCCGAGGGTCACGATATCCCGGGTGTGCGCAGCATTCGCCAACTGCAGCAGACGCGCTTCTTCCATCCCGAGCAGTACGACGGGTTGGTGGAGATCCAGAACCAAGAGGCATTCGAACTGAGCATGCGCTTGAACCGGGAAGAAAGTATCACTGCGGGACCGAGCTCGGCGATGGCTTTAGCAGGCGCGTTCAAGCTGATCGCCGATGAACCGGGGAGCTTGGTTGTGGTGATCTTTCCAGACAGCGCCTTCAAATACGCGTCTTCGGTTGTGAAGCATCTTCCCGGGCTCGGTTCGGCGCCAGCGAGCGCGAAGAGCAAGCGGGAAGAGCTGCTCGACACGATGATCGAGAACGCCAGGATCAACCCCGACCTGACGCTAGACGCCAAAGCGGCCCACGATCTGTGGCAGGAGCAGCATCCGTTGGTGATAGACGTACGGGACTACGCCGAATACCGCGCAACGCATATTCCCGGCGCCGTTAACGCTCCCCTTCTCGAGATGGCCGAGCACGTAGCCGACCTGCCCGAGGATCGCGACACACCGATCCTCACCGTGTGTCAGAGAGGCAACATGTCGCTGACCGGCGTTCTGTTCCTGCACAGTCTGGGCTACCAGGGGGCACGAAGCGTTACCGGTGGCATAAACGCGTGGCACGACATGGGCTTCGCCATCGAGTCGTCGTGAGCGGGAAGGCCGATCCCAGTCCATGGACCGACGGGCCTTTCTAAGACACGCAACCGCATCCGCGGTGGGGATCCATATCTATCCCAACCAGGTCATGGCTGAAGGAGTAGCACAGCACGCACTGGGGAACACGCAGGATCCCCGCGCGCTCATCATGGACGCTATGGGTGAGCTGCGTCCGATCTACGAGCCGGCGCTCGTGCGTGAAATGCTTGCGAGCGGCATGGACTCGATCACGGTGACGCTGTGTGACCCCAAGGTCCAGGGTGCGAAGGCGCTGGAACTGGCAGTGGACGGACTGATGGAGTACGACCGCTATCTCGCTGGCCACCCCGACCTGTTCGTCAAGGCCACATCGGTTGCCGACGTCGACGAGGCACGCCGCTCGGAAAGGCTGGCGGTCTTCTATCTCTATCAGAACGCAACCCAGTTCGGCGACGACCTGGATCGCGTCGACATGTTCTACCGACTGGGCCTCAGGAGCTGTCAGATCACGTACAACGAGCGCAACCTGTTTGGGGTAGGGTGCCGCGCTCAAGGCGACGACGGTGGACTCACCGAGTTCGGACGCGATCTCGTCGACCGTATGAACTCGCTCGGCATGCTGGTCGATCTCTCACACGCTAACATGCGCACCATGGCCGATACGATCGAGCACTCGCGCATGCCGGTGACAATATCGCACACCGGTTGCGATGCCGTGCACGCACACGTTCGCAACACTACGGACGAGAACGTCCGGCGGTTAGCGGAGCACGGCGGCGTGGTGGGTATCTGCCAGTTGCGGCCGTTCCTGACGTTCGAGAGAGAAAACAACCTGCACGCGTACTTCGACCACATCGATCACGCGGTCAAGGTCGCCGGCATCGAGCACGTGTGCATCGGGAGCGACCGCGATCATCGAGTCATCGAGATGACGCCCGAGTACGTGGCGGAACTCAAGGCCGAAGAGGGAAGCCAGGTAATCAACAGCGAACTTCCCTACTTCATCGCCGAGCTGAACGGACCCAGACGCATGGAAGTGGTGTGGGACGGACTCGCCGAGCGGGGGTACTCCGAAGATGAGATCGAGAAGATCATGGGGCTGAACCTCTATCGCCTCTACCAAGAGGTGATCGGCTGAGGGTTGCAGAGTGGGCCGGGTGGATCCATCTGAGAATCTCCTGATGTACCGCTTGCCAGCTACCGGGGAAATCGCATAAACTCAATAAGCAAGGAGGTCGCGATGAAGCTTCGAGTGGTTTTAGAGCGGTGTGAAGACGGTGGGTATACGGTTCGGGTGCCGGCGTTGCCGGGGTGTATCAGCGAGGGCGACAGCCGCGATGAGGCTCTCGCCAATATCGAGGAGGCGATTGGGCTGTACTTGGAACCGGTCGAGGATGACGCGCTATTGGCCACGGACGCGGAGGTTGTTGAGATCGCCGTATGACCAAGGTGCCGAGCCTGAACTACCAGCCGGTAGTCCGGGCGCTGCGCCGGGATGGGTGGGTCGTGGTGCGGCAACGCGGTAGTCACATTCGGCTCCAGAAGCACACATCTGAAGAAACTCTCAAGCTCATAGTACCGGCATACCGCCCGATCAAGCGGTCCACGCTGGCGCACATTCTGAAGCAGGCTCGCCTTACGGTTAGCGAGTTTGAGCAGCTGCTCTGAATTTGCACGTTCAGCCATCCCCACTGAACGTGACCCAACCCCCCTTGCTACGGGATCGAGTTGCCCCGAGCGAGCCGATACAGCAGCACCGCCGCCCGTTTGGTTTGCATGGGCAGCGTTCTCAAGTCGGCGGTTTCTTTCACGGTGTGGTCGTCGTGTCCCATTAGCCCGATGCCGTCGAGTGCCATATCCACGAGACCGGTGGTGAACGACACATCGGCGGCGCCGGCCTTTCTGGGGTCTACGGCGCTCACCGGTCCCAGCCCCAAGTCGCGACTGGCCCGATCGAACATCTGAAGCAGGCGCTTGTTCCCCGCGGTTGGCGCGAGCGGTGGATAGCCGTCGTTAAACGTGATTTGAGCCGAGGTGTGCGGGCGGTGTTGGCTCACAATCGCGCGCATCCGGGCCTTGGCGCTCTCGAGTTGCTCGAGCGTGAGTGTACGGATGTCGCCCGACACCACGGCAGACTCGGCGACGACATTGGTTTTGCCGAACGCGGTACCGCGGGCCTGGCTCGCACTGAAGTCGGCGTCGGTTCCGCCCACCACCAGGCCGGGGTTGAACGTGAGGTTGGGCTCACCGGACAACTCTTCGTAGAAACTGTTTAGGATGCGAGCCGCCTCATAGATCGCGCCGGCGCCAACGTCCGCCCGAAAAATCTGTGAGGAATGTGCCGGCGTCCCGTTGGTCTCGAGCTGCCAACCCGAAGCCCCGCGCCGCGCGATCACCGCAGTACGGGGATCTCCGTCTCCGTCCTCGAACGCAATCGCGTGATCGGCGGCACGGGCCGCATCGATGAGTGCCTTGCGGGCCAACCTCAACGGCCTACCCGACTTCTCTTCGTCGCCCGTCATCACCACCGTGATACTCATGTCCTCGAGCAGGCCGGAGGCCTGGAGCGCCTTCAACGCCTGAACGATGATCACGTCTCCGCCCTTCATATCGATGATCCCCGGTCCCGTGGCCGTGGAGTCGTTCAACAGTTGGAATCGTTGAAACGGACTGTCCGGCTCGAACACCGTGTCGAGATGTCCTATCAATAGGAGCCGAGGACCGTTGCCGGTGCCCGCGTGCTCTGCCACGAGATGTCCCGCTCGTTGGAACGCGTCGCCGTCTACCCAGCGTGTGCTGAACCCGAGAGCGTCCAGTTCGGCCATGAACACGCGACCGACCTCGCGAACACCTGCAAAGTTCATGGTTCCGCTGTTGATGTTGACCACCCGTTCCAGCAGGCTGAGCGCTTCCTCGTTATGCACATCGACGTAACGAGTCAGTTGACGCTCGGTGCGGGAAAGCGACTGTTGCGCCGCGAGCGGCGCCGGAATGTTCAGGGCCGTAACGGCCGTGATGGCCAGACAAGACATGATACCGCGCATACGCTGCTCCACAGCAATAGAGTTAATCAGTTCGCGTGTATCTCTAATGTTGCGATTCTTTGGCTCGTCACACTTTCCGCGCGAGACCATCGATCTTGGTCCATGCGATAACAGCTACGCCCTTCCTGGTTTGTCGATCCTGGCCGCCGTACACGAGGGTCGGATTTCTTGCCACCGACCCGGCCAGGTCGACCCAACGGAGGAGCCCGTCCATCCAGTCAGCGCCAATCGTTGCACCGGACTTGATTTCTATGGGCGTGAGGTGGTTACCATGATCGGCGATCACGTCGACCTCGTATCCGACATGACTACGCCAGAAGAAAAGGTTGTCGGCTTTTCCTCTGGCAGCTCTTCCTTTCAATAACTCGACGATGACCCAGTTTTCGAAGAGTGCTCCACGGAGAGGATGTGTTATGAGTTGATCTGCAGACTCGATGCCCAGCAATCGCGCGGCGAGCGCAGGATCGTAAAAGAAAAGTTTTGGCGTCTTCACCAACCGCTTGCGGAAGTTGCGACGGTGCGGCTGAAGGAGGAATGCAATGAAGCTACTCTCCAGAATTCCCAGCCACGAGCGAACCGTAATCTGGTTGATTCCTGCGTCACCGCCAATCCGTGACATGTTCAAGAGTTGTCCGACGTTTCCCGCACAGAGTCGCACGAATCGCTGGAATGAGTTCAGGTCGCGGATGTTGAGCAACTGTCGTACATCCCGTTCGACGTACGTCGTTATGTAGGCATCAAGCCATCGTTCTGGAACAACTGGTTGGTCGTAAAGCGGTGGATAGCCGCCTTTGAAGAGCATCTCCTCTAGGGAATCGGGAGCGCAGTGTGCGCGGTGCAATTCACCGAACGAAAACGGAAGCAGTCGGAGGAAACCGACACGCCCTGCCAGTGATTGTGTGAGTTGTTCCATGAGCCCGAAATGCTGAGAACCGGTGAGGATGAACTGGCCTGGCACATTCCGTTGGTCCACAATCAATTGAAGATAGGAAAACAGCTTGGGGCAGCGTTGTGCTTCATCAATGACGGCTCCCTCGGGATACTGGGCCAAGAAGCGGCGGGGGTCCTCGGTGGCGAACAGCAGAGTGTCTGGTGCTTCGAGATTCACGTAAGGTTTCTTCGCGAACACGGCACGTGCCAACGTGGTCTTTCCCGCCTGCCGCGGCCCTACGACCGCGAGGATCTTGAACTCACGTGCCAGAGCCCTGGCCAGCTTGGCCTGCTGTCTGGGAATCATCGAATAGTAAGCTTACAAATACAGAATACAATTATGATATTGTAAACTACTCACTCTGGTAAGATTATCAAGAGGCTCCGTGGAAGAACCCGCCCTTCAGGGCGGGACTCCCAAGACTACGTTGCATATATGCTCATCTCCGTAATCTGTCGCTGGCGACATATCTTGACACACCCCCACCCACGGGCGTAACTCACACTATCTACGCAGTACCTCGACCCCCCTTCCGACTTCGAGGAAAACGATGCGGTTCATGACTTGGGTAGTTCGTAATGTTTCCAGCAGGACGTTACTCGCCACTGCTATCTCAATTATCACACTCGGCGGATTCACAAATGCGGTTGCACAGCAGATCACGCCGGATCTCTACAGCGGGCTCAAGTACCGCTACATAGGACCTATCGGAAACCGCACGTCGGCTGTGGTCGGCGTGCCGGGCGACCCGATGGTTTACTACGTGGGGGCGTCTTCCGGCGGCATCTTCAAGTCGGTGGACGCAGGGCTCAACTGGACTCCCATCTTCGACGATCAGCCGGCCCAATCGATCGGTGCGCTCGCCATCGCGCCGTCGGACCCCAACATCGTCTGGGCGGGAACGGGCGAGGCGTGGGTGAGGAGCAACATCTCCATCGGCAACGGTGTCTACAAGTCCACCGATGCGGGCCGCACCTGGCAGCACATGGGTCTGGACAGGACGGGACGCATCGGGCGGATCGTGATCGATCCCCGCGATCCCAACATCGTGCACGTTGCGGCGGTGGGTCATTCTTACGGTCCGCAGCAGGAACGCGGCGTGTTCCGCACCACCGACGGCGGCAAGACGTGGGAGCACACGCTGTTCGTCGACGAGAACACGGGCGCGTTTGAGATCGCCATGAACCCGAGCAATCCTCGCATCCTGTTTGCGGGCACGTGGCCGCTGGTCATTAGAACGTGGGGACGGGAGAGCGGTGGGCCGGGTGGCGGTATCTATCGCTCGCGCGATGGGGGTGCAACGTGGCAGCGGCTTGAGGGTCACGGCCTGCCCAAGCCTCCGATCGGCAAGGTGGGTCTGGCGATTGCGCCGAGTAATCCCGAAGTGGTGTACGCGTTGATGGAGACCGGTCACCCCAATCGCGGCGTGCTGTGGCGATCGCATGACGGCGGTGACAATTGGACCCTGGTGAGTTACGACCGGATCCTGAACGAACGGCCGCATTACGCATCGCGCGTCATGGTGTCGCCGGCCGACGAGAACGAGGTCTATTTCGCGGCCAACAGTCACAGCATCTCTTACGACGGCGGTGTTACCACCGAGCGGTCGGGCTGGGGTGGCGACACGCACGACATGTGGGCGGACCCGTTGATTCCCGACAGGATGATGATCAGCAGTGACGGCGGTGCGATGATCACGCTCAATCGCGGCAAGAGTTGGAACAGAATAGCGCTGCCGGACGCGCAGATGTATCACGTTTCCGTGGACAATCAGGTCCCCTACTACGTGTACGGTGGCATGCAAGACAGGGGAAGCTGGAAGGGGCCCAGTACCGAGGGCTTGGGTCGCGGACGCTTCAGGCGCGGTCCGTCACAGTGGGCCCCCACCGCGGGCGGTGAAAGCGGTTTCATCGTGGTCGATCCCGTAGATCACAACATCGTGTGGGGCGGGAGCTACATGGGTGGTTTGACCAAGGTCGATTACCGTACCGGTTTCGTGCGCAGTGTCAAGGTTTGGCCGGAAGCCGACTACGGTGCATCCGCCGGCGAGGTGAAATATCGCTTCAACTGGACGTTCCCGATTACCATTTCGCCGCACGATCACAACAAGGTGTACGTGGGGAGCCAGTACGTACATCAAACTACCGACGGCGGGGAAAGCTGGACGATCATAAGTCCCGATCTCAGCACCAACGACCCGAGCAAGTTGGTTTCGTCGGGTGGTCTGACCAAGGACAACATCGGCGTCGAGTATGCGGAACTCGTGTTTGCGATCGCCGAGTCGCCGCTGGAGGCAGGGCTGATTTGGGCGGGCACCAACGACGGTCTGGTACACGTGACGCGCGATGGCGGCGGCACGTGGACCAACGTCACCAAGAACATCCCCGATCTGCCGGAGTGGGGTACCGTGAGCAACATCGAGCCTTCCAGGTACGACGCGGGTACGGCGTATATCACGGTCGACTTCCATCAGATGAACAACCGCGACCCGTTTATCTACAAGACAACCGACTACGGCAAGAGTTGGAAATCCATCAGCTCCGATATCCCTAAGAGCGTGTTCAGTTACGTCCATTGGATCGCGGAAGATCCCGTACGCCAGGGGTTGCTGTACGTGGGCACCGAAAACGCGATCTACGTGTCGTTCGACGACGGTCGGCACTGGCTCCCGCTGCAAAACAATCTGCCGCATGCGCCGGTCCACCACATGGTCGTTCAGGAGCAGTTCAACGACCTGGTACTGGCGACGTACGGGCGGGGTTTCTGGATCATGGACGACATCACGCCACTCCAGCAGCTCACCAACGATGTGCTGGCATCTGATGCGCACCTGTTCCAACCGCGGCCGGCGTATCGCATGCACAGCGTGACGGGTGGTCCCAGGGGGAACGCAACGGCGTATATCAACTACTACTTGAAGAGCAAGCCGACAGGTAAGGTACAGGTCTCGATACTGAACGACCGCGGTGAAACCATAAGAACCCTCGAGGGCACCAAGCGTCCGGGCATCAACCGTGTCAGGTGGGATCTGCGCCACGAGCCCGTCAAACAGGCCAGGCTTCGCACGAAGCCGCCCGGCAATCCGCATGTCGTGGAAGAGAAGAGATTCCGCACCACGTGGGAGCGCGAGGGTTGGTTCCCGATCCTGAGTTGGGGGACAGGTGGTGGATTCCAGGGGATAATGGTTGCGCCGGGCACATACACGGCCAAGCTGACCGTTGGCGACTCCGAGTACACGCAACAGCTCGTCGTAAGAAAGGACCCGCGTTCCGAGGGGACGGTGGCTGACATCCAGGCGCAGGTGGCGCTGCAGTTGGAGTTGCGTGACGACATCAAGACCACGGCGGGCATGATCGACGACATAGAAGGGATCAAGAAGCAACTCAACGACTTGAAAGATGCGCTGGATGGCGATGACGGTGCAGCGGTAGTGGTCAGAGGCGCCGACTCGCTGTACGCCAAGCTCCAGGCCGTAGAGGACAAGATACTGCAACCCATTGCGGCCGAAGGCGACTCCAAGTCGTTCAGGTTCCCCAATCGCCTGTACAGCAAGCTGTCGGTCTTGGCGGGTGACGTGGCGAACTCGGTTGATTTCGCGCCCAACGCACAGCAGCGGGAAGTGCACGATGTCTTGAAGGCCCGCATGCTCGAGTACCAGGCCGAACTCAAGCAGGTGCTCGACACCGATCTTGCTGCGTTCAACAGGCTGGTGAGAGATCGGAACATGGTCGGGGTGATTACTACAACCGACGGTGGGGCGGGGCGGCACTAGAGGACGTCCATGGGGTATACCCGTTGGTCCCTTCACCGATCAGCATGATAGGCGGTGAGAAATGGGTAGAGCCGGTCTCTATGTGTTACTGCTGTTAACTGTCGCACAACTTCTGAGGGCCCAGGAAGGAGCGCCGGAGCGATCGGCCCCATCCCAGGTGGCTTTTTGGGCTG
>JBHHZE010000064.1:0-16171 GCA_046757925.1 Gemmatimonadales bacterium
CCCTATTTTTCGGACGAGCATCACCAGGTGCGGGAGCTGGTGCGCGAGTTCGCCCAAGGCGAAATCCAACCTGTGGCGCGCCAGCACGATCTCGACAGCACCTTTCCCTGGGAAAATATCAAGAAAATGGGTGAGCTTGGGCTCCTGGGGATCCCGTGGCCGGCCGAGCTGGGCGGCGCGGGTCTGGACTATCTGTCCTATATCATCGCGCTCGAAGAGCTTGCCAAGGTCGATGCGAGTCACGCGCTCACGGTGTCCGCACATACCACCCTAGGCACGTCTCCGCTCGTGCAGTTCGGTACGAAGGAACAGAAAGAGAAGTACGTACCGCTGCTGGCGTCGGGACGCGTCATGGGTGGATTTGGTCTCACAGAGCCCGGTGCAGGGTCCGACGCCGGTGGAACGAGGACGTTCGCCGAGGACAAGGGCGACCACTACGTGATCAACGGCTCCAAGATCTTCATCACACACGCCGGTGTGGGTGAGATCTTTCTCGTTACGGCCCGAACCGATAGAAATCCCGACAAGCGTACCAGCGGGATCACATCGTTCATCGTCACAAAAGATACGATCGACCTGGAGAAAACCGCGGAGGTCGGTGTCGGACACGCTGCTGACTTGCCTAAGATCCCCGGTGTACGTGCGGGCAAGAAGGAAGACAAGTTGGGGTGGAGGGCGTCGGACACGAGGGAATTGATCCTGGAAGATGCCGTAGTCCCCAAAGAAAACGTACTCGGTGAGGTAGGTAGGGGGTTCATCAATTTTCTCGTGACGCTAGACTCCGGCCGGATAGGAATCGGGGCACTGTCTCTTGGGATCGCCGCCGGCGCGCTCGACGAATGCCTCAAGTATACGAACGAGCGAAAACAGTTCGGGCGCGCGATCAATTCGTTCCAGGGTGTTAGCTTTGCGCTCGCCGATATGGCCACGGAGATCCAGGCGGCAAGACACCTGGTGTACCATGCTGCATGGCTATACCAGAACGGCAAATCCCATACAAGCGCCGCCGCTATGGCCAAACTCTATGCGTCTGAGTTGTGCATGCGTGCCACGACGAAGGCCGTGCAGTTGCATGGTGGGTACGGTTACACCACCGAGTATCCCGTAGAGCGCATGATGCGCGATGCCAAAGTTTGTGAGATTGGGGAGGGGACGAGCGAGATCCAGCGAATCGTAATCGCGAGGGAGCTGATGGGAACTCTGGCGCAGGCAGTGTGAACCGCAAGAGGAAAGCCCGCCTTACGCTGCAGTTGCTCCTAGGGTGTTTCGCAATACTGAGCTGCGATTCCTCCAACCGTGCCGAACCCGCGTCAAACAAATCGCACGCCTCGCAACTAACCGACATAACCGAGCGGGCGAATCTGCACTTCATTCACCAGATGGGTGAACTGGGCAGCTATTACTATCCTGAGATCATAGGGGCCGGGGGTGGATTTCTGGACTATGACAACGACGGAGACCTCGACGTCTACGTGGTGAGCGGTGCCGAGCGCGGTACCAACTCACATCCGTTACGCAACCGTCTATTTCGCCAGCGCGGGGATGGAACATTCGAGGACGTCACCGAAGCGTCGGGTTTGGGTGATCCAGGCTACGGGATGGGAGTGGCCGCGGGCGACATAGACAACGATGGCGACGTCGACGTCTATGTAACCAATGTCGGGCGGGACGCGCTATATCGCAACAACGGTGATGGCACCTTTACCGATATTTCGCAGCGAGCAGGGGTAGCGAACGACAAGTGGGGCTCGTCGGCGGTCTTCTTCGATCTTGACCTCGACGGTTTTCTCGATATCTACGTTGCCAATTACGTACTGCTGGATACAACGGTCACC
This sequence comes from Gemmatimonadales bacterium, assembly GCA_046757925.1. GTDB lineage: Bacteria > Gemmatimonadota > Gemmatimonadetes > Gemmatimonadales > GWC2-71-9 > JAZDCZ01. The sequence continues at coordinate 1,836 of JBHHZE010000064.1, forward strand.
TGCACGGACGCCGGAGGTAGGCAGGACTATTGTGGCCCCCCCTTCTACGCGGGAGTTGCGGACGTTCTGTTGCACAACAACGGTGACGGCACGTTCAGCGACGTGTCGCGGACATCAGGCGTCGCGATGGGATCCTCCAAAGGCTTGGGTGTGGTGAGCGTGGATGTGAATGGAGACGTTTATCCCGACATCTACGTTGCGAACGATGGTGAACCCAATCACCTGTGGATCAACCAACACGACGGCACGTTCGGAGACCGGGCATTGGAGATGGGCGCAGCCGTCAACTCTCTTGGCAGGGCGGAAGCGGGCATGGGGTTGGCTCTCGGTGACGTCGACAACGATGGCGAAGCCGATCTCTTCGTGAGTCACTTGAAGGGTGAGAGCAATACGCTGTACCGCCGCGGCGAGTATGCGTTCGAAGACGACACGTTTGCCGCCGGCCTTGCTGGACCGAGCATACCGTACACCGGTTTTGGCACAGTGCTCGTCGATTTCGATCAGGATGGTGATCAGGACATTCTCTTGGTGAACGGCCGCGTCTTACGGGGTCCGATGATGGCGCTGGGCGCAGGCTCCGACTATTGGGATCCATTCGCCGAGCCCAACAAGGTGTTCGAGAACGATGGTAACGGTCACTTCAGCGACGTCAGCGCGAACCTCCCTGCCTTTTCCGAAGATGTATCGAACAGCAGAGGTCTGGCTGCGGGGGACGTGGACAACGACGGGGACGTCGATTTTCTAGTGACAAACGGGGGAGGTGAGGTTCGCCTCTTCCGCAACGATTCACCGAGCGATCGACACTGGCTTACTGTAAGAGCGTTGATCCCCGAACTGAATCGCGTTGCGATCGGTGCGGTGGTCACTGTGTCGTTGGGTGAAAAGCGATTGTACCGCTACGTCACCCGAGGATACAGCTATCTTTCGACCAACGACCCGAGGGTTCATTTCGGACTGGGAAGCGCAACTTCGATCGACAGCATAGTGGTTCGCTGGCCCGACGGAATGAGAGAATCCTTTACGGTGGCGGGTGTCGATCGGATCGTTACACTCGAGAGAGGTCGAGGCACTAAGCTGGATGTCTGACAACAGAGTGCTGGGTGGCAGCCGAGCCGCTGTGGTAGCCTCCGCCGCCGTTGTGTTGCTGGTTGGAGTCATACTGTTCCTTGGGCTGCGCCGGGACGTTCCGGTCGCCGCAATACCCGACCCGGATCTGAGCGCGGTAGAGCCGCAGGTAGCTTCCAAGATTACGGCACTCATAGGGGATGTCGTGCAGCATCCACGTTCGGCCGCCGCCTGGGGCGAGCTGGCTATGAATCTCGACGTCCATAACATGGCCGACGATGCGATTCGAGCCTACAAACAAGCCTACGCCCTGGATTCGCACGATGTCCGATGGCCCTACTTCTGTGCCGTGACCATGCGCAGTGCCCGATCGTCAGAATCCATCGAGTGGTTTGAGCGAGCCCGCGAGATATCCCCCGACTATGCGCCGTTATTGGTGCGCTACGGGCAGGCCATGGAGGATGTGGGAGATCTGGATGGTGCGTCGAAGAACTTCGTGCGTGCCTTGAAGGCCAATCCAAAGGAACCGCACGCGTACTTGGGACTGGCGCGCATCGCACTGGCTAGGGGAGACATGGCTGCGACGGAAACCAACATCGTGGAGGCTCTCAAGATCGACCCCCGATACGGCGACGCGTATGGGCTCCTTTCAGAACTCTACCGGCGGAATCAACGCGAGGCCGATGCTGCGCTCGCATCAATCCGTGCACGCCAGTTCCTGAAGGCGGTACCGCTGGTCGACTCGATCTACGTGCAGCTGGTACGTGAGGGCGTGAGCACCTATTGGTTCCTGCGGCGTGGCAAGGCCTACACCCAAGCCGGCTTGTTCGATCTCGCACGTAGGGAGTTTCAACGCGCGGTCGCGGCGCGCTCCGATGCAGAGACCCATTTCCATCTTGGGCTTGCCTTGCAATACGGTGGGCAGGCAGATTCGGCGGTGGCGGAGTTCCAAGTGGCACTTGCGGAGCGGCCCGATTACCCCATTGCACTCAGACACCTGGGTACGATGCTCTTCGCTATGAATCGACGGGAGGAGGCACTGCACGATCTGGAGCGGGCCCGGCAACTGGACCCGGCGGTACCGGACGCATATCTGACGTTGGGGGGTTTCTACGAGAAGATGGGGAATCATGCGAAGGCTATTGCCCGGTATCGGGATGGACTCTCCAACGCACCGTATGACTACAGGATCGCGACACGCCTCGCCATGCTGCTGGCGACTGCGACACCGGCAACGCTACGGAACGCAGATGAGGCGGTGCGGCTGGCCGAAGCGGCCCGAAGAGTGATACCGGGCGGAGATCCGGAAACCCTCGATGTGTTAGCGGTGGCATACGCGGCCAATGGAGAGTTCAGCAAAGCTCTCGCTACCGCACGACAGGCATATAGAATCGCCGAACTTGCGGGAATGACTTCATTGGCCGGAAGGATTCAGTCTCGAATCAAACGATATGAAACGGGTATGGGACGCTAGACGGGGTGCCGTTGCAAGCATAGCTGCTAACCTGCCCGGCCACATGAGCTAGAGTAACAGTGCACGATTCACCTACTTCCCAAATCCGTCCTCTAGATCACGGTACCGTGGCAGGTGCCGTAGAGGTGCTGGACGGCAAGAGCAAGCGAGGTCGGCTCGCCCGGCTATTGCCGTTTCTCGGCCCTGCGTTCGTTGCCAGCGTTGCCTATGTTGATCCCGGAAATTTTGCGACCAACATCGAGGCCGGCGCACACTACGGCTACCTCCTGTTGTGGGTGATCGTCGCCAGCAACCTAATGGCGATGTTGGTGCAAACCCTCTCGGCGAAACTCGGAATAGCCAGCGGCCGCAACTTGGCGGAGCTGTGCAGAGATAACTTCCCGCGCCCGGTTGTCTGGGGAATGTGGGTCATCGCCGAGTTGGTGGCCATCGCGACAGACCTGGCAGAATTCTTGGGAGCCGCGATCGGGTTCAACTTGCTGTTCCACATCCCGCTTTTTCCCGCGGCACTGATCACCGGCGTAGTCACCCTGCTCATTCTTGCCCTGGAGCGCTACGGGTTCCGACCGGTGGAAGCGGTCATCACGGTGTTGGTTGGTGTGATAGCGGTATCGTATTTGATCGAGACCGTGCTGGATCGGCCGGACTGGGCCGATACCGCGATGCACGCGATTGTACCGAGATTCCAGGGAACCAGAAGCGTCCTGCTTGCGGCCGGCATTCTCGGGGCGACGGTCATGCCGCACGTGATATTCCTACACTCGGCTCTCACGCAGAGTCGCATAGTTCCACGTGACGCGGGCTGGGCACGGCGCATCTACCGATTTGAGCGCATCGATGTGGTAGTCGCAATGATGATCGCGGGCGCTGTGAACGGCGCCATGCTCATAATGGCTGCCGCGACTTTCCACCAGCAGGGCCTGGAAGAAATCGCGTCTATCGAAGAAGCTTACCGCACTCTGACACCGCTGCTGGGACGAGCTGCCAGCACCGTCTTCGCACTGTCGCTCCTGGCGGCTGGCCTCTCGTCAGCCACAGTCGGAACGATGGCCGGTCAGGTGATCATGCAGGGCTTCCTTCATAGAACGATCCCGATTTGGCTGCGGCGGCTGGTGACAATGGTGCCGGCATTGGTTGTGATAGGCGTCGGGCTCGACCCCACCTCGACACTGGTGTTGAGCCAGGTAGCACTCAGCTTCGGGTTACCGTTCGCCTTAGTGCCACTGGTGCTGTTTACGATGCGACGGCAGATAATGGGCGCGCTAGTCAATCACAAGATCACAACCTCTATCGCTTGGGGAGTGACATCGCTCATCGTCGCGTTGAACTTGTTCTTGCTGTACCGCTTGACGGTCGGAGGAGGGTAGGATGCTCGAGCATCTCATGGTCCCACTCGACGGTTCTGCGTTCGCCGAGTCGGCGCTTCCGGCGGCTGCGACACTCGGCGCGCAGTTCGGTGCCAGCGTAACGCTGCTACACGTTTTGGAAGAGCGTCCGCCCGCCCAGGTGCACGGTGTGCCACACCTCCAAGATGTCGCTCAGGCGGAAGCGTACCTATCGGAAGTGGCGCGCTGGCTGACGGATCGCGGAGTTGAGGCTGCGATCCACGTTCACTCACCTGGTACCGCCGTGGCCAAAGGGATTACCGACCATGTGAGCGAATTGGAGGCCGACATGGTCATCCTATGTAGCCACGGTGGCAAAGGAGTGCGAGGTTTCATCTCCGGTCGCGTTGCGCAACAGGTGCTCTTCAGTCGCAAGGTCCCTGTTCTGGTGATGCCGACGCTTCCACAACCCCGTTCGCGCACGTTTTCGGTGCAAAACGTGTTGGTTCCCTTGAGCGGCGATGCCTCGGCCGAAGCGGCCCTCGACGCTGCGGCGGAGTTGGTGACAGGCGGAGGTGAGATCACATTGGCGAGGGTAGTCCCCACAGTGGAGACTGCATCGGGGATGTCTGGTGCCGCAACACGGTTGCTTCCCAAAGCTGCCGAGGCCTTGCTCGATACCGAAGTTTCAGAGGCAATGGAATATCTCCGGCGGCTCGGCACTAGACTGAAGAGTGCCGTCACACCGGTCCGCACGGTGGTGCTGCGGGGGGATCCTGCCAGAGAGCTAGCGGCGCTCGCGAGCGAAGGGTCGGTGGACCTGATCGTGTTGGCGACCCACGGCCGCAAGGGCGTGTCGGCGATGTGGGCCGGGAGCGTGGGCGCGCGCCTGGTGGGTCGACTCGACGTACCGGTCCTACTCATAAGGTTGGAGCGCGAGATCGAGACGTGACCATCCAGCAAAGCCCTCAGCCCACGGCCTTGCGATTGTGTGGTCTGAGGTGGACTTTAGCGAGAGTACAGGATCTTCGGAGGCTAGAGTACGATGCATAGAGCAACAGCGTTTCCGCTTATCGGTGCAGCAGTATTCCTGCTGGCCTATCCCTCACGAACCCATGCGCAGCAGATCGACCCGAGTTGGTACTCCCAACTGGAGTACCGGCACATAGGGCCCGTCGGCAATCGTGTGATCTCGGTGGCAGGTATTCCGGGGGATCCGACAGTCTACTATGCCGGAGCGGCTTCGGGCGGAATCTTCAAGACCACCGACGGTGGCACGCATTGGGAACCGATTTTTGATGACCAACCGGTTGCATCGATCGGGGCATTGGCTGTGGCACCGTCCGACCGCAACATCGTGTGGGCCGGTACGGGCGAGTCCTTCATCCGCAGCCACATCTCTCTTGGGGCGGGAATCTATAAGTCTACGGACGCCGGCAAGACCTGGACCCTGATGGGACTGGAAAAGACCGGGCGGATCGGTCGCATAGTCATCGATCCGCGGAACCCGGATGTCGTGTTCGCCGCAGCAGAGGGACATAGTTACGGTCCGCAACAGGAACGCGGTGTGTTCCGCACCAAGGACGGTGGTGCTACCTGGGAGCGCGTGTTGTTCGTCGACGAGAATACCGGCGCGGCTGACATAGCGATGGACCCCAACAACCCGCGCATTCTCTTTGCGGGAATGTGGCAGATCGTGATCCACACGTGGGGCAGGGAGAGCGGTGGACCGGGAAGCGGGATCTTCATGTCGCGGGACGGTGGCGATACGTGGAACCGTTTGTCGGGTCACGGCCTTCCGCAACTGCCTGTCGGCAAGATCGCGCTGGCCGTGGCTCCAAGCAATTCCGAACGCGTCTATGCCCTGATAGAAACCGGAGACGGCGTGCCATGGCACGGTCAGGAGACCGAGAACGGCGAACTCTGGCGCTCGGATGACGGCGGTGACAACTGGCGGCTCGTCAGTTACGATCGCAATCTCGCCGGGCGAACCGCCTACTACACTCGCGTGCTCGTCTCTCCCGACGACGACATGGAGGCCTATTTCCTCTCGGCGTCGTTCAACAAGACGATCGACGGCGGAGCAACCACCATCACCGCGTCGCGCGGGAACAGGCCCGGCGGTGACAACCACGATATGTGGATCGATCCCACCGACGCCGATCGAATGATCGTCGGCAACGATGGCGGCGTGGGGATTTCTATCAACCACGGTCGTTCCTGGAACCGGATCCAACTGCCCATAGCGCAGATGTACCACGTGACGGTTGACAATCGCGTTCCGTACTACGTGTATGGCAATCGGCAGGACGGTCCGTCGGCGCGCGGGCCGAGCCGCACGTTTTTCGGCGGGTTTGGAGGCGCCGCTGGCAGGATCCCACGCGGCGAATGGTTCAGCGTGGGTGGTGGTGAAAGCGGTTGGGCAACGCCCGATCCCCAAGATCCGAACATCGTTTGGTCGAGCGCATCCGGATCGGGCGCGGTCGGCGGAATCGTAACGCGTTTCGATCTGCGCACCATGCAAGTGCAGAACGTGGAAGTTTGGCCCAAGAGTACCATCGGTTGGCCGGCGGCGGACCTGAAATATCGGTTCGTCTGGACGCCTCCGCTCACGATCTCACCGCACGATCACAACAAGGTGTACACCGGCAGCCAGTATGTTCACGTGACGACCGATGGCGGACAGAGTTGGCAGGTCATTAGCCCCGACTTGACGCTCAACGACAAAAGCAAGCAGGGGATCTCGGGCGGCCTCACCCCGGACAACATCGGTGTCGAGTATGCGGGCGTGGTGTTCGCGATCGCCGAGTCGCCCGTTCAGGCCGGTGTGATCTGGGCGGGCACCAACGATGGACTGGTCCACGTAACGCGGGATGGTGGGGGAACGTGGACTGACGTTACGAAGAATATCAAGAACCTACCGCCGTGGGGAACGATCAGCAATATCGAGCCGTCTCGTTACGATGTCGCAACCGCTTACATGGCGGTGGATTTCCACCAGGCGAACGGCCGCGACCCACACATTTACAGAACCAACGACTTCGGTAAGTCGTGGAAACTCATTACGAGCGGGATCCCCAAGAGTCCCTTGAGCTACACGCACGTGGTACGCGAAGATCCGGTGCGCCGTGGCCTCTTGTACGCGGGGACCGAGAACGCGCTGTATGTGTCGTTCAATGACGGTGACAACTGGCAGCCGCTGCAGACCAATCTGCCGCATGCGCCGGTATACTGGTTGACTGTCCAGGAGCAGTTCAACGATCTGGTCGTTGCAACATACGGGCGCGGGTTTTGGATATTGGACGATATCACACCCTTACAGCAGTTTACCGACGACGTTGCTCTTGCGGATGCACATCTGTTCAAACCGCGGGCCGCATACCGGTTCCGTGGTACCGTGGCCCCGTTTGCCGCCTCCAGTGACCCGTCGGCGGGCACCAATCCGCCCTACGGTGCGTCGCTCAACTATTACCTGAAGTCGGAGTCGGACGGCGACGCGGAGATCGAGATCGTCGACGGCGCGGGGAATACCGTGCGCACGATGAAAGGTTCTACCGATGTAGGGATCAATCGCGTCTGGTGGGATCTGCGTTACGACGGTTCTACCGAGGTAAAGCTACGGACCAGCCCCCTCTACGCCAGCGATATCAAGGTGGGCGAGCAGGGCTGGCGTGCCGCGCCTGGTGTAGGGAGGCTCAGCGTCCTGGTTCCTCCAGGCGCCTACACCGTCAATCTCAACATCAACGGTCGAGAGTACAGCCAGCCGCTGACGATCAAGAAAGACCCCCATTCGGGTGGTACTGAAGTGGATATAGCAGCTCAGACCAAGGTGATGGTTGACCTGCGCGATGACGTCAATTCCGTGGCGGAGATGATCAATACCGTAGAGTCTGTCAGGAGCCAGCTGTATTCGCTCGAGGGAGTACTCGCAGCAGCAGAGAATGACTCGGCGGTACGCACTACGACCGAAGAGTTCGATAAGAAGCTCATCGCGTTCGAGGAAAACCTCTATCAGCTGCGCCAGACAGGGAGAGGTCAGGACGGTGTGAGGTGGCCGGCCAAACTGATGCGGCAACTCACCTACCTTGCGGGGCGCGTTTCGAGTTCCGATTTCGCACCCACGACGCAGCAATTGGAGGTGAAAGAGTTGTTGCACAACGACGTGCTGACCTATCGTGCTGAGTTTGAGCGCTTGTTGCAGGATGATCTGACGGCGTTCAACGATGCGCTAGCCCGGCAGGGTATTCAGGGGATAGTAGTGAAGCGGCCGCGCGCCGCGAGTGATCGGGACTAGCTGTTACGCCGAACGTCCAGAGATGATACCCAGCCACATGGCGATCGCGTAGCCGAGCAACCTGTTCGGCCCTGCGGAGTTCACCGCCCGAGAAAGTACGCGACTTTCTTCTCAGAAGATCGTGGAGCCGCAAAGTGTCAATGGCTTCGGCGGTTCGCGCATTGTGTGTGTGATGTTGGACGGCACGAAAGTGATCTTCCAACGTGAAGTTCTTGCACACCGTAGTCCGGTCTCAGCCAACCGACGGCAATCTTGACGAGAGTGGTCTTGCCACTGCCGTTTCGTCCGAGGAGCACTGTGATCTTCCCGGGAGAGGCCCAGAGCCCTGCTGAGGTCAGAACGGTTCGTCGACCGAGCGACTTTCCAATTGACTCCGCCGCCAGTGTCCAGGTCATGGTCAGATAAGGAAGCTCAGGGCGAACTCAAACACGAGTGGCAGCGCAGCCGACAGAATCAATAGATGTGAGAATGGGACACCCAAGTTGGCGAGAAAGAGTCGTTCACCCAGGTACCTCGAATCGGCTGTGGCAAGCGCTGTTGCGAGCGTCACGATGCCGAGCGACCCTGCTGAGCCGACTTGACTGATTCCTAGAGCTAAGAGTGCGGCACGCGTGCCGAGCCACACTACGGCACCTCTCAAGAGTATCCTGCGTGAGAAGTGGGGGGCGGGGAAAGGCAGCCGTCTGAGAGAAGCGATACCTACCCTCCTGGCACTGAGCCGGGTCCGCTTGCCCACGCAGTTCCCAGAATGCCGCGGTGGGCATCGTGAACCGAGAAAACCATCCGAAACCGGCCCCAGGCGTCCCGAGTGAACGGCACGCGCATCGCCAAGGTATCGGTGTACATGACACCGCCGGGCAGTGCGGCCCAGCGTACCAGACGCGCCGCACTGTAGGGCCTTCGCACCCAACTCGTGCTACTGTCACTCGGCGAGAAGCTCATACGTATCGATTCGATAGCCATGGGTGGCACGGTGTCATCGGCCATGAGGGCGACGCGGGTGATCAATACCAAGAGCTCGTCGTTGGTGGTCGCGTATTGCCCCTCGATGTGCACGCGCACTGGCCACAGTCGATCGGCTCGTGAACTGGCGGTGAAACGATAGGTCTGTTGAGCAAGGAGATACTCGACCGATGACGGCAGCAAGGACAGGAGGAGAATAGCAGCAAGTAGTCTGATGGAGAACATGATTCATAGTACAAGGATTCCGGCTGGAAGTGCCATCACACGGCGTCCTCCACCGTCTTTGCCCGTCCTCGACCGTCCTCGACCGTCTTCCACCAATCCATTTGACGTAAATCACCACACCACTTATACTTATCCAGCCATGACAAGCTGGACACCGGAGTCGTTCGATAGGATCCTGTCACAAGAGATCCTACCGCTCGTCTCGAAACCAAATAGATACGTTGGAAACGAACTAGGACTGAGCCCCAAGAAGTGGGACGAGGCACGAGTCCGCTTCTTGCTTTGCTATCCCGATGCCTATGAAGTCGGGATGAGCCACACCGGCACCCAGATTCTCTACCACATAGTGAACCGCGATCCACGTTGGCTGCTGGACCGTGTCTACGCTCCCTGGCCCGACATGGAGCAGCAACTCCGAGAGCACGACATCCCGCTCTGGGGCCTGCAACACAAGCATCCCGTCGAGGACTACGATGTCCTGGGTTTCACACTCCAGTCTGAACTCACCTACACGAACGTGCTCAACGTGCTGGACCTCGCGCGTATTCCTCTGCGCCAGGCGGATCGCAGAGGGGGAGATCCGCTGGTCATGATCGGAGGACCGTGTGCGTCCAACCCGGAGCCGCTGGCGCCGTTTGTTGACGCGGCCTTGATAGGTGACGCGGAAGACGCGCTACCCGAAATCTTGAACTTGGTGGACGACTGGAAAAGGCACGGCGAACATCGCTCGCGACTCCTGGAGCAATTGGCCGTGGAAGTCCCGGGGGTCTACGTGCCCTCGCTCTACGAAGTGCCGCAACGTGGCAGGACCGCGCGGCCAAGGCAGGACGCGCCCCGGGGAACACCGTTCCCGGTTGTGGCCCGCAAGGTACCGGTGCTCAGAGCTGAAGATCACCCGCGCGAGATGGTCGTGAGCCTTACCGAGACCACCCACGACCGGCTTCCGATCGAGATAATGCGGGGCTGCATGCGGGGCTGCCGCTTCTGTCAGGCGGGCTATCTCTACCGGCCCGCACGCGAGCGCGACGTAGACGAAACGGTCGAGATCGCAGAGCAGGGAATCAAGCACTCCGGCTGGCAGGAGGTCTCGCTGCTCTCGCTCTCCACGGCCGACTACTCGCAAGCCGTCGAACTCACCGACCGCATGAGCCGCACAATGGTGGATCGCGGGGTGGGTGTGAGCCTACCATCGCTCAGGGCTGACGAGTTCAGCGTCGGTCTTGCCGAGGCGGTGAGCCTCGTGCGCAAGTCGGGCTTCACTTTTGCGCCCGAGGCGGGGAGCCAGCGGCTCCGCAACGTGATCAACAAGGGCATCACCGAAGAGGACATCCTCTCCGCCGTGGAACGCGCTATGCAAGCTGGTTGGAGCAGTGTCAAACTGTACTTCATGATCGGTCATCCAACCGAATGCGAAGACGATTTCGAGGAGCTGGCGCAACTGGTGGAAAAAATCAAAGGCATCCTCAAGCGACATCCGGGACGACGGCAGGTAACGCTCGGGTTTTCACCTTTCGTGCCCAAGGCACATACTCCATTTCAGTGGGAGCGTCAGGACACGATCGACGACACGCGGGCCAAGCTCCAGTGGGTGAAGCGCCGGCTCAGGGGACGAGGTGTTGAAATCCGCCATCATGAGAGCGCGGATACTGCGATCGAGGGAGTCATCTCGCGGGGCGGGCGCGAAATTGCGAATGTCATCGAAAGCGCGTGGCGACACGGTGCAAGATTCGACGGATGGGGCGAACATTGCGACTGGAAGGTTTGGGATGCGGCTCTCGCGGAAAACGGTCTGACCCTGTCGGACACGTTCAGGGAGATCGGTGAAGATGAGGAACTGCCGTGGGAGATCGTGAGCTACAAGATCGAGCGCAAGTATTTCTTGAAGGAGCGTCACAAGGCGTACGAAGCGGGCGAGACGGACGAGTGTAAGCATGTACGCTGCACGGCGTGTGGAGTATGCGACTTCCAAGCGATGCGTAATATCTTGGCTGCGCCGGTTGAGACCCCCAAGCCCGAACCGGCGACCGGACTACTGCAAGGGGTGCCCGGGACGACGGTTCGGTTGGGTTACACCAAGGGCGATGCCGTCCGCTTCATCTCGCACCTCGATCTGTTGCGAGAGTTGGAACGCACCATCAGACGCGCCGAATTGCCGATCCTGTACACGGAAGGCTACTCGCCGCGTCCCAAGATCTCTGCGGGTCCGCCGCTGGCACTGGGTTGGACGTCCGACAGCGAGTGGATCGATGTCGAACTGGCGGGGGAGTGGTCGAACGACGCTCTGGCGCATCTGCTGGACAGTCTGAATCGGCACGTGACTCCCGGCGTTGCATTCACCGTCGCGGCTGCGATGCCTCACAAGGTCGAGTCCCTCGCGGTGCAAATCGAACGCAGTGTCTACGTGGCGCACTTCCCCAACCCGCCGTTCGACACAAGGCTTGGCGCTCTCACCCAAAGTGCCGCGGGATTCATGGCAGCGCCGTCCTCCGTGATTACGCGAGAGCGGAAGAGACGGCGGCGCGACATTGACATTAGACCCCTCGTACATGAACTCGCGGTGGTAGGAGGGGACGAAATCATCCTCGAACTCACGACCGCGAACGGGCTTTCGGTAAAGCCAACAGAAGTACTACAGGTGGCCCTCGAGCTCGACAAGAGCCAGGTGCCACTCATCAGAATTCACAAGCTCGAGGCAGCGCTCGCGTCGGGGGACTATCCCGCGGCGGGAGCCATTGCTCGGGCAGAGGTAACCAAACTTGAAGCGAGAAATACTAATTTCGGCTACGAGCCCGCGCGAGACGCGCGTGGCAATTATGGAGGACGATCACCTTGTTGAACTCATGGTCGATCGTCCCGACGTCCACCGTTCGGTGGGTAACATCTACCTCGGTAAGGTGGAGGCGGTACTGCCGGGAATGCAGGCTGCCTTCGTCGACATCGGAAGTGAGAAGAGCGGGTTTCTGCACTCCTCGGACTTGATAGAGGCAGAGGAAGACGATGAGAACGGCAACAACCGCGGCAACGGCCGCGGTCGGGGCCGCCGCGGATCCCGCAACCTTCCCAAGATCGAAGATCACATAAAGCGCGGCCAGTCGCTCCTGGTGCAGGTGACTAAGGAGCCGATAAGCACTAAGGGACCACGCGTCACGGCACAGATCTCCCTAGCCGGGAGGTTCCTGGTTTACATGCCACTGGCATCCAGGATCGGAGTGAGCCGCAAGATCGCCTCCCGCGAGGAGCGCCAGCGTCTCAAGCAGATGGTTGCGAAGTTCCTGCCCAAGAACTCGGGTGGCGTGATCGTGCGAACGGTGGCCGAGGACTTGACCGAAGATCTCGTCAAGCGAGAGATCCGTTCGCTCTTGGGATTGTGGAAGAAGATCAGCCGCAAGGCGCATTTCGTGCGCAACAGGGTGCCCGCGTTGGTGCAGCGCGAGGCATCGCTCACCAGTGGGATCATCCGCGACATGTTCAGTGACAAGGTCGACCGGTTGTTCGTCGACTCCCGGACGATATACAAGGAGATCCACCGCTATCTGCGGCAGGTAGATCCGGACCTGCGATCGCGGGTCGAGGTGTACAACGGTTCCGAAACGCTGTTCGACAAGTTCGGTATCGAAGACGAGATTAGGGCGATGTTTCGGCGACGCGTCGATCTGCCGAGCGGGGGCTATCTCATCATAGAACCGACCGAGGCGTTGGTATCGATCGATGTCAATACTGGGAGCTACACGGGCAAGAAGAATCACGAGAACACCATCCTCAAGACGAACCTCGATGCCGCCCGCGAGATCGCGCGCCAGCTCAGGCTACGTGATATCGGGGGTATCATCGTGATCGACTTCATCGACATGGAGATTGCGGCCAACCGCAAACGGGTGTTTCAGGAGATCAAGTCCCATCTGGTCAAAGACAGGGCGAGGACCCGGGCCTTTGAGGTCTCCGATCTAGGGCTGATCGAGATGACTCGGCAGCGCGTACGGCCCTCACTTAGGGACAGCATGACCATGCGCTGCACCGACTGCAAAGGCACCGGCCATACGTTCCGGCCCGAGGTCGTGGCGCGCCGCCTGGAGCGGGCGATGCGCCGGGTAGCCCACGAGAAGAAGGAGAAGAGGATGACCGTCCGGCTGCACCCGGAGGTGGCCCTCTATTTGCTGGAGAAGGAGCGAGATTTCGCAAAGGAAATGCGCAGGCTGGCCCGGGTCGAACTCGAGATACGAGACGATCCGGTCACCCCGGTCGACGAATTCCGCCTCGTCTCGCAGCCCGCGGGCCGGGATGTGACGGGGGAATACGACGTGGCGTAGGGGCGACGCATCCATCGCCCCTTGATCCAGCGCATGATCCTAGGTAAGGTTACCGGTTATGCCATATGCCATATTCAAGGCCGCCGGCCAGCAGTTCAAGGCCGCCGAGGGCGATACGCTTCGGGTCCCAACGTTAGAGGGCAACCCGGGCTCGAAGGTGACCTTCGACCAGGTGCTGCTCTCCAGCGACGGGACGAAGGTCAAGACAGGCCGGCCGACGGTCAAAGGTGCCAAGGTTACTGCCGAGATAGTTGAACATGGCAGGGGACCCAAGATCTTCGTCTTCAAGTTCAAGCGGCGCAAGAACTACAGAAAGAAGACCGGGCACCGGCAGGGGTTTACGGAGATCAAGATCACCGGAGTGAAGGTCTGAATGGCTCATAAGAAGGGTGTAGGTTCCAGTCGCAACGGCCGCGATTCCAAGCCCAAGTTTCTGGGTGTTAAGAGATTCGGCGGGCAGGTTGTGCGTGCTGGCAACATTCTCGTCAAGCAGCGTGGTACCAAGTTCCATCCCGGCACCAACGTGCGTCGCGCCAGCGACGACAGTCTGTTCGCGCTGATCGATGGTGTGGTCAAGTTCGAGCACAAGACCAAGAAGCGCCTCAAGGTGAGCGTTTATCCGGCGTAGACCGTCCTCGACCGTCCTCGACCGTCCTCGACCGTCCTCGACCGTCCTCGACCGT
>JBHHZE010000065.1:0-15541 GCA_046757925.1 Gemmatimonadales bacterium
GAGGCACGATGTTGGGATGTTGGAGCGAGGCTGCGATCCGGATCTCACGCAGGAACCGCTCGGCGCCAATCGCCACTGTCGATTCGGGCCGGAGCACCTCGATGGCGACAGGCCGATCATGACGCAAGTCTCGCGCGAGGAATACGATCGACATGCCGCCACGCGCGATCTCGTACTCGATGGCATAGCGATCTGACAGCGATTTTTGGAGACCCCCCAGAATGTCCATCACAAACCCCAGTCTCGGCTAAACTGCAGTAACATGGAGATCCAGGTTATCCGGCGCTAGGGCCTGGGAAGATCGATCGTCAGACATTCACATACCACACAAGTCATTGTTGAGATTGAGGATAGGTCTTCTGCCCGCAGGTGCTTCCCCTGTTGTCCAAGATCAGCATGTCGGCGGACATCCCGCCGCTCCTTGCCGCGCCGGGTACGGCTCTTAACTTGATGCGGTACACCATGATACGAGCTCTAGCCTCCACACTCGCATTATTCCAACGAGCCCGGCGCGTTTTCAGGACCGGCTGGCGCAAGTTTTGGAGGGCACCGGACCCCCTAGTGCTCGATGAGGGATCCCGGGGGGAGCTGGCAATAGCCAAGGTCCGGCTGGCGATCATACTCGTCTTGTTTCTCCTGCCGGTGATTCAGCTGATACAAGAACCTGAAGCCTCAGCCGCTCGGGTGGCGCTGGCTGCTGCGGCTATAGCGCTGGCACTCACGTGGCCGGGGTTCGTAGCCGCCAAGCGACGGGATTTCAGGCGCTTTCTAGGCTTCGCAACCGGCGTCCTGGACGTCAGCCTTGTAAGCGGAGTCCTTTTGCTTTTCATGCTCACCGGCCAGCCACTAATTGCCGTCAACAGCGTTGGGCTCTTCAGCATATACCTACTGGCCATCGCGGCCACGAGCCTCCGGAACGATCCCCGTGTGTGCGTGCTCGCGGGTGGGCTCGCAATAGCGCAATACGCGGCCCTGGCCGCCTACGTCGATGTTCATTGGGATCTGACGGCACCCGACCTTGCCCGGTCCGAGTATGGGGTCTTCGATCTCAACAACAACTACACTCGCCTGGTGATCATGGCCTGCGCGGTCCTGGTGAGTACTGTGGCGGTGCTGCGCACCCAAAGGCTTCGCTGGCTCTCGGCCAAAGATCCACTGACCGGCCTGCTCAACAGAGGGTTCTTCGATGAGCGCGCTCAGGCGGAAGTCACACGGACTCTGCGCTATAACCGCAGGCTCTCGTTGGCCCTGATCGACATTGACCACTTCAAGACCTTCAACGACACATACGGTCACGTGGTGGGCGATGAAGTCCTGCGGGTCCTGGCAGAGATGCTGCTGAAGTCTGTAAGGAGAAGCGACATAGTGGCACGCTACGGTGGCGAGGAATTGGTGATCCTCTTCCCCGAGACTCCCGTCGACCGCGCCACAGACAAGGCCGAAGATCTCCGGACATCCATCGAGGCATCGAGCGTCACGGTCTGTATAGGTATGGCAAGTATGCCGGATGACGGATCAGACCTTCGCACTCTCATTGATGTTGCCGACCGACGCCTTTATTCCGCGAAGGAAAGCGGACGCAACCGCGTCGTGGGCCCGGCCAACCTCAATCGGGCGGCCAGCTAGACGAGGGAGGCAACCGCAGCGCCCAAGACCGACATTGCCGGCATGCGACACATATCAGGAGGCCAGGGTCGGGTCGATGATCGCCTTGGTCACTCGCAGCTCCGCTACATCGGCCAAGGCATCATCCGCCTCGCTCAAACCATACCTGCCGCCGATCACCCGCGAGAACGGAAGCCGGTCACGGTACTTACCGAGCATCCGAAGCGCGCGCACGAGATGGCCGAACTCGGTACCCCACTGTCCCCGTACGTCGATGTGCGGCCGGTTAATGTGGAGGTGCGGGTTGAGCATCACTTCGCCACCATCCGTATAGTGACCTGCGATAACATAGGTGCCCCCATCTCTCACGAGGTCGAAGCCCTCCGCGACGGCCCGAGGGTTTCCCGTCGCCTCGATAACCACGTCGGCGCCACGTCCCCCTGTCAGATCCATCACCCCGTCAACGCGAGCGTCAGCCTCCTCAGTTTCGATCGACATCACGACATCCGCTCCCAGGGCGGTCGCCAACTCGAGCCTGGCACGCGGCGCCCCAATCACAACTACCAGCCCGGATCCCTTGAGGACGGCAAACGCCGCGGCCGATAACCCCACCGGCCCCGATCCCTGCACCACCACCGTATCTCCCAGCCTGAGACCGCTGCGCTCCACGGCGCCGAATCCGGTGAACAGGCCGCAGCCTCCACCGATCACATCGTCAGCGGTCAGTTCTGCCGGAAGCTTGATCGTCCGTACACCGGGCCTGAGATATATTTGCTCGGCCCAACCGCCGAGCAGCCCCTCTTCGGCCGAGAACGTGATGCCGTACACCCGCCGCTGCGGACACCGGTTTGGCTGCTTCGCGATCGTGCAAAACCAGCACTCGTTGCACACTCCGTATACGTCGTAGAAAGTGATCAGATCACCGACCCGCAACAGCGTCCCCAACGCATCCCGATCGAGATCTCGCATCTCCAACACACGTCCCACACTCACATGCCCCGGAATGATAGGATACGGCACACCCGATAGCCTGCCGTGATACAAGTGCACATCCGTGCCACACACCTCACTGGCAACCGTTTCCAACAGGATTGACCCCGGCTCCATCTTTGGAGTATCGAATTCCCAAACTTGAACGGGCTCACCGGGTGCGGTCATTACCGCGGCGCGAACAGCCATGTAATCAGCCGGCTAGGAAAGCAGAGAAACCAAGTAGACCAACCCGGTACCTCCGAGGAGTATGAGACCAATCCACGACCAAATCAGCATGGCACGACCCGGTCTGTGTTGCTCCCCGACCCTGGAAGAGGTCACCGTACGCAAATTGAGATAGCCCAGGATGGGCGCGGTCAGAAACGACACTATCGTAGCGAAATCGACCATAGTCGTCAGGTTGCCGATGAATAGCCAGAGAATGACTATGGTGGCCCCCCCAAGCACTATCAAGCTGGTCCAGTAGAGCTTGCCGCAATTCGGCAGTGATCCGTGGACCGCCTCGTCGGCTCTCAGGTTCACGATCGTTCGCTCGATCGCCCGAGGGAAACCATCAATTACCGTGAGGGCGGTCGAAACCATGGTTGTTATGACCGCCGCCAGTACGACCGGGCGCATCCACACGCCTAGAGTCTCGCTGTAAAGATCGACTAGCTGCGTTGAAAAGACGGTCCCTTGCGCACTGAACACCTCGCCCGACCCGAACATCACACCCGCACCCAGAGTAACGAACGCAAAGGCCAAGACAGCAGTGCCGAGGTAGCCGATCAGGAAGTCCAATCGCGCCGTTCCGACCGACGATTCCACGTTCTCGCTCTCATCTTTCGCCAGCGTCCACAGAGAACTCCACACCGAGGTGTCGATCGGAGAAGGCATCCAACCCACGAGTGCCAGCAAAAAAGCGAATGGGACTACGGGGCCGATCAGGGTCGCCGGCCACGTGAACAGCGTTGTAAAGTCCGTTTCGGGAATCGTTACTGCCGCCGCCGCTATCGTGGATATTCCCAACACTATGAGTATCAATTTGACCGACAGATCCAGCGCCTTGAACTGGCCCAGCAAGAGAAGAATCCCGCAACCGCCTATGACCAACGCGGCTGTCACGGTTAAGGGCCAATCCAGACCGAACGCAAATCGCAGCAGGAACGCCGTGAAGAGAACGATGGCCGCCTCGGAAACCAATGCCGTCACCAGCGTAATCGCCAGAAACAGCCATAGCGCCCAGGTGCCGATTCGTGCATAGCCTTCCACCAGTGATTCGCGGGTGGCCGCGGCATAGCGCGGGCCGAATTCGAAGAAGGGAAACTTGAGGATGAGAGCCAGCAGGATCACGCCGGCCAGACCGAACCCGGCCATCGCGCCCGCCCGCGTCGACTGCACCAGGTGTGACACCCCAATTGCCGCCGCTGCCCACAACAGCCCGGGTCCGAAGCTGGTCCAGAACCGCGGCGATCTGGCCACCGGGACGCTGTCGGGTGCGGCGCCGGTGTTAGCTATGCTGAACCACCGCCGCTTTGATCAGGTCGCGGTTGAGTTTGGCTATGAAGTCGACGCTGATCTCTTTCGGACACGCTATCTCACACTCGCCATGGTTCGTGCAGTTGCCAAACCCCTCGGCGTCCATTGTCGCCACCATGTCGAGAACTCGATCGAGCCGCTCCACTTGACCCTGCGGCAGAAGTCCCAGGTGCGACACCTTGGCCGCAGTGAACAGCATCGCTGAGGCGTTGGGGCAGGCAGCCACACATGCACCGCATCCGATGCAGGCCGCGGCGTCCATTGCTGAATCGGCATCTTCCTTGCCGATGGGGATAGCGTTGGCGTCCGGCGCGCTGCCGGTGCGAACCGAGATGAAGCCACCGGCCTGTATAATGCGATCTAGGGCGCTACGATCGACCACCAAATCTTTGATCACCGGAAAGCCGCTCGCCCGCCACGGCTCAACCCAAATTTCCTCGCCGTCATCGAAGCTACGCATGTGCAACTGACATGTCGCTGTCGCACGCGTCGGCCCATGTGGAGTCCCGTTTATTACGACGCCGCACGAACCACAGATCCCCTCTCGGCAATCATGTTCAAACGCAATCGGCAGATCGCCCTTCTCCATCAGACGCTCGTTGATGACGTCCAACATTTCGAGGAACGACGCGTGCGGGTTTATGTCCTTGGCCTCATAGCGCGCAAAGCCACCCTTGGCACGGGGACTCGACTGCCGCCACACGTGAAGAATGATGTCCATTACTTGTAACTCCGCTGCGACAAAGGCACGTACTCGAAATCGAGCTCTTCTCTGTGCAATGTTGGTTCCGAACCGAGTCCGTTGAATTCCCAAGCCGCCACATACGAAAACTTTTCATCGTCCCGTTTGGCCTCACCTTCATCGGTTTGCGACTCCTCCCTAAAATGAGCGCCGCACGATTCCTCCCGGTGTAGCGCATCCCGACACAACAATTCTGCAAACTCCAAAAAGTCAGCCACACGGCCCGCTTTCTCCAACGATTGATTCAGATCATCCCCATTCCCGGTTACCCGCACATCGCCCCAGAATTCCTCCCGCAGTTCCGGGATCCTGGAGATCGCATCGGTGAGACCAGCTCTGTGTCTCGATAGGCCACACTGATTCCACATCAGGCGCCCGAGTTCACGATGAAAGGAGTCAACCGTCCGCTTCCCATCTACGGCAAGAAGTCTCTTGTTCCGCTCCTCAGCCTTTCGCTTCGACTCTCGAAAGTCGACGCCATCACCATCGATCGCATCGTGCCCGGCCCGAGCGAGGTAGTCACCGATGGTATAGGGTAGCACGAAGTAGCCGTCGCCCAAGCCTTGCATAAGCGCGCTCGCACCCAATCGGTTTGCGCCATGATCGGAGAAGTTGGCCTCACCAATCACAAAGAGGCCGGGGATAGTCGCCATCAGATTGTAGTCGACCCAGAGACCGCCCATCGTGTAGTGCGGCGCCGGGTAGATCCGCATGGGCACCTCGTAGGGGTTCTCGCCCGTGATGCGCTGGTACATCTCGAACAAGTTGCCGTAGCGATCGGCAATCACGTCTTGTCCAAGACGTTGTATGGAATCGCGGAAATCGAGGAACACCCCGTTACCCAGCTCCCCCACACCGTGACCCTCGTCGCACATCATCTTGGCGCGGCGCGAGGCGATGTCACGCGGTACGAGATTTCCGAAGCTGGGGTACATGCGCTCGAGATAGTAGTCGCGATCCGCTTCGCCGATCTGTGCCGCAGGTCGCTTGTCCCCCTGCGCCTTCGGCACCCAGATACGACCATCGTTTCTCAGCGACTCGCTCATCAATGTCAGCTTCGACTGATAGTCGCCGCTGGCAGGAATACACGTAGGATGGATCTGCGTATAGCACGGATTCGCGAACGCCGCTCCATGCTTGTGCGCTCGCCAGGTTGCCGTGACGTTGCATCCCTTGGCGTTGGTGGACAGATAAAACACGTTGGTGTACCCACCCGTCGCCAGCACCACGGCGTGCGCGGTGTGTGCCTCGATCTCACCAGTTACGAGATGTCGCGTGACGATGCCTTTGGCATGGCCACCTATGGTTACGAGATCCAGCATCTCGGTGCGGGGATGCATCTGTACGTTTCCGGCGCTTATCTGCCGCGCCAGGGCCTGGTAGGCACCGAGCAACAGCTGCTGGCCCGTTTGGCCGCGAGCGTAGAACGTGCGCGATACTTGTGCACCACCGAACGACCTGTTTGCCAACAGCCCACCGTACTCCCGCGCAAACGGCACGCCCTGGGCGGTACACTGATCAATGATATTCGCGCTTATCTGAGCCAAGCGATATACGTTTGCCTCGCGCGACCGGAAGTCGCCTCCCTTCACGGTGTCATAAAACAGTCGCCAAATGCTATCGCCGTCATTCTGATAGTTTTTGGAGGCGTTGATCCCGCCCTGAGCAGCGATGCTGTGAGCCCGCCTGGGACTGTCTTGAAAACAGAAACACTTCACCCGATACCCCAGCTCTGCGAGCGACGCCGCGGCCGACGCACCGGCAAGCCCCGAACCCACCACGATCACATCGTATTTCCGCTTGTTAGACGGATTCACCAGCTTCATCTCGAAGCGATGTTTATCCCACTTCTCCTGAATTGGGCCGGATGGAACCTTGGAATCGAGCTCCATTATTTCGCCTCCAACACCTATGTCAGAATGCCGGCCAGCACGCTGACCGGAATAGACACGAATCCCAGGAAGATTATCACGGCCACAACCGCTGCGAACGGTCGCCGAAGCCGGTTGTAACGCGGATGGTTGGCCCCGATCGTCTGGAGTCCACTCCACACGCCGTGATAGACGTGCATTGCGAGTGCGCACATGGCCACGATATACGCGACGGCCACCGGCCACGACTGAAACCCAACCACCAGGTTGTGATAAGCGGAGCCCGGCACGAAATCAGGATGTACCGAGCCGGTGGTGAAATGCAACAAGTGATACACCACGAACAGAAATATTATCACTCCACCCCACCGCATCGTGCGTGACGCATACGTGGATGCCGCATGTTCGAGCCCATGTTGGTATGGCACTGGACGAGCGCTCTTGCTCATCCGCCAGAGCTGCACCGCAGCAACTACGTGCACGGTAACCGCCAGCAGCAAAACGACTCGTACGATCCATAGCGCTTGTCCATGGCCGAGTATCGGCGCACCCATCTCACGCAGCGATTCCGCATAGTGGTCGAATTTCTCGGCGCCCGAAAAAGCTTTCAGGTTGCCGAACATGTGCAATAGAACAAACAGGAAAAAGATGACGCCCGTCGCAGCCATCATGACTTTCTTGCCGACGGACGACCGATATAGGTTGAAAACCCTCTGCATCCTATCTCCGATCGGGATGTCCTCGCGGGTCTGATGATACTTAGCCGCAGTGCCACCATGCAAGGTGCGCCGGCGAGCCGTCCGTTGCGAGGGTCGACTCGTTGCGCGATCTTCCAACCGAGTACTGGCTAAGAAATACCACCACAGGCCGGAGACCCCATGGGAATCGTGCTACTGGCGGCAGCTATAGCTGTAAGCCCGACACAGGCGGATACGACGTATCTCTACCGTACACTCCTCGTCCAGGCGGCGCCGGGCCAACTGCTCGACGTAATCGAGATGTATAGGAACAGAGTGCCCGTGTACAAAGCGTCTAGTGACCACCCGCCCTTCATGTTGCGACACAGTCAGGGCGATCACTGGGATCTGATGTTGATATTTCCGATCGGGAGCATGTCCGAATTCTACTCGTCCAAGAAAGTTCTACAGCGGCGACGTGCAGCGCGTGAGGCCGGTAAGAGCGAGGCAGAGTTTCAGCACGAACTCGGGCAACGCGTCCTCTGGCGGGAGGAACTCTTCGCCAAAGGTCCCCCTCTCGACAAGATGGAGGCCACCATGACTCGGGGAGCCTTCTACCACGTAGAAATGTTCGTCGCACTCGCAGGAAAACGCGATGCACTGTTTCGTGAGCGCGAGATGGAAAATCAATACCTCGCTCAGCTGGGTCGCAATGAAAACCTACTGTTCACCCGCGCTGGGGGAGCGGCCTGGGACTGCTTCACGATCGGCGTATATGAGAATCTCCGGGACTTCGCCGCGAGCGGTGACAATCCCCCAGATCTGCAACAAGCCGCCGCTCTCGCAGCCGGGTTCGAGGGAAGGGACCGCATCGGCACGTATCTCCGGACCCTCATTCTGCGACACCACGACACGCTGGCCGGAGCGGTGACGCTCGAACGGTGACCGATGGCATCCGACTCGACCGATGGCTCTGGGCCGCCAGATTCTTCAAGACCAGATCCGCGGCGGTAAAGGCAATCGGCGGAGGAAAAGTATATCTCAACGGACAACGGGCGAAACGTGCTAAACTGGTACAAGTGGGGGACAAGCTGCGCGTCAGAAAAGGCGTATTCGAACAAACGGTGATTGTTCGAGGACTCTCAGAACACCGCGCGTCCGCCAAGATCGCACAGGCCCTCTACGAAGAAACAGCGGAATCAAAGCACAAGCGGGATGCCGTGGCCCTGCAGCTGCGAAACATATCCGAAACGAGTTTTCACACCAAGGGTAGACCTACGAAGAAAGAACGCCGTGATATTGACCGGTTGAGAGGTCGCAATTAGGCATGTCACTGCTAGTTGTCAGTCAAGCCGACGTGGTTCTGCTGCTCCCCATGAATGAATGCATAGCTGTAATGCGTGACGTTTTTGTTGCTCTTGCCCGGGGGGACGCCGTGCTACCGCTCAGGTCCATGATGGCACTGCCGGACCAGCGTGGTGTTCTAGCACTGATGCCGGCTTACATGACATCGACCGACACGCTCGCGGTCAAGGTCATCACGGTACTTCCAAGCAATCTGGATACGCCGTTCGATTCGCATCAGGGAGCGGTACTGCTGTTCGACAGCGAAGACGGACGGCTGATGGCCCTGTTGGATGCGAGCGAGATCACGGCCATCCGTACCGCTGCCACTTCGGCTCTGGCAACCGCCTTGCTGGCGCGTGAAGACGCACACGACTTGGCAATTCTGGGCTCGGGTGTGGAGGCCCGCTCGCACTTGAATGCAATGACCACAGTCCGGGACGTTTCCCGCATACGCGTGTGGAGCCGCCGCTCCGAGCGGGCAGCTGCGTTCGCTGCCCGCGAATCGAGCCAACACGGTCGGAATATCGCAGTCTGCAGCAACGCCGAAGCGGCGGTCAGAGGAGCCGACCTGATCTGTACGACCACCGCCGCGCCAGATCCGGTGCTACAGGGATCGTGGATCTCGCCGGGCGCGCACATCAACGCTGTTGGCGCCCACACCGCTGCAACGCGAGAGCTGGACACCGAAGCGGTCGTAAACTCGAGCCTCTTCGTCGACAACCGTGAATCCGCATTCCACGAGGCCGGTGATTTCCTGATACCAAAAGGTGAGGGTGCCGTTACGGATAAGCACATCGTGGGGGACCTCGGGGATCTTCTCCTCAATGAAAGCCCGGGACGCAAGTCCGATGACGAGATCACACTCTTCAAATCGCTCGGCGTAGCGGTGCAAGATGTCGCTGCGGCCCGACACGTTTACCGGAGAGCCATCGAATTGGGGATGGGGACCCAGATCGAGTTCGGCGGCTTGCGCAATCCACCCGCTTCCTGAACCCAAGCGAAAGGGGACGATACTCCAGTGCGCGCGATGGTTTTCAGGCAGGCGGGTCATGATTTGGAACTGACCGACATCCCTACACCGCGGCCCGGCCCTGGAGAATTGCTCATCCGGGTGAAGGCGTGCGCCGTGTGCCGCACCGATCTACACATCCTGGATGGTGACCTGGCGGAGCCCAAGTTGCCACTCGTACCGGGGCACGAAATAGTAGGCACGGTCGAGCAGGTGGGCGGCTCCGTCAAACGGTTCGCACCCGGTGACAGGGTGGGCGTGCCCTGGTTGGGACGCACCTGCGGCACCTGCGACTACTGCACGTCCGAACGCGAAAATCTATGCGCTGGGGCCCGGTTCACGGGTTACCAGATAGACGGCGGGTATGCCGAGTACACTGCGGCCGACGAACGATTCGCCTTTGCGGTTCCCGATTCGTATACGGATACACAAGCTGCTCCGCTCCTCTGTGCCGGACTGATCGGCTACCGCTCGCTTGTCGCCGCCGGTGATGCCGGCCGGCTCGGCATATATGGCTTCGGCGCGGCAGCCCACATAGTGACACAGGTGGCCCGGTATCAGGGCCGGCGGGTTTTTGCGTTTACCCGCCCCGGAGACTCGGAAGCACAGCAGTTCGCGTGCGCGCTCGGCGCGGAATGGGCTGGTTCGTCGTCGGAACCGGCGCCTGAGGAACTCGATGCGGCGATCATTTTCGCGCCTGTAGGCGACCTCGTCCCGGCCGCACTCACAACCGTCGCTCCGGGCGGGACCGTCGTCTGCGCCGGCATCCACATGAGTGATATTCCGTCGTTTCCGTATAGTATTCTTTGGGGTGAGCGTAGCATTCGCTCCGTCGCCAATCTCACGAGAAGAGACGGAGAGGCGTTCATGTCACTGGCGCCTCGGGTACCCGTCCAAACCCACGTACAAGCTTATCCGCTCGCCGCCGCCAACAAGGCACTGGCAGCGTTACGTGAAGGTCGGCTAGAGGGCGCAGCCGTGTTGCAACCGGACTGACAGGAGTCGTATTCGCATGCCCGATCGAACGCTTCTAACGGAGGCCCAACATCGCCACTTGAGCGTCAGCCTCGCACTGGTGGCAGATGAGCTGGCTGACGCCCTGGCAGGCTCGGACGCATCGGTGCCAACAGGCGTGTTTACACGCGTCGAGAACGATCTCTCAGCCAAGCATGACGCCCTGCTCCGAAGTGAGATAGCGGGCATCTCCCAGCAACTCACCGAGCTGGCCGAGCGCTTTCACCTGGCAGAAAAAATCGTGTCACGCCGCCACAAGATCGCAGCCCTGCTCTCGGCAGCTTGGACTCAACTACACGACTGCATGAGCAGTAAGATGAGGGGCTACGGTACCGTCGACAGCCAGCTGTCTGCGAAGCTCGACTCAGACTTGCTAACCGTGATCAAGCGAGTAGAGCGACTCCAGTTCGCATTGGAACGGCTCGAGAATGATGACTAGACCGGTACGATTCTCGCATGCGCTCGACAGGTAACCCGAAGCTGGTACGTGCCATGACACCAAGCCGTCTCGTCTCTATTTCTACCGGTGCCCTCGTCACCCTTCTTCTTGTGTCGTGCTCGGCCAAGGTACTCGTTCCGCCCAACCTGGATCTTGTCGAAATGGAGCGATTCGGCGTGGTGACCTTCACTTCTGAACAGGCAGCGGGGAGTTTGAACGATCTCGCCACCGAGTATTTCGGTGACGAACTGCTTGCAATCCGCCCCGACGCGGAGCTGGTGGAACTCGGCGAACTGTCCGAGTTACTCAATAGGATCGAACGAGACCGGTTAGACCGCGGCGCTGTGCGAGCGCTTGGCAAGGAGTACGATGTGCCCGCGATATTTG
The DNA here is from genome assembly GCA_046757925.1 of Gemmatimonadales bacterium. Taxonomy (GTDB): domain Bacteria; phylum Gemmatimonadota; class Gemmatimonadetes; order Gemmatimonadales; family GWC2-71-9; genus JAZDCZ01. Next base: position 11,603 of record JBHHZE010000065.1, read on the forward strand.
GCGGAAATATCGAGGTTGCTACCGTAGATCCGCGTTCGTGGTTGTCCGAATCTGTGGACACGGAGGATATGCTTACGGTACACCTCACCGTCACCATGATCTCCTCCGAATCCGGTAACGCCATGTGGCGCGGCTCCGCCACTGCCACCGAGACGGTCGGAGCATTTGAGATTGTGGACGGCAATATTAGGCTGACCGCCGACGATCCTGACGAGGCCTACGGTCACATCATCGAACACCTCGTGTATGAAATCACAAAAGACTTTCGACCCGGTTACATGTGAACCGGGCACGCGCCCTTGCACGGCGGGCGAGAACGGCGCATATAGAAACGTGCTAGGGAAGTCCCGATGAAACATTCCAGACGAGTCTCGTCAGTGCTGGTGCTGGCCGGGGTCTGCGCCGCTTGCAGCGGAGATAGTGGCGCTGCAAGGAGCGACGAAACCGGCAGGCCGGCAACTGAGCTGATTCCCACCGTGGTCCTCGAGACGAACATGGGTCGGATCGTGATAAGGTTGGACCGCGAGAAGGCCCCGGTGAGCGTGGCCAACTTTGTGTCGCACGTCAAGTCGGGATTCTACAATGACCTGATCTTCCACCGGGTGATACCCGGTTTTGTGATCCAAGCGGGGCGTTACAAGGCCGACTTCGTCAAACGGAGTAGCTCGGGCAAGCCCATACAGAATGAGAGCTACAACGGCCTACTCAATCGACGTGGCACCGTAGCGATGGCCAGGACCAACGATCCACAGAGCGCCCTCGACGAGTTCTACATCAACGTGGCTGATAATCCCAATCTGGATCCGACCGACGACAGCTTCGGGTATGCGGTGTTTGGAGAGGTGACCGAAGGGATGGATGTCGTGGATGCCATCAGCAAGGTGCCCACGACAAGACACAACCGAGACGCAAACGTGCCCAGGGATCCAGTAATCATCCAGCGCGCGGTCGTTCAACCACCAAAGTAGATATGGGTGTTGGGTCTGGCGCTCACCCATTCCACTGTCTAGCGTTCGAGCTATGACTCCGTGGGTAGCCCGTATCGTATACGCGAATGTCGCGATGTTCTTGCTGACCGGTGTCTTCCGCGTGATCCCGGAGGCACCGCTCGTGTTCAGACCTGTGCTCGTGCTGAGCCAGCCGTGGACGCCCGTGACTTACATGTTCCTGCACGCCGGGTTTGGCCATATCTTCTTCAACATGTTGGCGCTCTATTTCTTCGGTCCCCGCCTGGAAGCGCGACTCGGGAGCCGCCCATTTCTAGGACTCTACTTTACCAGTGGTATTATGGGCGCCATGCTGTCGGTCGTGACACCGAGGGTTGCTATCATTGGGGCGTCAGCTGCAGTGTTTGGAGTATTACTCGGCTTCGCACGGTATTGGCCGCGTGACAAGATCTACATCTGGGCGGTCTTGCCGATTGAGGCGCGGACACTAGTGGTTTTGATGGCGGTCTTCTCGCTGTACGCTGGCTTTAGCGGCCGAGGCGGTGGCATTGCGCATCTCGCGCACCTCGGCGGGTTCGTGGGAGGGTTCCTGTATCTCAAGTGGTGGGAGCGAAGGTCACCGGCGGCGCGCTTCCAAGCCAAAGCTCGAGCACCCGCGGCTCGTCCACGAACAGTTGAAAGCACCGACATCAGGCGCTGGTCTCAAATAAGCCAGAAAGATCTCCACCCGGTCAACCGTGAAGAGCTGGATCGGGTGTTAGACAAGATCAATCAGAGCGGCGTTGCCAGCCTCAGTGCCGACGAGCGTGATTTTCTCGAACGATTAGCGGCCAAGTAGGATCTGGGCACGGATGATACGTTTTGACACGGCTGGAAACGGGAGCTATGTTGGAATTTGGAACAGGTTGTGGGACCTGCTTCGCGTACAGGTCCTTTTTTTTAGTTGGTTTGATAGTAGTCGGCCGCTAGGGATCGGCCGTAGCCCAAGCGCGGGGGCTCGAGTCCGCGCGCGACCAGTAGTCGGTTGGTACGGCTGTGCCGGACTCCGACGAACTAACAAAGAGGGAGTAGGGCAAATGCGTACCACCGGAAAAGTGAAGTGGTTCAACGACAGCAAGGGTTATGGTTTCATCACGCCCGACAATGGAGAGAAGGACTGCTTCGTACACCACTCTGCTATCCAGGAAGAGGGCTTCCGTTCGCTGTCTGAGGGACAGCCTGTTGAGTTTGAGGTGGTAGAGGGCGACAAGGGACCCGCCGCCGAAAACGTCACCAAGATAGAGGCTTGAGGAATCTCCCGCCTCACTGCATCCCCCGGGGCCGCCTGGGCATGAGATCCGGGCAGCCCCGTACCCTTTCCAGAACGACCGCCTACATCGCGACGGCACGATCCGTCGCACCACTGCCAGACGCATGAACAACTGATATGGCGAAGAACGAGGCGATAGAACTTCAGGGCAAGGTCTCGGAGGTACTGCCCAACGCCACCTTCCGAGTGTTACTAGAGAACGGTCACACCGTACTCTGTACGATCGCCGGAAAAATGCGGCGCTTCCGCATCAGGGTGCTGGCCGGCGATAGAGTTACAGTCGCACTATCGCCCTACGATCTGAGCCGCGGCCGCATCACTTTCAGGCATAAGAACTAAGCAAGCCCACACACTCTGCGGTTATTCCCCACGCGCCAAGAACTCCTGGAGAACGGCCTGCCAGGTTTCACCCAGCGTCCGGAGACGCGCGATCCACGATCGCCGTAGCCCATACTGTCGATCGCTAGAGCAGGCCATGTACTCGGTCAGGGTCAGCACAACTGAGTCGGCACCGATTTTTTCTGCCGCAAGCAGCGGCTGCAGCAAAAACGTCGTGAGCCTGAACGTCAACGCATCTCCTGATGCCTCACCCACGATCGGGCGTTCGGGACCCGCCGCCATACTCCGCAGCCTCTGCTCGAGCCGGTCCATGACGACATACATCGGCCACGCACCGAAGGGGACCAAGACCTCCCGCAACGCACGCTGCCTGGCCCCACTGCCAGGCTTTGGTGGCACCAGGCCCCTGCAGCCCTCCCGCGGTTGTTGATCCGGCAGTTCGGGATCGGTGAACCAGGCGAACTCCACTCCGTACGGGCGACGGAGGCGCTCCAAGGTCTCGATACTGGGATTTGCCGTGCTCCCGACGTAGAGATCTCTGATGGTGGGATAGGCCAAGCCGGTCAATAAACTGGCCTCGCGGATATTCCCCTCGTGGACCCGGTCTACGAGCGCCCGCACCCGCCGCGTCAGTAGATCTGCGGCTTGTGGCAACGGGCCTTTGGGCCGACCGGGGCGCCGAACGCTCGCAGGAATCGGGATCAGAGCGGAAAAGGTGACATGATATTATTTATATCTATACCATTTATATATTCTTTGGCAACGCAGTCAAGTCAGCCTCGCCTCCAAAAAAGCTCGTTTTAATTGGGAAATCCTGTGTTATGCCGCAGTCACACGCCTGCCTGGCCCACGACCCGGGCCGGCACGGTACGGTCGACCAGGGTGTCGTCGCCGAGTTCGCCGTCGCGGTTGGAACCCCAGCAATAGAGGAATCCATCGGTCGCCATGCCGCACGTGTGAGAACCCCCGGCGGAGATCGAGTTGAATCTGAGCCCGCCCCGCACCATCACCGGCGTAACCCTTTCATCGGTCGCACCGTCTCCCAGCTGTCCTTCGGCTCCACGACCCCAGCAAAACGCCGTTCCGTCTGCGGCGAGACCGCAGCTGTGTCGCCCCCCGCTGGAAATCGCCGTAAGCGGCGGCACCCCGGGTATCAATAGCGGGGCGAGACTGAAGCCTATGGAGTCCCGGGCCAGTTGGCCGTCCTGATTGCTACCCCAACAGTAGGTGCTCCCGTCCAACGCCACGCCGCAGGTGTGGAACTGTCCTGCGCTCACCTGTGCGAAACCGATTCCCCCCGCCACCGGCAGCGGCACGTTGCTCTGGAAGGTCGAATCGTCAGCA
>JBHHZE010000066.1:0-15462 GCA_046757925.1 Gemmatimonadales bacterium
TCGGTGCCGGAGTCGTAACCAAAATACTGGAATAGAGCCACCTACAGTCGGCTCGAGGTATTAAATGCCACGCGACAAGATCATTTTGGAATGTACCGACTGTAAGAGCCGGAACTACGCCAGCACAAAGAACAAACGCAAGCATCCCGAGCGCGTCGAGTGGCGAAAGTTTTGTCCGCGGTGTGGGGCGCACAGGGTTCACAAGGAAACCAAGTAGTGAATCTTGGTCTAGTGATAGGTAGTGTTGCGGCAGTGGGCGTCAGCAGTGCCGTGGTGGTATGGAGACATCCGCTGCTGGCTCTGGCTCAACGTTCGGCGGCCTATGTACAGGAGGCCAGGTCCGAAGTTCACAAGATTTCGTGGCCGACCTGGGATGACCTTCGTAAGTCCACGATTGTGATCGTTATCATCATTCTGATTGTGGGCGCCGTTATTGGTTTGTTGGATCTCGCGTTTTCGAAGCTGCTCATCGATTGGCTCGGCCGGCTGTTCGGCGGATGATAGGGACAGAGATGGACTTGAAATGGTTTGCGATTCAGACGACGGCCGGTCACGAGAACAAGGTGCGCTCTCTAATTGAGCGACACATACAATCAGATCCCGTCCCTGAGGCGGACCGGCAGATCCACCAGGCTCTGGTTCCGGTGCAGCAGGTGGTCGAAATCAAGAACGGTAGGAAGGTTACGGTAGAGCGGAAGGTTTTTCCCGGGTATGTGCTGGTGGAGATGGTGATGAACGAAAGAACGCTCCACACCATCAACAACATCCAGGGTGTAATAAAATTCGTAGGTCAAGGATGGACGCCGCAGCCGCTTAGGCAGGACGAGGTGAATCGCTTGCTGGGTGTCGAGGACGAGAGCGACTCAGAGGAGCCCAAGGAAGAAATCCCGTTCTTGGTTGGACAGGTGGTGGAAATTGCCGAGGGCCCGTTCTCGGACTTTAGCGGTACTATTAAAGAGGTAATCCACGAAAAGGGCAAGGTCAGAGTCTCGGTGAGTTTGTTCGGCCGCCCTACTACCGTGGAACTGGATTATTTGCAACTCAGGGTGCAATAGCGCCTGACCTGACCACGGGCAAGTGGGAGCTGGAGCTCCGACTCCGGCGCAATGAGGAGTAGAATGGCGAAAAAGAAAGTAGTTACAGTGGTCAAGCTGCAGATCGCGGCGGGGCAGGCTACCCCGGCTCCTCCGGTGGGAACGGCGCTTGGCCCCCATGGTGTTAACATCATGGACTTTTGTAAGCAGTACAATGCGAAGACGCAGAGTCAGGCCGGTACGGTTATACCGGTCGAGATTTCAATCTATCAAGACCGCACGTTTTCCTTCATTACGAAAACGCCTCCAGCAGCAGTCTTGTTACGCAAGGAGGCCGGTATTGAGAAGGGATCTCCCACATCGAATCGCGTCAAGGTTGGCAAGGTTTCTCGGGCGCAGTTGCGCAAGATCGCCGAAGTAAAAATGCCCGATCTCAATGCGGGAGATCTCGATGCCGCCACCAGGATTATCGCCGGTACAGCACGGTCGATGGGGTTGGAGGTGGAAGGGTAATGGGCAGGGTGGGAAGGAAGTACCGAGAAGCTGCGGCGAAGGTCGACCGCGGGCGATTATATGATCCCGATTCTGCGCTGAACGTTGTCAAGTCTTCAGCGTTCGCAACATTCGACGAGACCGTTGAGGTTTCGGTCAAGCTGGGCGTCGATCCGAGGCACGCGGACCAGATCGTGAGGGGTACGGTAGTATTGCCACACGGCACGGGCAAAACCGTTCGGGTTCTGGTGCTCGCTCAAGGCGACAAGGCCAAGGAGGCCGAGGAGGCGAGCGCAGATTTCGTGGGCGAGGAATTCGTGGACAAGATCAAGGGCGGGTGGCTGGAATGCGATGTTGTTATTGCAACCCCCGATTTGATGCCGAAGGTGGGACAGCTGGGCAGGATCCTGGGCCCTCGTGGGCTCATGCCCAATCCCAAGTCCGGTACCGTGACCACGGAAGTCGGGAAGGCCGTGAAGGAAGTCAAGGCCGGCAAGATAGAGTTCCGTGTCGATAAGACCGGCAACCTGCATGCGCCAGTCGGGAAGGTATCGTTCGATGAACATCAGTTGCGGGACAATTTGAGTGCTTTCATGGACTCGGTGGTGAGAGCAAAGCCCACGGCCGCGAAGGGGACCTACGTCAAGTCCGTCACGCTTTCGAGCACCATGGGGCCGGGAGTCCGCGTAGACACGGCAGGTTACCGATGAAATACTCGAGGAAGGTGGAAGTCGTCGAGCGACTAGCGGAACGCTTGTCCGGTGTAACGAGCATGTATCTCGCGAGCTTCACCGGGGTAGGGGTGCAGTCGATGACGCAACTCCGCCGACAGTTGCGGGCCGCTGGTGGTGAGTATGTGGTGGTCAAGAACACGCTGGCGCTTCGCGCGTTCGAGGCCGCCACCGTTACGGGGATCGACACCAAGGTTCTAACTGGGCCAACGGCAATCGTTTTCACCGGTGCCGATCCGGCGGCCTCGGCCAAGGTGCTCAACGACTTCCAGCGGGAACATGAAGGACTGACCCTCAAGGCCGGTTTGCTCGACGGTCAACCAATATCGAGCAAAGAGATCAAGAGGATTGCGGTTTTGCCTTCGCGGGACCAGCTACTTGGGCAGGCAGCTGGCGTTTTCCAATCCCCGCTCCAGGGGATGGTTGGTGTGCTCAACGGAGTTTTATATCAGATGGTTGGCGTTTTGGATGCGCTCAAGGCGCAACGCGCCACTGCCGAAACACAGGTCTGAGAGAGAGAAGAAATGGCAACAAAGACCCTGAGTAAAGATGAGATCCTGGACGCCATTGGTAATATGTCGGTCATTGATCTGGCCGAGTTGATCGAAGCGTTCAAAGAGAAGTTCAACGTTACTGTCGCCGCAGCACCGGTGGCTCCGGCAGCGGGTGTCGCTGGAGATGCCGGCGCGGACGGCGGCGCTGCGGAGCAGACCGAGTTTACGGTTGTTCTGCAAGCTGCCGGTGGCAAGAAGATCCAGGTTATCAAGGCTGTGCGTGAGGTTACGTCGCTAGGTCTCAAGGAGGCGAAGGACCTGGTGGATTCAGCGCCGAGTAACGTCAAAGAGAATATAGCCAAGGATGAAGCAGAGGCCATCAAGCAGAAGCTTGAAGAACAGGGTGCCACCGTCGAGTTGAAGTAGGGCGAACGTTACGGCCCGGCGCCATACGTCGGGCTGGCGTGCTGGCCAGACTTCACCGAGGTGGTATGCATCTACGGATAAGGACAGACCTGCGAGCTCAATAAGCCCCGAAACCCGTCGCCCGGTCGCTGTGGCCGACGCTTGGCGGGTGGGGCAGTTTGTGTTGCTTTGAGGATATGATATGACCACGAGCATTCCGACCATTTCGTTTGGCAAATTGGAAAAGGGCATGGCCATGCCCCACCTTCTCGACATTCAGATAGGGTGTTTCAAGGCCTTGCTACGCTCTGATGAAACAGCCAAGCGGGCTGATGTTGCATTGGAGAGGGTTTTTCGAGAGGCATTTCCGGTAACCGACGTAAATGGGAACTACTCGCTGGAGTTTGTTTCGTATAGCCTCGGCGAGCCCAAATACAGCGCTACCGAGTGCATCGAACGGCACATGACCTATTCGGCTTCCCTGAAGGCAACGCTCCGACTGGTAATCAACGAGGATCTGGAAGGCGAAGTACATCGCCCCAAGAATATTCTGGAGAAGGAAGTATACCTGGGGGAACTCCCTATAATCACTCCGCTGGGAACGTTTGTGATCAATGGTGCTGAGCGTGTGGTCGTGTCGCAGCTGCATAGATCGCCCGGCGTCGTTTTTGAAGAGAGTATCCATCCGAATGGCCAGCGGCTTTTTAGTGCCAGGATAATCCCGTTCCGGGGATCTTGGGTTGAGTTCACGATCGACATTCATGACGTCATCTATGTCCACATCGATAAGAAGAAGAAATTCCCAGCCACGGCTTTGCTGCGTGCGCTAGGCTATGGATCACAGAGCGATATTTTGCGCCTGTTTTACGCTACGACCGTGACTAACCTCTCTAAGAAACTGGAAGAGCGGGAGTTTCGCCGCCAAATACTGGGATCGCTGGTCGCAGAGGCGGTCCCCAATCCCGAAGACAAGGATGGCGAGCCGCTGGCACGAGAGGGTGATGAACTCACGAGCGATCGCTACAACGAGCTGCGCAAGGCAGGGGTGAAGTCACTGAGGGTATTTGCACGGTATGCAACCGTCGATCTCAGAGACGATGACTATCCGACAGCGTTAAAGAGTGCAGACGACCGCCGCGTTCTGGCGTTCGACGTGCCGGATCCGGAAACAGGGGAGGTGATTGCAACAGCCGGCAAAGAAATATCAACGGCGTTGCGGAACAAACTGATCAAGGCGGGGGTGCCGAACGTAGATGTGTTGCGGAGTTCTGCACGTGTTGAGTCGCAGGTAATCAAGCAGACCCTGGCCAAGGATCCCACCTCATCCGAAGCCGAAGCCCTGCAACAGATCTACTCGCTGCTTCGCCCAGGTGAGGCGCCCAATCTGGAGACAGCGCGCGCTGCGCTCGAACGACTGTTTTTCAATCCCAAACGGTACGATCTGGGGAGAGTTGGACGTTATAAGATCAACCAGCGTTTGAAGGTGAACGTCAGTGAGGACCATACCGTTCTCACAAAGGAAGACTTCGTTGCCATCATCCGCTACCTCCTCGATCTCTCCGAAGGCAGGGGCTTTACCGACGACATCGATCACCTAGGTAACCGCAGGGTTCGTACGGTTGGTGAGCTAATAGCCAACCAATTCTCGGTAGGTCTTTCGCGGATGGCCCGCCTCATGAAGGAGCGGATGAGCATCAACAACGATCCAGAAAAGATCACGCTGGACGACTTGGTGAACGCTCGAACGGTGAGTGCTGTCATTCAGGCCTTCTTCGGTAGTTCGCAGCTATCGCAATTCATGGATCAGACAAATCCGTTGGCCGAGTTGACACACAAGCGGCGGCTGAGCGCACTTGGTCCAGGGGGACTGACCAGAGAACGTGCTGGGTTCGAAGTTCGTGACGTGCACTACTCGCAGTATGGACGTATGTGCCCGATTGAGACACCTGAAGGTCCGAACATCGGGTTGATTACGAGTCTATCGACGTTCGCTCGGGTCAACGAACTTGGCTTCATTGAAAGTCCATATCGACGTGTCCGGAACGGAGTGGTCACTGATGAAATACAGTGGCTGTCGGCATCTGAAGAAGAAGAATACGCTGTTGCGCAGGCAAATGCGCCGCTCGACGAGCGTAACAGGTTCGTCAGAGATGCCGTGCTTTGCCGGAAACGTGATGACTATCCACTGCTGTCACCGGACCGCATCGATTTCATGGATGTAGCCCCGGAACAGCTCGTTTCGGTTGCGGCGGCCCTCATTCCCTTCCTCGAGCACGACGATGCGAATCGGGCGCTCATGGGAAGCAACATGCAGCGGCAGGCGGTCCCGTTGCTGTTTCCTCAGGTGCCGTTGGTCGGTACCGGACTCGAGGAAAAGGCCGCCAGAGACTCGGGTTCGGTGACTATCGCCACGCGGGATGGTGTAGTCAGCAAGGTGGGCGCTGAAGAGATCATCATCGATGCGGGTATGAACAGGCGGGGTCGGAAGGGTGAACCACTTGCCAGGCTGATGCAGCACGATCGTTTCCAATTGAAGAAGTTCTGGCGCACCAATCAGGATACCGCCATCAATCAGCGCCCGCTGGTGAAGGTCGGACAAGAAGTGAAGGCTGGTCAGATTATTGCCGACGGGCACGCGACCGACAGAGGGCAGTTGGCACTGGGGGCGAATGTCTTGGTCGCATTCATGCCTTGGTATGGTCACAACTTCGAAGACGCGATCGTTCTCTCCGAACGCTTGGTGAAGGACGACACCTTCAGTTCGATCCACATCCAAGAATTGGAACTGCACGTTCGCGACACCAAACGGGGGCAGGAAGAGATTACTCGTGAAATCCCTAATGTCGCCGAAGAGGCGCTAGTCGATCTCGACGAACGTGGGATAGTACGGATCGGCGCCCATGTGAAGACGGGGGACATTCTGGTCGGCAAGATCACGCCAAAGGGTGAAACCGAGTTGTCGCCCGAAGAAAAGCTGTTGACTGCGATCTTTGGTGAGAAGGCCAAGGACGTAAAAGACTCTTCCCTCAAAGTCTCTCCCGGTATGGAAGGCGTGGTTATCGACGTCAAGATTTTCTCTCGGGTAGAGGATCAAGTCGTAGAGAAAGATCGAGGAGAGCGGATTGGCGAAGTTCGACAGCTCGAGAACGAAGAGAAGGCAAGAGTGAGTGCAGCGTTGTTCGAGGAGCTGCATGACGTACTACGTGGTCAAGAGGTGGTAGTGATGCTGAAGAGCGGTACCATTGAGGAGTTCTTCAGCGAGGGGACAAAGCTTACAAAGGAAGTGTTGGCGGAAGTCAATCTCGCGGACGTCGATCTCAAGACTCTCCGAGTGGCATCGAAGACGGCAAATGAGAGAATACGTGCGGCGGTGGATGCGGCGGCGCAGGAGAGGGCCAAGATCGAAGAGAAAGCGGAGGATCAGATCGACAAGATCCTCCAGCCCGATGAGCTGCCCCCCGGCGTGATTCAGCTGGTCAAAGTGTATCTGGCCGAGAAGCGCAAGATCTCGGTGGGAGATAAAATGGCCGGTCGACACGGCAACAAGGGCATCATAGCGCGGATTGTCCCAGAGGAAGATATGCCGTTTCTGCCCGATGGTACTCCGGTCGACATAGTTCTCAATCCACTCGGCGTGCCCAGCCGTATGAACGTCGGACAGGTGTTGGAAACCCACCTGGGATGGGCTGCGCGTATCCTGGGCTTCAAAGCCGAGACACCGGTATTCCAGGGTGCTCGGGAGAACGAGATTGGACTGGTGCTCACTCTTGCAAACATCAAGTGGGCGAGAAGCGCTCTCAAACTACGAGCGACACCACCGGACCTGTCCAATGAGTTGATAAGACAGGTGCTCTCTGACTTGGGCAAACTTCCCGCAAGAAACGGCGATCGGGCGAGCCTGACGAACATACACCTGGAACGCCTGAGTGGACGAGCTGTTTCACAAGAGACCCGAAACCTCTATTACGGACTGCGTGACTATCTGATCAGTGCGGCAGAGGAGATTGTGGCGCGGCAACATGCCGAAGCCGGATTGCAGCAGGAGTACCATGAAGCCAGGCTCGAATCCGCCGACGAGGGGGTTTCGAAGGAAGAGATTGCCTCCCTCAAAGCCGGGCTCAAGGCCGCGAAAAAGGCGAAGGCTCTGGCAGGAGATGAGGTCCTCAGATCCATGGGCCTCAACGGACTGGCCAGCATGTTGGGAGCGAAGAAAGATTCGGACAGCGAGGAAGCAATACACGATTTGCAGCGGCTAGCCGGCCTTGTACCCACCGGCAAGTGTTGCCTACGTGACGGCCGTAGCGGTGAGGCCTTTGCGTCGGATGTTACCGTGGGAAGCATATATATGTTGAAGTTATCTCATCTGGTAGACGACAAGATCCACGCGCGCTCCATCGGACCATATAGCTTGGTCACACAGCAGCCCCTGGCAGGCAAGGCGCAGTTCGGGGGACAACGCTTTGGTGAGATGGAGGTATGGGCGTTGGAAGCGTACGGTGCCTCGCACACGCTTCAAGAAATCCTGACAGTCAAATCAGACGACGTCAGCGGGCGCAGTCGTGTGTACGAGGCCGTAGTCAAGGGACAGAACTTGCCCGACCCAGGAATCCCCGAGTCCTTCAATGTTCTAGTGAAGGAGTTGCAGGCACTCGGCCTCAAGATCACGCTGGGCACAACCGACCACGCTGAGGAGTAGGATCAAAGATGATTGATTTTCGTAGCGTACGTGAACAGCGGGGATCTAGCTTCGACTACATCCACATCAGGATCGCTAGTCCGGAGGAGATTAGAGGACCGAAGGATTCGAAGGAGCGGGAGAGGCTGGTGATACAGGGACAGCGGGAATGGTGGTCCTGGGGCGAGGTCACCAAGCCGGAGACGATCAACTATCGCTCGTTCAAACCCGAGAAAGACGGACTGTTCTGTGAACGCATCTTCGGTCCCGTGAAGGACTGGGAATGCCACTGCGGCAAGTACAAGCGGATCCGGTACCGTGGAGTCGTATGTGATCGGTGTGGAGTGGAAGTCACACTTTCCAAAGTGCGACGAGAGCGGATGGGCCATATCGAACTCGCGGTCCCTGTGGCACATATCTGGTTCTTCAAGACGCTGCCTAGTCCGATGGGCAATCTTCTCGATCTCACGCTGCGTGATGTCGAGAAGGTCATCTACTACACAAACTACGTGGTCATCGATCCCGGAGAGCAAGAGGTAAAAGAGAAGGAACTGATCGATGAGGAGACGTATCTGGCGCTTGTAGAAAAGGCCAAACAAGAGGGGGACACAGCGTTCTACGCGGATATCGGAGCGCCGGCCTTGCGTGAACTCCTCGAGCGGCTCGATGTTGACAAGGTCGCCCAAGAGTTACGCCAGAGTATTGCTACCGAAACGAGTCAGCACCGCAAGAAGCAGACACTAAAGCGGCTGAAGATAGTGGATGCATTCCGTAATTCCGGGGATGAGGTGAGCGAAAGAAACAATCCGGCGTGGATGATTCTGAGTGTCATCCCCGTGATTCCGCCGGATTTGCGCCCACTCGTGCCATTGGACGGTGGACGGTTTGCGACCAGTGACTTGAATGATCTGTATAGGCGGGTAATCAACAGAAACAACCGCCTGCAAAAGCTGATCCAACATCGCGCTCCCGAGGTCATCCTGCGAAACGAGAAGCGGATGCTGCAGGAGGCGGTGGACGCGCTGCTCGATAACGGCCGGAGGTCCAAGGCAATCCGCGGCCGCGGCAAGCGGCCGCTCAAGTCGCTCTCCGACATGCTCAAAGGCAAGCAAGGCAGATTCCGCCAGAACCTTCTGGGTAAGCGTGTCGATTACTCTGGGCGCTCGGTTATCGTGGTGGGTCCGGAACTCCGCCTGCACCAATGTGGACTGCCGAAGGCGATGGCCGTGGAACTCTTCAAACCGTTCATCATTCACAAGCTGGTGGAGAAGGGAATCGCGGAAACCGTCAAACGAGCAAAGAAGATCGTTGAAAAGGAAGGTCCGGAGGTCTATGAGATTCTAGAGGAAATCATTCAGGACCATCCTGTGTTACTCAACCGTGCACCCACCCTACACAGGTTGGGTATCCAGGCGTTCGAGCCGGTGCTGGTGGAAGGTAAGGCGATCAGAATCCACCCTCTGGTATGTGCCGCCTTTAACGCCGACTTCGATGGGGACCAGATGGCGGTTCACGTCCCGCTTTCGTTCGAAGCCCAGCTCGAGGCACGAGTACTGATGATCTCGAGTAACAACGTCCTCAAGCCGGCCGACGGCAAACCAGTGACGGAACCCAGTCAAGATATGGTGCTTGGCTGCTATTTCCTGACGAAGACAGTGGGCGATATCGACAGCGCGAAAGACGTGCGGCATTGCGGATCGATCGGTGAAATAGAAACTGCAGTGGCTACAGGTCGACTGGGATTTCACACGCCCATCGATTTCTGGTTTGTGCCGCCGGCGGGCGCCCAAGATCAGAAGGCCAAGTGGATCCGAACCACGGCAGGCCGCGTTCTGTTCAACAGTATTCTGCCGCAGGGCCTGGTCGCCGAACTCGGATTCCAGAACGCGGTGATGCGCAAACGGAAACTCTCGAGCATCGTCTTCGAGTCGTATAGTAAGGCGGGCTTGTCGGCGACGGTGGAATTCCTCGACAAATTGAAAGCATTCGGATTTCGCTACGCGACATTGGGCGGAATCTCGATCGGCGTCGAGGACCTAGAGATCCCGGAGGACAAGACAGATATACTGCAGGAAGCAAGCGCGCGAGTGGAGCGGTTCCAGAAGGCATACGCAACGGGACAGATCACCTTTGGAGAGCGCTACAACAAGGTGATCGATGCATGGACGCACGCCAACAACGATATCGCAAGCGCTATGGTCGCGAACCTATCTAAGTCAAGGGATGGCTTCAATCCGGTTTTCATGATGTTCGACTCGGGAAGCCGTGGTAGTAGGGATCAGATCAGACAGTTAGCCGGTATGCGCGGCCTGATGGCCAAGCCACAGAAAAAACTCACGGGTGGCGTGGGCGAGGTCATCGAAAGCCCCATCAGGTCGAACTTCCGTGAAGGTCTGACTGTGCTGGAATACTTCATATCGACCCACGGTGCTCGGAAGGGCCTGGCCGACACGGCGCTGAAAACCGCGGACGCAGGCTATCTGACTCGGCGACTGGTCGACGTCGCGCAGGATGTGACAATCAGTGAGGAGGACTGTGGAACGATTCTTTGGTTGGAAGTGGCCGCACTCAAGGAAGGTGAGGACATCATCCAACCGCTCGCCGAACGGATCGTCGGAAACGTAGTCGCGGTGGACGTGGTCGACCCTCACGAATTGGACGAGCACGGAGAGCCGCGGTTACTGGTTCCGGCGGGTGAGATCATTGATGAGGAGAGAGCCGACACAATTGAAGGTGCTGGCATAGAGAGCGTTCGGATTCGCTCCGTGCTGACGTGCGAAGCTCGGAGAGGAATGTGCCGGATGTGCTACGGGCAGAATCTCGCGACGATGGATATGGTCGATCTCGGTGAAGCGGTGGGCATCATAGCTGCCCAATCTATCGGTGAACCCGGTACTCAGCTGACGTTGCGAACCTTCCACATCGGTGGTACGGCTGCGAGGATTGCCGAACAGACGGCACGGAAGAGCAAGTTGGCGGGGGTGATTCGCTACGGTAATCGGCTGCAGGTTGTAAACACCGAAGGCAACACGCTCGTGACGGGCTACGAAGGTGAACTCATCCTCGAAGGAGAGGACGGACAGGTCCGCTCCCGGTTCCAGGTGCCCATCGGGGCGGTACTGGCAGTGTCGGACGGGCAGACTATCGAACGCGATGAGCTGTTGTTCAGCTGGGATCCCTACACCAATCCAATAATGACTGACGTCTCGGGCACCCTGCGGTTGGTGGATATCGTGGATGACGAAACAGTGCGGGAGGAACTAGATGAGATAACCGGTTTGAGACAGCGGATGATTGTCGAGGATCGCGATAAGAAACTGCACCCACACATTGAGGTCATTCAGAAGAAGGGCGGCAAGGAAAAGAAGGTGCGGGACTATGTGATGCCGGGCGGTGCCCAGCTTACGGTCGAGGACGGTCAGGAGGTTTCTGCGGGCCATGTTTTGGCCAAGATCTCCCGCGAAGCGTACAAGACCAGAGATATCACCGGCGGACTGCCACGCGTAGCAGAGCTGTTCGAGGCGCGGCGTCCCAAAGATCCCGCAACGATTTCCGAGATAGACGGAGTGGTGAAATTTGGAGGCATAAAGCGCGGCAAGCGTGAAATCTTTGTTCATCCCGAAAAGGGCGAGCCGCAGGTGTATGATGTGCCGGCCGGCAAGCACCTGCGGGTGCATGAAGGTGACAGAGTCTGGGCGGGGGATCGCTTGTCGGAAGGTGCCGTCAATCCCCACGACATCCTGAGAATCAAGGGACCGAGGGCGGTCCAGGAGTATCTCCTGAACGAGGTACAAGAGGTGTACCGACTTCAGGGCGTCAGGATCAACGACAAGCACATCGGGGTCATCGTGCGCCAGATGCTCCAGAAGGTCAAGGTGGTCGATCCGGGTGACACCGATTTCTTGGAAGGTGAACACGTTGACAAGGTCACCTTCCGGGACAAGAACGAGCAGGTCATCAGGCAAGGTGAAAACCCGGCTAAGAGCGAACCGCTGCTCCTCGGTATCACCAAGGCGTCCCTTACAACTCAGTCGTTCATTTCGGCCGCTTCCTTCCAGGAGACGACCCGCGTTCTCACGGACGCCGCGATCCGTGGAGCCAAGGACGATCTGCTCGGCCTGAAAGAGAACATTATCATCGGACATCTTATTCCGGCCGGCACCGGGATATACCGCTATTCGGAGATCGAGATCGAGCCGCCCGAGGGATTCGAGCCGCCGCCGCCGCCACCCGACGTGGGTGAGGAGATGGCCACCTCCAGCCCGTTCATCAGCGCACCGAAGCCCACGGCCGACGCTAACGCGTGAGGATGGCTTGACCTAGTCGCTTAGCCCATCTAACTTTATCAGTCTATAGCAAATTGCCCCTCCCCGCTCGCCGGGGAGGGGTCAAAACTGTCGATCTGGTGAGATGCCGACCATAAACCAACTCGTCCGCCACGGACGGAAAGTCGTACAGAAGGCCGAAAAGGCGCCAGCGCTAAGAGGGAATCCGCAGAAGCGCGGCGTGTGCACACGCGTATATACCACGACGCCGAAGAAGCCCAATTCCGCGCTTCGGAAAGTTGCCCGCGTGCGTCTCACCAACGGCTTCGAGGTGACGAGCTACATACCGGGTGAGGGACATAACCTTCAGGAGCATAGTATAGTGTTGATTCGTGGCGGGAGGGTCAAAGACCTTCCCGGAGTGAGGTATCACATCATTCGTGGTACCCTGGACGCTTCCGGAGTTGAAGACCGCCGCAACGGCAGGTCGAAGTACGGGGCAAAGAGGCCCAAATGAGTCGGCGGCAACGAGCCGTGCGGCGTCCAGTGCCGGCCGATCCGCGCTACGATAGCCAGACCGTTTCCAAGTTCATCAATCACTTGATGCTGAACGGCGGCAAGTCGATAGCGGAGCGTGTGTTCTATACATCAATGGACATGATCGAGCAGCGCACCGGCCAGCCCGGTGTCCAGGTGTTCAAGCAGGCACTCAACAACGTCAAGCCGACGTTGGAAGTGAAGAGTCGCAGGGTTGGTGGCGCTACATACCAGGTGCCGGTTGAAGTCAAGCAGGATAGGAGAACTGCGTTAGCTATGCGTTGGATCCTTCAGTATGCCAGGCAGCGGGGCGAAAAATCGATGTCGGAGCGCCTGGCTGGTGAATTGATTATGGCATCCAAGGGCGAGGGCAGTTCTATTAAGAAGAAGGAGGATACACACCGGATGGCTGAGGCGAACCGTGCCTTCGCCCACTACCGCTGGTAGCCTGAAACTTTAAACCGACAATTCCGGGGCCCTGCTTCAAGGGATCCTGCGTCGCAGGGAGACAAACTCCCGGACGGCTGCGGAGCGAGACCTGTCCGATATGACGGACGACGGTCGCCCCGCTTTTTCGCTGCCAAAATGCGATAGGTGGGTTCGGTTGTGGTAACGACAAACTGAGAGACAAGTAACGTGCATGCGAGACGTATATAAGTGGACATGAGTACTAGAACTACACCGCTCGCCAGGATTCGGAATATCGGGATCATGGCTCACATCGATGCCGGTAAGACTACCACTACGGAGCGTATTCTGTATTACACCGGGCGTACCTACAAGCTGGGCGAAGTGCATGAAGGTACTGCCACAATGGACTGGATGGAGCAGGAGCAGGAGCGAGGGATAACCATCACCTCGGCTGCGACGTACTGCGAATGGCAACGCTTAGATGAGGTTTATCAGATCAATATCATCGATACACCGGGACATGTGGACTTCACCGTGGAAGTCGAGCGCTCGCTGAGAGTGCTCGACGGTGCTGTCGCAGTCCTGGACGCCGTCGGCGGCGTGGAGCCTCAGACCGAGACGGTATGGCGCCAAGCCGATCGGTATGGTGTGCCGCGGATCGTGTTTGTAAACAAGATGGATCGTGTGGGAGCGGACTTCGACCGGTGCCTCGGGATGGTGCGGGACAGGCTCGGTGCAAAGGCATTTCCGGTACAATATCCGCTGGGTTCGGGCGAGCTTTTCACGGGGCTAGTCGATCTGGTGCGTAGCGTTGAGGTGGTGTATGACGAGGATTCCAAGGGTGTAAAATGGGAAGAACGTCCGGTGCCCGACGCTCTGTTGGAGAAGGTGGCTCAACTGCGGCACGAGTTGGTGGAAGCCTCTGTGGTGCACGATGAAGAGCTGCTCGGCCGGTATCTCGAGGGTGAAGAGATCAGCGAAGATGAACTCCGCGGTGCCATCAGACAAGCCACGCTTTCCGGTGACCTCATACCGGTTTTCTGTGGGTCTGCGTTCAAGAACAAGGGTGTTCAGCGTCTACTCGACGGCATCATAGATTACCTTCCCAGTCCTACCGACGTGCCCGCCATCCAGGGCCACCTTCCACACCACGATGAAACGTTTGTTGAACGTGCTGCAGACGATGGGCAACCGTTCAGCGCTCTGGCGTTCAAGATCGCGACCGACCCATATGTTGGGAAATTGACGTTTTTCCGAGTCTACTCGGGTGTTCTGGCGGCCGGCTCATATGTCTACAATTCCACCAAGAGTAGAAAGGAGCGTGTGGGTAGGCTGTTGCAGATGCACGCCAACAAACGCGAAGAGGTCAGTGAAGTTCGAGCCGGCGATATTGCAGCGGCGATCGGGTTGAAGCAGACAACCACGGGCGATACTCTGTGTGACCAAGGCGATCCGATCATACTGGAGACCATGCGATTTCCTGAGCCTGTGATCTCGGTGGCAATCGAGCCGAAGACAAAGGCCGATCAGGACAAGCTGTCGGCGGCGCTGCAGAAGTTGTCTGAGGAAGATCCAACCTTCCATGTGCGTTCCGACGCGGATACGGGTCAAACCATTATCTCGGGGATGGGTGAGCTTCATCTGGAGGTACTGGTGGAGAGAATGAAGCGGGAGTTCGGTGTGGCCGCGAATGTCGGAAGACCCCAGGTAGCGTACCGTGAGACGATTCGGCGGAGGGTGGAGTCGGTTGAAGGCAAGTTCGTCCGCCAATCGGGCGGACGCGGGCAGTATGGGCATGTCGTCATCAACCTAGAGCCAGCCGAGTCCGGTCACGGGTTTGTCTTCGAAGACAAGATCGTCGGCGGTGCCATCCCCAAGGAGTATATTGGTTCGGTGGAGGCGGGTGTAAAGGGGGCACTGGAGAACGGTGTTCTAGCGGGCTATCCGGTGGTCGATGTACGAGTTGAACTCGTGGACGGTAGCTACCACGAGGTTGATTCCAATGAGATGGCTTTCAAGATCGCAGGTTCTATGGCATTGAAAGCGGGTGTCGAGCGGGCACAGCCGGTGCTACTCGAACCCATGATGGATGTCGAGGTGGTGACGCCGTCGGACTACATGGGTGACGTTGTTGGGGATATCAATGGTAGGCGTGGTAAGATCGGTGGGATGACGCAGCGTGGTGACGCGCAGCTGATCGGTGCGAGAGTACCTCTGGGTGAAATGTTCGGCTATGCGACGACGTTGCGTTCACTTAGTCAGGGCCGTGCTGCATATACGATGCAGTTCTCTCATTACGAGCAGGCACCCAAGTCGAAAGCGGAAGAAATCATCAGCAAAGTCAAGGGTTAGGGGATTTCGCGATGGCGAAGGAAAAGTTTGAGCGTACGAAGCCGCATGTGAACGTAGGCACGATTG